>JAFXVN010000057.1 GCA_017524545.1 Bacteroidaceae bacterium
AAGCTCATCGAGCGCGGCATTGTGAAGACCGTCAAGAGCGCCAAGAAGATTGTGGACCGCAAGGACTCCATCATTTGGGACATCCTGGAATATGTGATGAAGGGCCATCCCGTTCTGCTGAACCGTGCCCCGACATTGCACCGTCTCGGCATTCAGGCCTTCCAGCCCAAGATGATTGAGGGTAAGGCCATCCAGTTGCACCCCCTGGCATGTACGGCGTTCAATGCCGACTTCGACGGCGACCAGATGGCTGTGCATCTGCCTTTGAGCAACGAGGCCATCCTCGAGGCTCAGATTCTGATGCTCCAGTCGCACAACATCCTGAACCCCGCCAATGGTACGCCTATCACCGTGCCTTCACAGGACATGGTGCTCGGTCTGTACTACATCACCAAGCTTCGTCCCGGAGCAAAGGGCTCGGGTCTGAAGTTCTATGGTCCCGAAGAGGCCATTATCGCCTACAACGAGAAGCGTGTCGATGTACATGCCCCTGTCTTTGTGGTAGTTGATGACAAGCTCGAGGACGGCACCATCGGCAAGCGTATGGTGGAGACCTCTGTCGGCCGTGTCATTGCCAACGAGATTATTCCTATGGAGGTAGGCTTCTTCAACGATGTTATCTCAAAGAAGACCCTGCGCGGCATCATCACCGATGTCATCAAGACCGTGGGTGTGGCTCGTGCCTGTGAGTTCCTGGACGGTATTAAGAACCTTGGCTACCGCTTGGCATACGAGGGTGGTCTGTCCTTCAACCTCGGCGACATCATCATCCCGAAGGAGAAGGAAGAACTCATCCGCAAGGGTAACGAGGAGGTGGAGCGCATCAGCGGCGAGTACGGCATGGGCTTCATCACCGACAAGGAGCGCCACAATCAGGTCATCGATATCTGGACACACGTCAACAACGACCTCTCGAAGGCTCTGCTGAAGACCATGAAGGAGGCCGACCAGGGCTTCAATGCCGTGTATATGATGCTCGACTCCGGTGCCCGTGGTAGTGCCGGTCAGATTAGCCAGCTCTCTGGTATGCGTGGTCTTATGGCAAAGCCCCAGAAGGCAGGTGCAGAACCCGACACCATCGAGAACCCCATCCTCTCCAACTTTAAGGAAGGCATGAGCGTGCTCGAGTACTTCATCTCTACCCACGGTGCCCGTAAGGGTCTGGCCGATACCGCCTTGAAGACGGCCGATGCCGGTTACCTGACACGTCGTCTGGTCGATGTCAGCCACGACGTCATCATCAACGAGGAGGACTGCGGCACCCTGCGTGGTCTCGTATGTTCCGCCCTGAAGAATGGCGATGAAGTCATCAGCAGTCTCTACGACCGCATCCTCGGCCGTGTCTCTGTGCACGACATCATCCATCCCCTCACAGGCAAGCTCATCTGTGCTTCTGGCGAAGAGATTACTGAAGCCAAGGCACAGGAGATTGAAGAAAGCCCCATCGAGACCGTCGAGATACGTTCCGTCCTCACCTGCGAGAGCCGCAAGGGCGTCTGCATGAAGTGCTACGGCCGTAACCTGGCTACCAGTCGCATGGTGCAGAAGGGCGAGGCTGTCGGCGTCATCGCAGCACAGTCCATCGGTGAGCCTGGTACACAGCTGACGCTACGAACCTTCCACGCTGGTGGTGTGGCTGGCAATGCAGCCGCTAACGCCCGCATCAAGGCCAAGTACGACGCACGCCTCGAGTTCGAGGAGCTGCGCACCGTTGACGTTGTTGACGAGACTGGCAAGGAGGCAAAGGTAGTGGTAGGTCGTCTCACCGAAGTACGCTTCATCGACCCCACCACAGGCATCATCCTGCTCACCGCCAACGTCCCCTACGGCAGTACGCTCTACAAGGGCGACGGCGATATGGTCGAGAAGGACGAAATCGTTGCCAAGTGGGACCCCTTCAACGCTGTTGTTGTGACGGAAATGCCCGGTCGGGTGAAGTACGAGGATGTCATCGAAGGTGTCAACTACAAGGTTGAGACCGACGAACAGACAGGCCTGCAGGAACTCATCGTCATCGAGTCTCACGACAGGATGCGTGTTCCTACTGTCCATATCCTCGACGAGAATGGCGACATCCTGCGTCACTACAACCTGCCTATCGGCGGCCACATTGCTGTCGAGGACGGTCAGGAAGTGAAGGCAGGTGACGTGCTCGTCAAGATTCCTCGCGTCATCGGTGGTGGCGGCGACATCACGGGTGGTCTGCCTCGCGTGACGGAGCTCTTCGAGGCTCGCAACCCGAGCAACCCCGCAACTGTAGCCGAAATCGACGGCGAGGTGACGATGGGCAAACTCAAGCGCGGCAACCGCGAAGTCATCATCACGCCGCGTCTCGGTGGCGAAGAGGCTGTCAAGAAGTACCTCATCCCTGCCAACCGTCAGATACTTGTGCAGGAGAACGACTACGTCCGTGCCGGCACACCACTCTCCGACGGTGCCATCACCCCGGCCGACATCCTCTCCATTAAAGGCCCCACAGCCGTACAGGAGTACATCGTCAACGAGATACAGGACGTATATCGTCTCCAAGGTGTGAAGATTAACGATAAGCACTTCGAAGTCATCGTCCGTCAGATGATGCGCAAGGTGCAGATTGACGATGCAGGCGACACACGCTTCCTTTCCCAGCAGATTGTCGATAAGCTCGACTTTGCCGAGGAGAACGACAACATTTGGGGCAAGAAGGTGGTTACCGACTGCGGCGACTCCGAGAACATGCAGAACGGACAGATTGTGACGGCACGCCGCCTGCGCGACGAGAACTCGTATCTCAAGCGTCAGGACAAGAAGACGGTTCAGGTGCGCGATGCCCGTCCCGCCACGTCCAAGCAGATTCTGCAGGGTATCACACGTGCTGCCCTTCAGACCAGCAGCTTCATCTCCGCTGCCTCCTTCCAGGAGACCACCAAGGTGCTCAACGAAGCCGCCATTAACGGCAAGACCGACCATCTGGAAGGCATGAAGGAGAACGTCATCTGCGGCCACCTCATTCCCGCCGGCACAGGTCTGCGTGAGTTCGACAAGATTGTGGTCACCAACCGCGAGGACTACGACCGCACCCTTGCCAACCGCAAGACCCTGCTCGACTATGTGGATGGCATCTACTAAAGACCCTCCCCATCCCTCCCTTAAAGGGAGGGGGATAACCAAAGAACCGCAAGGCACACAATGCTTTGCGGTTCTTTTTTTGCTGGTAGCCGAGATGGTTCTGTTCGGGTTCAGGGAGTCAAGAAAATATAAGATACAACAAAAATAAAATCATCCCCCAAGCTATCATTTTGCTTAGCCACGTTGATTCCTTAGCATCTTTTCTCCCTATAGCGGGGGCTTTCTTTGGTCGGCTAATAGGATGCCATTGTTCCTTGGGCTCGGCCTTCGATTCTATGGGATGAGTCCAGAGCGTTGAGGGCTTGTGTTTTGTCGATTCGTAGGTCTTCAAAGCTTCCCAAGCATGTTCCCATGCCGCCTCGTCTGTGATTGTGTCGTCAGAAACTATTATCTTGGATTCCGGTTCCTCGGTCTGTGCCTTTGGTTCAGGTTTTTCGGGCTTTGGAATTTCGTATTTGCGAGGCGTTTCCTTTATGCTCACCCACGAACTGATGTCGTGCATGAGTTTCGTCCTTTCCGCGTCCTTAGCGTAGTTGTACTGGCGGTAGTGATAGTAGTGGATGATGAAGTCGCTCGACAGGTGACAGTCGTCAATTTTCACTACGACGATGCGTTTGCCCTTCTTCTGTGCCAGTGCGATTTCCTTGCGTGGAGGTATCGCCTCTTGGGAGTTTGCGGAGAGCATGAATAGAAACAGCTGTGCCGCATCGACAGCTTCCTCGTTGACTTCCACGAGGTCTGTAGCGTCGTTCTCGATGCCGTCGATGTCCATCCAGCAGTTGATGCCCACTTCGCGGTCTATCTCTGTCTTGATTTCTCGGACAGCATCGTAGTCCTTCCGGCTGTATGATATGAAGACTTCGTTTGCCATTTTCTAATGTTTGCCCTGCAAAAATACAATTTATTTGGCAGACTGCAAAATTCTTCATTATCATTTTATCTTCCGTTCCAAAAATCTGCAACAAGCGAAACAGAAATTAGTGGTTAGTGTCTAATGCCTGTTTTAGGTTCAATCATCTGCATAAGTGATTATTTTTTTTGTTTCCAGCAATTTTTCTCGGCTTTTCTTTGATGTGTCTCTAATTATTCATAACTTTGTGGCGCGATATAATTTATGGATTATGATAGACGAAGAAAAAGAAAGATACATAAATCCCTATACCGACTTCGGCTTCAAGAAACTGTTCGGCACAGAGATGAACAAGGACTTGCTCATCAGTTTTCTCAATGCCATGTTCAATGGACATGAAGTGGTCTGCAATGTGACTTACCTCAATGGAGAGCATTTCGGTGAGAGCTATCGCGATCGCAAGGCCATCTTCGATGTCTATTGCGAGAACGAGAAGGGCGAGAAATTCATTGTCGAGATGCAGAAGGCCGAGCAGGACTACTTCAAGGACCGCAGCGTCTATTATGCTACGTTCCCAATTCGAGAACAGGCACCGCGCGGCAACTGGGATTTCCAATTGAAAGCCGTCTATACGGTGGGCATCCTTAATTTCGTGTTCCCCGGTGATGAGTACAGCCTAGAATGCTACCACCACGAGGTGAAGTTAATGGATACAGAAGACAAGCATGTATTCTACGACAAACTAACCTTCGTCTATTTAGAAATGCCGAAGTTCAACAAGACAGAGGACGAACTGGTGACGATGTTCGACAAATGGCTCTTTGTCCTGCGCAATCTTTCGCGCCTGATGGAACGTCCAGCCGCCCTTCAAGAGCGAGTCTTCACCAAGCTTTTCGAGCAGGCAGAGATTGCCCGCTTCACACCGCAGGATGCCCGTGAATACGAGGAAAGCGTCAAGATTTACCGTGACTTGACCAATGTTGTAAATACAGCAGAACGAAAAGGCCGGGCAGAAGGTCGGGCAGAAGGATATGAGGAGGCCAACCTTGCAAACGCCCGTAAGATGAAGGCCAGGGGATTTAACTTGGCAGACATATCTGATATTACTGGCCTGACAATAGAACAGCTGAAGACTCTTTAGTCCAATACATTTGACAAACAAAAAGCATTGACACACCCCTCGAATCCATAAGGGCACGTTTCTGAATCCTTTAGAACATAAAAAAGCATCCGCGTGGATGCTTTTTTTTGTTTCCAGCAATTTTCTTTTGTATTTCTTTGCGCATATTGAAATAATCGCTATCATTGCACATGATTTCCCGTTGCAGTTGTAGTGACAGCTGTGCCTGCGCCGATCAAAGCCTAAGGCCGATGGCCGAAGCTTAGTCAAGGGCGAAAGCCCTGCGGTCTTTTTTTTTCGAAAGGAGCATGATTGTTTGGCAGGTAATGTAAAAAGTTGTACCTTTGTGGCAAGTATCACATATTTGTTATGAAGGTAAATAGTATTTTTGCAGCTTTGCTGCTATTGGTGGCAGGCTTGCAGACGGCGATGGCACAGAAGATGATTGTCACGCTGAACGACAACAGCAAAGTAACTTACAGTATTTCGCAAGTAAAGGAAGTCTCGTTTGTAGAATCCGATGAGCACGAGTACGTTGATCTTGGCTTGCCGAGCGGCACGAAGTGGGCGACGTGCAACGTCGGTGCCAACAGCCCGGAAGAATATGGCGACTACTTCGCCTGGGGCGAGACAGCACCGAAGGACTACTATGATTGGAGCACATACAAATGGTGCAAAGGCTCGGATAACACAATGACGAAGTACTGCGCAAATAGCTCCTACGGCTACAATGGCTTTACGGACAACTTGACCGAGCTTCAGCCCGAGGACGATGCTGCGACAGCGAACTGGGGCAGCCCTTGGCGGATGCCGAGCCTCGACCAAATCAAAGAGCTGTTCAACAGCAGCTACACTACAACGGAGTGGACGACGCTGAACGACGTTTACGGCCGCAAGATAACGAGCAAGAGCAACGGAAACTCCATTTTCCTTCCTGCCGCTGGGTATCGCTGGCGCGACGAGCTCGGCCGCGCGGGCAGCTACGGCTACTACTGGTCCAGTTCGCTTTACCCGAGCCGCGGCGGCTACGCGTACGGCATGTACTTCTATTCCGGCAGCTGGTACTGGGGCGGCGACTACTACCGCCGCAGCGGTCGGTCTGTGCGGGCTGTTTGCCCGTAGCTCAGAATTTAAGTGCATCCTCCCAAGAAGCACGGAACAAGGAAAGAACCGCAGTAGTCATTTTCTCTCCAGCCGTGTGGGCGGACGGGGAGAACAGCGTGCCCCCAAGGCACGCCCCCCGTCAGCGCACACGGGTGGAGAGAAAATGAACTAAACGCAATAATGATACGGCTTCAATAAGGGAAATACCGGAAATCAGATATTACTGGCCTGACAATAGAACAGCTTAAGACTCTTTAGTCCAACACATTTGACAAACAAAAAGCGGTCCTGCCAGCTTTGCTGGCTTAACTTCCAGCACGCAGTGCTTAACTCCCTATTTAACTTCATGGATGCTTTAGCACCATGGCGCGCGGTTAAGCGCGGAGCATTTTATAACTCCCGAAACTAAACAAACCCCGGCCTGTTGCAAAACTGGTCGGGGTTTGTTGTATAATGTCGCGAGGCGTTGTGACAAAGTCTTTTCTGCGAGGTGCAAAAGTTGTCGCGGCTGCCTGCATAATTATTTTCAAGGCTTGATAATGTATTTCCAAGCCGTGAAAATATATTTTCAAGCTTTGATAATATATTTTCAAGCCTTGATAATTGTTATGTGCCGAGGTTTTCGTATCTTTGTGGCACGTTATAACATGTTTTATCCTTAACAATAAAGAATTTTATGGCACAGTACATCAAAAAAGAGATGCCGGACCTGAACGGGTCGGGCGAGCAGAAGGCTTATTACAAGCTGAAGACATGGCAGAAGCTGGAGTTTAACGAGTTCGTGAGACGCTGCAGTTCATTCCACCGTGCTTACGGAAGGAGTGTGATAGAGGGCGTTATGGCTGCTGTCTGCGACCATTTGGCCTACGAGATGTCTCATGGCTACAGCGTGAAAATCGACGGCATCGGGACGTTCACTGCCAAGCTTGGCGTGTGCGAGGACAAAGAGGTTGACAGCTTCGAGGAAGGCACCACCAAGCGCAACGCCAAGAGCATAGAGGTGACGGGCGTGACGTTCAGAGCCGACAAGAAGCTGGTGAAGGAAATCAACCAGGGCTGCGAACTGGAACGCGGAGGCGAAGAGCGGCTGAGAAAGCCCAAGATGACGCAGGAAGAGCGGATTGAGCGTGCACGCCAGTTCTTGCGGGAGAAGGGCTATATGCACGTCGGCGACTATGCTTCGCTCACGAGCCTGTCTTACTCTTCTGCCGCCCGCGAACTGCGCCGGTTTGCCGCCGACCCGCAAATAGGCATCAAGAGCCACGGCCAAAAGAGCAGCAAGCTCTATCTGTTGGCAGAGCAATCTTAACTCACTTCTTCACCATGTGCCCGAAGCGGCTATGCATCCACTGGAAGGGCATGTAGAGGACGGGGACGACGAACAGCAGGGCGATGGTGCCGACGAGCATCCCGCCTGCACAGCCCACGCCAAGGGAGATGTTGCCGTTGGCCCCCACACCATGCGCAAAGACCAGAGGCAACATGCCGAATATCATGGTGAGCGAGGTCATGAGGATGGGGCGCAGGCGCACGCGGGCGGCGGTCATGGCGGCCATCGTGATGCTCATGCCGTGGCGGTGCCGCTCGGTGGCGTACTCGGTGAGCAGGATGGCAGTCTTGGCCAGAAGGCCAATGAGCATGATGAGACCCGTCTGCATGTAGATGTTGTTCTCCAGCCCCCATGCTGAAGAGAAAAGGAAGCTGCCCAGCAAACCGAATGGCACGCTCAGGATGACGGCCAAGGGGATGAAGAGGCTCTCGTAGAGGGCGCAGAGGATGAGGTAAACAAAAACGATGACGATAGCGAAAATGATGGCCGTCATCGAAAGTGAAAAGTGAAAAGTGAAGAGTGAAAAATTTAGGCCTTCGGAAAGGGAGGCTTCTTCGCGCGACATGCCGCCGAACTCGTAGCCGTAGCCTTCGGGCAGCACCTTGGCGGCGGTGCGGCGGATGGCCTCGATGGTCTGGCCACTGCTATAGCCGTCGGCTGTCTGTCCCATGACGGCGATGCTGCTGAAGAGGTTGAAGCGGTTCAAGCCCTCGCTGCCATAAACGCGCTCCATCGTGATGTACTGCGTGATGGGAATCATCTGCCCGCTCTCGCTGCGGACGCGCATATTCCCGAGTGCTTTCTCGTCGAGGCGGAACTCGGGCGAGGCTTGCACGATGACGCGGTAGAGCTTTGTGAAGCGTGTCAGGTTGCTGCTGTATGTGCCGCCGACGTAGCCCGACAGCACCTTCAGGACAGCGTTTGGTGTCACGCCATCGCGCTTGCAGCGGGCAGCATCCACCTCCACGCGATACTGCGGATACTTGGTGTCGAAGGTCGTGAAAGCGCGGGAGATGGCGGGCTCCTGATTGAGGGAATCAATCAGCACACGGGTCAGGCGCATCAAATCATCGATTTTGCCGCCCTTGCGGTCTTGCACATGCAGCTCGAAGCCGCTCGTGGCACCGTAGCCCGAAATCATCGGGCGGGTGCTAACACGAATCTGAGCCTGCGTGATGTCGGCGGTGCGGCGGTATATCTCATCGATGACTGCGTTGATGTCGTCGCCCTTCCCCTTGCGCTCGTCCCAGTTCTTGAGGCGGATGTTGAAGGAGCCAGCCGAGGAGGACTGGTCGAAGGTTGAGCCGCGACCGATGGTCATGTTGTAGAGGCGGAACTGTGGGATGTCCTTGATGCGGCGTTCCACCTCGCGCGTTATCCTGCCCGTCACCGCCATGCTCGTGCCTGGGGCGCACTGCACGTTGACGTTGATGGAACCCATGTCTTCGTTGGGCACGAAGCCCGTGCGGGTGGTCTTTAGCATATAGCCAAGCAACAGACAGACAGTCACGATAGCCACCCACGGCAGCCAGCGGTGGCGGAAGATGCGCAGCACACCGCGCTGGTACTTGCCCACGACGCGCTGGAAGCTCACGTTGAACGCCTCGTGGAAGCGTGCCGAGAAGCTGGTGTCGCCCGCCTTGCGGGGACGCAGCATCAGGGCGCAGAGGGCTGGCGAGAGCGTCATGGCATTGATGGTGGAGATGATGACCGCTATGGCCATCGTCACACCGAACTGCGTGTAGAACACGCCCGTCGTGCCGCCCACAAAGCAGACGGGGATGAAGACGCTCATAAACACAATTGTGGTCGTGATGAGGGCAGAGGTCAGCCCCTTCATCGCATCCACAGAAGCCAGATATGGCGAGCGGTAGCCCTCGTCGAACTTCGCCTGCACCGCCTCCACCACCACTATGGCATCATCCACCACCGTGCCGATTACCAGCACGAGGGCAAAGAGCGTCAAGAGGTTAAGGCTGAATCCGATGAAGTAGAGCACGGCGAAGGTGCCTATCAGACTGACCACGATGGCGAGCGAAGGGATGAACGTGCTGCGCAGGTCTTGCAGGAAGATATAGACCACGAGCACGACGAGGAAGATGGCTTCGAGAAGCGTGCGGACGACATTATGGATGCTGGCATCGAGGAAGTCCTTTGTGCTCATCACATCGACCAGCTCCATCCCCGGCGGCAGTTCCTTCTTTATCTCAAGAGCCGTCTCGTCGATGCGCCCGATGATTTCGTTGGCGTTGGAGCCAGGCGTCTGTGCTATCATGCAGTTGGCTCCCGCGTGTCCGTTGGTGCTGTTCTGTATGGTGTAGCTCTGGATGCCAAGCTCCACGCGGGCCACATCCTTGAGGCGCAGCACGCTGCCGTCAGGCAGGGACTTGATGACCATGTCCTCGTAGTCGCGCTCCTCCTCATAGCGTCCCCTGTACTTCAGGACGTACTGGAACGTGTTCTCCGCATCGGCTCCCAAGGTGCCTGTCGGTGCCTCAATGTTCTGCTCCGCCAACACATTATCTATATCGGAGGGCATCAATCCGTAGGCAGCCATCTTGAGCGGGTCGAGCCAGATGCGCATACTATAGCTTGCGCCCCAGATGTTCACCTCGCCCACGCCCGGCACGCGCGACAGTCGCGGCTCGATGTTGATTTTCATGTAGTTGGTCAGGAAGTCCGTGTCGTAGGCATCCGTTGGGCTGTAGAGCGAGAGGCTCTTGATGTTGCTCGTCTGGCGCTTGCGCACCGTCACGCCGCTTCGCGTCACGTCGGCAGGCAGCTGTCCCTGCGTCGATGCCACGCGGTTCTGCACATTCACCATCGCCATGTCCGCATCCGTGCCTTGCTTGAAAAAGATGCTGATGCTGCCCGAGCCCGTGTTGGTGGCCGAGGAGGTCATGTACATCATGTTCTCCACCCCGTTGAGGCTCTCCTCCAAGGGGATGATGACGCTCTTCTGCACCGTCTCGGCATTGGCGCCCGTGTAGTTGGCACGCACGCTGACTGTAGGCGGCGCAATCTCCGGGAACTGCTCGATGGGCAGGTTCAAGAGACCTATCAGCCCCAGCACCACAATAAAGACTGAAATAACACCCGACAATATGGGGCGGTCTATGAAAAGCTTTACGTTCATCTTCGTTATAGTTAAGAATTAAGAGTTAAGAGTTAAGAAAAATACCAAATGCCATGTAATGAATCAGTGTAAAAACTATCTTTCTTAACTCTTAATTCTTAACTCTTAATTCATTTTTAAGCAGTCCTGCGCCTTCGGCAATGATGACATCGCCGTCGGTCAGGCCGGTTTCCACGATGTAGCTTGTGCCGTCGTCTAATGGGGCGACCTTGATTTCCGTCTGGGCGGTTTTGCCATCGACAACGCGATAGACGAACACCTTGTTCTGCAGCTCGAAGGTGGCTGTCTGCGGAATGACTATTACATTGTCCCTGACGGTGGAAACCACCACGGTTCCTGTGCCGCCGTTTCGCAGCAGATGCTCCTTGTTTGGGAAGACGGCACGCAGGGAAACGGCTCCCGTCTGGGCATCGACTATGCCGCTCACGGCATCCACACGCCCCTTTTCCATGTATTCCCGGCCATTGCTCATCAGGAGCGACACGTCGGGCATCCCCTGCATGAATGCCTCCAAGCTGCCGTACTGCATGGCGAGGTCGGTCACTTCGCGCTCGCTCAAACTGAAATATACCCACATCTCGCTGTCGTCGCATACGGAGATGAGCGGTTCGGCAATGCTGCTGCTCACCAGCGCCCCGACGTGATAGGGTATCATGCCGGCCACACCGCTCACGGGGCTCTTCACCTCCGTATAGCCGAGGCTGTTCCGGGCATTCGCCACCTGTGCCTGCGCCTGTGCCACCTGTGCCTGTGCCGAGAGCAAAGCCTGTGCTGCGGTCTGCAGCTCGAAATCGCTGATGACCTGCTGGTCCCGCAGCTGCTTTTTGCTGTCGTAGGTGAGTTGGGCAGTGGCCTCTGCCGCCTTTGCCGCCTTCAGGCTCGCCTCGGCGGTGTTCAAGGCAGCCACGAAGGGTGCCTGGTCTATGACGAAGAGCGTCTGCCCCTTGTGCACCTTCTGCCCCTCGGCTGTAAGAATCCGGGTGATGAGGCCGCTCACCTGCGGACGTATCTCTACAATCTCCCTGCCCTTCATGGTGGCGCTGTAGCCAGCCTTTACGGTTTGGCTGCTGCGCTCCACCTTCATGGTCTTATAGACAAGTGCTGCTTTGTCCTGTCTCTTTTCCTGGCAGGAGCTGAACACAAAGAGTCCCGACAAAAGAAGCCATACAATCTTTTTTACCATAGGATATGATGTGTGTGCATATAGACTTTGCAAAGATACGATTATGCGTGCGATAAACAAAGCAAATCAGGAAATTTAACACACAAAATGCCATTTTCACGGACAGAATGCAATTACATTCAAAGAAAAACAGTAACTTTGTGGCAAATAAACCAGAAAACACATAAAAACCTGAAGACTATGAAGAAGAGCATCACGCTATGTTTGAGCCTGCTGTGCCTGTGCGTGGGGACGGCAATGGCTGAAGTGAACATCATCCCCAAACCCACATCGGTCGTAGAGAGAGAAGGCGCGTTCCTGCTGAAGGACGGCCTCACCATCGGCTACAACGACGCGAGCCTTGCGCCCGCCGCCACCTACTTGCAGGAGATACTTTCACGCGAAACAGGACTGAACTTCAAGATTGGCAAGAAGGGCAAGATACAACTAAGCCTCTCCCCAACCCTCTCCCAAGGAGAGGGGGACGTGTCTGAGGACTATGAGCTGGAAAGCGACAAGAAGGGTGTCCGCATCTATGCCCACAGCTATCGCGGCATCATCAACGGCATCGCCACTCTGCGGCAGCTGCTCAATAAAGTTAAAAGTGAAAAGTTAAAAGTGAAAAATAATAGTAACCACTTTTCACTTCCTTGCGTCAGCATCAAGGATTCCCCCAACTTCCATTGGCGCGGACTGATGCTCGACCCCGTGCGCCACTTCTTCTCTGTAGAGGAGACCAAGCGTCTGCTCGACGAAATGGCACTCTACAAGCTCAACAAGTTCCACTGGCACCTCTCCGACAATGAGGGCTTCCGCATGGAGGTGAAGGCATATCCCGAGCTGACGGGCGACACCATGGCATGGCGCCGCTTCAACTATCACGACCGCCAGTGTCTGGAGCGTGCCTCCAAGGAGAACAATCCCACCATGCTCATTCCCTGGAAGTTCTTCAAGGAAGTGCCGGGCTTCGGCGAACTCTATGGCGGCTACTACACGCAGGACGAGATTCGCGACGTGGTGCAGTATGCTGCGGTGCGCGGCATTGATGTTATACCCGAAATCGACATGCCCGGCCACAACGGTTCGGCTTGCTGGTGCTATCGCTGGTTGAGCTGCACACAGGACGGCCGCGAGCCGCTTTGCTTAGGCAGGCAGACCACCATCGACTTCGCCGAGAAGGTCTATGACGAGGTCTTCAAGCTCTTCCCCTACGAGTATGTGAGCATTGGTGGCGACGAGGTGAACCGCCGCCGCTGGTCGGAATGCGAGGCGTGCAAGAAACGCATTCAGGACGAGGGGCTGAAGGATGTCAGCGAGCTGCAGGCATGGTTCACCAAAAAGATGGAGAAATACTTCAACGCTCACGGCCGCCGCATCCTTGGCTGGGACGAGATTCTGGAGGGCGGCCTCTCCAAGACGGCCACGGTGCACTGGTGGCGCGGCGACCATCCCGACGTAGCCCAGAAATCAACGGCTATGGGCAACGAAGTGGTGCTCTGCCCCTTCACGTTCCTTTATTTCGACTATGCGCAAGACGACAACACCCTGCGCCATATCTACGACGGCGACATTGTACCCACCGACCTCACGCCCGAGCAGCTGAAGCTCATCAAGGGTATGCAGGCCAACATCTGGTGCGAGCGCATCCCCACCGAAGCCCGCATGGAGTGGATGGTCTTCCCCCGCGCTTTGGCCTTAGCCGAGAAAGCCTGGACACCGCGCAGCGAACAGAACTGGGATGACTTCCTGCCCCGACTGAAAGCCCACCTGAAACGGCTCGATGCAATGGGTATCCAATACCGTCCCTTGCAGACTAAGAGACCGTGACATAATAACACAAAAAGGGCAGCGTCAAGATACAGTTAATATTATAAAAACAACGGATTTCACAGATTAAACGGATTTAAGTGCTATTGATAATCAGCAAATAAAATAATCCGTATAATCCGTGAAATCCGTTGTCGTTAAAGGACTGGCAAGTTCACCAGCAACCGATAATCACAATGAGTTGATGTATTGAATGATGCCGGTGGCGTGGGCATCGATCAGTGCATTAACGCAAGCCTCATCGTAGAGCAGGGCAACGTCCTCCTTGCTGTCCTGGAAGAGGTTCTCTGTCAGGACGGCAGGGCAGTTTGTGTCCCTGCACATGCCCAGGTTCTGTGCCCAAAATGGCTCGCTGGGGGAATACTTGCGCACCTTTATGCCTCGTGCCTCGACTGCCTCGACAAGGCGGCAGGCAAGCTTCTTGCTCCTGTCGGAAGCATTCAGGCTGACATGAACAGACCAGCCGCGAGCATTGTGCCAGTTGCCATCGGAGCCTGCTGCATTGTTATGGATAGAAACCATCAGGACATTCTTCGAGCCGACTTCTGCGCAGATGGCATTCACCCTCTGGCAACGCTCCCTGATACTGATGTCCGTTTCCTCCGGCACGATGCGTTGTGCATCATAGCCGAGATCCCGCAAATGTTGAACCAGTCTCTCTGCGAACTTACGAGCCCACTGGTATTCCCTGTGCTTTCCGTCGGGGCTGCACTTGCCCTTTGTGTCCGAGCCGTGCCCGTTGTCAATTAAAATTTTCATGTCGTGTTAGGTTTATGTAGGTTTGAAGAAAGTTTAATTGTCTGAATGTTGATGACTCTCCGAACACAAAGTTAAGGAATTTTTCTTTACGTCCGACGATTTCCCCTTGTTTTTTTTCCTTTGTTGAATAAATATAGCCTCAAAGCCCCCAAGAGTGGGGGAAAGAGCATGTAATTTTGGAACCGTATATGATAATTCATTTATGGCTTTCTGCTTTTAACAAAGTTAAACATCGTTATAACTTTATTTATCATTTTCTGTTTGGTAGATAGGGGAGAAAGCAGTAATTTTGCACCCGAAAAAATCTCCCCTGACCCTGTTCTCCATGGGAGATGGGATTAAATCGTAAATGATAAATGATTAAATAGTAAATGATTTTATGGCAGAATCAATCGACATTCGCGAACTAAACGAGCGAATAGAAAGACAAAGTGGCTTTGTCACGAATCTGGTGACAGGCATGAATCAAGTAATCGTAGGGCAGAAGCATCTGATAGAGTCGCTGCTCATCGGCCTCCTGAGCGACGGACATATCCTGCTCGAAGGTGTGCCGGGCTTGGCAAAGACAATGGCTATCAAGACGCTGGCACAGCTGGTTGACTCCAAGTTCAGCCGCGTGCAGTTCACGCCCGACCTGTTGCCTGCCGACGTTATCGGCACGATGATTTACAGTCAGAAGGACGAGAAGTTCCTGGTTGAGCAAGGTCCCGTCTTCGCCAACTTCGTGCTGGCCGACGAAATCAACCGTGCTCCGGCAAAGGTGCAGAGCGCCCTTTTGGAGGCTATGCAGGAGCGTCAGGTGACGATTGGCAAGAACACCTTTAAGCTGCCAAAGCCCTTCCTCGTGCTTGCCACGCAGAACCCCATCGAGCAGGAAGGTACTTATCCCCTGCCCGAGGCACAGGTCGATCGTTTCATGCTGAAGGTGGTCATCGACTACCCGAAGCTCGAAGAGGAAAAGCTCATCATCCGTCAGCAGATTAAGGGCGAGGCTCAGGAAGTGAAGCCCGTGATGGGAACAGACGAGATAATGAAGGCGCGCGAGATTGTCCGCGAGGTTTATCTCGATGAGAAGATAGAGCAGTACATCGCCGACATCGTGTTCTGCACACGCTATCCCGAGAAGTACGGCCTGAAGGAGATAAAGGACTACATCGAGTTCGGCGGCTCGCCCCGTGCCAGCATCAACCTCGCTCTGGCAGCCCGTGCCTTCGCTTTCATCAAGCGTCGCGGCTATGTCATCCCCGAGGATGTGCGCAGCGTGGCCCACGACGTGCTCCGTCACCGCATCGGCCTCACCTACGAAGCCGAAGCAAACAACGTCACCAGCGAAGAAATCATCAGCAAAATAGTAAATAAAGTCGAGGTTCCCTAAAAGACCCACCCCGACCCTCCCTTAAAGGGAGGGAGAAAAGTCGCTGATAATGATGAAATATGAAACTGCATCACCAGACATTTATCCTTTACTCAGGGCTTTTGCCCGAGAGAACAGGAAGAATGCAACGGTGGCAGAACAAGTGTTGTGGGAGCACATACGGCATGATGCGCTGGGGGTGAAGATACAACGGCAACACATTATTGGTGACTTCATTGTTGACTTCCTTGCACCAAACGAAAGATTGATTATTGAGGTTGATGGTGCATACCATTCGGAATCTCGGCAAAAGGAGGATGACGAATTGCGTACGGGAATACTTGAGAAAAAGGGTTATAAGGTGATTCGCTTTTCAAATGAAGAAGTATTATACGATACTGATATGACTATAAAGAAGATAAAGGAGGCGTTGAAACATGAATGATGCTCAGCGTGATAGCTCCCTCCCTTTAAGGGAGGGCCGGGGTGGGTCTGTTGATATCTTAAAGAAGGTTCGGCAGATTGAGATTAAGACTCGTGGCCTGAGCAGCAATATCTTTGCGGGCGAGTACCATTCTGCCTTCAAGGGACGCGGCATGACCTTCTCCGAGGTGCGCGAGTACCAGTACGGCGACGATATCCGAGACATTGAGTGGAATGTGACGGCACGCTTCGGGAAGCCTTACGTCAAGGTCTTTGAGGAGGAACGCGAGCTGACGGTGATGCTCCTTGTCGATGTGAGCGGTAGCCTCGACTTCGGTTCCGTGAAGCAGTTCAAGCGCGACATGGTGACGGAGATTGCTGCCACGCTGGCCTTCTCTGCCATCCAGAACAACGACAAGATTGGCGTCATCTTCTTCTCGGACAAGATAGAGAAGTTCATCCCGCCCAAGAAAGGTCGCAAGCACATCCTGTACATCATCCGCGAACTGCTCGACTTCCAGCCCGACAGCAAGCAGACGAACATCGCATACGCCTTGGAGTACATGACGCAGGCCATCAAGCGCCGTTGCATCGCCTTTGTGCTGAGCGACTTCCTCGACGAGCATGTGTTCCTGCAGCCCCTCTCCATCGCTGCCCACAAGCACGATGTCGTGGCCATTCAGGTCTATGACAAGCGCGTGGCAGAGCTGCCCAACATCGGTTTGCTCAAAGTGCGTGATGCCGAGACAGGCGAGGAGCAGGTCATCGACACCAGCAGCCGGGCTGTCCGCGAGGCACAGGCACGCTGGTGGAAGCAGCAGACGATGCGGCTCAAGGACACCTTCAGCCGCAGCCAAGTGGATGCCGTCAGTGTGCGTACCGACCAGGATTATGTGAGTGTGTTAAGGGGGTTGTTTGCAAATCGTAAATAAAAGCCTCCCCCAGCCCCTCCCAAGGAGGGGTGAACAGAAACGAGAATAATATGATAGAAAAGATAAAACAAATAATGAAGGCAGCCTTTCGCTCCTCCTGTGAGGGCAGGGTGCAGGTTGGGGTAGGCTTGTTATTTCTCTTTTGTTGTGCCAGTTCACGGGCGCAGGTTCAGGTCGATGTGAAGCTGGATTCAGTCCAGATGTTTATCGGACAGCAGATGGGCCTCACACTTTCCGTCACGTTCGACGCGAAGCAGAAGCTCGTGATGCCCGACATCAAGAAGGGGCAGGAGCTGATTCCTGACATTGAAGTCGTGGAGGTCGGGAAGCCCGACACTGCTGTCCTGAACGACGGCAAGCGCCTGACGGTGAGCCAAGCCTACACCATCACGCCTTGGGATTCTGCCTTCTACTTCCTGCCGCCTATGCAGGTGGAGGTGGATGGCAAAGCCTACGAGTCCAAGAGCCTCGCGCTGAAGGTTTACACGGTTGATGTTGATACGCTTCACCTCGATAACTTCTTCCCGCCCAACGGCATCATGGAGCTGCCCTTCCTCTGGGAAGAGTGGCAGATGGTGACGCTCGGCGGTCTGCTTTTCGTACTGATGCTTGTCTGCATAGGCGTGCTCTATTATCATGTTAAGCACGGCAAACCCATCGTCCGTTTCATCCGCAGGAAGAAGAAGCTGCCGCCTCATCAGGTGGCAATGGATGAGATAGAGCGCATCAAGAACGAGCGGAAGTGGGCAGAAGAGGATAGCAAGGAGTACTACACCCTGCTGACCGACACCCTGCGCAACTACATCCGCGACCGCTATGGCTTCAACGCAATGGAGATGACGTCGAGCGAAATCATCGACCGTCTCATTGCAGAGAACAACGAAGAGGCACTCGACGAGCTGCGCGAGATATTCCGCACGGCCGACCTCGTCAAGTTTGCGAAGTGGAGCACCCTCATCAACGAGAACGATGCAAACCTTGTCGCAGCCGTAGAATACGTGAACCAGACCAAGATAGAAGTCGATCCGAACGCGAAACCCGAACCCGAAGTCATCAAGGAGACCGACCAGAAACGCCTCACACAGGTAAAGATAATGCGTGTGGCAATGGTCGTACTCGTCGTCCTCTCTGTAACTTTGCTGGGTTGGATTATCTGGAGGTCGGCTGACCTGTTGATGTAAATAAAGGAGTTATGATGAGGAGTTATATAATAGGAGTTATAATGAGGAGTTATAATGGGCCATTACTTTTGGCTCTTCATAACTCCCTATCATAACTTCTTATCATAACTTCCCATTATAACTCCACAATATGAAAAAGAACTATGACCTTTGAAAACCCACTATATCTGCTTTTGTTGCTGCTGGCGATACCTTATATAATATGGTATTGGTTCAGACATAAGGCTTCGACACCTGCCATTCGTGTCAGCTCGACAACAGCTATGTTCCAGGCTCCGAAGAGCCTCCGCCAGCGTTTGCTGCACTTGCCGCTCCTGTTGAGGCTGGCTTGCTATGCCTTTGCCGTAATTGCTTTGGCCCGCCCTCAGACCTCTAACAGATGGAGCAGCAAACATACTGAGGGTATTGACATCATGCTTTGTATGGACGTCAGCACGAGTATGTTGGCGGAAGACCTGAAGCCCAATCGTATAGAGGCAGCCAAGAAAGTGGCTTTGGAGTTCATCAGCGGCCGCCCGGACGACAACATCGGCCTGACGCTCTTTGCAGGAGAAGCCTATACGCAATGCCCCATGACCGTTGACCATGCAGTTCTCTTGAACCTGCTCAACGGCATGAAGGTCGATATGGCGATGCGAGGACTCATCGACGACGGCACGGCCATCGGTATGGGCATAGCCAACGCCTTGTCGCGACTGAAGGACAGCAAGGCGAAGAGCAAGGTCATCATCCTGCTCACGGACGGCACCAACAACTGCGGACAGATAAGCCCCAACACGGCAGCCGACATTGCGAAGAGCTTTGGTGTACGCATCTATACCATTGGCGTCGGCACGAACGGTGAAGCTCGCTACCCCTATCCTGTCGGCGGACGCATTGAATACATCAACGTCCCTGTGGAGATAGACACCAAGACCCTCGCCACGATAGCCCGCAAGACAGACGGCGAGTTCTATCGCGCCACAAACAACCAGAAGTTGCACGAAGTCTATCAGGAAATTGACAAGCTGGAGAAGACCAAGATGAACGTCCGCCAGTACTCCAAACGCTACGAAGCCTACGGCATGTTCCTGCTCATCAGCGTCCTCTGCCTCATGGTTGAATTGCTCCTACAAAACACTATACTGAAACGCATACCATAGAAAGCCTCCCCCATCCCCTCCCAAGGAATAGCCTCCCCTAACCCCTCCAAAGGAGGGGGAATAAATTACCAAATAGTAAATAAGTCGTAAATCGTAAATAGTTAAATCGTAAATTATCTCGATGTTTCGCTTTGAAAGTCCACAATATCTCTACTTGCTGTTAGTGCTCGCAGCGCTGACCGCTATACATTATTATATTATATATAGGAAGAAGCAGCAAGTGAAGCGCTTCGGCGACCCTGAGCTGACGCGGCAATTGTTCTTGGGTGTCTCGCGTTGGAGGCCGGAGGTGAAGTTCTGGTTGGCAATGGTCGCCCTGATGTCGTTCATCGTCGCTTTGGCACGTCCGCAGTTCGGCACGCGCCTCGACACCCGCGAACGCATGGGCATAGAGGCCATTATCGCCCTCGATGTCAGCAACTCCATGTTGGCAGAGGACGTAAAACCGAATCGTTTGGAGAAGGCCAAGATGATGGTCAGCAACATGGTCGATGGCATGAAGGACGACAAGGTCGGCCTGATTGTCTTCGCTGGTCAGGCTTTTGTGCAGTTGCCCATCACCAGCGACTATGTGAGTGCCAAGATGTTCCTCGAAACCATCTCGCCTGCCATGATTAGCGTACAGGGCACCGATGTTGCGGAGGCCATCAACCTTGGAATGCGCAGCTTCACCCAGCAGGAAGACGTCTCGCGCGCCATCTTCATCATTACCGACGGCGAGGACAACGAGGGCGGAGCTGTCGAGGCTGCCAAGAAAGCAGCGGCAGCGGGTGTCCGCGTCTATGTGCTGGGTATCGGCAACCCCGGCGGAGCACCCATCCCTATCCCCGGTACCGGCCAGTATATCATCGATGAACAGGGCAACACCGTTGTATCGAAGTTGAGCGAAGAGATGTGTCGCGAGATTGCAACGGCAGGACAGGGTTCCTATATCTACGTCGATAACAGCAGTTCGGCACAGAAGAAGCTCTCCGAGCAGATCGACCGCCTCGCCAAAGCCAAGATGGAGACTCAGATATACAGCGAATACGACGAGCAGTTCCAGGGCTTCATCCTTATTGGACTTCTCTTCCTGCTGATTGATGTTCTGCTCATCGAAAGGGAAAGCAAATCCACTTGGCTCAGCAATCTATTCCGCCGCCAACGTCCGGTGACAGCCATCTGCCTGCTGTTCTTCTGCCTGTCGTCAATGGCCCAGACCGACAGAGATTACATCCGCCGGGGCAACCGCCTAATGCGCGATAGCGTTTACGACAAGGCACAGGTTGAATACCAGAAGGCCATCGAGAAGGACAACACGAATCCCATCTCGCACTACAACCTCGGCAATGCCCTCCTCTATCAGAGCAAGGCCGAGGATGCCATGAAGGAGTACGAGACGGCGGCGCGTTTGGAGAAGGACAAATCACGTCTGGCTCAGATATACCACAATATGGGTGTCGTGCTTCAGTCGGCCAAGCAGTTCGACAAGGCTGTGGCTTGCTACAGGAACTCCCTGCGCAACGACCCCACCAACAATGAGACGCGCTACAACTACGCCCTGAGCCTCTTCCAGTTGAAGAAGCAGCAGAAGGAGGATAATCAGCAGGACCAGCAGAAGGACGAACAGGGGAAGAACGAAAAAGAAGAGAAAGAGCAGCAACAGCAGCAACAAGACAAGAAAGAAGAGCAACAAGAGCAAAAGGAGCAGCAGCCTCAGCCGGAGCAAATGAGCCGCGAGAACGCCGAGCAGATGCTTAATGCCGCCATGCAGGACGAGAAAGCTACGCAGGAAAAGATACAAAGGGCGCAGCAACAACACCAGAAGAAACAATTGCAGAAGCAATGGTAACTAAGATGAAAAGACGATACACCATATTCACGCTATTATTCCTTGTACTGAGCACCGTTTGTGCCCAGGTAACATTAAAGGTTCAGGCACCGTCGCAAGCCGAAGTCGGACAGAAAATCCGCATCAGCTACATTGCCAACACGACAGACGTAGATGACATACAGGTTGGGGATTTCACGGGCTTCGATGTCCTTTACGGTCCCAGCACCAGCCGTTCAAGCAGCTACTCGATAGTTAACGGCCATGTGACCGGTGGCAGTACCATAACCTACACCTACACCGTCATACCCACTACAGAAGGAACGCTCAAGGTGCCTGTTGCCACTATCAAGGTTGATGGGAAGACCGTCAAGAGCGCTTCACCCAGCATCGAAGTGTTGCCATCCGACCAGCAACAGAGCCAGCAGCCCTCTAACTCGCAGCAAAGAGGCAACGCGCGTCAGCAGCGGGGCGCATCGGGGGACAGACAGATAGACAGCAAGGAGCTATATGTGAACGTGACTGCCAATCGCCAGAAGATTTATGAGCAGGAAGCCGTGATGCTTACCTACAAGCTCTACACCTTGGTAAACATCCGAGGAATCGACGGCGATATGCCTCAGATAGACGGTTGTCACGTCCAGGAGATGGACCGTGGGGCACAGCTTTCACTCAAGTATGAGAACGTCAACGGCAGAAACTATGGCACAGCCGTCTGGAAACAGTATGTCATCTTCCCGCAGAAGACGGGTAAGTTGAAGATTCCCAGCATCACCTTCGACATGCAGGTAGAGGTGCAGAACCGGAGTATGGACCCCTTCGACATCTTCTTCGGAGGCGGAAGCCTCACGCAGATGGTGCACAGACAGGTAGTCGCTCCCGCTGTCGAGATAGAGGTGCTGCCTCTGCCAACGCCGAAGCCGGACAACTTCTCGGGTGCTGTGGGTAAGTTCTCTGTATCAGCCAGCTTGACCCCCGAACAGGTGAACGCCAACGATGCCGCTACCTTGCGGCTCGTCGTGAGCGGTCAGGGCAACATGAAGTTGATGAAGGCACCGAAAGTCAACTTCCCCCAGGACTTCGAGGTCTATGACCCCAAGGAGAACAACAAGACGACAAACACTGCGACGGGTGCCAAAGGAAACATCATCTACGACTATGTCGTGGTGCCGCGTCACGGCGGCAAGTTCTCAATTCCGCCTGTCGAGTTCTGCTATTTCGACCCGGAAAAGGAGCGATACAATACCGTTCGCACAGACTCCTTCAGCCTCGCAGTTGCCAAAGCAAAGGGACACGCCGTTGCCTATACCCGCGAACAGGAAGACCTGAACGTCCTTAGCAACGACATCCGCTTCATCAAGCTTGGCGAATTGGAGAGTGCAGAGACGGACGACTTCTTCGGCACCTCTGTCTATTGGCTCACATACGTTCTGGCCTTCGTCGCTTTCGTCCTCGCATTCCTTTGGATACGGCGTCAGCAGAGGCTCAACCCCAACTCGTGGAGCGTGAAGGGTAAAAAGGCGGGCAAGGTGGCATCGCGCCGCCTGAAGCAGGCTTCGAAGCTGATGCGCGAGAAGAACGATGCCGCCTTCTACGACGAAGTGATGCGGGCTCTGCTGGGTTATGCGGGCGACAAGTTGTCGCTTCCGACCAACGAACTCAGCAAGGACAACGTCATCAGCAAGCTCACAGAGCGCGGTGTAGAGCAAAGCGTCGTGGATGCATTCATTGCCGTCCTCAGCGACTGCGAGTTCGCTCGCTATGCTCCAACTGCCGACGCGAACCTGGCAAAGGAGAAGATATTCCAGCAGGCTTCGGACGTTATCACGCAAATGAACAACTCGATAAAATAGTTCATAGTCCATAGTTCATAGTCCATAGTTAGGCTACGCCCTAAATAGCCAAATCGTAAATAAATCGTAAATTGTAAATCGTCAAATCGTAAATATAAGAGATGAAACGCAATATATTATTCCTCATTCTCTGTGTCGTCGCTCTCTTGGCACGCGCTGACAACCTTTCGGAAATGAAGACGCAGGCAGATAGCGCTTACGCCCGGGCCGACTATGAAACGGCAGTCAAGCTCTACGGCAAGTTGGCAGAGCAGAACATGTCGAGCGATGTCTGCTATAACCTCGGCTGCGCCTATTATCGCATCGACGACATGGCGCACAGTGTCCTTTGGTTCGAGCGTGCTTTGAAACTCAACCCCAGCGACAGGGACATCCTTGCCAATCTGGAAATGGCGCGAACGAAGACCATCGACAGGATTATTCCGCAGCATGAGTTCATTCTCTTTACATACTTCCGTGTCTTAACGAACTGGTTAAGTCTTCGTGCATGGACCACCATCGCCTTGGCCAGCTTTGTACTTATGCTGGTTTCCCTGCTGCTTTTCTGGGCTTCGGGCAGTGTGACGGTGAGGAAACTCACCTTCGCTTCAGCCATCATACTGCTTCTCTTTTCCATCCTCTCCAACGTATGCGCCATGAAGCAGGAGGACTTCAAGCAGACACACACAAGCGGCATCATCACCGCACCGGCTGTGACCGTCAAGAGTACTCCCGCCGACAACGGCAACGACCTCTTCGTCCTGCACGAGGGTTCCAAGGTCGAAATCTTGGACAGCAGCCTCAAAGAATGGTGCGAGGTAAGCATTGCAGATGGCAAGATAGGATGGATTCCCAAAAAGACCTTTGACCTCATTTGATAGCTATGATAGAACAGATAATCCAGTGGGACAAGGAACTTCTTGTCGCCTTGAATGGTTCGTCCTCCCTCTTCCTCGACGGCATTATGATGACGATTACCGAGACACTTACTTGGGTGCCTTTGTTCTTGTGTCTGCTCTATGCTCTTATTAGGAACAACAGTTGGCGCAGCAGTCTGCTCATCATCGTCATGGTTGCCCTGCTCATTACGCTGTGCGACCAGTTTGCCAGCGGTTTTTGCAAACCCTACTTCCACCGTTTGCGACCTTCGCAAGAGCCGACGCTCGCAGAGGTCATCGACCTTGTGAACGGCTATCGCTGCGGACTCTACGGCTTCATTTCCAGTCACGCCTCCAACACCTTCGGGTTGAGCGTCTTCTTCTCGCTCCTGTTCCGCGACAGGAAGGTCACGCCGCTGCTGTTGCTATATGCATGTCTGGCAAGCTATAGCCGCATTTATCTGGGTGTCCATTATCCGCTCGACATCCTGACGGGAGCCTTGTGGGGTGTCCTGTGCGCTGTAGTGGTGTTTCGGCTTTACCTTTGGGTCAGCGGTCGTTTCAACTTTACGGTGCATCCTGCCTCTTCTTTTTATACCGTTACAGGTTACAGGCGCACGGACATGATTCCGATTCTCGTCGTATTCCCCCTCATTTTTGTCTATATTCTCATTCGGGCAACCTTTTTTGCCTTCACGCCGTAAGCCAGCCAGATGAAAGCCAAAGCCGCCCTTTTCTCCATCCTCCTTGTGCTTGCTGCCTGTACATCAGTCGGCGAAAGGAATGCGATGTCTGTAGAAGAGGCGTGCGACAGGGCTTATCGCCTGCGCTATACCGATGCTTCTGCCTCGCTTCAGGCGGCAAAGCAGGCATATACACTTTCCGAGGGGAATCCCGACGGACAGGCAGAGGCACTCAACAACATGGCGTACGTCGCCTATCAGCAGATGCGCTACGACCAGGCGCTGCATCTTTTGCAGAAGGTCTATGGCTTCAGCCGCAACCAGTTGGAACTGCTCTGTGCCGATGTGCTCACCATGAAGATTATGCAGCGCATAGGCCGTGGGAAGTCGTTCTTCAACAGCCGTTTGCGTGCGGGGAAGCGCATCGGCCGCATCCTTTCCGAGGAGGGTAGCCTCACGTCACGTCAGAAGCTCCGCCTCCATTATGCCCTGACCGAGTTCCACATCGTGGCTTCCACCTATTATTACTACCTTGGCCAAGACGAGGCGGCGCGTCGGGAGATAGACGACGCTGCACGGTACGTCAATTTGGAAACAGACACGACGCAATGGCTCTACTATCACTACATGCTTGGCAGTGGCGGCCTTGTGGAAGGGACACCCGAAGAAGTGACCATCGCTGAGTTCGACCACCTCATCCGCGTCTATACATTGGCAAGGGTCAGACACTTTGCCTACTTCGAGGCCAATGCCTTGCAATCGCTTTCTGCCATGATAGCTGACTCGCTTCGAGCCGACCTCCTCAAGCAGCAACGCTTGGATGCCTACAGCTATCTCTACGAGCACCACAAGCGCTGGCAGAGCGACGGCACGCTTCCTTCCAGATACCAGTTTGCAGCCGCCCTGTCGCATCATGCCGTTTCGCTCTTCCGACAATACAACGATTTGTTTCAGACGGCTTGTGCCTTGCGTACGCTTGGCGAAGTTTATTTCGCTGCGGGACATTATGACGAGGCACTCCAGAGCTTCCGCTCCGCCCTGCATCTGGCTTCCTACCATAGGCGTTCGCCCTATCAGGTAAAGCCCTGGCTGGCTGGCATCCACGAGAATCTGAGCCTCACCTACAGTGCTTTGGGCGACAAACGCCTTGCCGACACCCATCGCAACACATATCTCGACCTGCTCGACCAGTCGCGCCAGAACCGCGAGCTTGACAGCCGAAAGGCGCTTCTCGGACAGGAAGCTCGCAGTGAGCAGATACAGTTTGCCCTGCTTCTGTTGCTTGTCGTGGTGGTCGTTGTGCTTTCTGTCGTTTATTATCGTCAGGTCAATCATCGTTCGCGTTCCTTCGAGCAACGTGTTCGCGGAATAAGCGCCAGCGAGGAGTGCCAGCAAGCCAGGCAAAGGCTTATGGAGCTTCAACAGCAGAGCGAAGAACGCCTTGAAGAGGGTCGGGAGGCGTGTGAGGTCATGCGGCAGCGCATCCTTCAGCAACAGCAGCGGCATATCCTCCAGCGCACAAAGCTGTCGGTCGTCTATGCCATTATTCCCTATCTCGACCGTGTCATTGCAGAGGTCAAGAAGCTTGATGAAAAGGCAGAAAACGCAGCCCCTCACCTCACTTACATACAGGAGTTGTGTTCTGGCATCATGACCATCAACGACCGGCTGACCGAGTGGATTCAAGTGCAGCAAGGCCGTCTCGGCCTTCAGGTCACGCGCTTCCCGCTCGCCGATGTGCTGCAAGTCATCTCCATGCAGCAATATGCCTTCGCCCAGCAGCAGCTCACGCTCGACATTCCAGAGACAGACCTTCAGGTCAAAGCCGACAAGCCCCTGACGCTCTTCATGGTCAACACGCTTGTTGATAATGCACGCAAGTTCACACCGGCCGGTGGAAAGGTCTCTGTCGCGCTTGATGCTACCGACAGTTATGTAGAGGTCAGCATCTGCGACACGGGCATTGGTCTCTCCCCGGAAGATGTGCAGACGCTTAACGACAGCAAGGTCTATGACCCGAACCTTATCGGGACGAAAAATGCGAGCAAGGGCTTCGGCTTCGGCATCATGAACTGCAAGGGCATCATCAACAGTTACAGGAAGCTCTCGTCGCTCTTTGCTGTCTGCGATTTCGGCGTGGAAAGCAGGCAGGGGAAGGGCAGCCGCTTCTGGTTCCGCCTGCCGAGGGTGTTACTCTTGTTCTTTGCTGTTCACTGTTCACTCTTTGCTTTTTCACAGCAGGAGCTTTTCGACTCCGCCTATGCTGCCAATCTGCAAAGCCGATATGCCGAGGCTTACCAGTATTCCGACAGTGCCATCCGCTTGATGACGGAACCTGTTGACACCCCTTTGCTCGTTTCGCTTTATAACGAACAGGCCATAGCTGCTCAGGCTCTCGGTTGGTGGGACGCATATCGCCAGAGCAATGCCGAATGTGTGCGTCTGCATCGCCTTTACAGTACCGACGGCTCACTTGCTTCCGATTGTCAGCGGCTCGAGAAGATGACGGCAGACTCGCGTGTGCTCTACGTTCTGATTGTCTTGCTGCTCATTGCATCTCTTGCCCTTTTCTATATGGTTGTCCTGCGCCATCGACTGCGCCATCGTGCTTCGCTCGACGACCTCTACCAACGCCTCTTAGCCGTGCTTCGCGCTTTCCCGGAGAATGCATCAGAGCTGGACCAGGAGTTGCAGGCAATCATTGGCAGCCTCGAACAGCCGCAGCTGCGACAGTCCGTGCAGGAACTCCGGCAGATGCTTTCCTCCGGATTGGCAAAGGTTAATGAGACAGAGGAGGCGGCACAGGAGACGGAAGAAAAGGCACAGCGCTGGCGTTTCGAGCATGACCGCCTGTATGTGATGAACCAGATACTCGACAATTCGTTGAGCACCATCAAGCACGAGACGATGTACTTCCCATCGCGCATAAAGCAGATGGTGGACTCCTCTAAATCCTTCGGACCTCCGTCGCTTACGCTCCCCAATTGCTCCGCTTCTAACGGGCAATTGCCCCTTAAAGGGGAGACTTCCCATCCCGAGTCCTCCCCCTTTAAGGGGGAGTTAGAGAGGGTCTGTGGCTACTACCGCCACATCTATATGCTGCTTTACGAGCAGGCTCAGAGGCAGACCGACCAGAGTCTTTTGCGTATGCAGCCAATAGCCGTCGGCAACCTTTTCGCCTACGCTTCCAAGACGCACGGCATTGTGTGTCAGCCTACTGAAGCATGGGTGAGAGGGGACGAAACATTGCTCCAGCTGTTCTTCGACCAGATGCTTGCAGTCGATAAGGCAAACGCTGCACTCTCTGCCGAAGAGCGCGACGGCATGATATACATTATATATAATGTGGCGGGGCGGCAGCTCACACCAGAGCAGCTCTCCAACCTCTTCTCGCCTCAGACGGAGCGACTGGAGTATCTCGTCATGCGGCAGATTGTGCGCGAACATGATGCCGCTTGCGGTCATCCCGGCCTGCGCCTCGTGGCAGAGAACACGGAAGGGGGCTACAGAATAACCTTCTCGCTGCAAAAGGAAAAACCTCGAAATAACGAAATAACGACATCCCGTAATAACGACATAACGACATAACGAACAAGATATGGAAAAATTCAAAGTAATCATCGTCGAGGACGACAAGCTGGAGCTTAAAGGCACCCAGCAGATACTGCAGACCGAAGTGCCGGAGGCGGAGCTAATCGGCACGGCATCGGGCGAGAGTGAGTTCTGGCGGCTGATGCGCGAAGGGCAGCCCGACCTCGTTCTGCTCGACCTCGGACTGGGTGGCAGCACGACCGTCGGAGTGGATATATGCCGGCAGCTCCGCACACGCTATGCCGACATGAAGATTCTCGTCTTTACTGGCGAGATTCTCAACGAACGCCTTTGGGTGGAAGTGCTCAGTGCAGGAGCCGACGGCATCATCCTCAAGACCGGCAACCTCCTGCAGCGCGACGATGTGATGCAGGTGATGCATGGCCGGCACCTCGTCTTCAACGAGCCGTTCCTCGAGAAGGTGATGGCGCGCTTCCGCAAGATTGTTTGCAAGGAGCAGGCTGCCGTCGATGCTTTCGTCGAGTACGAGATTGACGAGTACGACGAGCGTTTCCTGCGCCATCTTGCCCTCGGCTACACAAAGGACATGATTGCAGGCTTGCGCCAGATGCCTTTCAGTACAAAAAGCCTTGAGAAGCGTCAGGTTGACCTCACCAATCGCCTCTTCTCCGAGCGTGAACGCAATGGCGTCAATGCCGTGCGTCTCGTGGTGCGTGCCATACAGCTGCACATCATAGACCCCGAAAACCTCGTGGCCGATGAACAATAGGGAAGCTTTAGCTCGGCAAGGTCAACGTGCCTTCATCCTATGCCTTGTGCTTGCCGCTTTGCTGCCTTTCCTCTCATGGGTCATGTCGGCGTTGGGACTGCCTTGCCGCAGCATCCTCGATGGTGAAGGCTTGCGATGGCTCTTCCGCCATGCCAGCGACTGCCTGCACAGCCGTCTGGTGATGCTTGCCTTGTGTTGCCTGATGATGCAGGGTGTCATACAGGAGAGCCACCTGTTTCCGCTTGGCCGCACCTTCCGAGAGCTGCGTTTCCTTCGCTATGTGGCCGTCTATGCTGTCGTGCTCATCGCCATCCTGCTTGCGGCGGTGGCTCCAGAGAGTCCCTTGCTCAGCATCACGGGCGGTATTGCAGGCAGTCCCCTGCTCGACGGTTTGCTCTTCCTGGGGTGGTTCTCCTTCATGGTGTTCTGTCTTTGCTATGGCCATAACAAACAGGAGCCGTGGACGAGGATGCTCACCTACGGCATCCGCCGCCATCCGCTTGCCATTCCCTTTGCCATCGTCCTGTCCTTCTGCTGGCAGTGCGTGGAATACTTATTAAATTCATAATTCTCAATTCATAATTCATAATTGAGAAACAAAATCAAATACAAGGGCAAAGAGCATAAGGAGGAGTAGTTTACGATGTATATTTATGAATTGTGAATTATGAATTATGAATTAAATGAAAGTCAGCTTGAAGCGGTGCTTTGCATCGATGCCCCTTCGCTTGTCATAGCAGGTGCGGGCAGCGGCAAGACGCGCGTCCTCACTTACAAGATAGCCTATCTGCTGGAGCAGGGTATGCAGCCGTGGAACATCCTTGCGCTGACCTTTACCAACAAGGCTGCCAAAGAGATGCGTGAGCGCATCGCCACGCTCGTATCGCCCGAGAAGGCCGACAAGCTCTGGATGGGCACCTTCCACAGCGTCTTTGCCCGCATCCTCCGCCTCGAAGGGCACCGTCTGGGCTACGACAACAACTATACCATCTACGACACTGCCGACAGCCAGAGCCTCCTTAAGCTCATCATTCGCGAGATGAACCTCGACGAGAAAATCTATAAGCCCAGTGCTGTGCAGGGCCGCATCTCCGCAGCCAAGAACCGCCTCGTGCTGCCATCGGGCTATATGTCCGTGCGCGAGTTCCGCGACAGCGACCAGATGACGAAGCGCACCCTCATGCCCGAGATATACAGCCGCTACCAGGAACGCTTGAAGCAGGCCAATGCTATGGACTTCGACGACTTGCTGCTGAACACTTGGCTGATTCTCAAGCACAACCCGGAGGTCGCAGCACATTGGCAGGAGCGTTTCCACTTCGTGTTGGTCGATGAGTATCAGGACACCAACTTCGCACAGCATCAGATTGTCTGGCTCCTCACCAATCAGCGGCAGCGGGTCTGTGTCGTGGGCGACGATGCCCAAAGCATCTACAGCTTCCGGGGAGCCGACATCGACAACATCCTGCACTTCCAGGAAGCCTACGTCGATGCCCGCCTCTTCAAGCTCGAGCGCAACTACCGCTCCACGCAAACCATCGTGAATGCCGCCGGCAGCCTGATTCGTAACAATCGCGAGCAGATAAAGAAGCAGGTCTTCAGCGAGAAGGAAGTGGGCAACCCCATTGCGCTCTTTTCGGCTTATAGCGATAAAGACGAGGCCAACATCATCCTTCGCGAAGTGCAGCGAGCGCATCGTGCGGGCATCCCCTATCGCGGCATAGCCGTGCTCTACCGCACCAATGCGCAGAGCCGCCAGATAGAGGACGGCTTCCTCTACGGTCGCGTGCCTTATCACATCTTCGCCGGCATGTCGTTCTACCAGCGCGAGGAAGTCAAGGACATGCTCTGCTATCTCCGTCTCACGGTCAATCCCTACGACGAGGAATCCCTGCGCCGCATCATCAACAAGCCTGCCCGAGGCATCGGCGACGCCACCGTCCGCAAGCTCTTCGATGCAGCCAGAGCCGAAGGAAAAGCGGTGTGGGAGGTAATAGCCTCCCCCGTCCCCTCCCAAGGAGGGGTGACTGGCTGTAAAACTCCCTCCCCTTTGGGGAGGGCAGGGGAGAGGCTGTCCTTATTTGCTGCCATGATTTCCTCCTTCCACGAAGACGCTGCCACCGTCGATGCCCATACGCTTGCCTTGCGCATCGCAAAGGAGAGCGGCTTGCAGGAAGCGATATTCAGCGGGCACGACCCGGAGGATGTCTCTAAGCAGGAAAACTTGCAGGAGATGCTCGATGGCATCGCTGCCTTCGTTGCCGACAATCGGGAGCAGGGGCAAGGCATCCTTCTCAGTGACTACCTGCAAATGGCGAGCCTTGCAACCGACATGGATCGCAATAATGTGGACAAGGATGCCGACTGCGTCAACATGATGACCATCCACACCGCCAAGGGTTTGGAGTTCCCTGTTGTCTTCATTGCAGGCTTGGAGGAAGGGCTCTTCCCGAGCGAGATGTCGGAGGATTCGCCCCGCGCCCTCGAGGAGGAACGCCGCCTTTTCTATGTCGCCCTGACCAGAGCCGAGCGACAGGTGGTGCTCACATACGCCAAGTCGCGCTTCCGCTACGGCAAGATGGAGTACATGCGCCCCAGCCGCTTCATCCGCGAGATACCGGCCGAGTATTATAAGGGGCAAGGAGTAAGGGACATGGGGCAAGAGAATAGTTTCAGGTCTCCTGTTATGCCGGATTTGCAATCCGGCAGAAGCGAATTCACCAGACTCTCCCCCAATCCCTCCTTTGTGAGGAAGGGAGGAGTTACCCCTTCGGCGGAGAAACCATCAGCCCCCCTCCCTACAAAGGAGGGATTGGGGAAGGACCTGGCACCAGGTTCTGTCGTCCTTCACGACCGCTTTGGCCGTGGAGTGGTGCAGGCCATCGAGGGCACAGGCATTGATGCCAAAGCCACCGTCAACTTCGAGAATGCCGGCACCAAAGTCCTCTTGCTTCGCTTTGCCAAGCTTACCGTCCAGTAAATTCATCAAGCGTTATGTGAAAGAAACGTCCGCTTGGATTCTCGCCCTTCAATGCCTCCCATTGAAGGGCTTTTTTTGTGTTATCACTAAAAACATAAAAGGCCTCGAAAAACTGTTTCGCGTGTGGAAACACTTTGTTTCACGGGCGAAACAACTTGTTTCGGCACGCGAAACAAACAGGAACTCCGTTGACCGATGTCCCGATAGTTCCATTCCCGACATTATGTTCTTGTTCTCAGATTGCGATATTAAGTGTTTTGTTAGGATTCCTTGGCAGAATGTTTATGTTTTGACAGGTTCGAGGACGCAAAATCATTAAATGTTACCTCATTTTATCTTTGCGATTTAAGATTGTGAGGAAAATTTTGTAACTTTGTACCCGATGCGCATACGAGTACACGGACGTAATATAGTATGCGAAGGTTCTAGGAAGAAGCATACAAACAAAAGAACAAATATGACGGAAAATGATGAAGGAATTTCTCAAAAACAGCCCAAAAAACAGCCAAGAAAACAGCCAAGAAAACAGCCAAGAAAACAGCCAAGAAAACAGCCAAGAAAACAGCCAAAATTGAAGGCACCGAAATTTCCTGCGCCCATTGTAGAGGAGGTTTACAAGGCAATCAAGCTGAATCGCAAAGCGAAATATTCTTGGCTGGCCGATAACCTTGGTGTCAGTGAGCGTACAATCCAGCGGGCAATTGATGACTTAAAGGAACTTGGATATATCAATAAAGAGCATTCAAAAATCAAGGGCGAATGGCAGTTGTTGAAATAAAAGAGGAATTACAGTGCGGTTCTCTTTGAAGAGGGAGAACTTGACACACCCTCTTCTCGTTAGTTGCCAAAGACAGTAATGTTTCTGTCTATAGTGTCAATGGAATAGTGCGTAAATATGTGCTCAAAGTCAAGGGACAATGACCTTTCTGCCGTTTTTGATGCAGATACCCCGAGGCCATTTACCATTTACAATATTTCCGCTGAGGTCATAACATTTACCATTTGACGATTTACCATTTACCATTTCTCCCTCTCCTTTGGAGAGGGCTGGGGTGAGGCTGATTCCATCTGCATCATCCTTGCTGACATAGATGATGTCGCCGGGGGCGTCGCACTTCAAGAAGCATTCGCCTCCTGCGACTGTCTGCCCGTCTGTCCGACGGAACACACGATAGCCGTCGTCTTCTGTCAACAGGTATTCGTTGCCGCCTGCTGTGGCATAGGGGGTATGCTGACCTACGAGAAGTCCTTCCTGATAGGAGGGTAGGATGGCATGAGCTACACCGCGATAGATATAGTCGCCGGCCTCTGCCATAATGATATATGGCGTATTGGCTTGGACGGTGGAGAGCGGTTCACTGCACATCGTCCATTGTACATCATTCTCCGTTCCGATGCCAGTAACGGTGCTGGCACTAACGCCTTCGGGGAGTTCGGCATCGAAGGGGAGTATCAGCGTGCTGATGTTCTGTCCTGTGGGGATGGTGACGGTCAGCTCTATTTCCGAGGCAGGGACGATGGACAGCCCTGTGCGGGTGGGTCGCAGCAGTGTTCCGCTATTCGTCGGGATGAAGGTGTTGCTCTGATTGGATGTGCCGAGGTACAGGTCGCCGTCCATGAGCGTTATCTCTCCCTCTTCGGTATGGGAAGGTATGGCGGTGATGGTGATGGCTTCGGCGGGCTCTGTAGTAAGGACGAGACTGCCGTCCACTTCTCCAAGATAGTACTTGTCCCGATAGTCATGGACAAAGGCTCGAAGCTGGTTGCTGTATGTGTCCGAAGCGCTCTCGAAGCCGAAGGCAAGGGTAAAGACAGACAGCCCGGGCTTTTGGCTGAACTGCATCGTCATGTCTTCGCCGATGGTGACGGCATTGCCTGTCCATTTGGTTGAGAGGAGGCTTATCCAGTCGTCGCGCATCAGGATGTTGAACAGCTCGCCGGTTTTCGGAGCGATGAATGCCTGTTTGTCGAATTTGTCTTTGGCTTGTTCAAGGGCCAGTATGTCCTTGCTGTAGTGACCTTTGAGCGTGTTGTCCAAACCATCGAGGTTGCTCAGGTCGCTCTTGGTAAGAAAGTCTGCCAGTTTGTCGTTGTTGTATTTGTCCGTTGCCGAGAGAAGCGCGTTGTTGTAGTTCTCGGTGAGCGTCCTGTCGTATGAGAAAGCGGGCTGTGCGGCTGTTCCCTCCGCATCGGCATTGTAGTTGGCTTCGATTGCAGAATGTCCCTTGAGTGCTTCTGCCAGGTCTGCCTTTGCAGTGGAGAGGATGGTTTCGGCAGCCCGAAGGCCAGTGAGCTGCAGGTTGTCTGCACGGTATTGCTCGGTTCCGATGAATGGCACCATTCCTGCATTCATACCGATGATGACGACATCCCCTTCGTCGATGATGAAGCGCAGCTCTCCATCGGAGAAGGTGTTGAGGTTCTGGCAACTGGCAGACTCAGTATATAGCTTGCCGTTCTCGATGAAAACCCCAATGTACTGCGTCATGTCGAAATTAGAGAGAAGTTCTGTCCAGTCGGTGGTGTTTGAGAGCATGTCGCCAAGAATCTCCTGCACGATATTTGTGGGTATAACTAAGGCATTGAGGTGAACCTTGTTCAGGCGGAAGAAGCCCGGATTGCAGGCGACCTTGGCGCTGAAGCTGTAGATGCCGGCAGGCAAGCCGATGAGGGGCTGCATTATCAACTGACTGCTGTTCAGGTAGTATTTCTGGTCCCCGCCCGAGATGGCATTCCCTCCGGCATTCTCGATGGCTTTGGTGTCCTCGTTCCAATTGTTCACGGAGACGGCGTTGACCAATCCGCTCACGTCGCCGCCACTAATGGCGTTGGTGATGTCGGAGAGACCTATCTGGCTGAGGTCGAATCCGATACTGTACCATAGGGAAAGGTCGCCAGTGTCGAAAGAGTGATTGCCCACCAAGCCGGTAAAGACCTGTTCGTCCTGAAATGCTCCGGTTGTTTGAAGGTAGCCCAGCACACCAGCCCTGAGCGCAGTCATGGTGCGGCGCATGGCGTCCTTTGTCTGGCTCACGCCAAGCGAAGCCTTTGCTATTGAAATCATCGAGCGCATGGCAAAGCTGTCGCCTATCTTACTGATGTTGTCAATGGCAGCAAGGCAGGCTGTGTTGTAATCAGCAAGGCTGTCGGCCTCTGTCTCGTCTTGTGCAAAGGCAGCAGGAGAGACGATTCCAAAACACAGAATCAAAGAGAAGATGAGTTTTTTCATGGAGAAAGTTTAGTTAGTTGCAATTATTATCCGTTGTAAATCAGAAGTGCCTGCCCGACGTAGCTCACGCGGTAGCGGTAGAGTGGGCGACCGGCGGTGCCGTCGGAGATATTGCCGACATCGTTCAGGTTGTAGGTGCGCTGGCAGTTTTGGCATTTGACGTAGCCGCCTGCCTGTAGTTGAAGCGGCTTGGTGATGTTGTAGTTCTGGTAGCAGTTGGAGCAGGCACGGTCGTAGCAGACGACGTGCGTGTCGTTCTCGCCCACTTCGGGGATGGTGAGGCGACCGACGATGAAGCCGTCCAGCCCGAGGTAAAAGCCACTATATCCGCTGAGGGCGGTGATGTTGATGGGGTCGGTCTTGCCTGCGGCATTGGTGAAGAGGAAGCGGTCTCCGTCGCTTGTGACGGTGCAGTATTCACCCATGCTCTCGCACGCAGTGAACAGGACGGGAGCCTGCTGCACATTTTCGACGGTCAGCCGTGCCGGCAGGTTGCAGAACTTGTTGTTCACCTCGTCGTCCTTGCAGGAGGTTAGGAGGATTATGGAATAGAGAATAGGGAATAGAGAATAGAGCAGTCTTTTCATACTTCAATCGTTTATTGTAATCTCTAATCCCTAATCCCTAATCTAAGCTCCGCTTCTTCTGCCTTCTCGAAGTGGAAGGCATTCCATGTCTGCTCGAAGAGGGCGGCTATCTCTTTGGTGCAGAGATTGCCGATGCTGCCTTCGTGGGTGTGGTGCACCTGTTTCCGAGGCGTGAACTTGCCTGCCTCGATGTCGAGGCCGACCTTCTTGTAGGCATCGCGGAAGGGCATCCCTTCGCTGGCCAGTCGGTTGACTTCCTCGACGGAGAACATCAAATCGTAGCGCGGGTCGTCGAGGATGTGCCTGTTCACTTCGAGGCGGGCGATGATGTAGGTTGCCATCTGCAGGCACTCTCTCAGTTCCTGGAAGGCTGGCAGGAATACTTCTTTGATGATTTGCAGGTCGCGGAAGTAGCCGCTGGGCAGGTTGTTCATGATGAGCGTGACCTGCTGGGGCAGGGCCTGCAGCTTGTTGCACTTGGCGCGTGTCAGCTCGAAGACATCGGGGTTCTTCTTGTGGGGCATGATGCTGGAGCCTGTGGTGCATTCCTTCGGCAGCTTGATGAAACCGAAGTTCTGGCTGTTGAAGAGGCAGGCGTCGAAAGCAAGCTTGCTGACGGTGCCTGCTATGCCAGCCAGGGCGAAGGCGACGTTGCGCTCCGTTTTGCCGCGCCCCATCTGGGCATAGACGACGTTGTAGTCGAGGGAATCGAACCCCAGCAGCTCTGTCGTCATGGTTCGGTTCAAGGGGAACGAAGAACCGTAGCCTGCGGCCGAGCCGAGCGGGTTGCGGTTGGTGATGCGGTAGGCAGCCTGTAGAAAGACGAGGTCATCGACCAGGCTCTCCGCGTATGCCCCCAGCCAAAGCCCGAAGCTGCTGGGCATCGCCACTTGCAGGTGGGTGTAGCCGGGCATGAGTACGTCCTTGTATCGCTCGCTCTGCTGCTGCAACTCTGTGAAGAGGCTGCGCACATCTTCTGCTACGAGGCGTAGTTGCCTCCGGATGAAGAGCTTCAAATCGACCAGCACTTGGTCGTTGCGGCTGCGCCCGGAGTGTATCTTCTTGCCGATGTCGCCAAGGCGTCGCGTGAGCATCAGTTCCACTTGCGAGTGCACGTCCTCGATGCCCTCTTCAATGACGAACCGCCCCTCACGTATCTCTGCGAGGATGTTTCGCAGCTCTGCCAGCAGCACCTGCAGCTCGTCTTTCTGCAGAAGCCCGATGCTTTCGAGCATTGTGATGTGAGCCATCGAGCCAAGCACGTCGGCTTCTGCCAGATACATGTCCATCTCGCGGTCACGGCCGACGGTGAAGCGCTCTATCTCCGCCGTCACCTCATATCCTTTGTCCCACAATTTCATAGTCATTTATGATGATTCTTAGTTATGAGTTAAGAATTAAGAGTTAAGAAAAATACCACACGCAATAATGGTCGGCATCCAAAACTATCTTTCTTAACTCTTAACTCTTAATTCTTAACTATATTATCAATATGGCAAAGACGCCAGCATCTGTGCGAGGCCATCTACGCCTTGCTCCAGCTTCTTGCCCACCATTTGGCGGATGAAGAAGTTGAGGTCGGCTTTGACGGTGAGGCGCATGGCACATTCGTTTTCGCCTGCGGGCAAGAGCTGAATCCACATGTTCGCGGCCACAGGCGTTCCCTCGGCAACGAATTTGATGGTCTTGTCCTGCTCGCGTTCGATGATGCGCAGGGTGGCAGGGCCTACGGGCGTGTCGCCCGTAACGCTGTCCCTGTCGAAGCGCAGGGAGCGCAGTTTCTCCACTATCTGTTCCAGCTGCTCGGGCTTCACCTTGTCGCCAGCCTGCTCTTGGATGCGCCGCATGGCTTCGGGGTTGTCGAGTCCCTGCTGAATGACAGCCATGTTGTTGAGGTCGGACAGACGCTCATAGACGCGCCCGATGGGAGCATATATCTTCTTTACTTCGCTTTTGTATTCAGTCATCTTGCATTTACCATTTAGTCATTTACCATTTACCATTTGTTCCCCCTCCTTTGGAGGGGTTAGGGGAGGCTGAGGCTATCCCCAGTTTGCCGGGTCTTTGCGCCACTGGTTGAGGGTTTCGATGTCGGTCTCCTTGATGTAGCCTGTCTTGACGGCTTCGCTGACGACGGCTTCGTAGTTGGTGAGGGTGACGAGCTTCACACCGGCGGCCTTGAATGCTTCTTCCGCAACAGGGAATCCGTAGGTGTAGGAGGCCACCATGCCGACCACTTCGCATCCTGCTTTCCGCAGGGCTTCCACAGCTTTGAGGCTGCTGCCTCCTGTGCTGATGAGGTCTTCAACGACCACAACCTTCATGCCTGGCCTGAGTTCGCCCTCGATGAGGTTCTCCATGCCGTGGTCCTTGGGCTTGCTGCGGACGTAGGCGAAGGGCAGGCTCAGGGCATCGGCCACCAAAGCACCTTGGGCAATGGCACCTGTGGCAACACCTGCAACGCCCTCTGCCTCAGGGAACTGCTCCATGACGAGGCGCGTCAGCTCCACCTTGACGAAGCTGCGGAGGTCGGGGAAGGAGAGTGTCTTGCGGTTGTCGCAATAGAAGGGACTCTTCCATCCGCTTGCCCAAGTGAAGGGATTGCTTGGTTGTAACTTGATGGCTTTCACGCCCAGCAGCTTGGCTGCAAAGATAGATTCAACTGTATTCATCTTGCTTATTTACGATTTGACAATTTACGATTTCTTTGATTCTTTAGTTCCGCCTGCGCCTGAGCTTTGCGAAGAACAAAGGCGCGATTGTAGTCGCGGAGGTCAATTTATTTACGAGAATGGACTATTTTGCTATTTTACGCTTTCACGATGATTTTCTTGCCGTCCTTGATGTAGAGCCCAGGCTCTTGCATACTGGCGGTACGGGTGCCGTCGAGTCGATAGATATGGTGGTTGCCCTCTCGCGCCTGCGATGGGGCGGAGACGCTGTCGTCGTCGCCTTTGCCGATGGTGAAGTACTGGCGCGGGAAGGGTTCCTCGTAGCCGTCGGCCATGAAGTAGCCCACGAAGTAGTTGCCTTCGGGCAGGGGCTCTGTCCAGTTCTTCGTGCCGCTGACGTTGAGGGTGAGCGATCCGTTCACCTTCGTGTTGTAGAGCCATGTGGGGCACTTGGCATCCTTTGGGACGATGCCAGCCTCGAAGATGCCCACCCAGTCCTTGCTGATGGCGGGTGCGCCTTGAAGCGTCACCATGATGGGTTCGCCTACGGCATAGACCTGTTTGTCGGTCTGCATGGAGAAGGCTGTGGGGTCGAAAGCCCTTGAGGTGACGAAGAAGGGGATGCGCTGCGAGCACTCCGAGTAGCCGCCGTCGCTGAAGAGCACGGCAAAGTATTCGCCTGCTGCCGAGACGCTGAGACTGACTGCTCCTGCTGCCACTTCGGTGTATTTGTAGGTCGTGGCCTTGTCGCTCGTGCCCGGTGTCTTGCCTTTGGCATAGATGCCAACCCATGCTTCCGTCCCTACAGGAACGTCGCTGAAGGTCAGCTTGATGCTCTCGTTCACCTTGTAGAACTGCTTGTCGAGCGAGAGGGTTGAGGTGTACATTGCCGTCTTGCTGTCCAGCCAGTCGGTATAGATGGGATTGCCTTTGCCGCCGAAGCAGTTACAGGGGCGGATGGCGAAGCGATAGGCAAAGTCCTTGGGCAGTTCGCTTGCACCATAGACGCAGCGAACTTCGCCTTCCTGCTTGTTCTCGCCGAGGTAGCACTTGGGCGAGAAGACGCGCTTTGTGGCTGTGACGTGACGCACATCGAGCCAGTCGTATTCCACCTGCACCTCATAGTCGAAGGCTCGGACGCCTGCGTTCTTCTTCAGGACTGCTGGGAAATGCACGGTGACTTGCTTCTGTGAAGTGCCGTAGCGGTCGGTACCGTTGCCGGCTGTGACCGTCGCCTTTGCGTCGGCGGGGAACTGCGGGATTGGGGCTGTCTTGGCGCGGTTCTCGAAGGAGAGGGGCTGCGAGGTAGAGATGGGCCAAGGCAAGTACCAAGCGTCGCCGATGGGCTCGTCATAGACAAACTCGCGCTTCTCGAAGGTGATGGCCGAGTCATAGACGCGCATCACCATCCCCTGCCTGCCGTCCTGCGGGTTCATCTTCTGCATTTGCGAAGGGGGCTGTGCGCTCCAGTCGTCCTGATAGGTGTTCTCGCGTGCGGGCATTGGATAGAGGTATTTGAGCGAAGAGGTGCCTATGCTGGTGAAACTGCCTTGCCAGAGGTCGCGGTCGTCGTCGAGAGGCGAATGCGAATGGCCCGAGAAAGCGACGGCATTGGGGTAACGGCTCAGCAGCTTCGTCACCGTCCCGTCGTCTCGTCCCCAAGCCCAGGCGCAGTTGCAGGTGTCCTTGGGGTGCGGATGCTGGATGTAGAAGAAGGGCTTGCCGTCGGCAGTCAGCTCTGTGTTGTGTTCCTGAAGGAAGCTGGCGAGCCCCGTGATATGGTTTTGGTTCTCCCAATGGGCACCGATGAAGTGGTAGCCTTTGATGGTCTTCATCCAGATGGGCTGGTAGTCCTCCTTGAAGCATTGCTTCCAGACCTCCGCAGGCCGCTTGCCGATGGCCTGAGCCTCAGCCGTCTCTGCGCCAACGCTACTGATGGTGCTACCCCAGGTGTAGGCCTCCTTGTCGTGATTGCCGTAGATGAAGAGCTGCACCGTCTCCTTGCCGTTCAAGCCCTTGTTGTCCGGAAAGACCTGGAACCAGGCATTTGCCACCACCTCGAGTTGCGGGATGAGTCCTTGGTCGGCCATATCGCCGGCGATGATAACGCCGTCCACCTTCAGGTCGCGGAAGTATTCCAGCGTGTGGATAAACGTCCCGGCTGTATCTGTGCCGCGAAGGTGAATGTCGCTCACGATGCCGATGACGAGGTTCGGCTCGCCCATCGTGGCCAGCCTCTCTGCCAAAGCTGGTGTACCCAGATAGGCGGCCCCGGCAAGGGCGGTGGAGCGTTGTAGGAATTCTCTTCTGTTCATTGTCTGTTATTCTGCGCGGGCAAAGTTAACACTTTATCCCAAATGCCGCAAAGGAAAGGTCGTATTTTTCCCGCTCCGTGCAAAAAATAGGTTTTGTCACCTATAAATCCCGTTTTCCCTCGTCGCATCTTGCGTCAGGCGACCGAGCCTTGACGCTCTATGACATCCTTTTGCAAAGGCAGTGATTTTATTGTTTATGGACAACAAAAGTGTCAATTATTTAAATTTTGTTGTCTATAAATGCCATTCTTTCTTGTTCCGAAACTTGAATAATATAACAAAGGAAATGAAGCGTTTTCTTGCAAAGTCGCTTATAAAAGTGTAGGCTTCCGTCATTTTTCCCTGCTTTTTACTTGGCTGATTCAGGAAAAGTCCGTACCTTTGCAAAAGGTAAAGACTGTTACCGTAATGGCAAATACTATTTGAAAAGACATGAACAAGAGACACTTAGATATTGCCTATTTTCTGTCTTTCTGCATTGAGCAGTACAAGGAGGCCAGGCATCTGTCTGGTGCAGAGGCGGCTGAGGTGTTTGGCCGTTATGGAGTGCTTGAATATCTGGAGGAAAACTATGAGCCGCTCCATTCCCAGAGTCGTCAATGGCTTTTGGAGGACATAGAGGATTTTATCAGTCATAGGAAAGGAGAGGTGGCATGAATTTGTATCACGGCAGCTTGGCGTATGTGGAAAAGCCGGAGATTCGAGAGTCCAGTCGTACGCTTGACTATGGAAAGGGCTTTTATACGACGACATCATACGAACAGGCTGAGAAATGGGTGAGGCGACAGAGAAATCAGGGCAGGGCAGACAAAGGTTATGTGAATGTTTTCGAGTTTGACAAGTCCTCTATGAACATGGTCAAAAGTCTTGTTTTCGATGCACCGACAGAAGACTGGCTTGACTTTGTTATGCAGAACAGGACAGTCAAGGGTTATAAGCATGATTATGACATTGTGTATGGTCCTGTTGCCAACGATCGTGTTTATGCAGCCTTTGCTCTTTATGAAGGTGGAATCATAAACAAGCAAGAACTGATAGCAGAACTGAAAATATATAAATTGGTTGATCAGTATTTGTTCCATACTGGGAGAGCATTGCAGTATTTGACATTCGTCGAAGCAAAGGAGGTCGTGTTATGAATCTGAATGTGACCCAAGATAATTTGTATTTCTTCCTGCCTTCTAAGGTTAGTTGGGTTGCAGAGATGCTTTCGGAAGAAAAGAAAGTAGGCATCTCTGATGCTATAAGGGAGATATATGCTTCCGATACTTATCGCCAATTGGAAAGGGAAGATACGAAGCTATGGCAGTTGGCTCCCGTTGCCCTTTATGAAGAGTTATCGTCCCAGCAACACTAATGTTTTGATGCCTGTTATAAAAGTTCTTCAGGCGGGTTACATAATTATTATCAAGGTTTGAAAATATATTTCCAAGTCTTGATAATATATTTTCAAGCTTTGATAATATATTTTCAAACCTTGAAAATAGTTATTAGGCGGGTTGCTTGGATGTTTATAGGTTGCTTCGCGGCATTTGTTGCCTAAGGAAAAGCGAAAAGAGTCTGCGTTGTCTGGGGTTAAAAGGAAGACCAGCGTGGCAAGGCTGCGCAAAAGGTACAAACTTTTTTAATAAACAAGCATAAATATGGAAAAAATCATCATCTGCTTCAAAGAATTGCTCTTCACTTTCTGTTTTTTTTGTATCTTTGCAGAAGTAAATGGTAAAAGGCAAATAATACAATGGTAAATTCTATCGATTGCTTTATTCTTTGGCAGAGCGACGAACAGGTGGCTGGGACAATGCAGAACCTGCTGGCCGACGATAATGTGAAGGAGGTGAATTTCCTGCGGGAAGACGCTCCTGGCAGCACCAAGACGATTAAATACATTGCGGAGAAGGCGACAGCCCCCTATACATTATTATATAGTAAGTACGATACGCTGCAGCTTGGCTATCATGCCCTGACGCGCCTGCTCACGATTGCCGAGGACAGCGGGGCACTGATGCTCTACAGCGACCACTGGGAAGTGAAGAGTGAAGAGTTAAGAGTTAAGAATGAAAGTAACAATTTAGATGGCGAGAGAAATCCAAGTTCTCGTTACTCTTCGCTTGTGCCAGTGCCTCTCATTGACTACCAGCTTGGCTCTGTGCGCGATGACTTTCAGATGGGGTCTGTGCTGCTCTTCCGTACGGAGGTGCTGAAAGAGTATGCGGCACAAGAGAACTTGCACAATTACCAGTATGCGGCACTCTACGACCTCAGGCTCTTTATCAGTCGCAAACAGCTTCCTCTGCATGTTGACGAGTTCCTATATACTGAGGTTGAGCACGATACGCGGTTGAGCGGGCAGAAACAGTTCGACTATGTTGACCCGCGCAACCGTGCTCGCCAGGTGGAGATGGAGCGGGCTTGCACGCGGCATTTGCGTGCCTTGAATGCCTATCTGCATGGCGATGAAAACGATGAGGTGAACCTCAGCGAGGGTGAGTTCGCAGTGGAGGCTTCTGTGGTGATTCCTGTCCGCAACCGCGAGCGCACCATAGAAGATGCCATCCGTTCGGCGCTCTCGCAAGAGACGACGTTCCCCTTCAACGTCATCGTCATTGATAACCACTCCACAGATGGCACGACGGACATCATCGAAAGGGTGAAGCACTCTTTGCTTATCCATATCATCCCTGACCGCGATGACCTGGGCATCGGCGGATGCTGGAACATGGCTGTGCATCATCCGCAGGTGGGGCGTTTCGTGGTACAGCTTGACAGCGACGACCTCTACTCTTCGCCCCACACCTTGCAGCGCATGGTGGATGCCTTCTATGCCGAGGGTGCGGCAATGGTGATAGGTTCCTACCGAATGTGCGACTTCCAGCTCAACACTCTGCCGCCTGGCATCATCGACCACCGCGAGTGGACGATTCAGAACGGACGCAACAATGCCCTGCGAATAAATGGCCTGGGCGCACCTCGTGCCTTCTTCACACCCGTCCTCAGAGAGTTGCAGATACCCAACACCAGCTATGGCGAGGATTATGCGTTGGGTTTGATGATAAGCCGCAGGTATCGCATCGGACGCATCTACGATGAGGTGTATCTCTGTCGCCGATGGGAGGGCAACAGCGACGCGGCTCTCAGCCAAGACAAAATCAACCGTAACAACACCTACAAAGACCATCTCCGCACGCTTGAAATCAAGGCACGCCAGCAGCTCAATCAGCTTTGGCAACACCAGGTGACGGCCGAGGAAATGGAGGCGTTCTTCCAGAAGGAATTGGAGGAATGGCCAGAAGCCGCCGAGCGGTACAAGGCTCTGGAGAATTGCGTACAAAAGACCCTCTCTGTCTCCCCCTTAAAGGGGGAGGATTCCCTCCCTTTAAGGGAGGGCTGGGGTGGGTCTTTTATCGTACAGTGGAACCCTGCCCGCATCGTCTCTACAGGAGCTGCCATCGACAAGGAGAGCATCAACCGGCGGCCATGCTTCCTCTGCGACAACAACCGCCCGAAGGAGCAGCATAAGCTGATGACGGAGAAGCACTACCAGATTCTCGTCAACCCCTATCCCATCCTGCCGCAGCACTTCACCATCCCGATGCGAAGACATGCGCCGCAGAGCATATACAGCTCGTTCGGTACGCTTCGCCGCATGGCTTGGAACATGCCGCGTCACATCCTCTTCTACAACGGCCCTCTGTGCGGAGCTTCGTGTCCCGACCACATGCACCTTCAGGCGGGAAGCCGGGGTATCGTGCCGCTGGAACGTGACTGGCAGATGTACGAAAAGGGTCTGAAGAAACTCTATCCGCTGACGGGCGAGCAGATGGCTTCGATGGAGGAAGCCGGCAACGTGGGCAGCCGTCCGGGACTCTATCTCCTGGAGGGGTATGTCTGTCCCGTTTTTGTCATCCGAAGCCTGCCTGCAGAGAGCGACAGCCTTCTCTGCCAGCGCGTTTATAAGGCCTTGCCCATTGTGGGCGACGAGACGGAGCCTCGCCTAAACATCGTCAGCTGGCGGCAGGAGGGCACATCCGGTCGTCCGGACGAAATCGTGACGCTCATCTTCCCCCGCAGCAAGCACCGCCCGGACTGCTATTATGCAGAGGGCAAGGAACAGTTGCTGATAAGCCCGGGTGCACTCGACCTGTGCGGCCTCCTCATCACGCCTCGCGAACAGGATTTCAAGGCTATAACGGCGGAAAAGGCTGCGGACATCCTGCGGGAAGTGACCCTGAGCCGAGAGGAACTGAAGCCAGTAATAGAAAGCCTTTCCCCAACCCTCTCCCAAGGAAAGGGAGAAGAGCCGCAGCCGTTGACTTCGTCGAGCGGTTGCTTCACCTCTCCTTTGGAGGGGATGGGGGAGGCTTCTGTATCCGTGGGCATCATGAAGGACACCGCTATCCGCTTCTGCATGAACAGCCTCTATCACGCCAAGGGCAACGAAGTCATAGGCGAACAGGTGGCCGAATATACCGATGGCGGCATCCGCTGGCGGGACAATGTGTATCGCGAGCTGACGTTCAGGGGCGAGGGTTCTTTCACCCTCCACGGCGTCACCATCGGGCAGAAGTTCCATTGGGAGCGGCAGGAGTCGCAGACCTTCCAGGGCATCCTCAAGCTCGTGGTCGATGAGGACAAGATTGTCGCTATCAACATCCTTCCCGTGGAGGACTATCTGACGAGCGTCATCAGCAGTGAAATGAAGAGCAGCTGCTCGCTGGAGTTCTTGAAGGCCGCCGCCGTCATTTCCAGAAGCTGGCTCTTTGCCCAGATACAGAGGCGGCAGGAGAGGGTAGGCCAGCCTGCTCCCTTCTTCACCTTCGTCAAGGGCGATGGTGAGAGCATCCGCTGGTACGACCGCGAAGACCACACCATCTTCGATGTCTGTGCCGACGACCACTGCCAGCGCTACCAGGGCATCACGCGCTCCAGCAATCCACAGGTTGCGGAAGCTGTGAATGCCACTCGCGGACAGGTCTTGATGTACGACGGGAAGATTTGCGACGCACGCTTCGGCAAGTGCTGCGGTGGCCAGACCAACGAGTTCAAGTACTGCTGGGAGAACATCGAGGTGCCTTACCTGCGCTCCGTCAAAGATCCATTCTGCAACACAAACGACAAGCAGATTCTCCGGCAGGTACTCAACGACTACGACCTCGAAACGCACGACTTCTACGAGTGGACGGAAGAGCTCTCGCAAGAGGAGATTCACGACCGCATCACGGGACACCTGAAGATGGAGCTGGGAGCGATTCTCTCGATGGAGGCCGTGGAGAAAGGCCCTGGCGGACACATCAGCAAGCTTCGCATCGTCGGACAGGAGAAGACGTTCGTCGTGGGCAAGGAACTCGAGATTCGACGGATGCTTAGCACCTCCACCCTGAAAAGCAGTGCCTTCACCGTCGAAGCGAAAGATGTCAGCGACGGCATCCCCGCCCGCTTCATCCTTCACGGACGCGGCTGGGGCCACGGCGTGGGTCTCTGCCAAATAGGAGCTGCCGTCATGGGCGAACAGGGCTACAGCTACAAACAGATACTCGAACATTACTATACAGGAGCTGAGATTAGTTCATAATTCATAGTTCATAGTTGACTCCGTCGAGCTAAAGCTTCATAGTTAGGCTACGCCCTGTAACCAAGCGAAAGGAACTCATAACTATGAATTATGAACTATGAATTATGAACTCATAACTTTGGACTATGAGCTGTTTATTTGTCTTCAATCCCGAGAACGATTTGGCACTTGCCGACGGACGTCCGGGCTATACGCCACCCGAACGGATTCAGCAGATGCGCCGTGAGCTGTGGTGGCTTCCCGAATGGTGGGCGAAGGAGGGCGATATTGTGTGGAATGACGAGGACAAGCTCCGTCTTGCCGACGACACACGCATTTTGCCCTGGGGATGGAGTCCCGCGCTTTGCCACCAGTTGAAGCAGGCGGGCGTTCAGGAGTCCCTCTTGCCCTCAGCCGAAAAGATAGAGCACATCCGGCAGCTCTCCCATCGGAAAACAGCAGTAGCCCTCCTGCATGAGCTTCGCGAGCAGCTCCCCTTGGACGCCCATTTCGCAGGAGAATCCACCCTTTGCCAAAGCATGGACGAGGTGGAGGAAGCCATTGAGAAAATAAGAAATGAAGATAATAAGACAGTAAGAGATGCCTTGTTGAAGTCCCCCTGGAGCAGTAGCGGGAGAGGCTTGATGCAAACGACCAATCCTCAATGGGAAGCATGGGCGAGGCGTATTGTAAAAGCTCAGGGCAGCATCGTCGTTGAGCGGTTCCTGCATAAAATAACAGACTTCGCCCTTGAGTTCTGGCTCGATGGAGAGGGCGGCGTCGAGTACCGGGGGCTGTCCCTTTTCTATACCAACGAGCGGGGGGCGTACCTTGGCAACTGGGTGGCACCCGAAGGGCAGAAGCTCGCTTGGCTAGCTCAGTATATCCCCCTCCAGTATCTCCAGGAGATTCGGGCATGGTGGGAGGAACGGCTGCGCCACTTCGACTATTCGGGTCCCGTTGGCATAGACATGATGCTGGCCGAGGAAGGCATCTGCCCTTGCATAGAAGTCAACTGGCGATGGACAATGGGGCTTGTCTCATGCCTTGTCGCCGAGGAGGGGCGCTACGGCCGCATGGTGGTGGAGTACATCTACGGCCATTACTCCGCCGAGGTCGAAGCCTTTGGTTAACAAAAACAATACACAATGGAAAAGACACTTACACGATTCGTTATCCTGAGCGCGACAATAGTAACGCTATTGTCAATGTCTGCCTGCAAGCCTCTTGACTTTAGCGGTGCCTCTGTTCAGAAAATAGCAGACTTGCAGGGTGTTCAGGGACAGAGCTATCAAGGCATGGCTATCTGGAAGGACTATCTGGTCAGCCTTCAAAACACAGGTTGGGCCACTATCTATCGGCTTGACGGAGACAGCATACAATTGCTGCGACAGTTCCCCTTGGCCAGTCAGATGAAGGAGAATCACGCAAACGTGGCATTCTTCGGCACGGAACGCTACGACAAGACAGATGACTTCCCACTGCTCTATGTGTCGCAATGTTCCAAGCAGCTTTACAACGGCATGAAAGATGTCTGCCTTGTGGAGCGCATTTCACTCACGGCGCCTCCACAGCTGGTTCAGACAATTGTGCTGGATGACAAGGAAGGTCTCTTCGGCTATGCTTTGCAATGGATGATTGACCGTAAACACAACCTCCTGATAGGCTACGGCAATACTGTCGAGAACATGGGCAAAGGCAACCGATGGCGCACCATGATTTTCCCTATGCCCAAGTTAAGTGACGGTTCTGTGGTTCACCTGCGTCCCCAAGATGCCCTCGACAACTATTGCATTCAGGACCTCGACCCACGATTCCCCTCCAACCACATCGGCCAGGGAGCTTGCATCATAAAAGACCAAATGTTCATACCCGTCGGACTGGGGACGGAGAAGCATCCCAGCATCCTCTATGTATGGAACATGAAGGAGAAACGTCTCGACCACATCCTCAATTTCCAAGAGCAAGTGCCACATGAATTTGAGGACTGCGAACCATACCGCCGCACCCTCATCATGCAAACCAATGGCGGTGGGGTAGTCCGTTTCAGACCAAACAGATGAGTTGAAAATACGCTTAGTCGTTGGAGAAGTCGGCGAGCACTTGGCGATAGACGGTGAGGACGGTGCTCTTGCGGATGAAGCCGACAAAGACACCGTCGGCATCAACAACGGGGAGCGTCCAGGCATGGGTGCGGTCGAAGACACTGACCACGACATCCATCGAATCGCCCAGAGAGAGTCGCGCCTCGGGCTGCGTCATAAGCTGCGAGACGGTGAACTCCCTGTATAGCTCCGTGCGGAAGACAAGGTGGCGTATGTCGTCGAGATAGACTGCCCCGACAAGTTGCATCTGCTTGTTGACAACGGGGAACACATGGTTCTTGCTGCCCGAAACCTGCGCCGCCACATCACCGAGGTTCATGTCGGGATAGAGGACATGGTCGTAGTGCTGGATGACGCTGTCCATGCTCATCAGGGTGAGGATGGACTTGTCGGTATGGTGGGTAAGCAGTTCACCGCGTTGCGCCAGTCGCATGGCATAGATGCTGTGAGGCTCGAAGCTCTTGATGGTGAGATATGAGCCTGTTGCCACTATCATCAGGGGCATGAAGAGGGCATAGCCGCCGGTCAGCTCTGCAATGAGGAAGATGCCCGTAAGCGGTGCGTGCATGACGCCGCTCATCAGTCCGCACATGCCCAGCATGGCGAAGTTGCGCTCCGGTATGTCGATGCCAAGGATGTCGTAGGTGTTCCACAGGCGGCAGAAGATGAATCCGCAGATGCATCCGAGGAAGAGGCTGGGCGCGAAGATACCGCCGCAGCCGCCGCCACCGTTGGTGGCTGTCGAGGCAAAGACCTTGAAGACAACTATCAGGAAGAGATAGATGAGCAGGTGGTCGCTGCCATAGAAGAGGGAACGGTCCATCGCTGTGTCCCAGTCGGCTTGTCCATTGCCGTTGAGCAGCAGGGTGATGAGGTCGTAGCCTTCACCGTAGAGCGACGGAAAAAGGTAGATGAGCAGGCTCAACATGATGGCTCCCAGCGCGAACTTCTTGTAGCGCCCTTGCAAGCGGCGGAAGATGCCTTCGAGGTAGTTCATGGTGCGCGTGAAGTAGAGCGCCACCAGTCCGCAGACGATACCAAGGGCAATGTAGGCTGGAATGCGGTCCACCGTGAAGGGGTTCTGCAGGTGGAACTCAAAGATGGGGTTGGTGCCCGTGACGGCAAAGGTAAGTCCGACGGCTGTGACGCTGCTGACGAGCAGAGGCAGCAGGCTGGTCATCGTCAAGTCTATCATCAGCACTTCGAGCACAAAGACGAGTCCGGCAATGGGTGCCTTGAAGATACCCGACACGGCTCCTGCGGCTCCGCAGCCCACGAGCAGCATCATGTACTTGTTGCTCAACCTACAAGCCTGACCAAGGCTGCTGCCGATGGCACTGCCGGTCAGCACGATGGGAGCCTCTGCACCCACACTGCCGCCAAAGCCGATGGTAATGGCAGAAGCCACGACGGAGGTCCAGGTGTTGTGCGGTTTGATGCGGCTCTGCTTGCGGGCAATGGCAAAGAGAATCTTGGTGACGCCGTGGCCGATGTCATCTCTTACAATATAACGAATGAAGAGCATCGTCAGCCAAATGCCCACGACGGGATAGACGAGGTAGAGCCAGTTGGCACCCGTGATGGAGAACTCGTGCGTCAACAGGTGCTCTATCTGCCCGATGAGCCACTTCAGCAAAAGTCCCGCGCAAGCCGTGAAGATGCCGACGAAGAAACTGATGAGCAGCACGAAGTTCTTGTCGGACAGATTCCTGCGCCGCCAACGAAGGAGGTAGGCTATGAGGTCTCTATAATTCATAGTTCATAATTCATAGTTGACTTCGTCGAGCTTTGCTTCATAGTTGTTCGGGCGGCAGCAAATTATTCACTTTTCACTTTTCACTATTCACTTTCGTATAATACGAACCTGTCCGTCCAGTCCCAGCTTGATGATTTGGCTGGGCTTGCCCTTACTTGTGTCGTTCTGGCGGGAACGCATGATGTAGTCCACGCCCTGTTTTATCTCGTCAGATATTTCGTCGAAGCAGGCAGGCGAGGGCTGGCCGCTGATGTTGGCGCTGGTGCTGACGACAGCCCGCTCGAAACGGTAGCAAAGCTCGTGGCTGATGTTCTCGCGGGTGACACGAAGTCCTACGCTGCCATCTTCGGCAATAAGGCTTGGAGCAAGATTGATAGCCCCGTCGAGGATAAGCGTAAGCGGCTTGTCGGCATACTCCACGATGTCCCAAGCCACATCCGGCACCTGTCGCAGGTATCGCTGCATCCTATTGGCACTATCCACAAGGCAAATCATCGCCTTGCTGTCCGCTCTTTGCTTCAACTGGAAGATGCGCCTCACGGCTTCCTCATTGCTCGCATCACATCCAATGCCCCATATCGTATCGGTGGGATAGAGGATGAGTCCACCCTGCCGCAACGTCTGCACCGCCGTCCTAATGTCTTCTGCTATTTCTTTCTGAGTCATGCTTCTGTTTTGTAATCGCGCTGCAAATTTACAACAAAAAGTGAAAAGTGAAAAGTGAATAGTGAAAAATGACATGTGTTCCGTATATAAAACGCACGCGTTGGCACTGAAACATTCAATAAGAATGAAGAAAACAGACGAAAGTTATTCCTCTTTCTTATTATTTTTCACTCTTCACTTTTCACTTTTCACTTAAAAGTCGTATCTTTGCCCTCGTAAACACAGAATAAAGTGCAAACACTATGGCAAATGTAGCAACTTTATCTCCTTCACCGAACCAGATTATTGTCACGCTGGAACCTGATGCGATTATTGCCGACCTCAAGAAAGCCATGAAGCTGATGCGGGGCGTGGCTTCGGTGAAGGTTCAAAAGCCCAAGGAGTATGATATCACGAAGACGGCGGGCTATCGCGAAGCTATGGACGATGTGAAACACGGACGGGTGACGACATACGCATCGTTGGACGATTTCTACAAAGAAATGGGATTGTAGATTTATGAAGTACACGGTCAAAATCTCGAACCAGTTCAAGAAAGACTTCCGTCGCTGCATTAAACGAGGGCTGAACATGCAGCTTATTACCGATGCAATGGACTTGTTGGCCGATACGGGTACCCTACCTTCACAATATCGCCCTCACATGCTGTCAGGCAATCGGCAAGGACAGTGGGAGTGTCACATCCAGCCAGATTGGCTGATGACATGGGAGCAGAATGATACCGAATTGATACTACTCTTTCTACAAACCGGCACACATTCCGACTTATTCTAAATATAAAGGTAACATCTGCATGAGCGGATAGCCCACAGTATTTCGTGGCTATCCGCTTGTTTGTTTTTTCCTATTTCAGATATGCTTCAACATCAAAGTTTTCCAATGGGACATAACGGGCATAAAGAGGATGACGAGGGTTTCCCCATTTCGTAGGATTGCCTATTTGCTTCCACTGAGGGCATAATGGCTGAAGCATTGTCACAATATCCTTTAAGCATCCTTTCAAATATGGTGCAGCACTAATTGCATTGCCAAAAGCAAAGAGTACAACAGGATTACTTTTATTGCCCATCACTTCATTTATCTCCACAAGATTTTTTTGATGTAGTTCTTCGTCCATTGCTTTGGGCAAAGCATTCGGATTTGTACTCCGCAAAGGATATAGGTTCATCATGGCAAAACCATCAAAACCATTACGCTCTGCAAAGCCTATAACCTTTTGCATCGTGGGGTCTGGTTTTGTGTCCGTGGCTGTACTTGGGTTTACACCAAACACATATAGCATTTGTTCTCCCTCCTTCAAGAGGGCAAAGCGGATTGTGCTGCCCTCCGCTCTCATTTTAACATTTGTGTAATCCATTTTCTCTTTTTAATTAGGCCGAAACATTATAGGTAAAATAAATCTTGTACGAACAGGCTGTCCGTCCTTCATCGCCGGCTTCCACTTTGGCATACTCTTAACTAAACGCAACGCTTCTTCGCTTAGAGCATCAGATGGACTTTTTATTACTCTAGCTAACAATATAGAGCCATCACGTTCAACAACATACTCAACTATGACCCTTCCTTGTTCATTATTTTCCTGTGCTTTTGTTGGATAGCGTAAGTGTCCCGAAAGCCATTCAAAACACGCATAATCTCCCCCTGGAAATTGAGCGTGTTCATCAACATCTTTCGCAAGAGGACCTCCTTTAGCCAATTCCTCTTCCCACGTTTTATGAATAGCTTCTATGCTATCTTGTTCGTGCTTAACCATATCAGTTACTATCTGGTTTACTATCTGGCCTTTTGCTTCTATCGTCTTTACTTCTTCTAGTTTTTTTGAATAGTCTTCGTCTGAAACTGCATAAGTAATCTCCCGCTCTGTCCAATTTTTAAGCTTGTCACCTACAAAATGCAATCTTTTAAGCCAGTTCCCATTTTGGTCATAGACATATTGGGTAGTTTCCACAGATCGAGAGCCACCACTCCACTGATGAAGGATTTTTACCTCATCACCATATTCATTATAAGAAAATGTAATAGTCCTTAAATGCTCATTATCAATGCTTATTTCACGTTTTGTTGGCCTCCCTTTTGCATTCAATGTTTCCGTAGTTATTCTGGTACTATTGAAACCGCAATGGTCTTTTGTTTTTCGAACACTTCCATTATATATTTCCTCTTTATCTATAGAGAATTCATTTCGATAAACTATCTTCTTTCCATTGGAATCGTACGAATAAACTATACGATAATATTGCTCCATATCACCAAGCCACCTCTTGAACTCGAAGAATTTAACTTCCTCCAATCTGCCACCTGAGTTATAAACATACTGGTAAAATTTGTGATCTACCGTGTCATTGAGATGATAGAGATTATTATCTATTCTATATTCTTGCCCCTTTCCAACTTTGACACACATCTCTTCGGTCAAGTTATTATGCTCATCATACTCAAATCTTTTATACTTATTCGGAGAAAAGACTTCTGCATACACATTTCCATTCTTGAGGAAATAGTATATGGTGTCATTAGATTTTCCTGTAGGAACGACTTCGCCAAATTTAATCGAAAATTCTATATCCTTTTCTACAACTGCAGAAACAGAGCCTCTTAATTCATGGTCTTTCCTGTTGTTAGTTTTGCCATAACAAGAATTAGAAAGAGACACAAGAGTTGTTATTGTCAGCAATACACACCTGAAAACATCCATTGCTTTATTCATTTGTATTTCGTTTTAGTTGTTACTTTTTTACATTCTCATTGGTAATCGGCACTAACTTATGGGCATAAGAAAAGCGCAGACTCTGCCATATCTCCGACAGGCCTGCGACAGCCTCCTGACTTCGTCAATGCGACACCCAAACTTCAACGTTGTCCCAAGTCTACCTCAAAGAGGGGACGTATGGCCTTGTGGTCATTAGTCAGGAACATGGTCTTAGTGTAGAAACTCCTGTTGTTAGGCATGTGTACTCTC
>JAFXVN010000058.1 GCA_017524545.1 Bacteroidaceae bacterium
AATGCGGCTCACGATGGCCTCGATGTCCTCCGCCGTGATCTGCTCGCTCGTCTCCACTTGGATGTCCGCCTCGCCGTGACCGATGAGCACCTCACAGGCCACCTTCGGGTCGTGGCTCTTTGTGTAGCAGAGGTCAACGATGGCCCCTGCTATCCTGTCTGCCACCTTGTCCGGGTGGCACGGGTTCACTTTTTCAAACATGATTTTCGTTTTTATGGGGTTATAAATTAAGTTTCACCGCTTTCTGTCCCGTCAGCTTCTCCCAGCGGGCAATGATGACCGTGCAATAGTGCGGGTCGAGTTCCATCATGAAACATTTGCGCCCTAACTGCTCACAGGCTACCATTGTAGTTCCCGTGCCTCCGAAGCAATCGAGCACTGAATCTTTGCTGAACCATTTGGCAACGTAGGCAGGAAACTCGACGGGGAATGTTGCATGATGTATCTTCTTAAACTCGTTGGCGTTGACCTTTGCCGTATCTATGCGATTGGTCATCATGCCTAAATCCCATTGCGAATGACTGAATGCTCTATCGCCTTTCTGATTGAAACAGAATATCATTTCGCAAGCATGGCTCACAAGATGTATCTGCGATGGCAAACCCATTGGCATTGCATTGTCTTTGTTCCATACGATGATGTCAGAGAACTTTTCCTTATAGTTGCTGAGCATATTCAGGATGCCCATCTTAGAGCCTGACAATATGCCAATGTTGAACAATACCTCGTCTGCATAGGTTAGGCATTGCCCAAGTGACCTACAAAGCAACTGCGTGTATTCCTCGTCACTTAGAGCATCGCTAAACTCGTTGTATGTTCCATCCTTAATGCCGTAAGTGTCGGGAACCTTGTCACTATCGAAAGCCTTTGCCATTCCTTTTGCCATCATATTGTATGGTGGTGACGTGAAAGCAATGTCGGCTCTTTCGCCACCCATCAGTTTCTTCATGTCGTCTGCTGCTGTTGCACTACCACACATTAGCCTATGTTTGCCGAGTTGCCAAACGTCGCCCTTCTTAACTTTCGTCTCGTAATGAGCATCGGGGTCGAAGTCGTCTTCCTTTACACCTGTTGCCTCTTTGGTACTTGCTTTGCCCTCGCCCTCGCCCTGCTTGCCGGTAGGCATCACCACCTGGGGCAGGTCTGCGATGTCGAATCCGAAGTCAGCCACCTCGAAGCCCTCCACGTCGGCTTGCACGGCTTCCAGTTCCGTCTCGTCCCACGTCAGATTGACCTGCGTGGTGAGGTTGTCGAGATAGGCCATCTTGCGGCCCTCGGCAGAGTCGATGTCCACGTCGGTACGCTTCACCGCCACAAGTTCGTCGCCCGTGGTCTCAATCACCCGCACCTTCTTGATGCCTGCTGCGATGGCAGCCTGTTGCGACTTGTTGCCGGCGATGATGTTGCCGTTCCTGTCGAGCAGGATGCTTCGGCCTGCGCCGAGTTCCTTGAACGAGCGTTCCATGAGCTGCTGTCCCTGCTCGTTGCCTCGGTTGAAGTTGTGCGCGTCTTGCGCCAACTCCTGGATGTCGATTACTTTGTCTTCCATATTGTGTTATACGTTTAATTGGTCGTTTACGTGCGCCGCATGATCTTTGCCTGAATCAGCTGCTGGCGGTAGTCGCGCATGTGCTGGGCGAAGAGCTTGGTGAGGTCGTTGTACGTGCGGTTGGTCGTGCTGAGTTCCTGCTTGGTGGCGGTCACCACGATGTCGGTGTGACCCTCGGCCATGAGCAGGGCGGCGATGCGACGGAGCGTGGAGAACTCCACGGCCAACAGCTCCAGTTCGGGCGAGCCCTCGGCAGGCTGCAGCCCGTCGGCCACGAGAGCCGTGCGCAACTCCGCCACCACCGCCATGAGCCTCTCCCTGGCCTGTGCCTCGTCGTGCTGCGCGTCGCGGCTGGAGCCCGTCAGCTGGCGGATGAAGTTAGCCGCGGCCAGGTCGCCCCGCATCGCATTGTTCATGATCGCCATTGCGATAGCCTCCATCGGCATCACCGTGGCCCCCTCCTTTCCCTTGATGCTCACGGGCACCGCCATCTTCGCCCGCAGGATTTCTTCGAGTGAATTTTGTTGCATAGTTTTGAAAGTTAAGAGTGAAGAGTGAAGAGTGAAGAATTGGCTACCGCCTCCATGTCTGAGCACGATAGAAATGCCACACGTAGCCGTCTATCTGAACGGTGCCGATATACACCATCGCTGGCAGATTATCCATCCGATAGCCAGTACCGAAGCAATAGATGTCAAGATATACAAGCGGCATATCGTGAGTACATTCGTACCAAATGCACGGCACTCCGTTCTGATTTGCGATGTGCAATATCTTGAAGTCCTGCGGGAGCTCGATGGTCTGAAAATCGGTGATGTCGAGCTTTGTCTTGAAGATAGTTCTCATACGTCAGTCCTCCTTAATTTTTGCCCGTGCCCTTTCGGGAATGAAAGCCAAATATAATCCGTTCTTTTGGTCGAAATATGCGAGCAGTCCGCCCGCCGTTGCCCACCAACATTCGCGGTCGTCATGCTCCATAACTTTCTCACACAATTTGCGAGCCTTGTCCCATAACTTCTGTTCAGTGGGAACTCCGTGGCCTGCCCACGTCCAATCCATGACAAGCATCAACGCACGAACCTTCTCAAAGTCGAAGTCGTGTATCACCTTGTCAATCATCTTTTGTTTCTGTTCATCAGTCATAGTTCCTTACTCTTTGTCTTCAGTTTGTTCGCATGGTTCAAATCTCCTCCACAATACACACGATGAAACCTTGATGAATCCCGTTTCCCAGAAGAAAGCAGGCTCACCCGTAGGCTCGTTAATCTTAAAGGTTGCCGTTTCGTCGATCCGTCGCTCATTTGTCAGTATGCGGATGCGTACCTTTTCGCCTTCATTCGGTAGTTTGTCCTCGCTGTTGAACCACTTCGCATTGATGCAATCCTCATACTGCTGTGCGAACTGGTCATAAAGCCCTTCCTTTGGCTTAGGCTGATGCCGCTTGGCAAACTCATAGCCTTGCAACCATGCTTCGGCTCTCAATGTCTCTCGGTCGAATGGCACCAGCCTATCGTCGAGGTGGAATGTCTCGCGCTTGGCGAGGTCAATCATTTCTTCTCTTGATACTTCCATAATTCGTGTCAATTCGTGTAATTCGTGTTCCTACTCCATATCCGGCACCTCGTTCATCGAATCCCGTGCCTCGACGAGCAACTTCGTCAGCCCGTCCTTCTCCGTGTCCACACCGCTTGCCGCGTCTTCCTTCATCTTGCTCACGGTCGAGTTGTAGTTCAGGCCAAGCGCGGTGAGGTCGGCGGTCAGTGTGCGCTCCAGCTTTTCGAGCGATGTCAGACGCGGGTCGATGGTCTCGGTCATCTGCTTGGTCGAGCCCGTGCCCTGCTACCTTATCCCCTCAAAATATTCTCCGATTGGATCATCCTTCACGTCGTGGGTCTTGGGCGACTCCATCTTCTTTGCCGCCTTCGAGGTCAGCCCCAGGTGCTCGCGCTGCATACCGATGGAGCGTTGCAACTCCTTCAGGTGAACATACAGCGGGTTGCTCTCCTTATAGGGCCTCAGGTTCTTGTCCCACTTCTCCAGCAGTCGGCCCTCCGTCAAGATGTCCTGTTGCATCCCGTCGCGGTCAGCCATCATCGTGGCGGTCTCACTGATAAGCAACTCCTGCCACCTTTCGGGCTCCTCGATGTTGAAGCGGGCGCACACGTCCTGCCTGAGCTGCTCTTCATACTCCGCCACCGTGCGCCCCGTCATCAGCAACTCCCACGCCATGATAGCCCCTTTTTCGTATTGCTTCTCAGGAGTGGTCGGCACTTTTTTCTTTCCGGCAAATTCCTTGGCCGCTTTCTTTACCTTTTCCAAAAATTCTTCGTATTTCATCTTTTGCCATAATTCGTTAATTTATTTAGAGGTCGATGCCGCGTTACTCAACCGTAGCTTCGTCGAATGACTTGCTTTCGATTTCTCTCAGTTTCACTTCGACATTGGCACCTGCCTCTTTGAGTTTCATCTGTACGACAGTACGCTTCAGCTCATAGTCGAGCAGGTTGTTTAACTGACTCGCAAGTTTCGCCTGTGCGATGGCTTCCTGCGGTGTAGTCTCTTTGGCCTTCAGTCGCTCCATTTCGTTGAAAAGGAAAGCGGCAAGGCTCTTGGTGTTGACGGGTGCTCCCGTTCTTACTTCATTTGCCATTTTGCTTTTTGTTTTGTAAAGTTGATGAATATTCTCGCCATTACGCTGTAAACGATTTGCGGACGGTTTACGAGGTTGTAACCATCCACGTCTCTGATTCCTTTGAAGTTGGCATTGGTGAATTTAATGCCCTCATGTTTCAATCGCCATTTGAGGTGCTTGATGTAGATGCGGAATATCTCGGCCACACTTGCACCCCATACCCTATGCGTCTTTAGTTTGGATTCCAAAAGTACCCGCATAAGGTCGTCGAGTTTAACACCGATAAAGTAGTGTATTTCTTCGCCCTTGATAGCGAACCAATACACGGGGTTCTCAGTCTCAATGATGATGTGGTCGCTCCAATAGTCGTAGTCGCGGTATCGCTTGCCGTAGTGTGATGGCGCATATACGACGTTATAGATGTGGTGTCGTAGAATGATGTCAATCTCTCCACTTTCCATATCCTCATTGATAATTTCAAACTTTGGCGGTGCTTCCCCTCGGCATATCCTTTTAATATGTCGGTAGTTCATAATTCGTTCAATTCGTGAAATTCGTGGTCTTTTGCCCTTTGGCTTCTTGCGCTCCGTTCTTTTAGTCGCTACGCTTTGTAAAAGCGACCAGAGGTCGAGCGGGTGCTCAGGCGAGCAGAGCTCGGAGTCCGCCGCTTCCCGTTTGGCGGGAAGGTTTAGCTCGACGGCCCGCGCTCGGCATCCCGAAGGGTGACGCTTGCTACCAACGGGACGCAAGAAGGGGAAAGTCAACGCTCAAACCTGCTTCATTTCTTCGGTTCTCTTGGTTTTCTGAAATTGAATGCCAGCTGCTGACGGCCCTCATACGGTAGCCGGCAGAAGCGGTAGCCCTCCTTCGATATTTGTACCGTGTGGTCGGGCGTGGAAGTGTACCACGTCTCCCAGCGGTCCTCACAGATGCGGTGCTTGATGTGCCCCGTCTTCCGTCGCTTGTCCTCCACGTCCACGCCAATGCCCTTCGATGTCAACGGCTCATACGGCCATACACCGAGGCAGCAATACGACTGCCGCAGCCCCGCCACGCGCTGCTCCTTGGGGATGATGCCAATCAGCGGGCACCGCTCGCACGACTCCGGCGGTTGCGGCGTGTGAAGTCTTATTTTTACTGTATTCGCCATTGCTGAGAAAATTAAAATCTTATTATTCGTCAATCAGGGTATAACACGCAATCCTTATTATATCCTTGCGCCCGCCTATCCCGATACCATTATTTATCGGGCTTTTTACCCCAACATTTTAGGAAATTGTTGTGTGGATAAAAGAGAGGGCAAGGGGATTTCGGAATATTTTGCCTATGTAAAGAAAAACGATATGCCCGGAGTTATGAGGTGACGGACTCGAACGATGTCAGCTCGATGGTCAAGTCTTCATCGGTTCGTTGTGCCTTGAAGGTGGCGAGTACCTTGCCCTGCTTGTTGTAGTGGC
>JAFXVN010000059.1 GCA_017524545.1 Bacteroidaceae bacterium
AGTGAAAAGTGAAAAGTGAAAAGTGAAAAATGAAGAGATAAGAGATAAGAATTAAGAATTATTGTGATTTTTTTCGCATAAAGATTTGTCAGTTTACAAAAAAGGTGTAACTTTGCAGCCGCAAACGTCAAGGGAGACGTTTCTTGCATTGGGCTATGGTGTAATGGTAACACTGCAGATTCTGGTCCTGCCTTTCCTGGTTCGAGTCCGGGTAGCCCAACGAAAGATGGAATGTTGAAGAGGTGAGAAGTTAAAAAACACTGGGCTATGGTGTAATGGTAACACTGCAGATTCTGGTCCTGCCTTTCCTGGTTCGAGTCCGGGTAGCCCAACAACCCTAAAATCAAGTTTTATTACAACACACAATGGACGACTATCACGCGGATAATTACAATTCTTAGTGCTCGGGAGTCTGTATCGTCATGCATGCTCCTCGGGAGCAAAAGGATTTTGTGCATGTCCCCCATCCCTAAAAAGAAGAGGAGCAAAGACGATGCGAACTTACTGGAACACTTCGAATGGTCTGCGTACCATCCCCGAATGGCAGCCCGGCTGCTGGGTGCAGGTCACCTGCCCCACTCAGGAAGATGTTAACTTCCTGGAGCAAACGCTCCACATCCCCGACTATTACATCAGCGACATCGCCGATACCGACGAACGCGCCCGCTACGACATCGACGACGGCTGGGTGCTCATCATCCTGCGTATCCCCTACATCAAGGAGACCAAGAGCCGCACACCCTACACCACCATCCCGCTCGGTGTCATTATGAAGGGCGACGTGCTCATCACGGTCTGCAACTTCGAGACCAACATGATGATTGATTTCGTCTCCTATCAGCAGAAGCGCGGGCTGGGCTTTGTCGATTCGGTGGATATGATATTCCGCCTCTTCCTCTGCTGTGCCGTATGGTACCTGAAGCGGCTCAAGCAAATCAGCGTGCTCATCGACAAGGCCAAGCAGAACCTCGACCGCAAGGTCGATAATGCCGACCTCATATCGCTGAGCCGCCTGCAGGACAGCCTCACCTATTTTGTCACCTCCATCCGTGGCAACGAGAACCTGCTCTCCAAGCTGAAGTTCAAGCTGCCCATCGACGAGCTGGACGCCGACATGATAGAAGACGTGGGCATCGAGATGAGCCAGGCCCGCGAGACCACCAACATCTACGCTAACATCCTCAACTCCACGATGGACACCTACGCCAACATCATCAACAACAACATGAGCTCGGTCATGAAGATGCTCACCAGCATCAGCATCATCCTCATGTTCCCCACGCTCATCGCCAGCCTCTTCGGTATGAATCTGGTGAACGGCATGGAGAGCGCCACATGGGGCTTCCCCCTTGCACTGTTCCTCTCGATAGGCGTCACCGTCCTCTTCATGTGGTATTTCAAGCGCAAAACATGGATATAACGAAAAAAACAAGCTCTTTCCTTGCAGGTTAGGGCTTTTTTTGTTTACTTTGCAGACCCAAATAAAATAATAATTGTATTATGACTGACGAATTAGAAACCACTGCCCCCGAGCAGTCTTCTGAGATTACAGCCGAACAGCCCATCCAGGCTGTGGCAGAACCTGAAGTAGAAACAACAGACGTGAACGAAGAGACCGACGTGCAAACGCCTGAGGCCGAGCAGGAAGTCGTGCAACAAACCTTCCGCACGAAGGAAGAGGTCGTTGCCCGCGTTCAGGAAATCGCCCAGAGCGATGAAGTGGGCGACCGCACGGAACTCAACCTGCTGAAGCAGCTCTTCTACAAGTTCCACAACGCCGAAGTGCAGGAAGCCTTCCGCGCTTTCGTCGAGGCCGGCGGCGAGGAGGACAAGTTCACGCCCGAAATAGACCCTGCCGAGCCTGCCTTCCGCGAAGCGATGCAGACCATTCGCGAACGGCGTGCCGCCCTCATGGAGGCTCAGGAGCAGCAAAAGCAGGACAACCTGAAGCGCAAGCTCGAAATACTGGACCGCATCCAGCAGCTCGCTTCCACACCCGAGGAAGCCAACCAGAACTTCGACGAGTTCAAGGCACTACAGGCAGAATGGAAGGACATCAAGGCCGTGCCAGCAGAGCGTGCCACAGAGCTGTGGAAGAACTACCAGCTCTACGTCGAACAGTTCTATGACCTGCTCAAGCTCGGACACGAACTGCGCGACTACGACTTCAAGAAGAACCTTGAAATCAAGATGCGTCTTATAGAGCAGGCAGAAGCCCTCGCCGAGAACCCCGACGTGCTGCAGGCATTCAACCAGCTCCAGGCTCTCCACCAGGAATGGAAGGAGACGGGACCCGTGGCCAAGGAGATACGCGAAGACGTGTGGGCGAAGTTCAAGGAAGCCTCCACCGTCATCAACAAGAAGCATCAGGCTCACTTCGAAGCCATCAAAGCCCGCGAAGAGGAGAACCTGACAAAGAAGACCGCCCTCTGCGAACAGCTCGAAGCCTTGGAGACAGAAGGCCTCAAGACCTTCGCCGACTGGGATGCCGTCACGCAGAAAATCAAGGAGTTGCAGGCTGAATGGAAGACCATCGGCTTCGCACCGCAGAAGATGAACACCGCCATCTTCGAGCGCTTCCGTCAGGGCTGCGACGCCTTCTTCGAAAAGAAGACAGCCTTCTTCCACGACCTCAAGGAGGAACTCAACGCCAACCTCACCAAGAAGAAGGCACTGGTGGAGAAGGCCGAATCGCTCATGGATAGCACCGACTGGCGCTCCACAGGCGACATCCTCATCAATCTGCAGAAGCAGTGGAAGGAAATCGGCACCGTGCCACGCAAGTACAGCGAAGACCTCTGGAAACGCTTCACGGCAGCCTGCGACCACTTCTTCGAGGCACGCCAGGCAGCCACCGCCGACACACGCAACGAAGAAAAGGCCAACAAGGAGCAGAAGCTCGGTATCATTGCACAGCTCAAGGAGCTGGCAGAAGCCGAGGGCGACAACATCATTGCACAGGTCAAGGAGCTCCAGCAGAAATGGAACGAGGTGGGACACGTCCCCTTCCGCGACAAAGAGGCACTTTACAAAGAGTACCGCGCCCTCTGCGACAAAATCTACGACGCATACGGCGTCAGCCAGGCAAAACGCCGCCTCAACAACTTCCGCCAGAACCTGCAGCAGAGAGTGGAGAGCGCAGGCGGCTCCCTCGCTGGCGAGCGTGAGAGGATGCAGCGTGCCTACGAGCGTATGGTAGCGGAAATCAAGACCTACGAGAACAACATCGGCTTCCTCAATGCGGGCAGCAAGAAAGGCAACTCGCTCGTCGAGGCCATGAACAAAAAGGTGGAGAAGCTCCGCGACGAACTCAATCTGCTGGCACAGAAAATAAAAGCTGTTGACGAGCAGATGGCAGAAGGGTAAAGCCCCCTTTTAGACACGTCATTTGGTTTTACAAACGCAGGCTGCGAACGTACATTTGCAGCCTGCGTTTGTGCATTTATAGCCCCTTTCCACCACTTCTCGAAAGTGCAAAAAGCCATGTAGCTCTGCGAAAAAGATAACTTTCACATATTTTTATGCTGCAGACAATACGACTTAGCGTATTTTTTCGTATCTTTGCACCCGATTAGTGCGCATTATACGCGCACGCACGCAAACATCAGAGCATGAAGTGTACTGTAAAGACTGCCCAGACGAAGCGTCAGATGAATGATTTTGTGGAACTTCCCCGGAAGCTCTACAAGGGCAACCCGTACTATGTGCCGGACATGGAAGCGGACGTGCGCGGATGGTTCGACCCCAAACACAACCCTGGCCTACAGCACTGCGACGTGGTTCCCTTCGTGGCATACAACGAGGAGGGGAAGCCTGTGGGACGCATCGCCGGCATCATCAACCACAAAGCCAACCAGATATGGAAAGGCAGCTGCGTCCGCTTCGGTTGGATAGAGTTCGTGGATGACCCCGATGTCTCAGCTGCCCTGCTGAAAGCCGTAGAGGACTGGGGACACGCGAAGGGCATGGACTCCATACAAGGTCCCCTCGGCATCTCCGACTTCGACAAGGAGGGTATGCTCGTCGAGGACTTCGACAAATTGGGGTCTGCCATCACCATCTACAACCCTCCCTACTACCCCGAGCACATGGCGTTGCACGGCTATGGCAAGGAAGTGGATTGGGTGCAGGTCAGGGTGGAGATTCCCGCAGAAGCGCCGGCACGCTTTACCCGCGTGGAAAAGATGGTGCACGAGCTGTACGGGGTGAAGGCCAAGAAGCTCACACACGACGAAATCGTCAAGGGAGGCTACGGACGCAAGATATTCCGCCTGCTCAACGAAGCATACAAGGAGCTCTTCGGCTATACGCCGCACTCCGACGAGGAGGCCGATGCCTTCGTCGCGCAGTATATCCGCCTGATGGACACACGGATGCTGCCGATTGTGGAGGACAACGAGGGCAACCTCATTGCATGCTGCATCACGATGCCCAGCCTTTCGAGGGCACTGCAGAAGTCGGGTGGACGGCTGTTCCCCTTCGGCTGGTACCACCTGCTGCGTGCGCTCAAGTTCAAACATGAGGATGGCGTGGAGCTGCTGCTCATTGCGGTTCATCCCGAATGGCAGGCACTGGGCATCAACGCCCTGCTCTTCACCGACCTCATCCCCATATTCAATGAAAAGGGGTTCCGCTGGGCAGAGACCGGGCCGATGCTCGAGAGCAACATGAAGGTGCTTTCGCAGTGGAAAGCGCTCAACCCGACGACGTACAAACGCCGCAGGTGCTATGGAAAAGAAATAAAAAGTTAAACTGGAAGTAAAACTGGAAGTAGAAATGGAAGTAAAGCCAGCAAAGCTGGCTGGAAGTTAAGCACTGTCGTGCTGGACAACTCCCCTTTTAACGTCCAAACACAAAAAAAGACAATGAACAGAGTAGTAATAACAGGCATGGGCATTTGGTCCTGCATCGGAACAAGCCTCGACGAAGTGCGCGACGCACTCTATCAGGGCAAGAGTGGCATCATATTCAGCCAGGAGCGCAAGGACGCCGGCTTCCGTTCGGCACTTGTCGGCAACGTCCCCAAGGTGGACCTCAAGGCATACGTCCCCCGCAACCTCCGCAATTTCATGCCCGAAGAGGCACAATACGGCTACATCGCCACCAAGCAGGCACTCGACAATGCCGGCATCGACGAAGATTATCTCAACACCCACGAAGTGGGCATCATCTACGGCAACGACTCCGTGGCAGAGGCAACGATGAACAGCCTCGACAAGTTCCGCCAGGCCGGCAGCACAGTAGCCTGCGGCAGCGGCGCCATCTTCCAGAGCATGAACTCCAACATCACCATGAACCTAGCCTGCCTCTTCAAGCTGCGCGGCATCAACCTCACCGCATCGGCTGCCTGTGCATCAGGCTCGCAGAGCATCGGTCTGGGTGCTATGCTGATAGCACAGGGCTTGCAGGAATGCGTGGTATGCGGCGGCGCAGAAGAGAACAACATGTACGGCATCGCTTCCTTCGACGGCATCCAGGCCTTCTCCATCCGCGAGGGCGAACCCGAGAAAGCCAGCCGCCCCTTCGATGCCGGCCGTGACGGTCTCGTGCCCAGCGGCGGTGGCGCAACAGTCGTGCTGGAAAGCTATGACCACGCCGTCAAGCGCGGTGCCAACATCATCGCCGAGATAGTAAGCTGGGGCTTCTCCGGCAACGGCGACCATATCTCGACCCCCAACGTGGCAGGTCCGGCCCGTTCACTTGAACTTTGCCTGCGCAATGGCGGCATCGACCCCAAGCAGATTGGCTACATCAACGCACACGCCACCAGCACCGTCATCGGAGACCAGCGCGAGGCACAAGCCATCGCACAGCTCTTCGGCGAGCGCACAGTGCCCGTCACCTCTACCAAGAGCCAGACGGGTCACGAGATGTGGATGGCAGGCGCCAGCGAAATCATCTACTCCACGCTGATGATGAAGAACGGCTTCATCGCCGGCAACATCAACTTCGAGAAGCCCGACGATGTGACCTGCTGCCTCAACATCCCCGCCGAGACGAAGGAACAGCACTTCGACATGTTCCTCTCCAACAGCTTCGGCTTCGGCGGCACCAACTCCACACTCATCGTGAAGAACGTATAAAAGTACACATTATATATATTATATAGCAAACACACATAACCAAACCTAATCAATCAACATGACAAGAGAAGAAATCATTGCTGAGATCAATGCCGAACTGGCAGAAGAGTTTGAAATCGACGAGGCTACCATCACCCCCGATGCTCCCATCTACCAGACACTCGAACTCGACAGTCTGAGCCTTGTGGACCTCATCGGCATCGTGCAGACCAAGTATGGTGTCCTCATCTCCAAGGCTGAGCTTCCCACCATCAAGACCTTTGCCCAGCTCTACGACTACATCGAGCAGCACCAGAAATAATTCATAATGCACAATTCATAATTCACAATTGAGCTGACCATGCCAAAGGTAAGCAAGATAATAATTATGAATTATGAATTTATAATTATGAATTGAATGAACGATGTTCTGATTATCGGCAGCGGCCTGGGCGGTCTGGAGTGCGGCGCACTGCTCGCACAAAAGGGGCTTAGGGTGCTAGTGCTGGAAGGCTCGCACCAGCCAGGGGGCTGTATGCAGAGCTTCCGCAGAGGCGGACTGCACTACGATACAGGACTGCACTATGTGGGCGGCTTGGCTCCGGGACAGGCGATGCACAAAGCCTTCGACCGGCTCGGACTGCTGGACTTGCCCTGGGAAAGGATGGACGAATACTTCGACCACGTTATCATCGGCGGCCGGCACTTCACCTTCCATCAGGGCTATGAAGCATTCGCAGAGGGACTGGCAAAGGACTTCCCGCATCAGCGCGAAGCACTCCAAAGCTACGTCCGGCGACTGCAGAACATCACAGAAGCCGATATGGATGTTTGTGCCTACGACTACCTGTGCCAGACATTCTCCGACGAGCTGCTGGTGAACGTGGTCAGCGCAGCGGCCATGAAGACGGAACTCAGGCGTGAGACGCTACCCCTCTTCAACTTCGCCCACACATGCTCCAGCTACATCGAGAGCAGTTGGAGGCTCAAAGGCGACGGCAACCTGCTGGTGAACAAGCTCATCGGCACCATTCGGGAAGCAGGCGGCGAAGTGCGGACAGACAGCAGAGTGGTTCGCCTGACAGAGACCGACGGCCGCATCACAAGCGTCACCTGTGCCGACGGACAAAGCTACGAAGCGGAGCACTTCATCTCGGACATCCATCCCGCCGTGCTCTGCCAGTTGCTTGAAGGATGCCCCTCGGTACGCAAAGCCTTCCGCCGACGGATGGCAGCAGCAGAAAACACCTGCGGCATGTTCACGGCACAGCTCTGCATCAAGCCCGATGTGCTGCGATACTTCGCCCACAACGTCTTCATCTATGACAAGCCCAACGTCTGGACGATGACGGAAGAGAACACCCCCGTGAAGGGTGTCATGGTTAGTGCAAGGGTTCCAGAGGACGGTTCGGACACACTCCGGCAGATAGACCTCCTCACACCTATGCCCTGGCACGAATGCCAAGCCTGGACAGAGACCAAGGTCGGTCGCCGTGGCGACAACTACAAAGCACTCTGCCAGCAAAAGACGGAACAATGCATCGCACTGGCAGAGCAATATATTCCCGGTCTCCGAGACATGGTGGAACATTGCTATACCAGCACTCCGCTCACCTACCGCGACTATCTGGGCAGTCCCGAGGGCGGCGCCTTCGGGATGCGCAAGGACTGCCGCACTGCGATGCTCAGTTTCCACTCGGTCAGCACACCGCTGCCAAACCTGCTGCTCACGGGACAGAGCATCATCCTGCCCGGCATTGAGGGCGTCACCATGACAGCCTTCGAAACGTGCAGCAAAATTGTAAGTGGATTAGGGATTAGAGCTTAGAGATTAGGGATTAGATATTAGGGAATAGGGATTAAAGATTAAGGATTTAAGGATTAAGGCCCTTCACATATATGAGAAGAAAACTCTTTGCGACCCTTGCACTGCTCCTGACATTCTCCGTGAATGTCCTGGGACAGAAGATTACCGGTATCATCATTGATGCCTCCACCGGCGACAGCCTTGCACTGGCTGGCGTCACCTACAAGGAACGCAAGATTTCCACCATAGCCGACCTGGACGGCAAGTTCACCATCGCACGTATCAACGGCGCCACACTCACATTCTCCTGCATGGGCTTCAAGGAAGAGACGGTGAACGTCACCAAGGCAACGCCTGGCCGTCTCACCATCAAGCTCAAGCCCGACACCAAGCAGCTCAACGAGGTGGTCATCAAGGCAGAGAGGAAACGCTATGTCCGCAAGGACAATCCCGCCGTGGAGCTTATGAAGCGCGTGATTGAAGCCAAGAAGGAAACGCGACTCGAGAACCACGACTACTTCATGTACAACAAGTACCAAAAGCTCTCCATGTCCCTGAACGACGTCAAGGTCAAGGAACAGGACAGCGCCGATGTGGGCAAAGTGAAGTTTAGCCAGATGGCAGAACTGAGTCCGTACAACAACAAAATGGTCGTGCCAATATCCCTCGACGAGACTGTCACACAGCACATCTACCGCAAGGATCCGAAGTCGGAGAAGGACATCATACAGGGAGAGCAGAGTACCGGCTTGAACCAGCTTATCGCCACCGGCGAGATGGTCAACACGACGCTCAAGGAGGTCTTCTTGGATGTCGATATCTACGACAACTACATTAAGCTGCTAAAGTTCCCCTTCCTAAGCCCCATTGGATCCGGCGCCACCTCTTTCTACAGATACTACATCGTCGATACACTGCTTGTGGAGCGTGACTCCTGCTATCATCTGCAATTCACGCCCAACAATCCGCAGGACATAGGTTTCAATGGCGACATCTACATCCTGAAGGACTCGACCCTGCACGTCAAGAAATGCCACCTCTCCATCCCGCCCAAGAGCGATGTCAACTTTGTCAGCTCGCTGAGCATCGACCAGGTCTATAGCCAACTGCCCAACGGAGAATGGGCGCTGACCACCGACGACATGTGGGCAGAGATGACGCTTTTGGGAAAGAGCCTGTTAGTGGTGCGCAACACCCGCATCTCCGACTACTCTTTCGAGCCGCTACACAAGAACCTGTTCAAAGGAGCGGCCAAGGTCAAGCGAATGGCCGACGCACGCAACCAGGACGAAGAGTTCTGGAACCAGCACCGCGCCGTGGAGCTTTCGGAGAACGAGGGCGGCCTGGGCGACTTTATGACGGCAATGTCTAAGTCGAAGAACATGCGCATCCCGCTGCTTGTGGTCAAGACGCTCTTCGAGAACTACATCGAGACGTCCAAGCCCGGTAAACCCAGCAAGTTCGACATCGGACCGGTCATCAGCACATTCTCGAGCAACTTCCACGATGGCTTCCGTATGCGTGTCGGCGGCCAGACGACGGGTGCCTTCAGCAAGCACCTCTTCATGGATGGCTACTACACCCACGGCTTCAAGTCGGGCGGCAACTACTATGGCGTAAGCGTCAACTATTGCTTCAACAAGAAGAAGAACTCCTCGTTCGAGTTTCCGCAGCGCATGATTGTCTTCGAGAGCTCCTACGATGTCAGGTCTGTCTCCGACAAGTACTTGAAGAACAGCAAGGACAACCTTTTCGTCAACATCAAGACCGAGACGGTCAACATGCTCTACAAGAACAACAAGCAGAAGCTTGGTTTCGTATGGGAGACGGACTACGGCTTGAACTTCAACACGAACCTCATCACCGAGAGCAACCAAGTGTGCGGCGACCTGCGCTTCATACACGTCAACGACGGAAGAGAGGACTTCAAGATACGCACCACGGAATGGGAGGCCGAGGTGAGGTTCTGTCCGGGACAAACCTACATCAACACGAAACAGAACCGCTGGCCCATCAACAAGGATCGTCCAGAGTTTACCATCCGCCATTCCATGGGCTTCAACGGCATTTTGGGAGGCCAGTTCTCCTCCAACCAGTCGGAGGTGGGCATCTTCAAGCGCCAATGGTTAGGCAGCTGGGGACGTATTGACCTCCATGTCCTTGGCTCCATACAGTGGAACAAAGTGCCCTTCCCCCTCCTCATCACACCGCCCACATGTATCTCCTACGTCGAGCAGGAAGGCACACTCAACATGCTCCACAACATGGAGTTCTTCATGGACCGCCGCGTCTTCTGGTCTGTGGCATGGAACATGAACGGCAAGATTTTCAACCGCATCCCGCTCTTCAAGAAGCTCAAGCTGCGTGAGTACGTTGCTTTCCGTGGTGTATGGGGTTCGCTTACGGACAAGAACAATCCGGAGATGAATGCGAACGACGATATGCTCTACAGGTTCCCCGAGGGCTCTTATGCCATCGACGGGAGCAGACCATACATGGAGCTGGCTGTCGGCATCCGTAACATCTTCAAGATTTTTGGCGTGGACTATGTGCGCCGCCTTAACTACCATGAACACGGAGCAAGGAAGAACGGCGTACGCTTCAATCTGACTTTCACTTTCTAATCCAACCACCCCTCGCCCATGAAGCATCTTGTCTATAGTCTGCTCCTGTGCACCATGTCCTGCCTCACAGCACTGGCCATCGAAATACCCAAGGAGCACATCTACATCTTCGAGCGCAGCACGAACAGCAACTATGTCAGCTACGACATCAATCTGCAGGACGGCAAGCTTTGCCAGAAAGAGCCGCTCAATGGTTATTGGGTATTGGACGACGAAACCCGACTTGGGGAACTCACCTTCTTAGAGCGGAAAATGGCTTTCGGCATCAAAGTGGTCAGCGCCTCAGAGAACGAGGCACGGGTACACATGACGGCCTACAAAGATCTGGTTATCCGCATCTGCAAGCACAAGGGGAAATGGGTGGGCATTGTCAAGATGAACGGCCACGAAATGATTCTCCAGAAGATGTTTGCCCAGATGAAGCCGCCTTTCCACGTCACATGCGCGTATGTGGACATCTACGGCACAGACATCGTCACGGGCGAAAAGCGCCGCGAGCGCGTCACGCCATAAACACCTTTTCTTACTATAACATCGATTCTATGGCCTGTTCCAGGTCGGCGATATCTTCTTGTCTTGCCTGAAGGTCGCAGTTGCGGTCTATCAGGAAGAAGCAGGGCAGCTGCTGCACATTGTAGAGGCGCAGCATGTCGCTCTCCAATCCTTCCTCACAATACACACTGACCCAGGGCAGTGCCTCGCAACGCTGCTTCCACAGGTGAACGCTCGGGTCGAGACTCACTTGGTATATCTCAAGGCCGCGCTCGTGGTACTTTCCGTAAAGCTCGCGGAGGAGCAGGGTGCGTTCTGTGCTGCCATCCATTGAAAAGGCCGTGAAGTCGAGCAGGACGACATTTCCGCGCAGGCTGCTCAATGTCCTTTCCTGTCCGTTGATGTCGGGGAAGGTCATATCGATGATACCCAGCTCCTGCACCTTGTCGTCGTCAATGTCAAGCACTATCTCGCGGGGCTTTGCCTGGCGGCGGCGACATTCCTGTATGATGTTGCAAAGGTTCTCGGTGCGTTGGCTCGTCGGGAACTTCTCGTTCCAGGCATTGGCCACAGCGTGCATCCAGGTCAGGTCGCTCTTATTGTGCACCGGGTCAAAAACCAGTTGTGTGCCAAGCGTCTGGAAACAGGCATAGTAGCTGTAGGCAGCATCGTAGTGGTTCTGCATGTATGCCAGCTTGACCTCCGTCTTGTACTGTTCTACGAGAATATTGATCATGCTGTCGCGCTCCTGCAAGGTGTAGTTGCGGTCGGCGGAGATGCGACGGGCCTTGCGCTCCAGTTCGGCAAGCTTGATGCAAAGCAGTCGTATCGTGTCGCACGTACCGCTGCCTTCCACACTGTAGCCGAACGACATGTCCTTCATGTCAGCCGTCACCATCACCGTCTCGGTGCTGTCTATGCCGAGATTGATGGCCTGTCCGCCTATGCGAAGCCGGTAGAACTCGGGCGCATCGGCGGCTTCTTTTCTGAAGCAGAATGCCCCGTCCTCTTTCAATCGGATGCTGTCTATAGCCACTGCCCCCTCGCCCAGCGTCAGGTGTTCGAGGTAGAGCACCGTGTCGGCAGCCCCCGTAATATTGCCTTCGATACAGAAAGTTTCCCTTTTCTGGCACCCGCAAAGCACGGCTGCCGCAAAGAACACAAACAGAGTCTTTCTCATTGTCGTCATGTTTTGGGTGCAAAGATACGCATTTCTTTGTAAACAAGCGTGTCCTAACCTTCATAAAAATGCGAAAAACAGCATGAAAGCAAATTATTATGAACTATGAACTATGAACTATGAACTATTTTTTGTACCTTTGCGCGATTTTATATCATATATGTGACGTAACAGAAACAATAAGTTAACCAAAACAAGATGAACGTAATTACAAAGACAGTCGAGTTGCCTGATGGAAGAACCATCAGCATCGAGACCGGGAAACTTGCCAAGCAAGCCGATGGTTCCGTGATGCTCCGCATGAACAACACGATGCTCCTGGCCACTGTTTGCGCAGCCAAAGATGCCGTTCCCGGTACAGATTTCATGCCCTTACAGGTAGAGTACAGAGAGAAGTATTTTGCTGCCGGACGTTTCCCCGGCGGTTTTACGAAGCGTGAGGGTAAGGCTAATGACGACGAGATTCTGACTTGCCGTCTCGTGGACCGCGCCCTGCGTCCCCTTTTCCCCAGCAACTACCATGCTGAAGTTTATGTGAATGTAATCCTCTTCTCTGCCGATGGTGTGGACATGCCCGATGCTCTGGCTGGCTTTGCCGCTTCTGCAGCTCTGGCTTGCAGCGATATTCCCTTCGAAGGGCCTATCTCAGAGGTTCGCGTGGCACGCATCAACGGCGAGTTCGTTATCAACCCAACCTTCCAGCAGCTCAAGGATGCCGACATGGACCTCATGGTCGGTGCCACCGAGGAGAACATCATGATGGTGGAGGGCGAGATGAAGGAAGTGCAGGAGTCCGACCTCCTTGCTGCCCTCAAGGCTGCTCACGAGGCCATCAAGCCCATGTGCCGCCTCCAGAAGGAACTGGAGAAGGAGCTTGGTAAGGACGTGAAGCGCGAGTACTGCCACGAGGTGAACGACGACGAGCTTCGCGAGGCTGTCAAGCAGGCTTGCTATCAGAAGGCTTACGACGTGACGAAGCAGGGCTTGGAGAAGCACGCCCGCGCAGAGGCTTTCGAGGCTATCCGCGAGGACTTCAAGGCTGCATACGCCGAGGCTCATGCAGATATGGCTCCCGAAGAGCTGGAAGAGAAGAATACCCTGATTGACCGTTACTACCACGATGTTGAGAAGGACGCTATGCGCCGCTGCATCTTGGACGAAGGCATCCGCCTCGACGGTCGTAAGACCACCGATATTCGTCCCATCTGGTGCGAGGCAAGTCCGCTGCCCGGACCTCATGGAAGTGCTATCTTCACCCGTGGCGAGACACAGTCTCTCGCTACCTGTACGCTTGGCACAAAGCTCGACGAGAAGCTCATCGACGATGTGCTTGTACGCGAATACCAGAAGTTCCTGCTGCACTACAACTTCCCGCCCTTCTCGACAGGCGAGGCAAAGGCACAGCGTGGCGTAGGCCGTCGCGAGATTGGTCACGGCCATCTGGCTTGGCGTGGTCTGAAGGGTCAGCTGCCCGACGACTTCCCCTACACCATCCGCGTGGTCAGCGACATCTTGGAGAGCAACGGTTCCAGCTCAATGGCCAGCACCTGTGCAGGCTGCTTGGCTCTGATGGACGCTGGTGTACCCATTAAGGCTCCCGTGAGCGGTATCGCTATGGGTCTCATCAAGAACCCCGGCGAGGACAAGTACGCCGTGCTTTCTGACATCCTCGGCGACGAGGACCACCTTGGCGACATGGACTTCAAGACCACAGGCACACCGAATGGCCTTACCGCAACACAGATGGACATCAAGTGTGACGGCCTCTCCTACGAGATTCTCGAGAAGGCACTCATGCAGGCAAAGGCTGGCCGCGAGCACATCCTCGCAGAGATGATGAAGACGCTCGACAAGCCACGTCCAGAGCTGAAGCCGCACGTTCCGCGCATCGAGCAGATTATCATCCCGAAGGAATTCATCGGAGCCGTCATCGGCCCGGGCGGAAAGATTATCCAGGGTATGCAGGAAGAGACCGGCACCACCATCGCTCTCGACGAAGAGGATGGCGTTGGCAAGATTCAGGTGAGCGGCCCCAACAAGGAGAGCATCGACGCTGCCATTGCCAAGATTAAGGCCATCGTGGCCGTGCCTGAGATTGGTGAAGTCTATGAGGGCACCGTGCGCAGCATCATGCCTTACGGCTGCTTCGTTGAGTTCATGCCAGGCAAGGACGGTCTGCTGCACATCAGCGAGATTGACTGGAAGCGCCTTGAGACTGTCGAAGAAGCAGGCATCAAGGAGGGCGACAAGCTGCAGGTGAAGCTCTTAGAGATTGACCCGAAGACCGGCAAGTTCAAGCTGAGCCGTCGCGTCCTGCTCGAGAAACCCGAGGGCTATGTAGAGCGCGAACGTCGTCCCCGTCCCGAACGTGGCGAGCGTGGTGAGCGTCGTCCCCGTCCCGAACGTGGCGAACGTCCCGAGCGCAGAGAGCGCGGCGAGCGTTGGGAACATCATCCCCGCACAGAGGAAGGTGCAGCCCCCGAAGCAGAATAAAAGCACAACAGACTAAATAGAAGGAGGGTATGTCTAAACAAACGGACATACCCACTTTTTTTATTCAACCACGAAAAGGCTGTGCAATAATAAACAACAACGGATTACACGGATTTCACGGATGTGTTTATTATTTATCAAGAATTAGAGAATTAGAGAATTTTCTAATTCTTGATTTTATTTTATCTCGAGCCCTGATTGAACAGATTATCTTATGCTGTCGCCTAAATCCTTGCAATCCGTGTAATCCGTTGTTAAAAGCGCCCCAATCCATCACGGACTGGGGCGCTTCGTTTTCTCTACCGCAAGGGGGTAGAGGTCATTTTTTACTTGACCAACTTCTTTTTACCATTAACTATATTGATGCCGCGTTGCGTCTTGCCGAGGCGACGGCCTGCGAGGTCGTAGATTTGGTCGGACTCGTCGGACAGGTCAGACCAGTCGGACATGTCGGACATTCCATCGATGATGTCATCCTCGAAGACAACGCTCACCTTCACGCCTGCTGCCACGAAGCTGGTGGGCAGCTGCAGGTAGGCAGTCTGAGCCAGGAGGGTTGTCCTGCCTTCGATGGGATAGAAGCCTGGGTCGCCAGCCTGCTCGCCAAAGATGAAGTTGCTGAAGTTGCCTGTGGTGGCACTGATAGTGCTCCTCTGCAGGTTAGCTACAAAGAGGTTGACATAGTAGGAAGTCGTTTCTGCGTACGGAATCTTGTAGGTCTCGCCGGGAGTGCCAACGAGGAAGACGCCAGTGCCTGCGGACACGTCCTTGACGCGGGTCAGGAGCACCTGGTTCGTTGCCTTGTTGAAGCCCGAAGCGATGTATGCGCGGAGCTCGCTGCCGGTGAAGTCAAGGTCTTGCGGGCAGCTGAAGGTTGCGTATTGGCCTGTCAAGGTGATGAACTCCTTCGTCGAGCGGAAGGTAGCCTCGACGGTCACGTTGCCGCTGACGTTCTGGATGACATACTGTCCGCCCACAACCTGAGCCGTCACATCCTGTCCGTTCACGAGCAGGGAGACAAGCGTGCGGTCGGGGTCATCTTCGATGGTGATGGTGACGCTCTCGCCGAACTTGGGTGAGTAGTTGCTGGCCGTCACGCCTGCGCCGCTGATGGTCACGGTGTAGGTTGCAGGTGCCCAGGTGGCAGTGTAAGAGCGGTCGCCGGTGCTGCCCTTGGCGATGGTGACGGTCTGTGTCGGTGCGGCGAGGTCAGTGCCTGTCCAGCCTGTGAAGTCGTAGTGGTCGCGTGTCGGGTTCTTGAGCGTGAAGGTAGCCGTCTCGATGGTGTATGTCGAGGGGTTGGTCACGCCGCTTGCCATCTTGCCGCCTGCCAGGTCGTAGGTCAGGGTGTAGCTGATGGGAGCGAAC
>JAFXVN010000060.1 GCA_017524545.1 Bacteroidaceae bacterium
AAGAGACCATCAAGAAGCGCTTCGCCGTTTATCAGAACCAGACAGCCCCGCTAATCGACTGGTTCGAGCGCGAAGGCATCCGCCACACATTCCGCTGGGCAGACACTCCCACCAAGGAAGGCATGATTGCCTCCATCTTTGCGTTCCTGGACAAGGTAAAAGATAATTAAGAATTAAGAGTTAAGAATTAAGAAAGATAGTTTTGGATGCCAACTTTCATTGTGTATGGTATTTTTCTTAACTCTTAATTCTTAACTCTTAACTCCCCCAAACTATGGAAAGCAACTTCGTAGATTACGTCAAGATATGCTGCCGCTCGGGTAAGGGTGGCAGAGGCTCCATGCACATGCACCGAGCCAAGTATGTCCCGATGGGTGGTCCCGACGGCGGCGACGGCGGACGTGGCGGCCATGTCTATCTGCGTGGCAACCACAACTACTGGACGCTTCTGCACCTTCGCTTCGACCGCCATGTCTTTGCAGGACACGGAGGCAACGGAGGACCAAGCGGTAGCACGGGCGCAGACGGCGAAGACCGCTACATTGATGTCCCTTGCGGCACGGTCGTCTATGATGCCGATACGGGCGAATACATCTGCGATGTGACCGACGACGGACAGGTTGTGATGCTCCTCAAGGGCGGTCGGGGCGGTATGGGCAACAAGCACTTCGCCACCGCCACCAATCAGGCTCCGCGCTATGCCCAACCTGGCGAACCCATGATGGAGCGAACCGTTATCCTCGAACTCAAACTCCTTGCCGATGTGGGACTCGTTGGCTTCCCCAATGCGGGCAAGAGCACGTTGCTGAGTTCGCTGTCCAGTGCAAGGCCGAAGATTGCCGGCTATCCCTTCACCACGATGGAACCATCGCTGGGCATCGTCTCCTATCGCGACGGACAGTCCTTCGTGATGGCCGACATTCCCGGCATCATCGAGGGTGCTTCCGAAGGCAGGGGGCTTGGGCTTCGCTTCCTGCGACACATCGAGCGCAACTCCCTCCTGCTCTTCATGGTGCCGGGCGATACGGACGACATCCGCCATGAGTACGAAGTCCTGCTTGGCGAATTGCGCAACTTCAATCCCGAGATGCTCGACAAACAAAGGGTGTTGGCCATCACGAAAAGCGACCTCCTCGACGAAGAGCTGCAGCAGATGCTCTCCGAAGACCTCCCCGACGACTTGCCGCACGTCTTCATCAGCGCTGTGACAGGCAGCGGCTTGGCGGAACTAAAAGACCTGCTCTGGAAAGCCATGAACAGCGAGAGCAACAAGATAGCAGCCATCACCCAGCAGGAAAGCATCGTGCATCGCAACAAGGACATCTACGCCTTCCGTCAGGAGATGCAGGACGAAGGCGAGGACGAAGAGATAGAAATCCTGGACGATGATGCTATAGAGGACTTTGAAGAAGATGAAGAAAGTGAAGAATTAAGAGTTAAGAGTTAAGAAAAGTACTATATGTGTGAAGAAAAACTTCCGCATCCTAAACAATCTTTCTTAACTCTTAACTCTTAATTCTTAACTAAACCAAAGGCATGAATGTCATTATCTATAAAACCCCCTCCTGGCTCACAGCCTTCACGACAGGCAGGGGCAGTGGGGTAGAGGCGTTGGGGCTTCGGCTGGAAGACTTGGCGTTGCCTCGGCAGGTGCATTCGGACAATGTCTGCTGGATGCGGGAAGCAGGAAGACCAGAGGCAACCGATGCCGTCATTACCGACAAGCCCGGTCTCTGCGTCTGTGTGAAGACTGCCGACTGCATTCCTGTCCTGCTCTATGACACGCGGAAGCGCATCGTTGCAGCTGTTCATGCCGGTTGGCGAGGCACGGTCAGCCGCATTGTGCAGAAGACCATCGAGCAAATGAAACCTCAGAAACCGACAGACCTTCACGCCATCATTGGCCCTGGCATCTCGCTTGAATGGTTCGAGGTGGGCGATGAGGTCTATGAGGCTTTCAAGACAGCAGGTTTCCCGATGGAACGCATAGCAGCCTCTCCCAAACCCTCTCCTGAAGGAAAGGGTTTGAAATGGCACATCGACCTCTGGGAAGCAAACCGTTGGCTGCTTGAACAACTGGGGGTCGCAGACATCTTCACAGAAGGCACCTGCACACGCTCTTCAATGGACTTCTACAGCGCCCGCCGCGAGACCATCAATACAGGCCGAAACTATAATGGAATCTATATCAAAGGTTAAAGGTTGAAAAGTTACAAAGTTAAAAAAGAATAATGCAATGAGGAACACCACTATCATATTTTTATGTTTTCACCTTTTCATCTTTTCACCTTTTCACCTTTTAATGGCTCAGGAAGAGCCAGTAGATATTGACGAGTGGCAGGTGATGAAGGTGGAGGCGGCCAAAGACCCCTTCATGCACGGCGACCAGTTCACCATCAACTTTGCCAACTATACGGTGGAGGAATGGTGCTACCCCTTGCCCGGTGCCAAAGTCATCAGCCCATACGGAGGGGCAAGACATCACGGCGGCACGGACATCAAGACGCGGGCAGGCGATACGATTCGCGCCGCTTTCCCGGGCGAGGTGATACTGTCGGGTGCTCATTATGGCTATGGGTATTGCGTCATTATGCGACACGCAAATGGCCTTGAGACACTCTACAGCCACAACTCCCGCAACCTTGTCAAGGTGGGGAAATGGCTGCAGGCAGGGGAACCCGTCGGCATAGAAGGGCGTACAGGCAGAGCCACGACCGACCATCTGCATTTTGAAGTCAGGGTGAGGGGCAAAAGCTTCGATTCCTCGCGCATCTTCGACCATGACAATAACGCCCTCCGCCGACAAATCTTCGTCGTCACTAAGCAGCCGAACGGCAGCCTGAAGTTTACGTCCGAGATAGTCGAATAAAGAATATCTCTTGTTTCACCTTTCTACTTTTTCACCTTTTCACCTTTTTAAGTCCGTGTCTTCCGACCGCCACTATAGCAGAACCATCGAGCAGAAACTGCTTCCGCTTGTTCAGGCGGAAGATGCTGAGGGGCTTGTCCGCCTGCTCGACTCCTTCTCCAGAAGCGAGCAGCGAACGGCAGGCTATATGCTTGGCGAACAAATTCTGCTCGAATGTCCGGCAGATGTCTATTGGAAAATGGTCGAAGCACTGGTCCGCTACGACAGTCGCGCTTACCTCATCACGCTGATGAAGACTTTCCTGGTTCGTCTGGAGCGTGGCACGTTATCTCTTTCCGACGAGCCTTTTGCACAACTTGCCGCGACATTCAACGACGTTGAGCGTCAGAAGGTTGCACTCCTCCTCCTCCCTGCTATCAGGCAGCCAGAGCATGTCGAGCAGCTTTTCTCCGTCTTGGGAATAGCAAAAGGCCGTGAGCAGATGGTCTATCTTGTCCGCATCGACACCTTGCCCTGCCTCTTCCTTCTGCTTCGTTCCCTTCGCTACATCGAGCACGACCGTGAAGAGGTTCTCAAGGTGGCTTGCCAATTGATGAAGCGAGGCAGCGGCGCCAGCTTCAATCTTGCCAGCATCGTCAAGGTCGCCTTCGGCCTCGACGAACTGAAAGGCACCTTCTCCCTCCGCCTCCAGCCCTATCAAATTGCCCGCCTCGAACAATCGTACGAGGCCTTCTGCAAGAGCGTAGGATAAAGATAGACGTTTTGAACCTTATTCTCGAAAAGGTTGTGTCATAATACAATCAATAGCTTTACTTGATGTCGTTCCAGTCGTCGGTGCGGAAGGGACCTACGGGCAGGCCTGAGACGGTGCGGAAGTTGCACTCGGGATTGTCTGCCCAGGCATAGCGGACGGCAACGGGGTGGGGCACTTCGGGGCACTCCACTACCACTCGCCAGATGAACTGCCCATTGCTCTCTGTACGTGCCTTTGCCACATGCCACTCGTGGTCGGGACCTGCTACGGTGAAGCCCTTGATGTCGGCATTCTCCTCCAATCTGTCTGCTCCGAAGAACGGAAGGAACGAGAGGAAGGCTCTGCCGTCGGAAACCTGCATCTGCAAGTACTCCGGAGCAGCACATGCCATCTCGCGGCCGTAGGTGCGATTGAGTGCCAGCAATGCCAGGCGGCGACCCACCTCCTGTTTGTTCTTTGGGTGGATGTCGTTGGCCATGCCGATGTCGATGTTCACCATCATGCCCACGCCGTCCAGCTTCAGAGCTTTGCGTTGCGCTTCACGCAAAGCTGCCCAGCCAGATTCGGGCTGAATGTCCTTGCGCTGCAGGTAGTTGGCAAGCTGAACGAAGTAGAAGGGCAGTGCCTTCGAGTCCGTTGGCTGCATGAAACGGCGACGCTCGTCGCGAGGCTGTGGTTTTGGATATGGCGACACCTCGGAGTTCTTGTTGAAGCGAGCCTGCCAGTCGAGAATCAAGGTCTGGAAGAGGCTTTCGTACTGCACGGCTCTGCCCACATTGGAACAACCCTGATACCAAAGGAAACCGCGCACAGGCATCGACAGGAACGGTGCCACCATACTGTTGTAGAGTCCGGCAGGATACCAGGAATTGTTCGGTGCCACAGGCTCGATGAGGTTCATGGGACTCTTGATGCTGACGGCATCGATACTTCGTTTCCAACTCCAGTTGCCGGCAAGGGAGATTGTCGTGCCGCCGCTGGTGATGTTGAAATCCTTTGCGTCCTTTCGGATGCCACCTTCGCCGCTCGTGTCATAGACGCGGACGGTAAGCACATTCCGCCCTGCTTTTACCAGCTTGCCCGGAACTTTGTAGCTGCGGTTCTTGTTCCAGCCCGATGACATGCCCACGCGCTTTCCGTTCCAGTAGGTGATGTCCTCGTCGTCGATGCTGCCAAGCTCCACCTTCAAATCCTTGCCCGCCAAAGCCTCAGGGACATCCACGACGCGACGCATCCAGACGATGCCGTCGAAGTCCTTCAGCTCGTCGTTCGTGTTCCAGAGCGCGGGTTGTGCCATCTGCTTCCAGTCGGCATCGTTCAGGTCGGCAGCTGCCCAGAGCGCCTTGTCGATGTTGCCCTTTTCCAGACCTTTGTCATCACGGAACACTTCCTGCATCCAGTCGGCACGTTCCTCCTGATAGAGCTGCTTTATCTTCTCTTCGTCGAAGCCCGTGGCAAAGAGCCGTTCGGCATGGTTCTGGAATCCAATCACGCCCTGCAACCTGTCCAGGCTCACCCAGCTCTCGGCAGGCGTGCCGCCCCACGAACTGTTGACAACACCGATGGCAATGCCCAGCTCCTTCGACACCTCGCGGGCAAAGAAATAGGCGGCGGCAGAGAACTCTCCGACCGTCTCGGGCGAGCAGACCGCCCAGCCATTCGTATAGTCGAGAGGCACGACGGTCTGGGGCGTATGAGCCACCACCTTCTTCACCTGGAAGAGGCGAACCAGCGGATGATTGGCATCGGCCACCTCCTGCTCGAAGTTGTTCACCTTGCCCCATCCCTTGACGGGCATTTCCATGTTCGACTGTCCGCTGCAGAACCACACCTCGCCTGCCATCACATTCTCCAAGACCAGTTTCTTTCCGTCGTCGAAAGTCAACGTATAGGGACCTCCGGCGGCAGGCACTTGAAGGTCGAACGCGAAGGCTCCCGTCACCTTGTCGGCAACCGCATTCACGGTCTTTTTGTCCCAAGAGGTTGTAATCTTGACGGTAGCGCCTTTCTTCGCCGTTGCCTGTAGGTGGACGTTGGTTTTCTGTTGCAGGACCATGTTCGAGGTCATCCATCCGGGCAGCGTGACATCTGCCTGAATCATAGCGGCGCAAAGAGTGGCCGCAAACAGTAGGGAGAATCTTTTCATAGGTAAGGGTTTTATAGTCATTCGTGTTAGGATAATGCCTTTAGTCGAGTCAAAGATAGTGTTTTTTGCAAATCCAACCTAATAATCAGCCAAGATTGTTTTGCAGTTAGCAGAAAAAACATTAACTTTGCGGCAAATAAGTAATTAGTAAATCGTAAAATAAATAGTAAATAGTAAATCGTCAAATAGTAAATTAAAATGATGGACATCCAGTTAATCAAAGAATGTGAAGCCAAGGCTCAGACTTGGCTCGACTCTTCTGTTTATGATGCAGAGACTAAGTCGGAAATTGCTGCCATGTTGAAGAACGAGGACAAGTCAGCCCTGGTTGATGCTTTCTACCAGAACCACGAGTTCGGCACAGGCGGATTGCGCGGCATCATGGGCGCAGGCACAAACCGCATGAACAAGTACATCGTCGGCATGGCTACACAGGGCTTTGCCAACTACATCCTGAAAGCCTTCCCCGTCCCCTCCAAAGGAGGGGTGAACGGCAATGGGGCTGGGGAGAGGCCCTTGTCGGTTGTCGTTGGTCACGACTGCCGCAACAATGGCCGCCTCTTTGCCGAGACGGTTGCCAACATCTTCAGTGCCAACGGCATCAAGGTCTATCTCTTCGAGAGCCTTCGCCCGACGCCAGAGGTCAGCTTTGCAATCCGTCAGCTCGGAGCAAAGGCAGGCGTGAACGTTACCGCCAGCCACAATCCGAAGGAATACAACGGCTACAAGGCTTATTGGGAGGACGGTGCACAGGTGATTGCTCCGCACGACACGGGCATCATCGAAGAGGTGAACAAGGTGCAAATCGAGGACGTGAAGTTCGAGGGCAATCCCGACCTCATCGAGATTATCGGTGGCGAAATGGACTTCGACTACATGACTGCTGTCAAGGAGGCCATGATTGACCAGGACGTTATCCTGCGCCAGAAAGACCTCAACATCGTCTATAGCGCCATGCACGGCACAGGCCGCGTCATCGTGCCCCTTTGCCTGCGCAGCTGGGGCTTCCAGAACATCCATGTTGTGCCCGAGCAGATGGTCGTCGATGGCAACTTCCCGACCGTCGTCAGCCCCAACCCCGAGAATGCAGAGGCAATGACGCTGGGCATGAAGCTCGGCACGAAGCTCAATGCCGACCTCGTGGTAGCTACCGACCCCGATGCCGACCGCCTCGCTATCGTCTGCCGCGACAACAAGGGCGAGTGGACCATCATCAATGGCAACCAGACGTGCATGATGTTCTGCTACTACATTATTAAGAATAAGATAGCCCTCGGCCAGCTCAAGCCCTCCGACTTCCTCGTTAAGACCATCGTCACGACAGAGGTCATCACAAAGATGGCGCAGAAGAACAACATCGAGCTGCGCGACTGCTACACCGGCTTCAAGTGGATTGCCCGCGAAATCGCCATCAGCGAGGGCAAGCAGAAGTACATCGGCGGCGGCGAGGAGAGCTTCGGCTTCCTGCCCTTCGACAAGGTGCGCGACAAGGATGCTCCAGCCTCCATCTGCCTCATCTGCGAGATTGCAGCCTGGGCTCGCGACAACGGCATGACCCTCTACGACCTGCTCATGCAGATTTACCTCGAGTACGGCTTCAGCTACGAGCACACCATCAACGTGGTGAAGCCCGGCAAGAGCGGTGCCGACGAAATCAAGGCCATGATGGAGAACTACCGCACGAATCCCATTACCGAGATTGCAGGCAGCAAGGTCATCCTTGCCAAGGACTTCAAGACCCTCAAGGCTTGCGACGGCGAAGGCAAGCTCTCCGACCTCGACATGCCCGCCACAAGCAACGTGCTCCAGTACTTCTGCGAGGACGGCACAAAGGTCAGCGTTCGTCCCAGCGGCACCGAGCCGAAGATTAAGTTCTACCTCGAAATCAAGGACACGATGGGCTGCGCCAACTGCTACGCAAGCTGCGTGGAGAAGGCAAAGGCAAAGGTTGAGGCAATCAAGGCATCGATGAGAATCAGTTAAGAGTTAAGAGTTAAGAGTTAAGAAAGATAGTTTTGGCTGATAGGTTTCAATCGTTGGAGGTATTTTTCTTAACTCTTAACTCTTAATTCTTAACTCTTGACTTCTATGAACAAATTCTTCATCTTCTGCCAATGGGATATCCTTCTCACCAAAGAGGGGACTGTCCCCTTTGGCTTGAAGCCTCCTGTTGAGTTGCAGCCGTGGGAGATGGTCACGACGTTAAGCCTCCCCTCTCATGGGGAAGCCGTTGTTGCCTCCCTCTCCCTCCCTTTAAGGGAGGCTCGGGGCGGGTCTGCGTTCCAGATGGTTCCCCTTCGCAAAAGCTTCCACATCCTCTCTCCCGAAGACTATCAGCTTGCTGGCAAGTGTGCCGAGCTGGTCTATTTCCACCAGAACACGCGCTTCTGTGGCGTTTGCGGCGGACAGATGAAGTGGCAGACGGAAATCAGCAAGCAGTGCAGCGAGTGCGGCAAGGAGCTTTGGCCGAGCCTCGCAACAGCCATTATCGTCCGCGTCACCCGTGGCGACGAGATACTCATGGTTCATGCCCATAGCTTCCGCGACCGCCACTACGGACTTGTGGCAGGTTTCGTGGAGACGGGCGAGACGCTGGAAGAGTGCGTGCAGCGCGAGGTCTGGGAGGAGACGCACCTGCGCGTCACCAACATCCGCTACTTCGCCTCGCAGCCCTGGCCCTATCCAAGCGGACTGATGGTGGGCTTCACAGCCGACTACCTCTCGGGCGACCTTCAACTCCAAAAAGCCGAACTCAGCAGCGGCGGCTGGTTCCGCCGCGACAATCTCCCCTGCCTGCCCGACCCCTCATCCATCGCCTACCGCCTCATCATGGATTGGGCAGAATGAACATTTTCTGTCTCCCTCTATCTTCCCTCTGTACTTCCCTGGAAAAAGTTGAATGGAGAGGGGCAAAAAGAAAAAAAACGCATAAAAACAAAAAAAAACTCTCTTTACTTTTCACATTTCACTTTTTTGTTGTACCTTTGCAGCCGCTAAAAGTAATAACCAGCCCCTTATCTACCTCATAAAGAGGAACGGGGGCATAAAAAACAACAACAAAATGAAACAAGGACTTCACCCCGAAAACTATCGTCCCGTAGTGTTCAAGGACATGAGCAACGGCGACATGTTCCTGAGCCGCTCAACCGCCAAGACAACTGAAACCGTTGAGTTCGAAGGCGAGACTTATCCCGTATTCAAGCTGGAAATCAGCAGCACCTCTCACCCCTTCTACACTGGTAAGAGCAAGCTGGTTGACACCGCAGGCCGCGTAGATAAGTTCATGAGCCGCTACGCTCGCATGAAGAAATAATGCGGATTAGGGATTAGAGATTAGGGAATACTATGTCCCGATTGTCAATACTCAAGAGGTGCAGAAGCATTTGGCTATCTGCACCTCTTTTGCTTGTATGTTTGTTCGTCGGATGTAGTGACGATGACGACGAAACGACTGTCGCGACACCCAATGCCAACAGGAATACTGCTGCGCCACAGGCTCTATACACAGAGGCTTCAACGCCAGATTATGTCAAGACGAATGTCGTATATGGTCTGGAGATTCCTTCCCTTAGGACAGGCACGGCCGACGCGCTCATCGTCCACACACTCCCGAATGGGACATTGAACTATTGTGTGGGCTTCAACACGAAGCTCAAGGCCAACTGCTGGACGGCGTTCAAGTGGTACAATGGCTTCTCGTCGAACAACAACGACACAAATTGGAACCGGAACAGATGGCGGCAGGGTGAGACCTTCAACGGCTATGGCGGCAAAGGCGACCCCTTCCAGCCAGACCCTGTGCTTCCCGAAAACCTGCGCATCAGTTCCACCGACTACAACTCCAGCGGCTATGACCGTGGACATGTCCTGGGCAGTGCCGACCGCCTCAACTCGAAGGAAGCCAACGGCCAGACGTTTTACATGAGCAACATGCATCCGCAACTGGCTGGCTTCAACCAGCAGGGGATATGGTGGAATCTGGAGAACTTCCTGCGTGGCACCTACGACAGCTCCTCGTTCCGCGATACGCTGTATGTGGTCAAGGGAGGCACCGTTTCCGAAGGCAACTACAAGATGGTTGGCGATGGCGGCAAGCTGGTATGTCCCAAGTATTTCTACATGGCTATCCTTGCATACGCCAGTAAGTATGCAAAGACCAATGGCGGATACTTTGCCATTGCCTATTGGATGGAGCACAAGGAGAATTCGGACAACCCGAGCTCAAAGTATGCCATCAGCATCGACGAGCTGGAGAAACGCACTGGCATCGACTTCTTCTGCAACCTGCCCGACGACATAGAAAATGCCGTGGAAAGCACTTTCTATCCTGCCGACTGGAAACTGAAATAGAGTTCATAGTTCATAGTTGACTAACGTCGAGCTAAAGCTTCATAGTTATGAAACGCCTGATACTTCTTTTCATATTTCACTTTTCACTTTTCACTTTTCACT
>JAFXVN010000061.1 GCA_017524545.1 Bacteroidaceae bacterium
CCACCTCACGGCAGCATGTACGCGGTATGCTGAAAGGCATCATCTTTGAGACGCGCACCACCAAGGGCGTGATTCTCACCCTCATTGTCGGCGACCGACTGGTCCAGGTGTTCAGTTGGATGGCCGAGATACGACTGGAGCAATGTTCAACTAAAACGAAACCGCCTATGAGAAAGGATGAAACCACCACCGACACGCAATACTGATATGAACGATTATATATTTCACTAATCAAGTTATTAACAATGGAAACAGCAATCCAAGTATTCAACAACCCACAATTCGGAGACATCCGAACGCTGGCCAAAGAAAATGGCGAGACGTTCTTTGTTGGAAAGGATGTGGCGAAGGCTTTGGGGTACAGCGATCCACAGAAGGCTATCAAGATGCACGTAGATAGCGAAGACAAGCTGACCAGACAAATTGTCGTATCAGGTCAGAAACGAAATGTCATCTTCATCGACGAGTCCGGCCTTTACTCTCTGATCCTCTCTTCGAAGCTTCCGCAGGCCAAGCAGTTCAAGCGCTGGGTGACGAGCGAGGTTCTTCCGGCCATCCGCCGCACGGGAGCCTACGCCGTCCCCAATCCCGCCGTCACCGACAGCACGGAGCATCTGCTGGCAGAGCTGCGCGACTCGCGCACTCAGGATGCCGACAAGCTGCTTCGCCGTCAGGTGACGGCCTTCAACAAGCGCCTGAAGGAGTACACGAGCGATGGCCGCTACTTCCTCGGCGCGGGCTACGGCCCTGCCAGCCGTGAGCAGTCGGGCATCGTGCTTGCTCCCGGCCTTACCTTCGAGCAGTCGCTGAAGTCCCTCTTCGGACAGCTCGACGAAGCCTTTCTGATGTTCTTCAGCCGCAACTACGGCATAGCCAAGGGCGAGACCGCCCTACAGTTGCGGATGGAGGCGATGCGTAACCAGATTGCCCTCCTGGGCAAGATGGCAGGCGTCTTGTGACGCTTCTCTCTCGATGCACTTTTTCGTACCTTTGTTGCTGCCCCGGTGGAGTTTTCCGCTGGGGCTTTTTGTTGTTTGTTGCGATTTTTCAAAACGTGATTTTTGTCGCGGCAAATGACGCGGCAAAACTTGAAAATTTGCCGCTATGTTTGCCGCCATTTTTGTCGCGGCACTTGCCGGACATTTTGCCGCAGTATTTGCCGATGATTTTGCCGCGGCGTTTGCCGATACTTTTGCCGCGGCAAAATTCACGAAAAATGGGCGTTTCCAGCGATTTAGTTAAAGGATTTAACGTTTGTTGCAAAAACGTGACGCTGATGATGACGCAATGATCGACCTAATAAACGTTAAATGGCCGTTTCTCCCTCGCGCGCGCGTTTATATTCAATAATATAATATAAATAATAGAATATAAGGGGGTATGGGGGAAAGAAAAAGGGGTGTGGGGAAAAGGAATGGGGAAAGGGGTTTTGCGTGTCGATTTGGGCATGATTCAGGCTCTCATGGGTACTTATATAATATATATAGTGCCTGTTAAGACACAGAAATTTGACGTATATACACTATATAAGCCATAAAATAATACAAATTAGGTGTGCTTTATAGGCACTTTTGCGGAATTTTTGCTTAACTTTGCAGCCAAAAGATAGACTGTCTATGAAGTATAACGAAGAGACCATTTTGGCAATCACCGACGCTCTTAGGAACGGCGACACAGTGGAGGTGGCCTGTACAAAGGCTGGTATTGACAAATCGACATTCTACGAGTGGATGAAAGACCCGGATAAATCCGACTTTTCCGACGCAGTAAAAAATGCAAAGGCAGAGTTCCGAAAGACCATTGTTGACCGTCTGCAGAAATCGCTCTGGGAAAAAGCTCTTGGCTTTGATTACGAAGAGCGAAAGACTGAGAACATCCGCGACAAGAAGACCAATGAGCTTGTAGTGAAAACAAAAACTGTCACAACGAAGCATTATCCACCCGACACAGCAGCACTGATTTTCGCGCTTACCAACCTTGCCCCCGATGAGTGGAAGAACCGCCAGAACAATGAGGTGGCCGTTAAGAACACTGACAGCAACCTTACCGACGAACAGCTACAAAAGGAGATTGAGAGGATTGATGGATTGTTGAGAGAATGATGAACGAAAACGAGCTGCTGAACAGGAAGCGTGAACTGCTGAAGAAACGCCTGGGGCTTCGCGCCGTGGGCGACTTCCCCATGTTCATGCCCTACGTGAACATCGACTATGACCTGCAATGGTTTCATCGGGTCATAGCCGAGCATTGTCAGCGGCTCCTCGCGGGCGAAATCCGCAATCTGATGGTGTTTGTGCCACCCCAACACGGAAAGAGTGAAATAGTGAGTCGCAACTTCCCAGCGTGGGCATTGGGGCAAAATCCCGATTTGAAGATTGTCGGTTGTTCATACAGCGCAGAGTTGAGTCGTCAGTTTTCCCGTTCTATCCAGCGCATCATTGACAGCCCCGAGTATTCAGCCATATTCCCCAATACGTACCTCAACGGAAGCAATGTCGTGACCACCAAGGGTTACTTGCGTAATGTGGACATCTTTGAGACGGTTGGACGCAGGGGCTTCTACAAGTGCGTCGGTGTCGGCGGTTCGCTGACTGGTACACCTGTAGACATCGGTATCATCGACGACCCGGTGAAGGATGCCATGGAGGCCTATAGTGAAATTTACCGCAACAGAGTGTGGGAATGGTATCTCAGTGTGTTCCTGACTCGACTACATAACGATAGCCGTCAACTATTTATTATGACTCGCTGGCATGAGGACGATTTGGCTGGCCGCATATTGAAGCGTGAGCCCGAAAAATGGACTGTCTTGAAGATCCCGGCTCTTCGTGAGACCCTTCAAGACGGGAATGACTTCGATCCGCGCAATGTAGGCGATGCCCTTTGGGAGAGCCGACACAGCAGAGAGCGGCTTTTGGAACAGAAGAAACGCTCTGAGCGCAATTTCTCAGCCCTCTACCAGCAGAACCCAACCATTGAGGGCGGTAACATCATCAAGGAGAAATGGTTCAGGCACATAAGCCTGGCAGACTATCACGCCCTGCACTTCCATGAGCCGATTCACTTCTTCCTCGATACCGCCTACAACAAGAAGCAGAAGAGCGACAACGACCCCAGCGGCATCATCGGGGCCTGCAAGATACGGAATAACATCTACATCACCTGCGCACAGAAGGTTTACAAGGAGTTTCCCGACCTCATACGCTATCTTCCGGACTTCATGGCCGCTAACGATGCCAGCGGAGAGAGCACGCTGCGCATCGAGCCGAAAGCCAACGGTGTGAGCGTGTGCCAGCAGCTGCAGGAGTCGAGTTCGCTCAATGTCACCTACACACCGTCGCCTACTGATCCGAAAGACACGCGCCTCTATGCTGTGGCCCCGAAGGTTGAGTGTGGCCGCGTGTATCTGGTGGAAGGTGACTGGAACGAGGAATTTATAGACGAGGTTTGCGGCTTCCCGGCCAAGACCCATGATGAATATGTCGATATACTGGGCTATGCCATCAACTATTTCGTAGATGACAGCTTCGAGGTGCCTGAGTATGTCGGTTCAATGTTAGCAATATAGTAGTAACCAATAAAAGTAAAGTCATGTCAATTATCACTTCGATTACCAACCTGTTCAATGCCACCGTAGGCAGGAACCAGGACTTTGAGCAGCTCATCGCCGCCAAAGACATCACCAGAGTTATGAGTCTGCTTGACTCCCACCAGTTAGAGGCCGAGGAAGCCATGAAGGAGTACGATCCGAAGACGCACCTCATTATGGAGCGCAAGGATAAGGTGCTGAAAGACCTTAAAGGCCAGCGCAAGGGCACGCTTACACGATGGAAACTGCCCGTCGGCTATCCTGTGTACATCAATGAGATTTCCCTTGTGTTCCTCTTCGGCCAGCCCGTGAAGTGGAAGCAGAAGAGCGAGGGTGCCGACGCAGGATTCCAGGCTTACACCGACTTGCTGAAGAAGATGCACTTCAACAGCAAGATAAGACAGTGCAAGCGACTGGCAGGAAGCGAGACGGAATCCGCTATGCTCTTCCGTGTGTACCGCAACAAGAAGAATGAGCCGGAC
>JAFXVN010000062.1 GCA_017524545.1 Bacteroidaceae bacterium
CGACGTCGAGCTGGAAGTGACATACTACACCGATGCCGAACTCGACCAGATGGCAGCCGACGAAGTCATCGCCAAGATAACAGCCATCGGCACCGTGACCTACACCCCTGAGAGCAAGGCCCTCATCGACGCAGCACGCACGGCCTACGACGCGCTGACCGCCGCCCAGCAGGCACTCGTGACAAACTACTCGACGCTGACCGATGCCGAGACCACCTACGCCACCGCTGAGGAGGCCGCCTACACCGAGGGCGTTGAGCTGACCAAGAACCCCGACGGCACGTGGACACTCGCCGCAACTCCCGCCTTCGACGTGGAGCTGGAGGTGGAGTATGAGACCGAATTGGCCCTCTCCGAGGCAACGGACAACAGCGCTACGCTGGACGAGTGGGACGGCTACGAGGCCGACGTGACCCTGACGCGCACGCTGCAGGCAGGCGGCTACAACACGTTTGCCGTGCCCTTCAATATGGCCATTCCCGAGGGCTGGACGGTGAAGGAGCTGAACACAGCCTCCATCGCAGGCCAAGTGCTGACGCTGAACTTCGCCGACGCCACGACCATCGAGGCGGGCAAGCCCTACTTGGTGAAGGTCGCTGCCCAGACCGACCTCTCGCAGGCTGCCTTCGCAGGTGCCATCGTGAGCAAGGAGACTCAGCCCTACACTTCGGCTACCGTTGATTTCATCCCGACGCTTGGCGCTACGGACATCGAGACGGACGACGTGAGGAAGATTCTGTTCCTCGGAGCCGAGAACACGCTCTACCGCCCCAACAGCACTTCGAGCAGGATGAAGGGCTTCCGCGCCTACTTCCAGCTGAAGGAGGCCGCAGAGGTGAAGGGCTTCGAGCTGAACCTGGGCGATGAGAATGCCACTGGCATCAAGACCCTCTCTAACTCTCCCTTAAAGGGCGAGGACATTTACAATGTTGCTGGCCAGCGGCTCGAAAGGATGCAGAGGGGCATCAACATCGTGAACGGCAAGAAGTTAATCATCAAGTAAAAACAAGGAGGACACAGATATGATTAAGAAAAAGTATATGCAGCCCGCCTTGGAAATTTCGCAGGCGGAGGCAATGGAGGTTTTGGCTCTTTCGTTGAGAGGCGTTGATAGTAGCGGCCTGGGCGATGATGACAACGTGAACATCGACGGCGACGACCTGGAAGGCAATCCCTGGGAGGATGCTTGGTAGGAAACGCGAAAACGACAACTGCACAAAAAGCAGAAAACAGAAAATCCGAGCTGGCAGCACGAGGCTGTCGGCTCGGATGCGTTATGGCTGTTGTCGTCACGAATGGACCGCGAATCATCCACGAATACAAAACTTCAAGGGCAATTCATGGGCAATTGATGATAATTCGTGTGAAAAAAGAAAGGATTCATTTTCAAAGACAGTCATTAGCCAAAACAGCAAAAATGTCACATTAAAAGTTATTTCCTTCCAAAATGTTTGGCAGATTCAACTAAAAGCATTACTTTTGCAGCACGAGAACCCGCCAAGCCTCTTTACAATGCTTAAATCGGCGGGTCGTTTTTTTCTAATGGCACGATATTCTAAAACCTATACCTCACCAAGACAATTGGTTGCTTTGTTGCAATCTCGCGGACTTTTCATAGAGAATGCGATACGGACGGAGAACTATCTTCGCCACATCGGCTATTACAGATTCAGTGCTTATCTTTATCCACTTCTGACCACGCCAAAAGTGAGCCATGTATTTATGATGCCCACACCTTTGCAAAGACGAAACAGCTCATAGATGCTGAGTTGGTGAAGTCGCGAGAGGACTTCATCGAGCATTTCCGCAATACCTATTCAGACCCATATCCTCCTTCGTGGATGTTGGCAGAAATTCTTCCTTTAGGTGTCTTGACCAAGATTTATAACAACATCAAGAGTAACCAGATTCGAAAGAAAATAGCCCAAGAATTTTCGTTAGGTATCCCCGTCTTTAACTCTTGGATGACTATCATAACGGTTGCCCGCAATAATTGTGGTCACCATGCCCGTGTATGGAATCGCACATTTGCGTTGCAAGTATTGACGATGCGGCGATTGACACAACCTTGGATTACTATTCCTGTCAACCAAAAGAAAGCCTATTTCAGTCTTTGCATCATCAAGTATTTTCTGAATATCATATCTCCTCAGAATGACATGAAGGCTAAGATTGATGCGCTTCTTGCCAAATATCCAGCCATTGAGACCGCAGCTATGGGCTTCCCCCATGGATGGGAGAACGAGCCACTGTGGCAATAGAAAATAGAGTTTGGATTTGCTGACGAACTTTCGGAGCTGTCCGCTCATTGTTTATAGGGAAAAAGTGCGGGAATCCGTTTTTTATCTTTTGGGGCATATTTTATGCGGGGGGATGCGAGAGAATTTAGTAAAAATGTGGGTCTTTGTGGGCAGAAACGAGAAATCATGCGTGAAAGAGTGACTCATATTGCTGCATCAAGAAAGCCTCGCTACTGAGCCTTCCGGGCAGCTTTTTGATTCTCTATCTCTGATTATACAAATCCTATAATAGAAATCCTATAATTAGTGTTTGCCGTGATGGGGAATAAGTCCGTTTAATCCGTGCAATCCGTTCTCTTATTTAAGCAGCACTTTCTTGTCCTTGCCAATGAGCACGCCGCGCGTGCGGTTTGTGGCGGGAAGTCCTGCTGGTGTGTAAAGCTCCCCCTTTGCCCCCTTTTGGGCGAGGGGGATTTTTATTGCATCGTCGTTCTCCAGCTTTATTGTGAGGGTGCCGGCGGGGATGTCGGCATGAACTTCGTAGGTGCCTTCTTCGAGCGAGAGGTTCCACGAGCGTGTGCTGGAAGATGTCTCCGAGAGTGTCGATGTGATGCCTGGCACGAGCGATTCGCCGTTGGTCGTCGGGGCATAGACGGTGTTGTCCTTTGTGGTTGCTGTCTCCGGCTCGATGACAATCATCGTCCAGAACTGCAAGGAAGGCAAGGTGAGGGTAATCGTGCCGGTCGATGAGGTGTAGCGATAGTTCGTGAGTTCCTGCATGGCACCGCCGCAATAGTCAGGCGAAGCGACCCAGATGCGACGCACTTTGCCCATTCCTGTCATGCCGGTCAGTTTGATGGAAAGTGCCTCGAAGCGTTTCGGCCAAGGTCGTGTGGCTTGATTATCGTGCCAGCAGAGGAGGTAGTCGGACCCCTCTAAATCTCCCCTTAAAGGGGAGACTTCCTTGGCTGAAATCTCCCTCCCTTTAAGGGAGGGGCGGGGTAGGTCTTTCTCCCCCTTTAAGGGGGAGTTAGAGGGGGTCTGTTCTTGTGTGAAGTTAAGCAGGTGGATAACTTGCCTGCCGTTCACTTCGCGGGCAAGCATCGTCACTTGGTTCGCGACCGGTTCCCACGTGTTAATCGTCACGGTAGAGCAGGTTGCCTTGACGTTTGTCTTCTCCTTCCAGTCGTCTCGCAACAGGTTCTCGTAGGCCGTGAGGAAGTCGTAGTAGCGCGTCATCCAGTCCTCAATTTGATTATGCCACTTCATGCCCGAGTAGGGGAAGTACTCTCTGCAGAGCATGTGGTCGCCGCCCAGCTCAAGGTGCGAGCCGCCGAGGGCGAACATGACGGCATCCGCCATGACGACGCCCGGCGTGTTGAAGTTCTTGTTATCAGCGGCATAGTTCATGTAGGCGGCAAGGACGGAGCGCAGGGCAGGGTTGAGGCTGAGGTTCTCGTCGATGACGTTCTTGATGTTCGTGAAGCGTCCGTCGCCGCTCGCAAGACTGCTTCCGGCCTGATTGCCCCAGACTTCCGAGTAGAGGAAGTCCATCTTTCCTGTCCCTGCAATCTGTTGTGCGCCCCATTGTCCTACAGCGTTCATTATGAGCCGCTTGTCGGGGTGACGGTTCTTCATGTGGTTGATGAAGGTGGAGAAAGCGTCGCAGAGGTTGATAGGGTTACCGTCGTAGTCATAGACGTTGCCTCGCCAGCCGAGTTGGTCTATCTGATAGCCGTCGAAGTCGAGGAAGGAATAGACCTCGTCGTTGCGCTCCGCCAGATAGTTAAGCCAACCCTCGTTGCCAGGATTGACGATATAGATGTCGCTCTTCCACGTGTCGGGCAGGTCGTGCTTGTCGGGCGAGGTGTGGTTCTGATCCTTGAAGATGAACCATTCGGGCTTGACGCCGCGCTCCTCCCAGCCGTCCAGCGCACCGAAGCAGAGGTTGTAGAAGATGCTCTTCATGCCTCGCTCGTGCTGTGTTCGGATGTAGTTCTTGATGGAAGAGGTGTAGATGGTGCGGTTGGAGATGTCCTTGTAGGTTGACCAAAGACCGCCTTCGCGCGTGCCGCCCAGCGGCCAGTCGTGGCAGTAGTGCCAGTCCTGGAACTGCACGCCGTTAATGTGGCAGCGGTTGAGCCACTTCATCTCTGTCCTCACCTTGGTAAGTGTCTTGTCGCTGCCAAAGGTGGCTACGAAGCCGTAGCGCGGGAAACGTGTCCAGTCGGAGCTGACATCGATGGCGATGGTGGCAAGGATGTTGTCGATGGCCCCTTGCTCCTCGCCCACTTGCTCCTGATAGACCTCCACCATATAGCCCCGGAAGTCCTCGGCGGGTGCCGTCCACGTCCAACTGCGCGAGCTGAGCAAGGTGTCGGCAATGATGTCGCCCATGTAGCGGTAGCGGACGCGCGAACCTGATGGCGGTGTGCTCGACATGGTCAGCGTCACCGTCTCGCCCGGAGCGTAGCTGCATTTGTCCGTCTCGATGCTGTAGCGCAGCTTGGGCAGCTTGACAGATGCTCCCGTGGCGAGAGTCGGAGCGATGGGACGCACGTCAAATGTCTTCTTGTAGGACTTGCTGTGCAGCGCCATCGTGCCCGTGCCGAGCGTGAGCACGCCGCTGTAGATGCCGGCATCGGGTGCGTCCTCGTGGAGGGCGAAGTCGTTCTTGTCCGTGAGCGTCGTGCCGACGGCTGTGCCGATGGGGTAGAGGCATGGCGGGTACTGGCGCACCTCGGGCAGGTTGCCGTCGGCGTCGGCAATCTGTATCTGCTTCGTGTTCGTATCGACCTGTACCTTGCAAAGGCCGATGTTATCGACACGGTACTTGTAGTCGCCGCTCGTGTGGAGGCTGATGCTCTGTGTGCCCATGCCAAGTGCCGCGCCTGTGGCCGAGGGTCCCCAGTGGGCGCCCCATTCTGTCGCTTCGGTCATGAACTTCACCTCTCCACCGTGAAAGAGGTAGCCCTCCCAAGTGTAGATGCCGCTACTTTGTTCCGTCATCGGCTGTCGGTTCCAGTTCGTACTAATGGCAGTGCCAACAATATATAGTGCTGCCTGTGCAGGCATTGTCAGCAGCAGGAGGATAAGGATACTATAGGATATTCGGCTCATGGTAGTTTTTGGTTAGTTGCTTATGTTTCGTTCTGCAAAGATACAGCTTTTTTGAATAACATGACAGAAAAGCGCATGTTTTCTGCCTTATTTGTACAGATTTTCAAAGCTTGAAAATAGTTTTATGGCACGCTCTGTGAAGTTTTGTTGCACGCTCTGCAAGGTTTTGTGGCACGGCCTGTGAGGTTTTACGGCACATTGTCACCTATATTTAGTCGTCGCTTAACGCTTAATTGACTTCGCCCTGAGCCTACTTTTTGTTCGGAAATGTGCAAGTTAACTTGATTTTTCTCTCACTTAATCGCAGCCTTCCTTTTTTATTTGTAACTTTGCGACAAGATTCAACAAAGCAGACAACACCATGAAAAGAAATGCCTTATCCCCCTCGGCTCTATGCCTTTCGCTTTTCACCTTTTCACCTTTTTACCTTTTCACCTTTTTTGTGTTTTACCTTTTCACCCTTTCGCCTCTGATGGCTGCGCCTGTCGGCAAGCAGGCTGCTCTCTATACGGCGCAGAGCTACATGCTGGCGAAGGGTAAAGTCGTCAGCACCGCGCAAAAGCCTTTCAAGGCCAGGCAGAATACGATTTCCACCGCCGAGGAGACGGAAGAGGAGGCTTACTACTATGTCTTCAATGCAGATGACGGCTATGTCATCGTTGCCGCAGACGACCGCGTGGAGCCTATCCTCGGCTATGTGGAGCATGGGACGTTCGACCCCGACAGCATTCCCGAGAACATGCGTTCGTGGCTGGACGGCTATGCCTACGACATCAAGTATGTCATCGACAACAACATCCAGCCCAGCTCACCCCTGCTTAGGAAACGCAACAAGATAAACCGCACAAGGCATGCCGTTGCCCCGTTGCTTACCTCCCGCTGGTCTCAAGGACTCCCCTATCAACTTACTTTAGAGAAGTACTACAAAGGTGACGGCTCTCAAGCACGGCCAGCCACGGGATGTACAGCAACGGCTATGGCCCAGGTCATCAACTTCTACAAATATCCAGACAAGATTAAGACGGCAATCCCTGCCTACAGCAAGACATACACCCTGGACGATGGCACCCAGAAAACCGTCACCTTCCCTGGCGTTCCAAGGAACACGCCCATCGACTGGGAGAACATACTCGACAGCTACAGCTGCAACGAAAATCATGCCCACACGAAACAGGATACGGCTGTAGCAAACCTGATGCGCTACTGCGGACATTCCGTAAAGATGGGCTATGGTCCTTCTTCCGGCGCCAACTTCAGTGCCACACCCTTCATCACCTACTTCGGTTACGACGACGATGCCTACAGAGCCGACCAAAAGAACTGTACCATAGACGAGTGGTTCGACCTTTATTATAACGACATTGCAGCAGGCCATCCTGTCTGCACAGCAGGCTGGACACCCAAAGGGGGCGGTCATGCCTTTGTGATAGACGGCTTTGACGGCGACAACCTCTTCAGCGTCAACTGGGGATGGGGAGGCGGAAGTGCCGGATGGATGCTCCTCACGCTCCTCAACAGAGGCGACATTGGCGAAGATGCCACTGCCGGTGGCTATAGCAGGAGCATGTACGGCGTCTTCAACCTTCACCTGCCCGACAACGTAAAGGCAGAGACGTACCTCAGCATCAGCGACATATCCATCGCCAGCAACACATCCATCAAAGCCACATTCAAGAACAGTACCGGCGCGACGGGCAGCTTCAACGTGGGCATCGTGACACTTGACGAGGACGGTAACCTCGCGCTCGTGGGTGCCAAGCAATCCATCACCATGATGACAGACGGCTCTTCGCAGACAAAGACCTTCTCCCTCAAGGGCCAGCTTCCCGAAGGCACCTACAAGCTCTCCCCTGCCAGCAAGACGGCGAGGGGCGAGGTTTGGAAAGCTGCATACAACATGCACGACAAATACATTGAGGCTGTTGTGGATGCGGAAGGCAATATGACGCTTTCCATGAAGACCCCTGTCCCAGATGTCAGCATTGAGGCCATCGAGTTCCCCGGCACACGCATCGTGGGACAGGAACAGGAAGTGCTCGTGACCTTCCGCAACGATGGCGATGAATTCTGGAGCGATGTCCACATCTTTGCCAGCAAAACGGAGGACAAAGGCACGTCGGGTTACTATCCGAGGGTTGCCGTGCGGGCAGGTGAGACAGCAAAGTACTCGTTCTTCTTCACGCCCGAAGAGACAGGCACCTACAACCTCTGGTTCTGCACCAAAAACGACGGCAGCGGCGAGATAGGGCGCGGCACGATGGAAATCATTACGGAAGCAGAGGCAGACATCGCCAATCTGTCTATCAGCTATGAAGTCATCAACGGAGCAAATAACATTGCCTACGGCAACCGCCTCTATGGCAAGGCCAATATCAAGAACAACTCATCGAAGCCTTATCACGGCGGCGTCAAGCTGCAGATATGGCGTCAAGCGGTCGGCGGAAGCAATGCTGTGAGCGGCTCATCAAAATCTTTCGACGTTGATATACCTGCCAGCAGGACCGTAAGCGTGGATTTTGAATTCGACAACCTGAGCGCAGGCAATTACTATCGCTTCAACGCGAAGTACAGCAACCAGAGCGGTACGCTTGGTGGCGGCGGCCTCTGGGACTATAAGTGCGAATTGCAAGAAGGTTTGCTTCTCTGGAAGAACGATGGCAGTGTCACGGGCAAGGCATACAGCGCTTCCATGACGACGCTCTCCTCCGTCTGCGGTGTCCTTGCTGATTGCAGCAAAAAGATTACACGCATGAGGCCTAACAGAAACCCCAACGTTATCTATGCTTTCACGTCCGACATGGAAGTTCCAACCGATTTGGACACATGCAATGTTGTGAGCGGCAAACATGCAAGTCGCATCAGTTTTGTCAACGACCAGCCCTACTACATTCCCGTAAGCTTCACGGCAGACACCGCCTCCTTCACCTACACCTTCCCGGAGACAGAGACGGGTGCAGGCTGGCACGCCTTCACTTTGCCATTCAGGGCCGATTCTATCTTTGTCGATGGCGTTCCTGTTGCGCTCAATGACGAGAACAAGCCTTTCTGGATATACGAGTTCGCCGCCCAAGGCAATAACGGGGAGGTCATCTTTGAGCCTGCCACAATGCTGCGCGGAGAGACACCCTACATCATTGCTGCCGATGCCACGATGGCGGGACGCTCCATAGTCTTCCGTTCGCTCGGTGTGAAATTCAATAAGACAGGCTCTGGCAAGATGATTGTGACGTCGCCTGGCTACAGGTTCGAGGGCACGACGTTAGCGACGAAAGTCAAGGACTGCTACATCCTGAATGCGGAAGGATCCGCCTTCGAGTACGTCACCGCAAACAAGAGCCTGACAGCCCTCACATCCTACTTCACCACCAAACTCTCGGAAGAAGAGCGGCTCCCAAGCATCGTGCTGCCCATCGTTCCCCTGTTGCCGGATGGCATGGAGCCAATTCAAAATTCAAGATTCAAGATTCAAAACGATGAGGCCATCTACAATCTCGCCGGCCAAATGGTAAATGGTAAATTACCTCGGGGCATCTACATCGTTGGCGGAAAGAAAGTCATTAAATAAAACATAAGCTATGGCAAATTACATCAAACGAAGCCTTGAAGAGGGCGAGCAAATCATCTTCAGTGGCCGCCTGCACTGGTCGGCAATTTTTAAGTACACGTTCTCTGCGTTCGTGCTTGTTCTGGGCGGCGCGGCCTGCATCTGGCTGGCTTACTACCAATACCCCGAGCAGAAGGATGCTTTCCTCTATTCGGGCATAGCCCTACTGGTGCTGGGTTTCATCATTTGGATTATCGGGCGCCTCGTCCGCACGCGCACAGAGTTTGCCGTCACCGACACCCGCTTCGTGCAGAAGGACGGCATCTTCAACATCAAGTTGACGGAGATTCCTCTGGCCCGCATCGAGACGGTCAATCTCTACCGTTCCCTGTGGCAGCGCATCATCGGCACCGGCTGCGTGGAGATGGTGGGCAGCGGCGGCACATCGCATCAGGTACACTGCATCGAGAACCCCATGAAGGTAAGGAAGACTATCGTGGCATCAATTAAGAAACCTCAGACAAGTCCGACAGGTCAGACAAGTCAGACGGGTCCGACCAGTCCAATAAAACCACAGAACAATGAAACAGCAGAAAGTTGAACAGCGCATAGCTTTCGTCGATTGGATTCGCGTCATTGCTTGCTTTATGGTGATGCTGGTTCATGCCAGCGAGAACTTCTATGGTGCCGACGACAGCGGCTTGGCTGGCAACATGTCGATGCTTGCCAACGAAGCCAACCGCTTCTGGGTGGCCTTCTACGACGGCGGTGTGGGACGCACGGCAGTGCCTCTGTTTATGACCATCAGTGCCTTCCTGCTCGTGCCCATGAAACCTGGCATGGGCATGACGGACTTCTACCGCCGCCGGATGCTCCGCATCCTGCCCCCGATGATTGTCTTCATGCTGCTTTACTGCTTCCTGCCTCTGGCTTGGGGAGCTATGACGTGGGAGACATCATGGGCCGACTTCTGCCGCCTGCCGTGGAACTTCCCGTCGATGGCCGGGCATCTGTGGTTCATGTACCCCCTCATCAGCCTCTACCTTATTATACCCGTCGTGTCGCCTTGGCTTGAGAAGGCTTCCGCAAAGGACGAACGCCTGTTCCTTTATATCTTCACCTTCTCCACCACGATGCCGTGGCTGCACCGCTTTGTCTGCGACGAGCTGTGGGGCGAATGCTTCTGGAATGGCTTCCATGCTCTGTGGTACTGCTCGGGCTATCTTGGCTATCTTGTCTTGGCACACTATATCCGTTTCCATCTCACATGGGACAGCAAGAAGCGCATCGGCATCGGTCTGGTCTGCTTCCTCGTCGGCGCCGCTTTCACGGCATGGAGCTTCTGGCTGAAAGGCGAGCCGGGTGTCGCCATTGAAACCCCGATGCTCGAATGGAGCTGGGAGTTCTGCACGCTGAACGTGCTGGTGGCCACCTTCGGCCTCTTCCTCATGTTTTCCACCATCAGGAAGCCTGCGCCGCGCCTCATCACATCGCTTGCCAAACTGAGCTTCGGCATGTACCTGATGCACCTCTTCTTCCTCGCACCCATCGCGGCGTACTTCGTGAATGGCAATGCCGCCGAGCCGCTCCTTCCCGTCTGGGCAGTCATCCCCGTCATCGCCGTCCTGAGTTTCATCTGCTGCGCCGTCACCACGAAAATCATCTCTCTCTTCCCTGGCAGCAAGTGGATAGTAGGATAACGAAAAGGTGAAAGGGTGAAATAAAGGGTGAACTGGCTTCGTATATTACATTGTAACGGATAATTAACAGAAACATTAAAGCAAGATGAAAGCAAGAACAATCTTTGCAGCTCTGCTGCTGATTGCAGCGGTTTCGCAGACCGTAAGAGCACAAAAGGTGCTAATCTACAAGACAGACAAAACACTAGTTGAACTCAAGACCTCAGAGGTTGACAGTATGGTATTCGTTCCTGAAGAACCTCTTCTGACCTGTCCCGATGACAATCATCCTCATGCTATTGACCTGGGTTTGCCGAGCGGTACGAAGTGGGCTTGCTGCAACGTGGGCGCAAGCACGCCTGAGGGTTACGGCGGCTACTATGCTTGGGGTGAAACATACGAAAAGAACACCTATACATGGGAAAATTACAAGTTTTGTCCCACTGGAAGCTGGTGTCAATTAACCAAGTATTGCAATAATCCTGATTACGGCTACGATTATGGCTATTACGGCGGCGGCTCCAGTAGATATGTGGACAACTTGACAGAGCTTGAGCCTGATGACGATGCAGCAACGGTTAACATGGGCGCACCTTGGCGTATGCCTTCTTACGAGCAGCAAGAGGAACTTATGGACAATTGCTCTCATATGTCTATTGAACAAAATGGGGTTATTGGCGTCCTTTTCAAGGGGACTAATGGAGGTCAGATATTTCTTCCCGCAGCTGGATTTGCGTCGTCCGAAAATCACATTCATGTCGGTCTGGCTCCCTACTATTGGTCCCGTTCTCTCCAACTAATAGTCGGTTTGTGCGACAGTGCTCTACGTCTGCCTGGGTTCAATGGCCACTCTGCATACCGTGGTGAAGGTCTTTCTGTCCGTGCCGTGTGTCCGTAACTCAGAATGAAGAGCATCCTCCAAAGGCACGGAGCAAAAAGAAACATGAAAAGAACAACCAAATGACCAATTCAGACAAGTCCGACAGGTCTGACAAGTCCGACTTGTCCGTAATTCGGCATAACATCAACACAGATGGCACAAGGTTTTTTACAGCAGCGTGGGGGCTACAGGCAGTTGAGGGTTTATCTGGTGACGGAAATCATTTATGACCTCACTTACCATTTCGCGCACCGTTTTCTTGTCAAGGGCGACCGCACCATCGACCAGATGGAGCAGGCAGCCCGTAGCGGGAAGCAGAATATCGCCGAGGGCAGCAAGGCTTCGATGACATCGCGTGAAACAGAGATAAAGCTGACCAATGTTGCCAAGGCAAGCCTTGAGGAACTCCTGATAGACTACGAGGACTATCTTCGCGTGAGAGGTTTGTGCCAATGGGACAATACCCACCCTCGCTATGCGAAGATGCGTGACTATGCCCAAAGTGAGAGTTTAAGGAATGAATACCGGAAGATTCAAGAAAAGCTGACCGACGAGGAGTTGGCTAACCTGTGCATAACGCTCATACACCAGGCTACCTACATGTTGCGCAAGCTGATTGAACGACAGGAAGAGCAGTTCCTGAAGGAGGGCGGCATCAGGGAGCAAATGACCAAGGCAAGGGTGGAGTATCGTCGGACTGGTCGGACGAGTCCGACTGGTCAGACGAGTCCGACGGGTCAGACTGGTCAGACAAGTCCGACGGGTCAGACGAGTCAGACCAGTCCGACCTCATTCTCTCGGTGAGGCTCTATGAACAATCTGCTATCCCAATACTTCGGGCTGTTGCCTATTGCTGATGTTGCCGATGAGGTGAGCCGGACGCTTGCGGAGCAGCAGGCGGTGGTTGTGACTGCACCGCCGGGGGCGGGCAAATCGACGTTGCTGCCCCTAACGCTTCTTCATGATGCTCCCGTCGAAGGGAAGATTTTGATGCTTGAACCTCGGCGGTTGGCGGCACGGCAGATTGCGGAGCGCATGGCGGAGATGCTGGGCGAACCTGTGGGCAAGACCGTGGGCTACCGCATTCGCTTCGAGACAAGGGTGAGCCAAGAGACACGTATCGAGGTTTTGACCGAAGGCATCTTGACGCGGATGCTCGAAAGCGACCCGACACTCGACGGCGTGGGCATCGTCATCTTCGATGAGTTCCATGAGAGGAGTCTTCATTCCGACCTTGCCCTTGCCCTTACGCGGCAGGCGCAGCAGATACTACGGCCCGACCTGAGGCTTTTGGTAATGTCTGCCACGATAGACACCACTGCCATTTGCGAGGCGCTGCAGGCACCGCTCATCGAGAGTCAGGGGCGTATGTTCCCTGTTGAGATTCATTATGCCAAAGAAGACACCGACCGCCGCGACATGCCGCAGGCAGCCGCAAGTGCCGTGCGCCGCGCTTTGCAGGAGCAGGAGGGCGACATCCTTGTCTTCCTACCGGGTCAGGCAGAGATTATGCGTTGTGCAGAAATGCTGAAGGAAAGTTCTGAAAGCATCCTTCCTCTCTATGGCAACCTCCCGCCAGCAGAGCAAAGGCGAGCCATAAGGCCCCCCTCTGACTCCCCCTTAAAAGGGGAGAAACAGCGGCGTGTCGTGCTCGCCACGCCGATTGCCGAGACATCGCTCACGATTGAGGGCGTGCGGGTGGTCATCGACAGCGGATTGTGCAAAACGTTGGTCTTCGACCAGCGCACAGGACTCAGCCACCTCGAGACGGTGACAATCAGCATGGACATGGCAAAACAGCGTGCCGGTCGTGCCGGCCGTCTGTCTCCTGGCGTATGCTATCGCCTATGGACAAAGGCGGCAGAGCACCGCATGGCAGAACAAAGGAAGGCAGAGATAGAGGATGCCGACCTTGCACCGATGCTGCTCGACATCGCAGCCTTCGGCGAGACGGATGCCACGGCTTTGCCTTGGCTCACGCCGCCTCCCACACAAGGTCTTGCTGCCGCTCGCCAGCTTCTTCTCTCGCTTGGGGCCATCGATGGGAAGGGTGCTATCACTCCGTTAGGTAAGAAAATGGTGAAGCTGCCTTGCCATCCGCGCATTGCCAGGATGATACTTCACGCATCGACTCTCGGTGAGGTCGCTCTCGCCTGTGACATTGCCGCCCTGCTCGAAGAGAAAGACCCTCTGACAGGGCAGGAATGCAGTGCAGATATAGCGTTGCGGATGAGGAGCCTCCCCCGACCCCTCCCAAGGAGGGGGGAACTGTCCCGTAGTGCTTCGTGGCAACGTATTATACAGGTCTCTGAAGCATATAGAAAGATAGCCCCCCTCCAAACCTCCCCCCGAGGAGGGAGGCTTCCTTTGTTCCCCTCCTCCTCGGGGGAGGGGATAGGGGAGGGGGCTTTGCTTGCCTACGCCTATCCCGAGCGCGTCGCGATGCAGATGGACAAGGCCGGACGTTACAGGTTGGCAAGCGGCGATGAAGTCCGTATTGACCGCAGCGACCCGCTCTCGGCTTGTCCCTGGCTTGTGATAGCCAAGTTCCCCTCTATCTCTTCCAAGGGGGAGAACTCCTCCACTTTAAGGGGAGGTTGGGTAGGGTCTTCTGTCGAGCCGTCGGACTTGGAGGAACTGGCTACGGAGCGCGACCTTGTGACGTGGAACAGCAGTCAGGACTGTCTGCTCATGCAGCACGAATGGCGCATCGGCCGGTTGCTGTTGCGCTCCAAGCCTATTCACGATGCTCCGCGAGACTTGCAGGAGCGCGTGCTCTGTGAGGCTGTGGCGAAGGATGGACTCAGCATGTTGTCGTGGAGCGACGAGGTCAGCGCCTTGCAACGCCGCGTGGCACAGGTGGCGGCATGGCATCCTGAGATGGACATCCCCGACCTCTCCACGCCGCACCTCCTCGCTTCGGCACAAGAGTGGCTGCCTTTATATCTTGACGATGGCGGTCGCCTGCGTACGACAGGAGCGGCACTTCGGAAAATCAACCTGTGCGATGCGCTGTGGGCATTCATCCCTTACGGCGTGCAGCAGCAGATAGAGCGTCTTGCGCCCTCGCACATCGTGGTGCCAACGGGCAACCGTATCCGTCTGGATTACCGCGTTGGGGCCGAGGCACCCGTGCTGAGTGTCCGCCTGCAGGAATGTTTTGGAATGAAGGAAACGCCGAAGGTGGATGACGGCCGTGTGCCGGTGCTCATGGAACTGCTCTCGCCGGGGTATAAGCCTGTGCAGCTCACCAGCGACCTTGGCAGCTTTTGGCAAAATACATACTTTGAGGTGCGGGGCGAACTGCGCCGCCGCTACCCAAAACACTATTGGCCCGACAATCCGTTGGAAGCAGAACCGACAGCGAGGGCTAAAAAAAGGGCAGTATCATAATAAACGACAACGGATTTCACGGATTAAACGGATTATCTTTTTTGCTGATTATCAATAGCACTTAAATCCGTGGAATCCGTGAAATCCGTTGTTTTATAATAATATCTGCGTTTTGTGGCAGCCTCTTTTTACCAGATGTCTTCCGGCGTTTCGGGGTTGTCGTAGATTTCCTTTGCGCAGTATTCGATGAAGTCCATGTAGAACTCCTTCTTGTCGGCGTCGAGCACTGACTTCAGCTTGATGTAGTAGGTCTCGTTGGGGTCGAGCGTCTGGCGCACGAAGATGTGGCGGATGTTCTCGCGGTCGTTGTAGCCGCGTTCCGTTCCGTTAGCCGAGTCGATGGACTGCGGTCCCTTCATGTAGCCGTTGTTGCGCATACGCTTGTCGATTTCGGCAGAGTAGTCGTCGTCGTTCGGGTTGTCGTTTTCCCAGCCTACCTTCTTTGCGTCATTCTCGTTTCGGCAGTCTAACGTCAGATCCAGAGGAATGCCTGCTGCTGGCAGCTTCTCGGGATTGGAGCCGAAATATACTTGAGCCACGCCGCGATTGCCATTTGCCAGCACTTTGTAGCGAACCTCGTAGGTGCCTCGGCGCGGCACGGGCGGCAGCTTGAACATGACCTCAAAGCGTCCCACAGCCTTCATTTCGTCGCGATGCAGGTTGCACCAGTCGTCGTTCCAGGCGTTGTAATAGACGAAGTTCATGTTGGAGTTCTGCTGCATGTTCTCGAAATAGTTGTAGGAGCGCACGGTGTTGGGGATATAGACGTGCTTGTATTCCTCTGCTGTCGCTTTCTTGAGACGGATGTCGTTGTTCATGGCTTCGGGGAAGAGGCTCATGCCGTCGAAGCGGATGCGATTCTTTTGGAGGTTGTCGCGCACCTTGTCGTTGTAGGAGATGGGTGCGTTGATGGGATAGACGCAGCAGTTGGCCATGTCGTCGAGGATGGCTAATGTGGATTCTGTCTCAACGAGGCTGCCCACCTTGTCGGGGTCGCAACCAATCTCGTCGCCAGAACCCTGCCGCCCGTTGTCGGTGATGGGGAAGCGGTTGATATAGACACCGTTGCTGGCACCGCTCTCAATGAGCTTGAAAAGGCGGCGTTTGCCCATAGAGGTGTAGAACTCATAGACGGGAATCGTGTATGAGTAGGGCTTGCTCATGTTGTAGCGGTATTCGTTGATGTGGAACACAAGCTTGCTCTTCGGGATGCGCATGGGGAGCATGTGGTAGGTTATCCACTGGTAGAGCAGGTGGTTCTCGCTCTGATAGTTCTCGTCGGTGACGAACTTATCCTCGTCGCTGTACTGGTGGTTGTTGAGAATCCACTGGGTGATTTTCTGCAACAGGTCGGGGGCTTTGGGGTCGATGCCCTCACCGCGCCAGAAGTCGTCGGGTTCGGCAAAGATGGTGAAGCCGTAGAGGCGGTGCTTTGGCGCGTATGCGGTGTTGCCTTCGGCGAAGCCCTCTCCAGTCATGTTGGGCAGGTCCTTAATCATGCCTGTTTGGTACAGCTCCTCATACCTCTCGTCGCGCACCTTGCTCAAGGTGTCGAGCAGACCGCAGGCCTGAACGACGCGGAAACATGCAAGGAAACCGTCTTTCTGGTTGTCGATATATTCCTGGATGTATTTGGCGGCCGTGACGTCTCTCGGGGCAATGACTTTCTCCATCTGGTGGATGATGCCGTTGATGGAGAGGATGTCACGTTCCTTGATGCTGACAGGGCATTCGTTGATGTAGATGCTGTCGGGAGCCTTCTCCGGCTTCCTTATGGAGAGCTTTTTGTCGAAGAGGTTGCCAAGGACGAATTCGTCGTCGGGGAAGTCGGCCGTGTAGTAGCAGGCATTGGTCTCGTCCCCACCGTCGATGATGCTGCTAAAGACGATTACCTGACGGATGGAGTCGCGCTTGCGTTCGCTGGGGAATGCGTCCCATGAAGGCTCGGGTATGATTTCCTCCTTCACCAAATCTTCCAGATAGGACTGGATGGCATCGTTCGTCGGGGCAAAGACGGTATAGACGCCACGTGCGCTCAGGAGCTGGCTTACTGTCGAATTGCTGATTTTGCTGATTTTCACTTGGCGCAGCAAATCGACATAGCTGCTATACACGCTGTGCTTCTCCAGATAGCTCAGGACGGTTTGGTCTGTAAAGACATAGCGGGAGGAGGTGTCAATGTCCTCCTTGCAGCTCCACAAACAGAAGAGGGAAAGTGCCGCAAAACACAGTTTGTGGAGGTATGTGTGTCGTATCATCATAAGTGTTTTAGTCAAAATTCTGCACAAAGTTAGCATAAATTACGATACAAAGCAACATTTTGTCTTCTTTTCTTTTGTTTTTTGCATACATAATCGTAACTTTGCAGCAAAAGAAGCAAAAACAAGTTATACTAATTTATCAAAGCATGAAGAAAAACATTATTCTCGGTCTTGCGGCGATAGCTGCAGGGCTTTGCCTGACTGCTTGCGGCAGCAAGACAGCCGACAACACGGAGAGCGCAGACAGCCTCACCCTTTCTGGCCTCAATCCTGCTGACTTCGCCAGCGATTCCACGGCACTCTACACTCTTACCAACAGCAATGGCATGGAGGTGTGCTTCACCAACTTCGGCGGCCGCATCGTCAGCATCATGGTACCCGACAGGGACGGCAACATGACGGATGTCTGCCTCGGACACGACAACATCTCCGACTACGAAGAGTACGGTGCCCAGGGCTGCAACTTCGGTGCCCTCATCGGTCGCTATGGCAACCGCATCGCCAAAGGTCAGTTCACCCTCGACGGCGAGAGCTACCAGCTCCCCATCAACAACGGCCCCAACAGCTTGCACGGCGGTGGCCCGATTGCTTTCCACAACCGCATTTGGGATGCTAATCAGAGTGACGAGCGGAACATCATCTTCTCTACCACCAGCGCAGATGGCGAGGATGGCTATCCTGGCAATATCGAGGTGAACGTGACTTATACATTGATGGACGACAATGCCTTGCAAATTACCTATCAGGCTACGACCGACAAGGCAACCGTCCTGAACCTCACCAACCACTGCTACTTCAACCTCAGCGGCGACGGCACGAAGGATTGCCTCGACGAAGTGCTCTGGCTCGATGCCGACCAGTTTACTGCTGTTGACGAAGAGGTTGCCGTTACAGGCGAAGTGCTCGGCGTAGAGGGTACTCCCTTCGACTTCCGCACGCCCACAGCCATCGGTGACCGCATCGACGACGAGAGCAACCAGCAAATCGTGAACGGCCACGGCTACGACCACAACTGGATTCTGAACACAAAGGGCGACATCAGCAAGTCTTTCGCAACACTCTACGACCCCAACACTGGCATCGTGATGGATATGTACACCGACCAGCCCGGCGTTCAGTTCTATGCCGGCAACTTCCTCGACGGCAGCTTCGTGGGTAAGAAGGGCGTTCGCTATCCCCGCCGCAGCGCTTTCTGCTTCGAAACACAGCACTACCCCGACAGCCCCAACCATCCCGAATGGCCCAGCACAACCCTTCGCCCCGGCGAAGAGTACCTGACGACAACCATCTATAGGTTCAGCGCAAAGTAGGCGTGAAGTAACAACATAAAGACGTTGTGTCATAATTAACGACAACGGATTCCACGGATTATACGGATTTTTTTATTTGCTGATTATCAGTAGCACTTAAATCCGTGAAATCCGTGGAATCCGTTGTTTTATAATTATGGCTGTATTTTTGCCCAGCCCCTTTATGTTCTTGGCTTGTTATGCAGCCATCATCTCTTTCCCAAGTTTGTGGATATGAGCAATAAAAACAGAACTTATAGCAACAGCAACGAAGCAATTATGATTCAAGGTTCAAGATTTATGGTTCATGATTAGGCAATAGAACAGAAATCGACCCCCCGAAGAGGAGCCGAACACAAATAGCACAATAACAATATAGCGAGGTCCGTTATAAGAATATATGGAAGAAAAGAATAAGGAAACATTGATAAAATTACTCCAGCAACATAAGGAGTTGGGCATATCGGAGCAGATAGACTACCAGAAGTTCTACCTCTATTCTATCATCACGCACTCCACAGCCATCGAAGGCTCTACAGTAACGGAGGTGGAGGCGCAACTGCTGTTTGATGAAGGCATCACCAGCAGTAAGCGCACCATGATGGAGCAGATGATGAACCTCGACCTGAAAGCGGCCTACGACTACGGCATGCAATGGATTAAACGGCATGAGGACATCACGGTAGATTGGCTCGTGATATTAGCATCCAAGGTAATGGCTCGCACGGGGTCAGAGTATCATGCTGCGGGAGGAGATTTATCGGCTGCCAAGGGCGAATTTCGTAAATTGAATGTTACTGCCGGACTTGGCGGCAAGTCGTATATGTCTTACTTGAAGGTGCCTGCGCGACTGGCTGCTTTCTGCAAGGAACTAAACAAACGTCGTAAGGCTATAGATGCTAACGACATTGTCGCCATCTACGAACTGAGTTTCTGGGCTCACTTCGAGTTGGTGACCATCCATCCTTGGGCTGACGGTAATGGACGTACATGCCGACTGCTGATGAATTTGCTACAGACGGAGTTCGGTGTACTGCCAACAAAGGTACTGAAGGAGGACAAGGCTGAATACATACAGGCGTTGATTGACACGCGCGAGCAGGAAGACATCAACATCTTCATCGATTGCATGACTCGCCTGCATCTCCAGCATTTGATGACGGATATCGACCAATATATCAAATCGGTAGCATCGACGACCAAAATGGTCGATAAACAAGCAATGAGGCAGAAAATGGTCGATAAATGGTCGGTAAAGCCCTCTTTGGCAGAGAAACTGGTCGATATTTTGGAATATGTGGCCGATAAAGATGAAATCACCACAGAACAGATTGTCACCCACTTCGGCTTCAATGCCACCACCGCCAAGCGCTACATGCGTCAACTCACAGAGTTTGGCTATCTTGAGGCACATGGGGGCAATAAAAACAGAACTTATAGCAACAGCAACGAGACATTATAATAGTGTTTGTCAAAGTGATGTAAAAACCGGCTGACCCGAGAATTGTCCTCTATAAAAAAGAAAACCTTGTAAGTTATTGCCTTACAAGGTTTCTTTTGGTGGGTGCCTAGTCGGACTCGAACCGACGACATTCAGAACCACAATCTGACGCTCTAACCAACTGAACTATAGGCACCAGGTTAATTTACAATTTGACGATTTCTTGTATTCTTTAGAAACAAGACGCGCTTTTAATGCGCGGAGTCCAATTTTATAATTGTGTTGCTTCGTTCAAATTGCGGTGCAAAGGTACGACAAAAAAGTGAAAAGTGAAAAGTGAAAGGTGAAAAATTGTTTGCCAATTGTGGCAATTTAACATTTGTTTACAGAAGAAGGGTGTTTCCCCTTTTCATGTTTCTCCTTTTTACCTTTTCACTTTTTCACCTTTTCATATTTTATGATGCGGTGCGCTTTGATGTTGGCATCTTCGCGAGGGTTGAGGAGGCGAAACTCGATGCGGTGCGGGCCGTCCTTGAGGTCGTAGTTCCAGTAGAGGCAGTCGGCGGTGCGCTTGTTGAAGTCGGAGCATAGCTTCATCACACGGTCTGTTTTGCCGTCAATGCTCACTTCGAGCTGTGCCTCGTATGTCCTGTCGGGGCAAGAGATGTTACCGTAGAGGGTGATGCCGATGCCGTCGAACTCGATGACATTCTGCTCTGAATCGGGATTGCCGAGCTTGTCGATACCTTCCGAAAGCAGCTTGGGTGTCATCCCTGTGAAGCCTTGCTCCAAACGGACTGCCTTGGGCTTCTGCACTTTGATGCTGATTTCATTATCGAAGACCTTGCCGCCGTTCCGTTCGATGTTCTTCAGGGCGAGGTCGAAGCACTGCCGATAGACATCGTCCAACGACATCTTTATATATGTAAAGGGGCGGCTCTCCACCTCGCGAAGGTTGGGCATCCACGGTTCGGGGATGTTGCTGTAGCCCATCATGGTTGCGAGGATGCCTGCTGCTGAGGCAGGGTTGCAGTCGGAGTCCTGTCCGCAGCGTGTTGCTATCTCCATTGTTTTGCCGAAGTCGCCATGCCCGAATAGCAGACCCATCACGACGTATGCCGAGTTCATGGTGGCATCGATGTTGCCGGGGGCAAGGATGAGTTCGGGGCAGCCAACGTCCTCGCTGTATTTCTCGTTATAGCGTGTCCACGTCCGTTTCCAGTCGTTCGGCTCTTCCTTGTACCAACGCACCACGTCGGCGATGCACCTGTGGAACTTGCTCTTTTGCGGTATCGTGCGGAGTGCCTGCTCGACAATTGTCAGGATGTCGTTCTCGACGAACGCCAGAGCGTACATCGCCCCGATGAAGACCCCGCCGTACCAGCCGTCGCCGTAGTTCATCAGATGCCCCACCTTGTCCGAAATCGCAGAAGCCGCGTTGGGCATTCCCGGCGACATCAGGCCTGCGAAGTCGCTCTCTATCTGATAGTCGATGCAGTCGGCATGGGGATTGTTCTTCCAGAAGCCCGACGCGGGCGGCATCAAGCCCTGCATGATGTTGTATCGGGCTTGCTGGTTGGCGTGCCAAAGTGGGTAGGGGGCGTAGGCAAAAGCCTTCGCCATCGACTCGGCAGGCGCGTCGAGACCTTCCTTCGAGAATACCTCGACGAAGGTCAAGTCCATATAGACATCGTCGAAGAGCCCGGGCGCATGGTCGTAGAAGTACTGAAGATGATGCTCGGGGTACTTTATCTCTGTCTCGTCAGGAATCATAACGCCCCGGTAGCAGAACTCCGTCGGGCCGCCGTATGCGCAGCCGATTGTCTGTCCTGCCCAGCCGCCTTTTATCTTGTCGAGCATAACTTCGCGGCTCATGGTCAACGACCGAGAGAGGAGAGAGCAAGGGGCAAGGAGCAGGAGGGACAGAAGAAGAAGGGGATGCTTTCTCATACATTAGGTTATATATAAAACCACGAATTACACAAATCACACGAATTGGCTACGCCCTTGGTGGCATTTGTAATTCGTGTAATTCGTGCAATTCGTGGTTGAAGACTATCGGTTGTGCTTACTTAATCTTCGACACAAACCACAGCAGGATGAGTGCACCAACCACGGCGCAAACCAGTGTGCCGATGAAGCCGTTGGCCTCGATGCCGAGAAGGGCAAAGAGCCAACCGCCGATGACGCTGCCGATGACACCCAGAAACAGGTTGACGAGAATCCCCCTGCCGGAGCCGCTCTGCAGCTTGCTTGCAATGAAGCCGGCCAAGATGCCGGTGATGATGCCGATAAGAGTTGTTAACATATTATTACAGATTATTCTTCTCTATGTCCTTGAAGTACTTGTAGGTGCCGTGCTTCAGCTCGTCGGTGGCAGCCTCGTCGCAGACGATGATGGCGTGCGGGTGCATCTGCAGGGCGCTGATGGTCCATTCCTGGCTGACGGCGCATTCTACGGCGTGCTGCAGGGCGCGGGCTTTGTTGTGGCCGTTGCAGACGATGAGCACTTCCTTGGCGTCCATCACGGTGCCGACGCCGACGGTCAGGGCTGTCTTGGGCACCTTGTTCACGTCGTTATCGAAGAAGCGGCTGTTGGCGATGATGGTGTCGGTGGTGAGGCTCTTCACGCGGGTGCGGCTCTGCAGCGAGCTGAAGGGCTCGTTGAAGGCGATGTGTCCGTCGGGACCGATGCCGCCCATGAAGAGGTCGATGCCACCGGCAGCCTTGATGGCAGCTTCGTACTGAGCGCATTCAGCCTCCAAGTCCTTGGCGTTGCCGTTCAGAATGTGTACGTTCTCCTTCTTGATGTCGATATGGGAGAAGAAGTTTGTCCACATGAAGCTGTGGTAGCTTTCGGGATGCTCTTCGGGCAGGCCGACGTACTCGTCCATATTGAAGGTGATGACGTTCTTGAAGGAAACCTTGCCGGCCTTGTTCATCTCCACGAGGTGCTTGTAGAGGCCCAGGGGGGAAGACCCTGTGGGGCAGCCCAGCTTGAAGGGCTTCTCGGGGGTTGGATTGGCGGCATTGATTTTTGCAGCAACGTACTCAGCAGCCCAGCGGCTCAGGTTCTCATAGTCGGGTTCGATGATTACTCTCATAATTGTGTAATGTTAAACTGTTAAAATGTTAAAGAGTTAAAGTTTTAACTTCTTAATCTTTCTCGTTATCCGCTTGCAAAAGTACACCTTTTTATGGGAATGGCATAGGAAAAAGGGAAAAAAGTTATCGTTAAAGTGGCATTTGTTGCTTGTCTGTTGTTGTAATGGTATGTAAGTTAAATGTTTTCTCGAAAGAATCGTTGCTGTTTAGGGACTTTGCAGGGCCAAACATAAATTGAAGTATCGGAAGTAAAAAAGGAAGTTAATTCCTGGATGCTTTAGTACCAACGAGGACAACGAAAATGCCCTGTATGGTTGGCAAAAAGTCACTTTTGCAGGGAAGGCAGGCTCTTTTTCCGAAAAAAACTTTGAGGCATGAAGAAAAATCGTTATCTTTGCAATCCGAATTAAAGTATATCAACTAATAATAACTTAAAAACATGAAATTCCTGACAGACGAGAAACTCGTTATCGTTGGCGCCGGTGGCATGATTGGCTCCAACATGGTGCAGAGCGTGCTGATGCTCGGCCTCACCCCCAACATTTGCCTGTATGATATCTATGAGCCCGGTGTGCACGGCGTCTATGACGAGATGTGCCACTGCGCTTTCCCTGGTGCAAACCTCTCCTATACGGTTGACCCCGCCGAGGCTTTCACGGGTGCAAAATACATCATCTCCAGCGGCGGCGCTCCCCGCAAGGAAGGCATGACGCGCGAAGACTTGCTGAAGGGCAACTGCCAGATTGCAGCCGACTTCGGCGAGAACATCAAAAAGTACTGCCCCGACGTGAAGCACGTTGTTGTTATCTTCAACCCTGCCGACGTGACAGCCCTGACGGCTCTCATCCACTCCGGCTTGAAGCCCAACCAGCTCACCTCTCTTGCAGCCCTCGACTCTACCCGCTTGCAGCAGCAGCTGGCGCAGGAGTTTGGCGTGCAGCAGGACAAGGTGACGGACGCATACACCTACGGCGGTCACGGCGAACAGATGGCTGTCTTCGCTTCCAAGGCTAAGATTGACGGCAAGCCTCTCGCAGAGCTTCCCCTCACTCCCGAGCGCTGGGCAGAGATTAAGCACATGACGACCCAGGGCGGCAGCAACATCATCAAGCTGCGCGGACGCTCTTCCTTCCAAAGCCCGGCTTACCAGGCAGTGAAGATGATTGAGGGCGCAATGGGCGGCGAACCGTTCAAGTGGCCTGCCGGCTGCTATGTGAATGCTTTCGGTTTCAAGAATGTGATGATGGCTATGCCTTCTGTCATCGACAAGGACGGCGTACACTTCACCGCTCCCGAAGGCACAGCAGAGGAAATGGCTGCCCTCCAGGCTTCCTACGAGCACCTGCAGAAGATGCGCGACGAGATTATCAGTCTCGGCATCATCCCCGCCGTAGAAAACTGGAAGGACGATAACGCCAACCTGTAAAAGCTCTCGCGCGTACATATATATATTATATATATTACAGGAAGTACGTAAAAGCTTACGACAACGGATTTCACGGATTCAACGGATTTAGATTGTCAATAGGGCATCAATCCGTGAAATCTGTGTAATCCGTTGTTTTATGATATATCTTTGTTTCCACCCATAATACCTGTCACCATGAAGCAGTCCATCGCCCTCCTTTTCACCTTTTTACTTTTTCATCATTTCGCTTTTTCGCAAAGTGTCATCTTCCCGCAGGAGCAGCAAGCAGGCACAGCAACGTCTTCGGTTGTTGGCGAGACATATACGTTGAGCAATGACCTGCTCTCGGCTTCTTTCGTGTTGAGCGACGGCAAACTGACGTTCGGCGGATGCGAGGCAATGGGTATGAAAGCAAGCGAAGACCTCTTTAGCATCCGCCTTGGCAATGGCACGGAAGTGGCTTCTTCTGCTATGACGTTGAAGGATGTGGAGGCTGAGGAGCTCGTTGCCGACCCATCTGCCGCCAAGGGTTCACTGAAGCTTCCCGGCAAGAGCATCAAGGCTACCTATACCCACGGCAACCTCAGTCTGACTTGGCGAGCTGTGCTTCGCGACGGCTCACACTATCTGCGCACAGAGCTGGAGCTGACAGCCGTGAGGGATGTGGCGATGAATGCCATCATACCCATGCACTATACCATCGACAATAGCGACGGTGAAAAGGCTCCTGCTGTGGTTGGCAATACGCGGGGCGCTGTCATCGCCAGCGACAAAATCTTTGCCGGATTAGAGACACCAATGGGCAAGAACAGCATCGTGGGCGCTTTGGACACAGCCCCCTTCGTCTATGACAGATGGACATCAAACACCTTTAGCTGGACTCCCGGCTCAGAGACACCAAGAGGCATCATCAACTTGGGCTTGCCAACAAGCGGTGTCGTAGGCACAAAGGGCTATCTTGCCGTCTTGGGAAGCGGCCGTCAGACCGTCACCTTCCAATACACCTCCGGCAACCATCGACTGGACATCGCGGGTGTGGATGTCTTAGACCTCAACGGAAACGTGGTGGCTCACGACTACCACAAGGGCTATACCGGCGGCGCGAAGTCCAACAACGTCTATACACTCAACATCCCAGCGGCGGGCTATTACCTTGTACGCTACTTCCGCGATACCGTGACGGATGCCCAAAGTTCGTTCAACAGCAACGGCACCATCACATGGAGCTGCGAGGTTCTTGCTCCCGAGCTGGTGTATGACGGCAACATGGAGGCCAATGTCCTGCCAGAGAGCAGCAGCTCGCAGTCCTCGATGCAGAATGTGCTTGCTGTGGGCGGCACACGCACCGACACATGGGACACCTCTTCGTGGAGTGCGCCTGCATCCGTCCCCTCGCGTATCATAGAGCTTGGTTATGCTTCAGAGAACATCAAGATGATGTCGAAGCCTGTGAGCTTTGCCAGAAGCGGAGGCGATTTTGCAGCGCAGTTCATGTACGCATCGGGCTATCATGGTCTCACCATTGCCGGCGTGGAGCTGGTGGATGCGGGTGGCAACGTGGCTGCTTCCGACTATCATAAAGGCTTCTCCGGCCATGCCAAGACAGACAACGTGTATGGTTTCACCGTCCCTGCAACGGGAACGTACAGCTTGCGCTACTATGTGGTGCTGAATGCGGATGGCAGCGACAATACCTCGACGGGCAACATCAACCTCAGCTACACCAAGACCGAGTACCTGCATTTGGCTGCACCCACCGAGACGGAAATCATAGGCGAGTGGAGCCGCCAAACGACATTGGCAAAAGGCAAGACGTGGAAGGTGGGAGCTGTTGTCGGCATCATCGCCCCTGGCCAGGCGCGTCGCTCCTTCCTCTGTTACAGCGAGCGCGAACGCGCTGTGCCTTGGCGTCCCTTCCCGATGTACAACTCTTGGTTCGAGCTGAACATAGACCGCAACAACGACCAGAACTACACGGGGAACTTCAACGAGTCGCAATGCATGGAAGTGCTCGACCAGTGGAAGCAGCACCTCTTCGACAAGTACGGTGTAGGCATTGGCTCCTTTGTCTGGGACGACGGCTGGGACATCTACGGCACATGGGAGTTCAACCCGAACTTCCCCAACGGCTTCCAGAACCTCAGCGACAAGGCTTGGAGCATGGACTCGCACATCGGCGCATGGCTCGGCCCCGTGGGCGGCTACGGACAGAGCGGCAACTACCGCCGCAGCTACTGGAACGGCAAGGGCGGTATGCAACTCTCCAATTCCGCCTACTATAATGTCTTCCTCGACCGCACGAGCTACATGCTCAACAACTACCACTTCAACTTCTTCAAGTTCGACGGCATCAGCGCACAGTTCAGTGCCACAGGCCCTGATGCAGGGGCAACAGGCGAGGAGAATGCAGAGGGCATCATCGACATAGAGCAGAAGTTGCGCGAAGTGAAGCCCGACGTCTTCCTCAACACCACCGTCGGCACCTGGGCGTCGCCTTTCTGGTTCCAAGTGACCGATGCCGTATGGCGGCAGGAGAACGACTGGGGCACCGTGGGCAACCAGGGCAACACGCGCGAGCAGTGGATTACCTACCGCGACCGCCTCGTCTATCAGAACTTTGTGCAGAACTCACCCCTCTGTCCCATCAACACTTTGATGACGCACGGCTTCATCCTCTCGAACTATGGCGGCGGCATCGCCAACATGAGCCGCAACTATGACGACATTGTTCGCGAGATGCGTTGTGCCTTTGCCTGCGGAAGCGGCATGGTGGAGGTCTATGCAGACTTCGCGCTGATGAACAGCATCAATGGCGGCAAGCTTTGGGGCGACCTCGCAGAGTGCATACGTTGGCAGAAGGCACAGGAGGATGTGCTGCCCGATGTGCATTGGGTGGGCGGCAATCCGTGGGACGGCAGCAAGGCCAACATCTATGGATGGGCGGCATGGAACGGCGAACGGGCAACGCTTGCCCTCCGCAATCCCTCTACCTCGGCACACAACTTCACCATCACCCTGCGCGAGGCACTGGAAATTCCCGACTTCATTCACACCAGCATCACCCTGACTGACGCTTTCAAGCAAAAGACTCTCAGCGGACTCTCTACAGGCGTGGCCATCGACATCGACACACCGCTGACACTCACCCTTGCCGGCTCGTCCGTATATATATATAATGGTATAGATGAGAACCCGACAGGAATCGAATCTCCTCAGCTCCCTTTTGAGGGAGAGCAGGTCGGGGAACAATGCTTCGACCTGGGCGGACGCAGGCTTGCCAGACCACAGGAGAACAGCATCAATATCATTGGCAACAAGAAAATCCTGAATCGAAGCAAGGGGTATTGAAAAATTAGCCTAACCTAATTGGCAAACTAAGCTAACCTAATTGCTCAATTAGCTTAACCTGGTTGAGCAATTAGGTTAGCCCCGTCCCCAGTCACCTCAAGTAGCATTAATTATGGGCAGTCAAGTGACGTAAGTGGACAGTTATTGTAATTTTTTGCTAAAAAGCTTTGCCAATTCAAAAAGTATGTGTAATTTTGCGCCGCATTTTCGCAACATAAAACAATTAACCAATTAAAAACAACAAAAAGCAAAACAATGATTGTAGTATCTGTAAAAGAAGGTGAGAACATCGAGAGAGCCTTGAAGAAGTTCAAGCGTAAGTTTGAGAAGACCGGTGTCGTGAAGGAACTTCGCGCCCGTCAGCAGTTCGACAAGCCCTCTGTTCTGAAGCGCCTCGCTATGGAACGTGCTGTCTATGTACAGAAGCTCCACCGCGTAGAAGATTAAAAGTCCTTAATTTTTTGACGCAACCCTTTGGATTGTCAGAAAAAATAGCTACCTTCGCAGAAGAAACAGTAAGCGAAGTGCGTGAATTGGATTGAAGACTTCATAGATTACCTTCGGTACGAGCGGAATTATTCCAGCAGAACGACCGAACATTACCAGTCCGACTTGGAGGCGTTCAAGCGGTTCTATGAAGCAACAGACAGCACCCTCAGCTGGGCAGAAATGCCTGCCGATGTCATTAGGCAGTGGGTGGTGGAGATGATGGACAGAGGCAATGCCGCCACAAGCGTCCGCCGACGTCTCAGCTCGCTCCGCTCCTTCTACAAATTCCTGCTGCGCAGAGGCCTTGTAACGCGGGATCCCGTGCATAACATGCCAGGGCCCAAGGTGGAGAAGAAGCTTCCGGCGTATGTCCGCGAGGCAGACATGAACCGGCTCTTCGACGGCGACTTCTTCAGCGAGGACTACAAGGGGAGTCGCGACCGCATGATTCTACTCACCTTCTACTCCACAGGCATACGACTTTCGGAACTCGTAGGCCTGTCGGAAAAAGACGTTGACTTGGATCAGATGCAGCTCAAAGTCACAGGCAAGCGCAACAAACAGCGCATCATACCATACGGCGATGAGTTCGGCGACAGCCTGAGGTCCTACCTTGCAGAGCGCGAAACCTTTGCAAAGCAGAAAGCTTCGGAGGACAGTGCGGTATTCCTCGACGAACGAAGCGGACGGCGGATGAACCCCGCTCGAGTCCGCGAAGTTGTCAAGAAGTACCTGTCGCTGGTCACCACACAGCAACGCAACAGCCCGCATGTGCTCCGGCACACGTTCGCCACAGCAATGCTCAACCATAAGGCCGACCTGCAGTCCGTCAAGGAACTGCTTGGACACGAGAGACTGTCAACAACTGAAATCTACACTCACACCACTTTCGAGCAATTGAAGGAAATGTATAACCAGGCCCATCCCCGGGCCAAAACAAAAGGAGGTAACTATGGAAATTAAAATTCAGGCCATCCACTTTGAGGCAACAGAGAAACTGGAGCAGTTCATCGAAAAGAAACTCTCCAAGCTCGCTAAGTTCAACGACGAAATAGGAAGGATAGAGGTGTCACTGAAGGTTGTAAAGCCTGAGACCGCAATGAACAAGGAGGCAGCGCTGAGAGTCATACTGCCAGGCACCGAGTTGTTCGCTCAGGAAACATGCAACACATTTGAAGAAGCAATCGACAAAACAGTGGAATCCTTGCTCCGGCAAGCTTCCAAATATAAGGAAAAGCAAAAAAATCGTTAAAAAAACGACAAAAGGCTTTGCCAGTTCCGAAATAATTTGTAATTTTGCAGCCGATTAAGTGCGCTCGCATGTAAATGCGGCTGCAAAATCGCCTCTTTAGCTCAGTTGGCCAGAGCACGTGATTTGTAATCTCGGGGTCGTTGGTTCGAATCCGACAAGAGGCTCAACACACCAGGCGAGGTGGTTGAAGACAAAGAAAAAATGAGATATTGGGTGGTTACCAGAGTGGCCAAATGGGGCAGACTGTAAATCTGCTGGCTTACGCCTTCGGTGGTTCGAATCCATCACCACCCACATCTTGCGGAAGAAGC
>JAFXVN010000063.1 GCA_017524545.1 Bacteroidaceae bacterium
CTAACTCCTGGTCGGAATACTTTTCGGGCTCTTCCTGCATGTCGCGGTAAAGCTGCTTGTTGGGGTCTGTTGGTTTCATCATGCTTTCGGATTAAAACGGTTTCTGATTTCTTTCAAGGCGTGAGAAAGATGTTTCCATACCGCCACGCGGCTGATGCCTTCTGTGGAGGCTATCTCCTCGTAGCTATACCCTCTGGTGAAACGGAGGTGGAAGATGCGCTGCTCTTGTTCCGTGAGATGGCTGACCACGAACTCTACGATATCCGCCGTGCGCTCGTCTTCTTTTTCGTCTTCAGCCCTTTCTGCTGCCATAGCAGCCTCCGTGCGGAGTCTCGTTTCCTGATGGCGGACACGTTTCAGACACTGGTTGCGAACGCATGTCAGCAGGTAGTGCTCCTCGGTGTCGGGTATGATGACCGTTTGTCCCCGGAGCAGACTCTCAAAGATGTCGCTGACCACATCTTTGCTCTCCTGCTCGTCGTAGAGGATGGTGCGTGCCACCCTGAGCATCTTGGCGTAGTGCTGCTTGAACAGCCGTTGGATGATTTGTCTTTCCATCACGTCTTTTTTACTGTAATACCCTTCAGACGTTCAAAATGCTAACCCGAAAGCGATATTTTTTCTTTTTACGGTGCAAAAGTAATGAAAAAGAATGTGATATGGAATGTTTGATGTGGCGAAAACCTTAATGAAGTATGATGTGTTTATTATATTCTGCCATTCCTTTTTTGGGGGGGGCAGCGTCAGTACGAAGGCTGACAACTGCCCTCACGAGAGAGTTATTTTTCCTTTTCTAACTGCTTATACTCCTGTATGCTTTCTACTGTTGACTGTTTCTTGAGGTGTTTACCTCCCTTAAACCGCCATTTAATAATAAACTCGAAGTATTGCTCCCTGGTTAAATTGTGGTAGGTTGTACGAACGTTCAGATTATCGGTGATGCTCCTTCGGTTTTTGACGAATGGTTTGGTTTCAAGGGTGAATAGCAGACGCTCATTGTACAGACTTTTAGCCAGTTGGATATTTACATGATATACAGGCTTCAATGTATGGTCTAGATAATGTGAAGTTGGCTCGTAATGGAAGTCTAAAGCGGCTGAAAAGGTGGATGAGAAACGGAAATAATTGCGCCAGTCAAGCCTATAGGTAAAAGGGTTGCTATAGTGCTCACCCTGCAATTGACCCGACATATGAATCATTTGCACCTTGGGAATGGAACTCCACACCTCACCTATCCTAAGCAGATATTCCATGCCGAACATAAGGCCTTCAATATGAGCGCAGTTGTATGGCATAATCTGAGTGACAGAAGGAGACTCGGGGGACTGCTCACGAACGAAGTATATTTCGTTGTTCGACCTGATAAAACCTCCCAACAGCGTCCATTTTCCCCATAGTTTGGCCATAAGCATCAGTTCGTGACCTGTGGGGGGCTTCAGTGATGGGTTTCCTGTTTCATAACTGTAGGGGGATGTGTAGGAGCGATACGTGCTAATGGCACTATAAGGCAAGTCTTCCATGCTGTATTTATACATGAGGTTGAGCATGTGCTGTCGCTTCTGGTTTATCATCCACATGAAGTTCACCGTGGGAAAGATTCCGAAGTCGCTGTGATTGTTCTTAACGTCATCAGTCCTCACTCTCATACTAGTATGTTGTGCTCGCAGTCCTATTTCATACTGAATGCTCTTGGCCTCTCCCTCAATCTTTGCAAAAGCAGCAGGAGAATAGCTGTTCATAGTGGTCCTGACCCATAGGTTGTTGCTATAGTGTGTCTGTTGGTAGTCAAGTCCTGTTGTTAGATTCAGAGCTTTGCAGAGTGGCTGCTGCCACTTGGGTTGAATGCGCAACATGTGAGTATTCTGTACTTGGGAGTATTCTTGAGCCTGTTCGTTGTCTTGAACAGAATGCTGACGGTCGCTCTGCCGCTTGTAGAGATAGTCAACTATGAAATCAAACTGTTGTTCAGGCTTTGGCTTCCACACATAATCTGTTACTCCCTGAACGACGTGAGACTGATTGGGGTTTTGACGCGAAGAGATATGCGTACCGTCAGCCTTTGAAGTCAGAGCCGTTTCATGGATGTGTTCATCAGCAAAAGCATACCATGTAGAGCCTTTGAGTTGTTGTGACTGGCTGATTTCGTAGCTAAATCCCAAATATTCATTCAGGTATGTACGCTTATACTTACCCTGCCGGTCGGTAGAATAGCCCATTGTGCTGTTTGGCTTTGGGTCATACGTCTCTTCTTCGTGTATCTTCGGGGTGTTGTGTGTAAGGTTTATCCTGTTGAAGACATAGAGTTTACCAATGCTTGCAGACATGGTGTTGGCTATGTTTTGGTCATAAAGGCCATTAGAGGGCTGGAGCATTAACGACCCTCTAACATCTCCAATATAGCCGTTATTCGCATCACGTCTGGTTGTAATACGGATAACGCCTCCTACAGCCGACTTTGATTCATCAACGCCTGCCAGATAATCGACTTCAATGGTTTCAATTCTTTCTGATGATAATGACTTCAGTACGGCTGGGTCTGTATTCCTGATGCCATCTATGTAGTAGGCTGTAGCAGCCTTGCCCAAAATGGTAATCTTCTCTTGGTCTATATTGATGCCAGGCAAGTAAGGTAGCAAATCGGTCAGCATCCTGTCTTTGGCATACAGCAAGGATTTGACATTCACCTTATAGCCAGAGGCTGAGTTTTGTATGGCATTTCCTGTTATCTTTATATCCTTTAGTCTGATGTTGTCTGGCTGCATCCTGATGGTTCCCATTTCTGGATGATTACAAAAGAGATGCATGGTCTTGTAGCCAACAAAGGAGATACGTGCAAGAACGGGATGTTGTTCGCATGGAACTGCGAAGTAACCACTTGCGTTAGAAACTCCACCACTAAGCAGCGTGGAGTCTGCTGGATTGAGCAGGGCGATGTTGGCATAGGCAACGGGCTGGCCTTGCTCGTCGATAATGGAGCCCTTGTAGCGGTTTGCGGTTTTCTGTGGACACTCGATGGTGATTTCTGTGCTGTCGATGCTCATGCGGATGGGATAGAAGCCTATCATCTGGCGGATGGCATCGGGAATGGTCTTGCGGTGTACAGAAGTGGTGATGCGGAAGTCCTCCAGTTCGTTGTAGAGGAAGTTGATTTCGTAGTCGGTGGCCTCGGCGTTCAGTTGGCGCAAGGCATCGCTGAGCGACACATTATTATATTCATGCGTGATGCGCATTCTCGACGTACCGTCGCCTACCCGTAGCCTTTGGGCTGTTATTGAAATAGCCACACAAGTAAATATCAGAAAGATGATAATTCTTTTCATTTGTTTTTACTCAACGATGATTTTGTTCTCATCAAGCCTTACGCTTAGGCTTTCGAAACGGTTCAACTTCTCAATAGCATGTGCGAGACCGTCCTCGCGTTTCCATACGAAGTGGAAGCGCAGCTGGCGGGTGTCATCGTTCAGGAACGAGACCTCGGCATGATAGTAGGCTGCGATTTCCGTCAGCATCTTCTCCAACGGCACGTTGTCGAATACGACGGGTTGCACGGTGGCTGCCGTGTCGGTTTTGACAATATCTGCGGGCTGTGTCGCTGATGGTTTTGTCGAAGCGGGTTGCTCCGTCTGAATAGTCTGCGCCTGTTGGCTATTGGCCTTTCGGGCGATGTGGATGGCTGCAAAGGCCATACCCGATATAAGCAGTATGCCGATGAAGGATGCGACTAAGCGAGAGGAGAGCGATGTTTGCATCTGCTCTTCCGGGCGTGAGCATGCTCGACCAAAGGTCAACGAAGCTGCTTTTTTCCTAAAGGGATTGCCATTCTGCGTTTTGCTTCCAACGTTGAAGTTCTTGGCCGCAAATATCTCCCATTCGCCTTCCACATCAGGCTCTACACTCTGTAGCTCTTTGACTTTGAAGGCTCGCTTGGCGAAGGCCATCTGCTCCACCAGTTCGTGCATCTGCGGGTCGTCGAGAGCCTGCTGAAGCTGCTCGTCGGTCAGTTGCTTCGGATGTTCCTGCACTTCCAGAAGCCTTTCAATTGGCTGTCGTTCTGTTTTCATATTGCTCATTGTATTGATATAAAAAAGGACCTGATTTTTTCGATGGACTCACGCAGATGGTTGTGGACTGTCATGCGACTGATGCCCAATGCGTTGGCAACTTCCTGACATGTCATTTCCTGCAGGAAGCGCAGCTGGAATACCTGCTGGTTCATCGGAGTCAGATGTTCTTCTACGTATTGCATCAGTTCTGCCATGCGTAGGTTGTCGTTGTCGTCAGCCTGGGGCTCAGTTGCCTTTTCAGAGAGCAGTCGTAGGAACCGCTCGTGCACTTGCTTCCGCTCTATCATGTTTCGGCACTGGTTGCGTACTGCCGTCAGCAAATAGGTCTCGGCAGTGTCGGGAAGAAGGCTAATGTTCTTGGCTATTAGGCGCGAGAAGACTTCGCTCACTGCATCGCGGGCCTCGTCATCATCGTAGAGGAGGGAGGCTGCCAGGCGGTACAGCCGCGTGTAGTGCGTTTTGAATAATATTTCGATGTTGTTTTTTCTCATCATCCAGAATGTTTGGCTATGCTGAGCCCTACCGGAAGGACTCGGAAGGGTGCGCATTTATATATAATACAGTTTGGAGTGGTAAAGTGTAAAGCTGATGGGGGAGTTTTTTTAGAAATGGCTGTGTAAATTGAAGTTTTTTGTTTACCTTTGCCTTCGAAAACGAATAACGAATGAAACGAACTGACATGGATGAGGAAATGAGAAGAGAGGAGAGAGGAGAGAGGAGAGTGAGTATCATTGCGGCTGTGGCAAGCAACCGCGCCATCGGATGGAAGAACAAACTGCTCTACTGGCTGCCCAACGACTTGAAGCGGTTCAAGCAGCTCACTACGGGCCACACCATCGTGATGGGGCGCCGCACGTTTGAGAGTCTGCCGAAGGGGGCGCTGCCCAACCGGAGGAACATAGTGTTGAGCCGAATCGTTGGCAACAGCGAGGAGCATAGCGATGTACGCTTCCCGGGATGTGACTGCTACGCATCATTGCAGGAGGCGCTGGCGCATTGCCGGGAGGATGAGGATATATATATAATAGGTGGAGCCAGTGTCTATCGGCAAGCTATGGGTGTGGCGACGCGCCTGTTGCTCACGGAGATTGACGACACGCCTGCTGAAGCCGATGCCTTCTTTCCGCCCTACGACGACTGGAAGGCGGTGAGCCGCGAAGAGCATGGGCGCGACGAGAAACACGCGTTCGACTATGCATTCGTGGAGTATGTACGCGAATGAAAGAGAGTTCCCCGAATCCCCCTATTAAGGAAGAGGGGAATTTAAAAACGTCAGGAATGGGACTACGTTCTCCGTTCCTGACGTTTTTTTACTGCCTCTCAACAAGGGTTGCGGCTAAGGCTGAACCTCATTCGTCGAGTATGGGCAGCTGCCGGTCGATGACTGCGTTGAAGGCCACGATCGTCTCGCTGCGTGCCAATCCGAGCGGCTGCAGCTTGTCGTGGATGATGTTCAGCAGATGACGGTTGTTGAGGGCGTAGATCTTGATGAAAAGGTCGTAGCCACCAGTGGTGTAGTGGCATTCCACCACCTCTGGAATCTTC
>JAFXVN010000005.1 GCA_017524545.1 Bacteroidaceae bacterium
CAAATTGTCCAAAGAAATCTTCGGCGAACTCTATCATAAATTTGATGGGCATACTTGGATGCAATTGTAATCTTTCCCATATCCGCTGCAAAGTTAGTGCAAACCGAGCGAAATGCAAAATAAATATGGATTTATTTGCATTTTCGAGGTGCAGCCTAACTTGACCAAGGGTCAAAGTTACGAAAATAATTCATAATTATGGAGGGTGCGGAAGCAAATTTTTCATTTTTCACTTTTCACTTTTCACTTATTTTCGTACCTTTGCAGCCGGAACAGCAAGCGTCAAGCCAAGCACACATCAAATCGTAAATCTTAAATTGTTAAATCGTAAATGAAGCAGCACGTCCCAACGGAACTCGGCACGAAGCCCATCGGCTCTTTGCTCTGGCAATACTCGCTGCCTGCCATCATCGCGATGGTGGCTTCTTCCATATATAATATAGTGGATAGCATCTTCGTCGGTCAGGGCTTGGGCGACGAGGCCATCAGCGGAATGGCTGTGGCAAGTCCGTTTATGAACCTGTCGGCAGCTTTCGGAGCGATGGTGGGCGTGGGCGCAAGCACAGTCATCAGTGTGCGTCTCGGCCAGGGGAAATACGAGGAAGCCCAGCACATTCTGGGCAACACCATCAGCCTGAACGTCATTCTCGGCATCATCTTCACGGCTGTCTGCCTGCCTTTGCTTGACGACATCCTGTACCTCTTCGGGGCGAGCGACATCACCCTGCCATACGCCCGCGAGTATATGCTCATCATCTTGCTTGGCAATATGGTGACGCATCTCTACTTTGGCTCGAACGCCATCCTGCGGAGTGCCGGCCATCCCCGCACGGCAATGGGTTGCACGTTCCTTGCCATCATCGTCAACTGCATACTCGACCCGCTCTTCATCTTCGTGTTCCATTGGGGCATCCAGGGCGTTGCCTGGGCCACCATCATTGCTCAGACGGTCGCTTTCTGCTGGCAGTTGAGGCTCTTCAACCGTCCGACGGAACTGCTTCATCTGCGCCGAGGCATCTACCGTTTGAGGGCAGACATTGTCCGGCAGTGTCTTGCCATCGGCCTCAGCCCGTTCCTGATGAACAGCTGCGCCTGCTTGGTTGTGCTCATCTGCAACAACCGCCTGCTCCAATATGGCGGCGACATGGCAATCGGAGCATACGGTATCGTGAACAGAGTGGTCTTCCTGTTCATCACCATCGTTATGGGACTTGTGCAAGGTATGCAGCCCATTATCGGCTACAACTGGGGAGCGCGGCAGAACGACCGCGTGTTCCGTGTGTTGCGCTACGGCATTGTCGGGGCGACCTGCATTTCCCTGTCTGCCTTCCTGACGGGCGAACTGATACCGGCACCCGTGATACACATCTTCGGAGCAGGGCCTGAGTTGACGGAGAAAGCAGTCCGCGCTTTCCACTTCGTAGTGGCTGCCTTCCCGTTGGTGGGTGCACAGATGGTCATCGGCAACTTCTTCCAGAGCATCGGTCACGCGGGCAAGAGCATCTTCCTCAGTGTCACCCGCCAGATGCTCTTCCTCATCCCTCTGCTTGCCGTGCTGCCGCAGTGGTGGGGACTGGACGGTGTCTGGCTCTCCATGCCGATAAGCGACAGCATCAGCTTCGTGGCAGCCGCCTCGATGCTCATCTATATGATAAGGAAAATCAAAAGGAATGAAACGCATCGGCCTGCTTAGCGACACTCATGCCTATTGGGACAATCGCTATCTTGAATACTTCGACACCTGCGACGAGATATGGCACGCGGGCGACATCGGTTCCTTGGAGCTGGCCATGCGGCTGCAAGAGTTCCGCCCTTTTAGAGCAGTCTATGGCAACTGCGACGGTGGCGACCTGCGCAGGCTCTACACCGAGAAGCTCCGCTGGACGTGCGAAGGCGCCGGTGTCCTGATGACGCACATAGGCGGCTATCCAGGGCATTACGACCCGCGCATCCGCCAGCAAATCTTCGCAAAACCGCCCAAGCTCTTCATCAGCGGCCACAGCCATATCCTCAAGGTTCAGTTCGACGAGAAGCTGGGACTGCTCCACATCAATCCCGGAGCTGCCGGCTTGCAGGGCTGGCATCAGGTGCGCACGCTTGTCCGCTTCACGGTCGATAATGGTTCATTCAGTGACCTTGAGGTTATCGAGATACCCAGATGATTGAAGACTGAAGAATATATTTTGCTTGCTTCTTGCACTTATTTGCCAAAAAGCTTGCAGATTATGATACTTTTTCGTTACTTTGCGGCGTCAAACACACAATTGAGCACATTATGCCGTGAGAAAGTCCATTCCTTGCCTCGTCGCTACACTTATTCTTCTGCTCGGCTGCAAAGAAGATATCGACACCTCTGCCCGCTATGTCTTCACAGAGGAAACGGTATTGAGCTACCTGCAGAAACATCAGGATTACTCCGAATACGTCCGCTTGTTGCAGCAGGTTCCCGTCAGCTACCGCAGCCAAAGCACCGTCTTTCAGTTGCTGAGTGCCCGTGGACACTTCACCTGCTTTGCGCCGACAAACAGTGCCATTGCCGACTACCTGCAGGATCAGGTCGATGCAGGCTTCATCACGGAACCCTCGTGGGACAGCTTCCAGAGCGACAAGAAACGCGACAGCATCATCCGTGTCATCGTCTATAACAGCATCATCGACGGAGGAGACGAGGAATACTACGAAACAGGCAGTTTTCCGACGCACAACAACGACGAGTTCGGCCGTCCCAACATGAACGACGTCAAGCTCAGTGTCTATCGCCCCCAAAACCCCGACAGCATCTACATCAACCGCATCTATCCCATCAGCGTGCTCAACAGGGACATTCCTGCCATCAACGGTGTCATCCATCAAATGGAGAAAGTCATTGCCCCAAGGGAAATCACCCTCAGCAGCATCCTGAAAGAACAGCTTGAAGGCTATGCCTCAGGCTATGTGGTGATGGCTCGTCTGATTCAGGCCTGCGGCCTCCTCGACACCCTCAGCAAGTATCGTGATGAGGTCTATGAGCACCTCTACCAGACAGGCCAGATAGAGGAAAAGACGCCTGCCAACGGACTTGCCACGATGACCGGCGGCTATTCCTACGCCCCGGAACACAGGAAGTACGGCTTCACCATCTTTGCCGAATCGGATGCTTTCTGGCAGAATGCCATTGGTAAGCCGGCAGAGGAGATTACGCCAGAGGATGTGCAGACGTGGGTCGAGGCAGGAGGCTACTACCCCGATGCCGTCAGCAACGCGGACTACAGCAATCCCTCGAACCGCCTCTATCAGTGGACCACCTATCATGTCCTTCCTTTCAAGCTCTCACCAGACCGACTCGTCTTCCACTACAACGAGAAGGGCTACGACTACGTCAATGCCCCCGAACGCCTCGCCATACCTGTGATGGAATACTACGTCACGATGGGCAAGCGACGCCTGCTCAAAATCTATGAAAGTCCGGAGGCGAACGGTGTCTATCTCAACCGTTTCCCCATCCTCGACAATGGTCGGCACGGCACAGGGCACGAGATAGGATGCACCCAGGACAAGGTTGGCGCGCGGGTGATGCGCGAAGACGAGAACCTTGTGGACCGCACAGCCATCAACGGCTATATGTACGAGATAGACGCGCCCATTGCCTATAATGAAGAGACGCGCAACAATCTGGCTCGCACACGCATCCGCATGGACTGCATGAGCTTCTTCCCCGAAGTGATGAACAACGACATCCGCCGTGTCCCCCTCACCGATGCTCCGCACCAGTGGGTTCACTTCCCAGAAGATGCTGAATACAAGTACATTGGGAACCTTAGCATCAACGAAGGCTCCACCTTCGTCTATTACAATGCATACGGACTGAAGTTCGGCAGTCTGTGCGGTGACGAAGTGAAATGTGTGGGGCGTTGGGAGCTGGTGTTCACCCTGCCGCCTGTTCCAAAATACGGCACTTACGAAGTGCGCTACCGCATCCTCACCAACAGCGACCGTGGCGTGGCGCAGTTCTACTTCGGCGACAGGCCTGGCAGTATGCCGGCAGCAGGCATCCCCGTCAACCTTACCCTGGGCGGAGCCAATCCCATCACCGGCTGGATAGAAGACACAGGCACCGACGACGACGCAGATGCCGAAGCCGACAAGCAGATGCGCAACAACGGCTTTATGAAGGGCGAAGAGAGCATCCTTATTCTCAAGCAGCCGGGAACGACAGCCCGTGCCAACGTCAATCGCAACATCGTGCGTCGCATCATCACCCGGCAGACGCTCGACCCCGACAAAACCTATTATCTGAAGATTAAGTCCGTGCTCGATGCAACGACCTCCGAGTTTTACATGGACCATATCGAGTACTGCCCCAAGGAAATCTACGACAACCCGGAACATCCCGAGGACATCTGGTAGGAGCGCAGCATCATAACAGATGGCTCCCTGGCCAATTTTGTTTCGCGTGCTGAAACAAGTTGTTTCGCCCGTGAAACAAAGTGTTTCCACACGCGAAACAGTTTTTCGAGGCCTGTTATGTTTTTAGTGATAACACAAATAAAGGCATCCCCCAAATTGGATTTTATCGGATACCAGCTCCTCATAAGTCATGCTCTTTGCGCGTTCCATAATGGTATCGATTGCGTCAAGAATATGCAGTAACCGATGTTTGTCTCTAATTGGTTCTCTCATAAATCAATTCCTTATCACGATTTGCACTTTCTTCAACCCACGGGAATAAGGTCTCTTCATCAACCATATCTACATCCTTACCCAAAAGTTGCTGTAATGCCAAGTGCATTTTCGATATCTTGAGTAGTCCGATGGGCTGAGTGCGATCATATTGGATAAGTATATCCACATCGCTGTCAGCCCGTTCCTCGCCACGCGAGTAGGAGCCAAAGAGCCATGCCTTCAGGACGGGCTGCGTCTTGAGGTATTCGGCTATAGTTAGAGGCATCGGCTGACGCAAAGGCATTTCTGTCGTCATCTTGTGGAAGTATAAAAAGGCGAAGTTTCCCCTTCATGGCAAAAAAAGCCTCCGTTCCTTTGCTTTTGCCCCTGACTTTTCGTAACTTTGCGAAAAATTTAATCAAAACAGCAGATATGGCAAGAAATAAGCAGAATCGCCTTTACCTCCTTTTGTTCCTCACCCTGACCCTGCCGTGCATGGCACTGGCGGGCATACCAGAGGGCTATTACACGAACGCAGACGGCAAGAAGAAAGCGGCACTGAAAGCCGCTATGTACGCAATCATTTCCCCTCACACCAAGATAAATTACAGCAATCTGTGGGTGGCGTACGAGAAAGTGGACTATCTGGACAATACGAATGCACAGGGTCAGCATCAGGTGATGGACTATTATAGCGATGCTGTGCACTATTTCACGGGAACAGGTGCTGCGGTGAGCGGAATGAATAAGGAGCACGTAGCTCCCCAAAGCTGGTGGGGTGGCGGTACGGGCATTAATGTCGGCTGTGACCTCTTCCAAGTAATTCCCTCTGAATCAACTGCCAATAGCAAAAAGGGGAATTACCCACTGGGTGCCGTGAAAGGCACTGTTTCATACTCCAATCCACGCATGAGGACAGGACGAGACTCTGGCGGCAATATGGTATTCGAACCCTGCGACGAGTATAAAGGAGATTTTGCACGAATATTCTTTTATGTTGCGACCTGTTATTCAGATGTTAATTGGGAAGACCGCAGTGATGTGAATGTTTCGTTCAGGAAAGAAGACTATCCTACAATTAAAGCTGATATCCTGCCATTGTTGCTGCAATGGTCTAGGAACGACCCTGTATGTGAATGGGAAAAGACTCGCAACGAGCGTGCTTTTAAGGTGCAGGGCAACCGCAACCCCTTCGTCGATTTCCCTTACCTTGCCGAATACATCTGGGGCGACAGCGTGGACTATGCCTTCAGCATCGACGGCTCGTCAACTGGCGGTGGGGGTCAAGGCGGAGATGACCCGACGCCCGGCTTCGTCACATTGGTCAACTGCTCGATGAAGTCTGACTTCGGCCCCTTCTTCGTCCGCACGTTTGAAGGCTGCGACGGCGAGGCTTGGACAGCCGATGCAAGATACGGTGCAAAGGCTACGGCCTACAATCTCCCCAACAAGGAGGCCGACGAATACCTGATGGTCAACCTCGACCTGACACATGCAGAGACATCTACGCTCACCTTCGACCATGCCACAGGCTACAACCAAGGGGTGACGGTGAAGGACAGGTTCTTCCAAGTGCTTGTCAGCGAAGACTACGACGGCGTGCCGGAGGATGCCACTTGGGAAATGCTCGATGTCAACTTCCCGCCACTGCCGTCGGGCAGCAGCTTCTCCAGCTATGTCTCTTCGGGCGAGGTGAGTCTGAACAGATACAGCTGGAAGAACATCACGCTGGCGTTCCGCTTCCAGAGCACCAGCTCTGCCGCCTATTGCTGGGAGGTGAGGGATGTCAAGGTGACGGCATACACCGTGCCTGACGCCCTGCCACTCATCACAGATGAGGACACGCCACGGCAAGCCGTCACCTACGACTGGATGGGCAGGCAGGTTCCCGAGAACACGAAGGGCATCATCATTAGAAACGGACGAAAGATATTGCAAAGATGAAACGCACAACATTTCTTCTCATTTTCCACCTTTCACTATTCAGTGTTCACTTTGCCTTAGCGCAAGACCCGTACTACCGCAATGCGGAAGGTTTGCGAGGCACACAGCTCAAGGCAGCCCTGCACGACATCATCCAGCCAGACCGCGTGCTGTCCTATGGCGGTGGCGCGGGCAAGACATGGAGCGGCTTCTGGCTGACAGACCAGATGGACGACATGCAGGTGCGCGACCGCTACAGCAATGTCGTGCGCTACCTCAACCCCGACATGAGTGCCGTGAGCAACATGAACATCGAGCACATCTGGGCAAACAGCTGGTGGGGACACCTGAAGAACAATGCCTATTGCGACCTCTTCAACCTCTACCCAGCCGATGCCACTGCCAACGGCCGCAAGAGCAACAACCCGATTGGCATAGTGGATGGCAATGTGGCATATTCAAACGGCGTCACAAAGGTGGGCAAGAGCAGTAGCTACCGCGCCGACAGCCTTATCACGGCATGGGAGCCTGCCGACCAGTGGAAGGGCGACTTCGCGCGTACATATTTCTATATGGCAACCTGCTACAGCCACATGACTTCGCTTTGGACGACGACCGAAGGCTTGCTGACTGTTGACCCGAACAGTCCCCTGCTCATGCGTCCGTGGGTTTATAACCTTATGCTCGAATGGGCAGAAGCAGACCCGCTCGACGAGATAGAGCGGCAGCGGAACGATGCCATCTGCGAGATACAGGGCAATCGCAATCCTTTCGTCGATTATCCAGAGCTGTGCCAGTACATCTGGGGCGACAGGACGGACGAACAGTTCTACTGCGGCGAAGAGCACGGAGCAGAGATATTCGTGCCTGCTGCAAACGAAGAGATAGACTTCGGGCTATGGCCGCTTTCCCGTCCCTTCAGTGCCAAAGTGCAGGTGCGTGGCAGAGGCTTGAACGAAGGAGCCTCCCTTTCCCTCACAGGCGAGAGCTTTGCCCTCACTCAAACAAACCTCTCTGCCGAGGAAATAACGGAGGGCACAGACATCACCATTTCTGTGGCTCCTTCGGGCGCTGGCACCTATACCACGATGCTTCGACTCGAAGGCAGCGGCTATGAGCAGCAGACACCACTCCGGGTTTCCTTCGTCGATGGCATTCCCGCCTACGCCGCCACAGACATCGTTTGTGCCGTCAGCAGCCGCCGCTTCAATGCCAACTGGATGAACTACGAGTCGGGCGCAACCTATACCCTCCAAGTCTATACAAAGGATGCCTCCGGACAGCCAACAACCTTCGGCAACTACACAACAACAGACACGACCTATCAGGTCAAGAATGTCATGGCAAGCACCACATACTATTACAGGGTCGGCATCATCGAGAACGGCGAGGAGATTGTCGGCAGCAACGAGGTAAGGGTGGAGATGCCGGACGTCGCCCCTGTCTTTACTGTCAGCACCGAGGATATTGCTTTCACCGCAACGCCCGGCAAACCAAGTGCCCAGACGCAGGTGACGGTGACGGCAATGGCTGTTCCGAAGTATGTGACAGAGGTCAGCACAAGCGAGCCGTTTGAAGTGAGTGCCGATGGCGAGGCTTGGACGCAGCAGCTTGTGCTCACCGGACAAAGCCCGACCTTCTTTGTCCGCTTCGGGGGAGCCACAGAAGAGGGCGACTATGCGGGCGAGGTCATCGTCAGCACAGAAGGACTGGACGAAAAGGTCATCTCCGTAAGCTGTAGCGTCGATGCCAGCAAGTCCTTCTTCGAGGACTTCGATACAGGCTCAAAGGGCAGCTATGCTGTGGCAGAAGTGACTTGCACGGCTGCGACATGGGAGATGAGCAACGCTCTGCTGGCCGGCGACGACAATGCGGTCTCGGGGAAATGCGTCCGCATGAAGGGGTATGTCAAGTCGGGCAGCACCATCACCACGCCGGCACACATCGTGATGACGACAGACAAGCCGAACGGCTGTGACAGCCTTTGGTTCTATGCCGGCAGCTACGGCAGCGACACAGGTGTGAAGATGACGGTCAGCTACAGCATCGACGGCGGACAGACGTGGACGAAAGTTGTCTCTTCGCTTGCCGTCAGTGCAATGAAACGCTATGGCTACAAGATAAACAAGGATGGCGGCATCCGCCTCAAGTTCGAGAGCGAGAACACAGGCAACAAGCGCGTGAACATCGACAATGTGCAGATGAGCGACTGGGAAGACCCGGACGGCATAGATAGCCTCACCCCAACCCTCTCCAAAGGAGAGGGAGATAAAGAAGTGGTGTACGACCTAAGCGGGCGCAAAGTCGCTAATCGCAAATCGTCAGGCCTCATTGTCATTGAGCAAGGCAAAAAAAAACTTAATGGTCAATGAGATACTTCATCACTCTCTCCTACGACGGCACGCGCTACCACGGCTGGCAGATTCAGCCCAACGGCGACAGCGTGCAGCAACGCTTGCAGGAAGCACTCTCCACCCTGCTTCGGCAGCCCATCGAGGTCGTAGGTGCAGGACGGACAGACACTGGCGTCCATGCCCGCATGATGGTGGCACACTTCGAAGCTTCAACTTTCAACACCCAAATTGTTTACAAACTCAACAGGCTCTTGCCGCCTGACATTGCCGTGCAGGACGTCCGCCAAGTCGCCGATGACATGCACGCCCGCTTCTCCGCCACTTCGCGCACCTATCATTACTTCATCCACACCCGCAAAGACCCCTTCCTGCAAGCCTACAGCTGGCAGGTGCCTTTCGCGCTCGACTTCTCGCGGATGAACGAAGCGGCAAAGGTGCTCCTTGAGTACAAGGACTTCACCAGCTTCTCGAAGGTAAACACGGATGTCAAGACAAACCTCTGCGACCTCAAGGAAGCGCATTGGGATGAAGTCGCACCCGGTCAATGGCGTTTCACCATCACCGCCAACCGCTTCCTTCGCAACATGGTTCGCGCCATCGTCGGCACACTTGTCGAGGTTGGCAGAGGCAGACTATCCATAGAAGACATCCGCCGCATCATCGAAGCCAAAGACCGCTGCCAAGCAGGGGAAAGCGTCCCCGCCAAAGCCCTCTTCCTGGTTGATATAAGGTACTGAAATAACAGGGTACGCTATTTTGGGGGGCTAATGGGTTGATTAGGCTGAATGGGCGACTACATATTGTGCTGCGACTGCCCGTTAACCCTATTAAACCCATTATACCCATGCCCATCGTATGGAATTTCGACTTATAGCTCATTTTGCAGGCTACGATATGCCCGTAATCCCTGTCTTTATCGGGGCTGCGGGCATATCGTAGCCTGCAAAATGAGCTATAAGTCCAAATTTATCATATATGATTATATGAGCAATACATGGACAATCGTGTGGTAATTCAGAACTTATTGTGCAACCTTGATGGGTTCTGTGAGCGCTTTTTCGTAGAACTGGCGGGGGGTGATGCGGACGGGTTCTTTCATAAACTCGGGGCGGCTCCAGCTGCGCAGAAGCAGACGGAAGTACTCTGGATCTTCTGACGGCACCTCGAAGGGCTTGTGCAGACGGCCATCGCGGTCGAAGTAGGCAAAGTAGGTGCGTGTGTAGTTGCCGTCGTCCCTGCGGCTCTCGAAAAGAATCCAGCGGTCGTTGGAGGAGAAGGAGGGGTAGCTCTCGGGGAGGGGGCTGTTGAGACATTTAACATTGACCATTGAACATTGACCATTATTCTGGCATGTGTCGGGCGTAGCCGAATGGTCAATGGTCAATGGTGAATGGTCAATGGCTCCGAGGTCGAGAATCTGTATGTCGGCCGACGTGTGCCAGATGTGGAAGAGTCCCCAAGGGCCTTCGGCAAAGAGGACATAGCGGCCATCCTGAGAGATGCGCGGCTGGACGGCGCTTCGTTGCTTCGACCGTGCATCGTAGATTAGCTCTGGCTCTCCAAAAGTCATGCTCTCGGCATCGAACGAGAGGCGGTAGAGGTTGTACTGCAAGCGTTTGTAGTTCTCCAGCAGCTCGTCGGTGTCCTCGTACTTCTTGTTGTACTCGTAGTGTGCAGAGCAGTAGTACAGCCACTTGCCATCGGGACTCCACGAGGGGAAGAGCTCCATCTCGGTGGAGTCGTTGAGGACTGTCTGCACACGGTTCTTCTTGACATCATAGATGACAATGTCGCTGGCTGATTCCATGACTTCGACTTTCGACACGTCGCGAGTGTGGAAGCTCTGCATCGTGTGGTCGGTGCTGAAAGCAATGATGGGTAGCGAGGGATGCCAGGAGTTGTAGGCGGCGGCGGAAATCATCTCGGGGGTCTTGAGATTGACGAAAACGAGTTCTCCGTCGCAAACAATCATTGTCCCCGGGTTTTGCATACGCATGTGGAACATCATGTTGTCTGTGCCGTAGTTCTGATAGGAGTGGCAGTTGATGCACTGCCCTTCCATCTTCTTTGAAATCTGGCGGTTGTTGTAGATGTCCGTCTCCTCAAAGTTCGTGAGATTGCGTTGACGAATGGCCAGCTCGTCGTACCCGACAAACGTTGGGGGAAGCACACGATAAGAGATGTAGGGGTCGATGTCTTCCTCCGCGACATAGATATTGAAAGGCTTGTATGCCATCCACTTCCCGCCTTTCTCCGTATAGACGGTGACGGAAAGGCTCTTGCCTTTGGCGGCAGAAAGCATCTCGTGCCACTCGTCCTCGTCTATCTGGACTTTATTGGCTTTGCCGCCATAACAAAGTTTTGTGTTTGGGGCCTGGAACTCCGCCACGACATCGTCCACGCTATCCACCATGAAATTGAGCGGAGCGATGTTGGGGGGCACCGTCACTCCCACATAGTCTGGCCAGATGCTTGGCTCGGCATCGGTCTGCGTATAGGTGGATGGCAGGGAAGGATGCTTGGAGCATGCAACAAGAAGGAGGAGTAAAAATGAGAAAATGAAAAAATGAGAAAATGAAAATCTCATTCCATCACTTTTCTTGGCATCTTTCATCGTTTCATCTTTCATTCTTTTATCTTCCATTTTTCATTCTTTCATTTTTTCATTCTTCTCTGGTTAGTTTGTCTGTACTTCCCTCAGCACACAATAGTCCCACATGTATGTGTCGCCGAACTCTGGACGGAGGGCTGCTCCTATCTGCTTCTCGTTCATGCCTTGGCTGGAATACAGATTCAGCCTCTCGAAGTAGGCTTTGTAGCGTTCCACGACACGCTCGTCGAACTCCACGAAGGAGAGGTTTATGCCCTGCATCTTCAGCTCATAGACACCGAAGAGCATCGCCTCCTGCACATGTATGGGGAAATGTTTGCCCGGGTTGATGTTGTAGAACTGCTGCACCTGAGACCAAAAGCACTTCTGGTCGCGCATCAGCATGGCACAACCCAGAGCCACCTCCTGTGCATCGGGGTCGTTGGTGAGGGAATACATCCACTTCTTCATGATGGTCAGCTCAACATAGCTGTCGTCCGTTCCGACCAGCTCCGACCCCTCGTTGTAGAGTTTCAGCGGCATACGGAAACGCTCGTCCTGCGGCAGGAGCTTTTCGTCCTCTGTAAAACGCTGCATGTCTTTCGCCCACTTCTTCTGGAACGTCGTTCGGCTCAACAGACGCAGGTACTTCCGGGCATTCTCCGTCTCACCGTTCACGAGGGCGCATCTGGTGAGCATTCGCATCGTGTAGTAGGAATAGCCGTAGTGCATACAACGCTCTATGGCACGGCGGATGGCAAAGACCGTCTCGCCGAAGCTGTAATAGATGAGGTCGGCTGCCTGGTCTGCTATGCGGATGTGTATGGAGTCGCTGACCGTTACAGGCTGTATGCTTTCATTATTATATGTGTAGCGTTTGGAGCAGAACTCGCCTCTGTTGATGAGTGCGATGTCCCGCAGCATCACCATCTCGCGCGTGACAGGCCCCTTGACTCTTGCTGCCTCGCGAAGCACATCGTTCCACCGGCATTCCTCCACACCTCTCTGCATCCGCATTTCTGCGTGGAAATTATAGTCCTTGAAGTCGCGGAGATACAGGCAGAAGAACATCCCTGCCGCAACAACAAGCATGATGCTCTGGCTGAGCACCAGCTTTCCTGTCTTCAGCCTTCCAAGGAGGGGGAACAGAAGCGGCGCGACAAGCACAACGTAGAAGGGGAACTCCAGAGCGATGTCGTGCAGATGCTCCATTTCAAACTTGCGGAAGCCATACATCCAGGGCTGGTCTGGCCGCATCAAGGTCGTGCCTGCGGTCTCGAGGAGAGGGACAAGCCAGAGGGTGAGGAACAATAAAGTGAAAAGTGAAAAGTGAAAAGTGAAGAAATGCAGCAAGCCATCATTTTGAATTTTGAATTTTGTTTCGCCTGCGCCTGAGCTTTGCGAAGAATTTTGAATTGTTATTATTGCTGCTGCCAGCAGGGCATAGATGCCAAGCGGATAGTAGAACAGGGCTGCTACCAGAGGAATCCAGACAAGGGCTATCCACTGCCGAACCTTCTCGCTGACAGGGAGATACTTCCAGAAAGGCACGGAGAGGAGTAGGGCAGCAAAGAGTCCTAAGGAATGGTAAAAGACATAATCGACATCATTCAGAATATAGACCCAATAGCCAAGCTGGATGATGCTGCAAAGCAAGGCCGCCAGGGGGATAAGGAGCAGAAAGCTCCATTCGTCTGCAACCCTGAACGACCACTTTGCAAGGCCGAAGGTCAGAAGCCAAAGGGCGATGAGCATTGCGCAGCCGAGAGCAGGATAGTAGAAGAACTGCGTCAGGTATGCTCCCGCCCAGGAGAGGAAACCTCCCGGACGCAGCATACAAGTGTCCCAAAAGAGCTGTGTGCTGTTCCACCAGCCCCTGTCTTGGAAGAAGAACATCGTGTCGGCATTCCTGACATAGAGGAAGTACCAGGATAAAACAAGAAATGCAGAGATGTAGAGAATCAGAAACACCGGGAGCTTCCCGATTATCTTACTGTCTGCTTTTCTTGGTTTCTTATCTTCTGTCTTTTTTATTTTCACATTATTTGTTTTCAATGTATTTCACAATCCATGCTCCCACTTCCTTCGTGCCGTACTTCTCGCCACCTTCCACCTGAATCTCAGGCGTGCGGACGTTCTGGTCGAGGGAGGCATTGACGGCTTCGCGGATGAGCGCGCCTTCCTGCTTCAGGTCGAAGTACTCGAAGAGCATAGCCACGGAAAGTATCTGTGCCAAGGGGTTGGCGATGTTCAAGCCCTTGCCCTGGGGCCAGCTGCCGTGGATAGGCTCGAAGACAGGCGTTGAACTACCTGTGGAAGCACTCGGGAGCAAGCCCATAGAACCTGTGATGCACGAGCCTTCGTCGGTCAGGATGTCGCCGAAGGTGTTCTCGGTCACAATTACATCGAAGAAGCGCGGGTCCTGAATCATCCTCATGGCAGCGTTATCCACATACATGAAGTCGGTCTGCACGTCGGGGTATTCGCCCATCATCTCCTGTGCAACCTTGCGCCACAGACGGCTTGATGCCAACACATTGGCCTTATCTACAACCGTCAGGTGCTTCCTGCGCTGGCGTGCATACTGATAGCCGACACGAAGGATGCGCTCCACCTCTGGGCGGCTGTAATAGTTCGTGTCGAAAGCATCCTCCACGCCATCGGCACCCACCGTCGGCTCCTGCTTCTTGCCAAAGTACATGCCGCCCGTCAGCTCACGGATGCAGACGAAGTCGGCACCACGAACCAGTTCATCCTTGAGGGGAGACTTGTGCACGAGGCAGTCGAAAGTCTCTACCGGGCGAATGTTGGCATAGAGGCCAAGCTTCTTGCGCATAGCCAGAAGGCCTTGCTCGGGACGTACCTTGGCCGAGGGATTGTTGTCGAACTTCGGGTCGCCCACGCTGGCAAAAAGGACAGCATCGGCTGCCTCACAAATCTGATAGGTCTCTTCGGGGAACGGGTCGCCCACCTCGTCGATGGCATGAGCACCACAAAGAGCTTCCTTGTAACTTACTTCGTGACCGAACTTCTCGGCCACAGCACTGAGCACGGCCACACCCTGCTCCATAATCTCCGGGCCGATACCGTCACCAGCCAAGACTGCAATGTTGAGTTTCATATTGTCAATTGTTATTTAATCATTTTCAGGTGCAAAGGTACGAAAAAGCAAGCAAAAAACAAACATATTGTCCATTAGTTGCTTGCTATTTCGCTTAAACGAGTGTGTGAACACATAATTTATTCTTTGGCATCTGCCTCGGTTCCTGTTTCCGCCTCGGCATTGTTGTGTATCTCGTAGCTCTTCAGGTTATACATGCGCAGCATCTCTGGCGAGGGATACATGTCTATGTCCATCGGGATGAACTTAGGCACGGTGTAGCCGCCGAGGTTCTCTTTCTTGTACTCGGCCATCTGTCCTCCAGGATATACCAGGCGGAAGTCGATGGTCTTCAGCACCTCGCGTTTTGCGGGAATCTTGAGCTTACCGTCGATGCTGCCGCCATTGCCCCAGGGGTTGCGCATCACGAATTTGTAGTCGACACCTTCGTCGGGGTACATCACCGTGAAAGCATGTCCTGTGACGGTCTCGAGTTCACCACAGACAAGTCCGCCCACGTTGAAGCCGCCCACGCTAATCATGCCGTGGCTGAGGGCATAATCGACAACAAGGTCGAATTCCGAGTTGTAGAGCTTGTCGGGGCTGAAGCTATAGCTGTTGCCATTGCCTGTGAAGGGGGGCGCAGCATGTTCGGTGCCTATACCGCCGATGCGGTTGCACTTGAAGCGTGTTTCCCACTTCATAAGCGCCTTCTCCATGACGGAAGCCCAGTCGTACTTGCCGTTCTTGCCGGTAACTTGGCTGTCCAGCATTTTGTTGTCAACGACAACATCAATGGCATTGCCCTGGGGGTCGAACATGTTCACGGTGTAGTTGTTTCCGTTCTTATGGATAATGCTCTTAATCCACTCCGGGTAGATGTAGGCGAAGGAAGCAAAGACAGCACACATACAGCAGTCGCCTATGCCGTGCTGGTTGACATCTGCAGGCTCGGGAGAGCCGAAGGGATAGAGGGTGATGGTCTTTGCCGTCCATGACCCGCTCAGTTCGTGCCAGCTTGCGTCGGGCTGGTTGTTGGGGTCTGCCAGCCAAGCCTTGTCCTCGTCGGTGGCAGCTGCATAATTCTCAAAGTGCTTGCCCATAGGCGTAATCTTTGAGCTGGTGTCGCCGCCCTTGATGCTGGCCGCCCAAAGCTTGTCGGCATCGGTGTAGATGGTGGCTCGGGTGGGGTAGGCCACAAATTCAGCCAACGTGGCAGCTTCCTTCGACTTGTAGAAATAGTACCTGCTTGTGCCTTGTTTAAGGAGGAGCAGGTCGCCCTCCATAGCGACAATCTGGTATGTGGTCTTGGACGTGGAGCCTTCGCGCTGGGCCGTGAATGTCATGCCCTCTTTGGCACCGCCTTCGGTGTAGATCAAGTCATAGACATATTCTGTCGTGGACTTTATCCATTTCATCTTAGGACCGGCAGTAAAGACAAGAACCTCTGTCCCGTCGTAGTGCGTCTTTGTGCCGGTTCCGTTGTTCAGAACCCTCCATCCCAAATACCAGACGCCGTCCAGTTCGCCGGGTGCAGCACCTTCTACAATCTGCATGTAGCTTATGTTTTCCAAAAGGCAGGAGACGATGCTCTTGTCCTTGAGCGTGATGTCCAGTCGTTGTTGTGCCATTGCAGCGGAACAAAGTGCCAGCATCAGCAGCACTGTGCCCAGAATACGTTTTACTTTCATAGAATTTATGTTTTATGTGGTTAGTGGTTAGAGTAATGTTTGACTTTCAACTTTTTCTTTGCCTTACCGCCTCGAAGAGCAGGATGGCGGCACTGACAGAGACGTTAAGGGAGTCCAAGCGGCCGAGCATGGGGATGCGTATGTGGGCATCGGCAGCCTGCCGCCATTGGTCGGTCAGTCCTGTTGCCTCCGTTCCCATCACAATAGCTGTCGGGCCTGTCATCGAGGTGTCGTAGTAGAGCTTAGAGTCCTGCAATTGTGCTGTAAGTATCTGTATGCCTCTTTCCTTGAAGAAGGCGATGCACTCGTCCGTGGTGCATGTCACGCACGGGACGGTGAAGATTGCTCCAATGGAAGAGCGGATGAGATTCGGGTTGTAGAGGTCTGTCAGCTCGTCGCAAACCACCACGGCATCGGCTCCTGCGGCATCGGCACTGCGAAGCACCGCCCCCAGGTTGCCAGGCTTCTCCACGCTCTCTAAGACCACGATGAGCGGCGAGGCTGATAGTTTCAGGTCTGTGAGCTTTCTGCTGCGAGCCTCCACGACAGCCACAATGCCCTCCGTGCCGCCACGATAGGCAATGCGCTCATAGACGTTAGGGCTTACAGGAACGACTTCGAAAGCCTCCCTCCTCGGGGGGAGGCTCGGGGGGAGGTTTGGAGGGGGGCTGCTTATCTCCTCACAGACGAAAGCCGTGCGAAGCCTATATCCCGCTTCGAGGCAATGCTCCACCTCGCGCCGCCCCTCCACGACGAAAAGACCATCGGCTCTCCGCTGCGAAGACTTTTGCTGTAATAGCAGCAAGTGCTTAATGCGTGGGTTCTGAGTGCTAGTAATCACCTTTTTTAATTATGAACTATGGACTATGAACTATGGACTACTTCGTTCTTCCCGTATAGGCATCAATGCCAGAGGTGTCGATGGTCTGCTCGAAGAATTTCTCTGCGGCTTTGTTCATTTCGCCGTTCCAGGGCTGGCTGCCGTTGAGCTGCACCACCCAAAGCTTCAGCTGCTTCTTGTGCCAGTTCACCATGCAGTTGGTGCCCCATGCACCGCCATGACCGAACCATTCGTTCTCGCCATCCTTCTTCGGCGCATTCAGTCCGAGCGAATAGCCGCCCATGTTGTCGGGACGTGTGGTCACAGCCAGAATGTTCTTCACGGTCTCTTCTTTCAGGATGCGCACGCCGTTGTCGCCAACACCGAGGTTCATCAACATCTTGTAGAACTTCAGCTGGTCGTTGGCCGTTGTCCAAAGTCCTGCACCGGCAGAGGCAAAGACATGGCTGTCATTATATGGGCGTTGCTGCTGGTTGTTTTCGAGTCGATAGACAGCCGGCTGACCGTTCTTCACATCGTACATCTCAATCTGTGTCTTCAACTGCTTGTCGGTGGGCCAGAACCAAGTCGATTTCATGCCCAGAGGGTCGAGTACTTCCTTCTTCAGGTAGTTTTCCCACTTCATGCCAGTGATGACCTCGACAATGGCACCGCCGATGTCGATGCCTGTATTGGAGTAACGGTCTTTTGTGCCTGGCTCGAACATGATGGGCGAACCCGCAGCAACGGCAGCAACTTGGCGAAGCGGTGCACCGCCAGACCATCCTCCGCCCCGGACGTCGTTGCGCTTCACGCTTGCCTCGAAGGGGAAACCGCCTGTATGGTTCATCACCATGCGGACTGTCAGCACGTTCTTTGCCTTGTGTAATGTCTTGATGCCGTCCTTCTCGCTGTCCAATACCCACAAGTCCTTGAACTCAGGCAGGTACTTCGACACAGGGTCGTCGAGCGAGAGCTTGCCTTCCTCCACAAGCTTGGCGATGGTCACACCGCAGAAGCCCTTCGTCTGCGAGCACTGCATAAAAACATTGTCAAGCTTGATGGGACGCTTCTGCTCTACGTTGGCATAGCCGATGCAGCAAGTCTCCTGCACGCCGTTGTTGTAGAAGATGCTGATGGCACCAGGCAATTCACCACGGTCAACGTAAGGTTGCAACACCTCGCGGGCAAACGTGGTCTTCGAATCGATAACTTTCTTCTGCGCACTGACCGAAAGGCAGAATGCGACTGCAAAAAGGAATAATAGCTTTTTCATATAATATGGTTTGGTTTTTCGGTACAAAGTTATTGAATTATATGCTACGAAACAAGAAAACATCAAAAAAATAGGCATATCCTTCTTCCATAATGAAAAAAAACGTAACTTTGCACTCCAAAACATAGTGGATAATTAGAGATTGGAGTCTATGAGAGAAGAAAACAAGCGTATTGCAAAAAACACGATTATTGTATATGCCAGGTTGATTATCACCACCCTGTTAGGCTTGCTATCTTCGCGCTATGTACTTATGGCACTCGGTGCATCAGACTATGGTCTATATAATGTAGTGGGAGCAACGGTCATTATGTTTTCCTTCATCACAAGTGCTCTCTACAACACGACCACCCGCTTCATCAACTACGAACAAGGGAAGTCCGACGGCGACGTCAACCGCATCTTCAACATGAGCCTTGCCATTCATGTCTGTTTTGCTATCATTGCGCTGCTGATACTGGAGTCGGTAGGCATTTATTACATACTCAATTACCTGAATGTAGCAGCGGGAAAGGAAGCGGACGCGATGTTTGTTTTCCAAGTTTCCACCATCACGACTTGCCTAAGCTTGACGAGCCTACCCTTCAATAGTCTGTTTATCGTATATGAGGATTTCCGGACCATAGCAATACTCGACATATTGGGTGCAATAGTGAGGTTTGCTTTTATACTTGTATTATTGCACTACGGAGGGAACGTTTTGCGCTTCTACGCACTGTGTATGGCACTCGTCACGGCTTTGGTGTCGCTCTCCTATTTCTTCCTGAGCCGCAGGAAATGGCCCTCAGTCACCCAGGTTAAACTAATAAAAGACAAAAGCAAATACAAGGAAATCCTGACTTATAACAACTATAGCCTCTTAGGTGCAGCGGCATTGATATTCAGGAACCAGGGTAGCAACATGGTCATCAACTACTTCTTCGGTACTATCGTTAACGCTGCTTACGCCATTTCCTATGCCGTGCAGAACTATATTATCACCTTTGTCGGCAATTTCGATATAGCATCATCCCCACAAATCACTCAGAACGTAAGTCGTGGCGACATGGACAGGACTGTATTCTTGGCATCCTCCACATGCAGGATATGTATCTTGTTGACGCTTTTGTTGCTGTTCCCCGTCTATTGTGAGCTTCCCTTTCTCCTTCATCTGTGGTTAGGCGAAAACATACCAGAAGGCACCGTCACATTCTGCAAATGTACCTTGCTGGTGGCATTGGTGTCTTCCACGTCTGGCGGAATCACTCAACTCATTCGGGGGACAGGGAACTTAAAATGGTTCACCATACAATTCACTGTGCTGTATGTCTTAGCACTCCTCATCAGCATTGGTCTCTATAAAGCGGGCTTTCCACCATATACCGTTATCTTATCATACTTCATAGCTGATGCCATTAGCCGGTACTTCCAGATATTATTACTGCACCGATACATAAGGCTTGACATAGGCAGTTTCGTTCAGAAGTCCTACCTACGTCCTCTTGGCGTGTTCATGTGTGGTGTGGCGTATCTCCTGGCTTCAGGGTATGTCCAGATACTGCATGAATTATGGCATATAGCGGATTTCGTGATAGCTGTTCTTTTTATGGTCTTATCCATATTTTACGTTGGGCTGTACAAAGAAGAGAGGAATGCCATCTTATCTCACATAAAAACAATCTGTACGCATATAGAAAGATGAATCCTGCAAGAGTCTTATATCATATACGAAACTACCGGCAATTACAGCTCGAATTGGCAATAAAGCACCCTAAATGGTTTCCAGACAAGTTGTTCCTGAGAATCATGTTCCGGCACTTTTTAGGGTATGAGCTGAACCTGGACGAGCCAAAGACTTTCAGCGAGAAACTGCAATGGCTCAAGCTATATGACCGCAACCCCGAGTACACGCGGATGGTCGATAAGTATGAGGCTAAGAAATATGTGGCAGGCATTATCGGCGACGAATACATTATTCCGACCCTGGCTGTCTATGACAGCACCAGCGAAATTGACTTGGATACACTGCCTGATCGGTTTGTCCTTAAATGTACGCACGACAGCGGTAGCGTGGCGATATGCAAGGACAAAAAGACTTTCAAGAAAAGCGATGCTTTTGCCATACTTGAGAAAGGGCTCAGGAAAAACTTCTTCTGGGAGAATCGTGAATGGCCCTACAAGAACGTAAAGCCCCGCATTATTGCCGAGACATATCTGGAGGACATCGAGACCCAGGAACTGCGCGATTATAAGTTCTTCTGCTTTGACGGGGAAGTCAAAGCACTCTTTATTGCAGAGGACAGACAGGGAGATGAGGAAACAAAGTTTGATTTCTTCGATGCAGACTTCCGTCATTTGGATATTCGCAACGGTCACCCTAATGCTGATGTTCCCCCCGCGAAGCCTTACTCATTTGATAGGATGAAAGAAATGGCTGAAAAGCTATCGCAAGGCATTCCCCATTTGCGCGTGGATTTCTATGAGGCAAATGGCAAGATATACTTTGGGGAGCTAACTTTCTCGCATTGGAGTGGATTTACACCTTTTGAACCAGAAGAGTGGGACCTGATATTCGGCGAGTGGCTGAAACTCCCATCAAAGAAGACCACATGAACAAGAAAGTAATATACACGTGCCTGGTAGGCAATTATGACATGCTTCGGCAACCTTTGGCTACCTCCGAAAGTTATGACTACATCTGCTTTTCAGATGACATAAAGGAGGACAAAGTCGGCGTTTGGAAGATACGTCCCATCCCATACAAATGCAAAGACAAAGCACGTCTGTCGCGCTATGTGAAGATACTGCCGCACAAAGCTCTTCAGGACTACGAATGGAGCTTATGGATGGATGCAAACATACAAATTACCGGCAAGGAAATATACACGATTTTAGACGACAAAATCAGTGAAGGCGGAAGAATCTATCAAGTGAATCATTGCATCCCTCCATGCGACTGCATCTACGAGGAAATAAAGCGCGCATACCAGTGCGGACGTTCCGGATTCTTCAAGACATACCTTCAGTACAGACACCTGCAAAGAGAAGGTTTCCCGACACATTGGGGATTGTTCGAAAACAACTTCATCCTGAGGAAACACAACGCCCCCCTTGTAAGGAAAATATCAGAAGAGTGGTGGACAGAATTCATGAAATACACGAAGAGAGACCAATACAATCTCATGTACGTATATTGGAAGAATGGCTTCAAGCCTGAGCTGCTGCTCCCCCCTGACAAAAACACGCGCAATGTTGACTTCCTCGAATGCAACAGGCACACTGTAGTTGAGGAAAACACATACATCTATCGCAAGAAATGGCAAATGAGAGAACGCTTGTTACGACTGTTTAATTAAGTGCACCATATATATGATATTGGCAATCATAGTCACCTACTTCCCTGAAAAAGAACTGCTGGAAGAAAATGTCAACGCAATCATTGACAACGTTGATAAGGTGTTAATCTGGGAAAACACTCCTTCCGAAAAGAGCGAGGACTACAGGTTTGTCCACCACGATAAGATAGAGTACTGCGGAGACGGTATCAACAGCATATCCCACGCCCTGAACTATGCATGGCAGTATGCAAAGGCCGGTGGCTTCGACCATCTGCTCACGATGGATCAGGACTCCTGTTTCAAGAACTTTCCCTATTATCTGAAACAGACAGTCTTCAACGAAAATGCACCGGTGGGAATATACACACCACCCATTAAGGAAAAGAAGATAGAAATCAACGCAGACTTCGTGGAGATTGACAGGCCTATTACGTCAGGAATGCTCATACCTGTGGCTCTGATTAACAAGATAGGCGGATGGGATGAGGAATTCAAGATTGACTCTGTTGACGATGAGTTTTGCCTTCATGCGCACACACTCGGCATCAAAATATACGTCGTGAAGGACATCGTGATGCAGCACCGTCTGGGAAATCCGGAAACACGAAACTTCCTGGGGCACACAATAACGCTGAGGAATTATCCCCCAAGCAGGCTCTACGCTTTCTATCGGAATAACTTCATCCTTGCAAAGAAGTATCCGCAATTCTCCTACGTCAGGGAAGACCTCAAGGAGAACCTGAAAAAACAGACCATCTGGATAATTTTACTTGAAAACAACAGAATTAGAAAAGCGGCATCCATCATACGGGGATGCATTGTCGGGTTAACAAAACGTGTCTGAATACCAAGCCACATTAGTGGAGCTGGAGGGGATTGAACCCTCGTCCAAACAGGGACGTCCTGTGCTTTCTACACGCTTATTCCAGACTTCATTTTCGTGCACCGGCAAGACCTGGACCACCAACCAATGCCTTATTCTCTAAGAGCTTCATTGCAGGATAGAGACGTCTCCCACAACTATTTCCGACTTTTTAGCACCGCTTTGCCAGACGCTTCGGAACAACAGCTTCTGAGCGATGTCTCGTCTCAGCACCTTGTGCCGAGATTAGGCCAGTAACCTACTGTGCTTCGGTTAGGCAGCGAGAGCGTAAGTGTTTTCGCCAATTAAATTTTCGGAAGTCAGAGATTATAGAGAGGGACAACCAGCTCTCTGCGTGCTTACACAACACCTCATCCTGCTGTCAAATCCAGTCAGCCCCAAAATGACGTGTTTTGTCTATTTGGGCACAAAGGTACGAATAATATCGGGAAACACAAAGATTATTCGGCTTTTTTTCACTTCCCATGCAGCAAATACAATAATTATGCGCTCGCGTACGTTATATTTGTAGGAAATAGCGTACCTTTGCACAACATTGCGCTAAACGGTAATAAGCAGAGCTAATTCAACAAGAATAACAACAAAAACAAACCATACATGAAAAGATTTTTATTTGCCCTGATGCTTGCCTTGCTTTATGCAGGTCAGTCATCGGCACAGATGAGTGATGAAGACGTAATAGCATTCGCCAAGGAACAACACGAAGCAGGCAAAAGTCCAACAGCCATTCTTCTGGAGCTTCAAAAGAAGGGAGTGAAGAAGGAACAATTGCTACGCCTAAAAGCACAATACGAATCCATGCAAGGTGAAAACGGCCTGACAATCGCCGATGCCAGTGCACCTTCCGGTGCCGGAGACCGTATGCGCCAGGCAAATGGCAATTCACAGACGAAGGCACTAGAGTCAGACTTCGTACCTATGGTACGCAACACAGCAACCAGCGGCAAGCAGATTTTCGGCCACGACATTTTCCAGAACGATAAACTGTCATTCGAGCCGAACATGAATATCGCAACGCCAGCCAGCTATGTCCTCGGTCCTGGCGATGAGGTTTTGATTGATATCTATGGAACATCGCAAAGCAGTAAGAAATATGCGATATCCCCAGAAGGCACCATCATTGTTGAGAAGATTGGTCCCGTTACGGTATCTGGCCTGACCATCGACCAGGCTCAAGCTAAGGTGAGTGCCAAGATGGGACAGCACTACCAAGGGTCAAGCATCAAGCTGACTGTCGGCCAGACACGCACAGTTGTCGTGAACGTATTGGGTGAGGTTATCAACCCCGGCACCTACACGCTCTCTGCGTTCTCTACGGTCTTTAATGCTCTGTATTTGGCTGGTGGCGTGACCGACATCGGTACCCTGCGCAATATCAAAGTGAGCCGCAATGGTAAAATCATTTCCAAGATTGACGTCTATGACTATATCATCAATGGCAGGCTGACCGGCAACATCATGCTACAGGACAACGATGCTATCATCGTTGGCGCATACGATGCATTGGTGAACATACAAGGTGCCATTAAACGTCCCATGTACTACGAAATGAAGGAAAATGAGACGCTGAAATCTTTACTGGAATATGCCGGGGGATACAAAAGCGAAGCAAATAAGAGCATTATCAATGTGGAGCGTAAGACGGACAATGGTCTTACCGTTCATACGGTGGAGGAATGGGACTTTGCTTCCTTTGGCATCAAAGATGGTGATCTTGTTAGTGTCAATGGCATCATAGGCAGATACCAGAACATGGTTCATGTGACTGGTGCTGTGTTTTATCCTGGACACTATGAAATCTCGAATGAGTGCAACAGCGTCCGCACTTTGATTGAGAAGGCGGGTGGAATCAAGGAGGATGCCTTCACAGACCGCGTTGTGCTGTTCCGCATGAACGAGACCCGTAAACGCAAGTCCATGAGCATCGACCTGACAAGCATTTTGTCCGGCAATGCTCCCGATGTGATTCTGGAAAATGAGGACTCGCTCGCGGTGGAATCTGACGAGAAAATCGCTAAGGAACGCAAATACTATGTTTATGGTCCCATCGTAAGGCCGGGGTCTTATCAGTTCGTGGAAGGCATGACATTGGAAGATGCCATTATTGCAGCGGGAGGCTTGAGGGAAGAGGCTCTGCTGGGCAATATCGAAATTGCTCGTCGCTTACAATATACCGACGAGCACGACCCGACATTCAACAAGAAAGCGAAGATCTATTCTTTCGAGGTTGAAAGTGGTCTGCCGGTGAAGGAAGGTCAGGGATTCCTGCTAAAACCGTTCGATGTCATCACCATCAAACGCAATCCAGAATATGCCGACATGGCCGTTGTTCAGATTTCTGGAGAAGTCAAGTACCCGGGCAGCTATAGCCTGAGAAGCCGAGACGAACGTCTGAGTGACCTGATAGCACGCGCGGGAGGACTGACCGATGCCGGATTTGCCGAGGGAGCACGTTTCAGCCGTTCCCTGACACCAGACGAGAAGGAGCGGGCAAAGCAGCTTTTAGAAATGGCTCATAGTGCAGACACGATAGATATAAACAAAATCGCCATCAAGGACAGGTATCCCGTCGGCGTTGACCTAAATAAGGCAATTAGCAAACCAGGTTGCGATAAGGACATCATCCTGCGCAACGGTGACCATATAGAGATTCCGCAGCGCAACAATACGGTCCGCATCAGTGGTGAAGTGCTGTATCCCAACACTGTACCGTTTGTTGAAGATAAGTCTGTTTCCTATTATATAAATCAGGCTGGCGGTGTCAGCAGCAGAGGTCACCGCAGCAAAGCATTCATCATCTATGCCAATGGCCAAGTGAGCCGTTTGTATAAGGGGCGTGTCAAGCCTGGATGTGAGATAGTGATACCGTCCAAGCCAGATAAACAATATGATTCCCAAAGGATACCCATGATTTTAGCTGGTGTCAGCACCCTCTCTACTATCGGTGCAATAATCATTGCTGCGCTTAGAAGATAAGCACAGACTAACCTAACAATGAAGATTGATATCTATTATTGAAGCTTTAGTTCAACAAGGTCAATAATGGCCACAGAAAGATATGGAAGAAAAGAAAGAAAACATTTTGGACTTTACAAAAATTGTTCCAATGCTGCTTAAAAGATGGAAACTATATGCCCTGTACATCGTAGGTTCCATCGCCTTTTCAATAGCGTTTGTATTCACAATTCCCAGATACTACACCTGCCAAGTGATGCTGGCACCAGAAGCAAGTAGTGGCGGCGGGATGAACTCTCTTTTAAGTTCATTTGGTTTTGGAGAAGCACAGACTACAGACGATGCTATCTCGCCCAACCTTTACCCGGATCTGATGCAATCAAAAGATTTCATTGTGTCCATGTTTTCCGTTGAAATTACGACAAAGGACGGCAACCTGACCACAACATATTATGACTATTTGTTGCATCATAACAAGAATGTATGGTATATGCGTCTCATAGGAAAGTTGAAGAAAGCACTGGAGTCGAAAGAGCCGGAAGTATCTGTTAGTGAAATGAGAGGAAGGACGTTCTCTCCTGCTTTCTTGTTGAGTGAGGAGCAATCCAACATCGCTGGTGCTATTGCAAACAAGATACAATGTAATTACGACAAAAAGACAGGTGTGATTTCTGTCACGGTGCAGGACCAAGATCCCTTGGTTTGTGCTTTGATAGCTGACACCGTCAGCAGCAGGCTACAAGACTTCATTTTGGATTATCGTACGAAGAAGGCACGCAACGACCTGGAATATACACAACGAATATATGCTCAGACCAAGGCAGATTATGAAGAAAGCAATGAACGATATGTCGCAGCCGTGGATGCCAACTGGGATATTGTCAACGAGACAGCAAAAGCACGGTTAGAGGCTCTTTCTAATGATAAGTCGCTGAAATACCAAACCTTTTCCACGGCATCCCAGAAGCTTGAGGCTGCAAAGGCTAAGTTGCAGGAAGCCACTCCTGTCACTACCATCCTTCAGGGAGCATCCGTACCCCAAAAGCCCGCTGGTCCCAGACGATTATTAATTACTGTGGCATTCATGATATTTGCAGGATTTTTCTGCTCTGTCTATCTCATCAATACAGATAAAAGCTGGAAAGGGCTGTCACAATAGCTAATGAACATGGATATACTGATACTGTCCATATTCGCCATTGTTGTAGTTTTTTCCCTCATAGAGGACTACATGCCAGCATGGCAGAAAATACTCATCCTCACCACTATAGGCATTGCCTTGATATGTATCTCTACATTCAAGCCGCTGACAACTGCTGATGCGTCCAACTACGAAAGCAATTTCTATAACAACGATAACATTATCGTTGAAGCAATCACAGAACCAACCTACCTGTATTTGAGTCGTCTCTACCTGACGCTCGGTTTTGGCATCACGGCCATCTTCCTAACCTATGCATTGTTTGCAATACCGCTAAAACTAACAATGCTTTGGAAGATGACACCTTTTGTCTTTACTGCCATGATAGTCTATATAGGCATTTACTATCCAATGCACGATGTGGTGCAGATACGTTGCGGCGTAGCCACAGCTTTCCTCCTTTGGGCAATAGTTCCTCTGGCGCAGCGACAATACTTCAGAACCTTAATACTGTTTATTGTCGCCATGCTATTCCACTATTCCAGTTTGGCTTTCTTGCCAATCTTATTATTTGGGAATATGAAAATAAACAAGTACTGGAAGTGGATTCTCGGATCAGCCATCCCTATTTGTCTTTTGCTGTACTTTGCAGGATTCAGTATATTAAGCCTTGTACCCCAGTCCCTGATCGGAGGAAAGATTGACTACTACAAGGATCTAAGTGAAACAGGTGTCTCGGATAGTCTTGTCCCATATTCCCAGTTGAGATTTAAGACCGAGTTTGCATTATTGTACGTTTTTATTTTCTTTTATGATACCATCGAAAAGCATTGCTCATACGCCCCAATACTCATAAAAGTGTTAGCTCTAGAGTTGGGATACCACCTTTTGTTTGCAGAAATTGAAGTGTTGGGCAACCGCCTTCACGACCTTTTTGGCATGTGTAATGTGTTAGCCTACATACAATGTCTATATTGTATCAAGCCACGCTATGCGGTTCGCATTGGCATAGCTCTGTTTTCTTTAGCACATTATCTTGAACAGATGATCAACGACATGTATTTCCACTAAACAATAATTCTCATATCGGATATGAAGGTACAACTCATACTCACATTTCTAACCATCTTATCCATGCACATGATAAAGGCCGGCGAACCTCAGGAGTTTCCCATCATCGCTGACATCATTCATACCGAATTATACGATGCCACACGATTTCGTGACATACATAAAGCAGGCTTCAATGCCTGCATGTGTTGGTGCAAGACAAAGGAGATGATAAACCAGGCCTTTCACCATGCCTCCGTACATGGGATAAAAGTCATTTTGTTCAACAATTTGATTATTGATGAGCCTGAAAAGATTATACCTTTTATCAAGGACAATGAAGCCCTATGGCAGTATCATTTGGCAGACGAACCTAAGATGAAGCAATGGGACAATTTGAACAAGCTTCAAAAACGTATTAAGGGAATTGACCCCAAAGCCAAGTGTTACATAAATCTTTTGCCCAACATCGGCAAAGAGACTCTGGATGACATAGGGGTGGATAACTACACGGAATATCTGAGAGAGTTCAGTAAAATCGAGCAGCCGCAAATTTCCTATGACTTCTACCCTGTGCAGGGCAAGACCGTGAGAAATGACAAGTGGTATCCAATTTTGGAGGATATTAGGAATGAAAGCCTCCGTACAGGAAAACCGTTTTGGGCATACATACTTTGCGTGCCACACTGCATCTACCCGATGCCTACGATTGGCCACCTCAGGCTACAATGTTATGTCAACCTTGCATATGGAGCACAAGGTATCTGCTATTTCTCATATTCAACTCCTGAACCGATTGGGCGTAATGACTTCCACGACGGCCCCTTGTTGCGTAATGGCAAGAAGGGTGTCACCTACAAGTTGGTGCAGAAGATGAATGCTGAGCTGAAGTCTGTGGCGAGCCTGTTCTGGCAGAGCAAAGTGACAAGCATAGAGCACCGCAAAGGTATTGGCGGCGGGGTTCTTGTCTCGCATTTTCAGAAGGCGGGCAAGCGCTACACCTGCTACGTGAACAAGAGTGCCGAAAAGGATGTGACGGTCGCTTTGCGTCCAGCGGACTATGCATGGCGCATCAAGAAGAACCTGAAAACCGAAACTGTAAAAACCGTCTATACTCTTTCTGCCGGAGATATACTGATACTGAGAGACAGATGAACTGCGTCGTCGTCATACCAATATATAAAAATGTACCCGCGCGAGGGGAGTGCGCCTCCATCCGGCAGACGTTCCGCGTGCTGGGCAGGCACGACATCGTGTTTGTCACACATGCAGGATGCCGCCTCGATGCCTATCGGGAGATAGTGGAGGCGGAGCACGGCACGCTACGCACGGAGCTTTTCGATAAGGGTTACTTCGATTCGACGGCGCATTACAGCGACCTCTGCTTCTCGGAGGAATTCTACATGCGCTTCAATCAATACGAGTACATGCTCATCTGCCAGACCGACGCTTGGGTGTTCCGCGACGAGCTGGACTACTGGTGCAGCCAGGGCTACGATTACATCGGTGCGCCCATCTATTTCCCCTATAACGAGAAACGCTTCACCGGCATCTTCTTTGGCGTGGGCAACGGAGGCTTCTGCCTGCGCAAGATAGCGCATTGCCTGAGAATCGTGAACCACGACAGGAACAAGACGCTCTTGAAGCCAAAGGCTCTGATACGCATGTACTGGTATTACTTCCTTTACAACGAGTCCTTCACGTGCAACATCTTCAAGCGCATGGCACTGGTAGGAAAGCTGTTGGCAAAGTGTGCGGGGTTCGGCAATACAGCAGGGTTCTTCATCCGGGGTCACATCAACGAGGATATGCTTTTCGGCACATGGGCTGCGCAGTCATGGGGATTGGAGAATTGCCGAATCCCCGATGAACTGACGGCCGCGCGTTTTGCCATGGAAGTGAACGCGCCCCAGCTCTACAAGAGGCTGAACGGGCAGCTTCCCTTCGGTTGCCATGCTTTTGAGAAATGGAACTTCGAGGACTTCTGGAAGGCACACATTAACATGGAGGGGTAGGCGATGATAAACCTGATAATCAAAGACGGACTGGGAAACCAGATGTTCCAATATGCCTTTGCCCGACTGCTTGCCGAAAAGCACCGAGAGCGTGGCGAACACGAAGAGATACGGATTGTCACGCAGTTCATCAATACAAGACAAGATGAAGGCAACGACGTGCGTCGTATGTCCCTGCAACATTTGGTACTCAATGACGATGTCGAAGTAATGCCTGCCAGCGAACAGCAAGGGGCGATGCGCCGCTTCAAGTGGCGTACGCTATGGGCTTCGGGCGTATGGGAAGTCATCAAATGGAGGCTGCTGCACAGGTACGACAGCACCGATGCGCTGGCAGCCCGCCGAGGCAAGGAGGGCATTTACTACCCCTACGGTCCCTATACCGAACACCCCATTACGTTGAGCCGCCGCGACGAGAAATTCGTGTTCGGCTTCTTCCAGAGCATTCGGAATGTGGCTCCCATCGCCGACATACTGCAATGCGAGCTGAAGGTGAAAACCGAGCCGTCTGCGGCCAACTGTGCCATACTGGAAGAAATCGGAAGCGACAATGCCGTGTGCCTTCACATCCGGCGCGGGGATTTCCTGAACCCTCGATGGAAGCACTTGCAGATATGCGACTTCCACTATTACAGCAAAGCCATCGACACCATATTGGCAAGGACGGAGCATCCCGTGTTCTACGTCTTCTCCAACACCCATGCCGACCTGCAATGGATAGCCCGGAACTACCAATTCCCTCAAACCTATCCGGGAACGGACAAGCCGATTACGCTCAAATACGTTGACCTCGCCAATCCCGATTACGAGGAGCTGCGGCTCATGTACACCTGCAAGCACTTCATCATCAGCAACAGCACTTTCAGCTGGTGGGCGGCATGGCTTTCAGAAAACAAAGGCAAGGTGGTCTGTGCTCCCGAACGATGGAACATGGAATATGCCGACGACTATAAGATATACGACCCATCATGGATAAAAGTCCAAAGATAACCGTCATAACCATCTGCTACAATAGCGCCCTGACCATCGAGAAAACGATACAGAGTGTTGTCGGTCAGGACTACCCCTGCCGCGAGTACATTGTCGTGGACGGACTCTCAACGGATGGCACGATGGACATCGTCGGCAAATATCGCGACCGGATAGACATCGTCATTTCGGAAAAGGACAGAGGCATCAGCGACGCTTTCAACAAAGGCATCCTCCGTGCCACTGGCGACACTATCGTCCTCATCAATTCCGACGACATCCTCCTGCCCGGAGCTTTGTCGAAGGTGGCAGAGGTCTGGACGCCCGACGTGGACGTGCTCTCCACCAATGTCATCATGAAAGATGCCGTGACCGGCTACGAATGCCGCGAAGTGCCATCGACAGACTTCCCCCTGATGCCCTTCTTCCGCCATGTAGCCCATCAGGGAGCATACATCAGCCGCGCGTGCTACACGAAGTACGGACTCTACGACACCGGCATCCGCTGGCCTATGGACTTAGAATATCTGCAGCGAGTCTATGTCCAGGGGGGAAAGTTCAAGTATGCCAATATCGATACCGCCGTGTTCATTAGCGGCGGCACGACCAACAGTAACAGCATCCTAAAGAAAAGGAAGGACTACCTCTACATGGTGCGGAAGAACGGAGGGAACTGCCTACAGGCCTGGACATTCTACCTGTTCCTGGTCGCCACGCAATGTGTCAAGAGGGGCATGTCCGTCTTTGGCAAGAACTTTGCCCAAAAGCTAAGATACAGAAGGAAATGAAAACAATACTGCATATCTCCAAATACTACTACCCCGACCTGGGCGGCATCGAGACCGTTGCCATGTATCTGGCCGAGGGTATGACAGCCTACCGCAACGTCGTCTTGTGCTTTGCCACCGACGGCATGTATAGCGAAGAGGACATACATGGCGTGCGTGTCTATCGCGTCCCCGTGAACTTCTCGTTTATGAGCCAAGACGTAGCCTTCTCCTACCGAAAGGTGCTGCGGCAGGTGCTGCGGAAGGAGCGTCCCGATGCCGTGCATGTGCATTGCCCCAATCCGTTTGTCTATCCGCTTGTCTGCTCGTGCGTCAGCAAGGAGACGAAGGTGGTGCTCCACTGGCACTCCGACATTCTTGCCAAGGGGCTGATGTATCACCTCGTCAAGCCCTTTGAGACGGCCATCCTGAAGCGTGCCGACATCATCTGCTCCACCTCGCCCAACTACGTCCCCGACTCCCAGCCCCTGCAACGCTTCATCGACAAGGTTCGCGTCGCGCAGAACGGTCTCATCACCGAGCGTTTCAACATTCAGGAGGGCGATGAGGAGAAGATACGCCAGATACGCGAGCGCTACAAGGGCAGGAAGATTGTCTTCAACTGCTGCCGCCACATCCCCTACAAGGGGCTGGACAACCTCATCAAGGCCGATGCCCTCATCCAGGGCGACTGCGTCATCCTGATTGGCGGCAAAGGACCTATCGACAGGGAACTGAAAGCCCTCCCGCGTTCCGACAGAGTCCATTTCCTCGGTCGCCTCTTGGACGACGCTTTGCGCCAGTACCTCTACGCAGCCGACATCTTCGCCTTCCCCTCCAACACCAAGGCCGAGGCCTTCGGCATCGCGTTGGCCGAAGCCATGTACTGCCGCTGCGCTTCGGTCAGCTATAGCATCAAAGGCTCGGGTGTCAACTGGGTTTCCATCGACAAGGAAACAGGCATCGTCGTGCCGTTGAACGACGTGAAGGCATTGGCTGGAGCCATCGACACCCTGATTGCCGACGACGACCAGCGCCTCCGCTATGCCGAGGCAGCACGCCAGCGCATCGTCGAGAACTTCACCAAAGAAAAAGCCGTTGCCGTGATGAGCGGGATATACGACAAATTGCTGACGGTGTGTCATAATTAACAACAACGGATTTCACGGATTAAACGGATTATCTTATTGGCTGGTTGTCAATACCGCTTCAATCCGTTTAATCCGTGAAATCCGTTGTTTATCTCCTTCTCGTTTCTTTGTTACGAGACCGTCAGTAGGTCGCCGCAGGTTTCTTCTGCGCGTTGGATGCGGTTCCATACCGTCTGTTTTGCCGCATCCATCACTTGGGCAATCTCTGCCGGTTTCATGCCAATCTTCAGCAGGCATATCGTGCGGAGCAGCGGCTCGCGCAGCTTTCCATGCAAACGCTCCTGAACGGCCTCCAAGAAGCCCGGATAGAGGGTTTCGATGGCGTTCATCAGGTCTTTCCAAGAATCCTCTTCCAGCCTTTCCTGACCGACGGCAGCCTTTCGAAAATGCGCTATCACATTCTCTGCATTGCCTGCCGCATTGTTCATCAAGGCCATTTGCGTCAGCTCCCTGTTTATCTTCTTCCTTTGCTTCAGCTCCTTGGATTGCTCCATGAGCAGCCTGTCCCTTCCGATGATTTCCTCCATGAACTTCTTTCGCCTGTAGTTGTAGAGCAAAAGCAGTCCCAAGGCGATGCTCAGCAGGGCGAGACAGGAGGTGACGGAGATGAAGATGATACGTTCATCCCGTTGTATGATGGCCTGCTCCTTCTCTTTGTTGCGGTAATAGACGTATGTGTCCCGGGCGCGCTGTATCTCCTCGAAAGCCCGCTGGTGAATGATGGAGTCGTTGGTGTCATAGAGGCAGCATCCCCATTCCGTCGCCTGCTCCAAAGCCCCTTTCCGGCGATAGCAACGCTGCAGTCCTGCGGATGCCTCGTATCTTCCCGTTATGGTCTTCTCCTTGTTATAGTAGGTTCTGTAGTGGAGGATGGCGGAGTCCAAGCTGTTTGCCTTCTCGTGGCACATGGCAAGGCTCAGTTCATAGTTCTGCGGACGCTGGTTCTCCGGGAGCCGCATCAGGTGCTGGAGCAGCGTATCGACCTTGTCGAAGTGGCTGTATTTGGAGTATATCGCCAGCATGTATGCCAGAATCCCGTTGTATTTTCCGGGGAAGTGCTCCCTGCGGATAGCCTGAAACGAGAGGTCGCAATACTGGAGGCAGTGGAGGGTGTCGTGCATGTGCTTGTAGGCAGAGGCGGCATCCATCAGATACCACCCAAGATTTTTCCCCGACTGCTCTGCCAGTTCCACGGACTGGAGTGCCACATTCAGCTCTTCCTCGAAGTTGAGCTGCAGCATGTAGAGATTCCTCAACTGAGCAAGGGCGTTTTGCCATATCAGGGTGTCGGCATCCTTCGATTGCCTGGCTTCATCTACGGCTTTCAGGAAATGGTTCACCGCCCTTGGGTAGTCTTTCAGGTCGCGGTATGTGCTGCCAAGATAGTAGTAGGCACGCTCTTTGTCCACATTATCCCCGTGGCTGGCAAAATAGGAGGCGGTTTGCAAGGCCGAGTCGGGAGAGGACGGGATGATGTCGTGCTTGTCCCGCAGGCGAATCGTCAGCAGGTCGTATTTCTGCCGGATGTACTTCGGGGCAGTCTGCACGGAATCGCTCAGCCTCTCGGCGCGTGCCAGAGCTTCCGGCAGGGCGGTCTCGCATTGCTGCCATGTCTGCTCGATGCTTTCAGACAGCAGTTGCTCCTTCTTGTCGTTGCTGCAAGCGTAAAGGAATGGCAGCAGACAGACTAACAAAAGATATAGTGTCCCGTCTTTCCCGTGCATGGTTTATTTCGAGTTTTTAGATGTTGTTACTTATATAAAATAAACGTGCATTTTGGTGTTTTATTGTACGAAATGCGGGATTTTCGGGGAAGTTGGGACTACTTGGGACTCATTTTTCTTGCTTGCAAAGCAGAAATCGCATAATTTTGCCCTCGAAACGCACAATACTTTTGTAAAAACCATAAAAACTTTAAAACTATGAAGAAGTTATTTTCCTTTATCCTTGTGGCTTTGCTGCCTATAGTGGCAAGTGCCTTCTCTGAAGTCGACAATTATGAAGTGCCTGGCTATGATGCCCAGGTTGACGGCTTCTATTACAAATTTCCCAGTTCATCAGGAGACGAAGCACTGGTGAGTTATGTAAAGTATCACGTCTTCACGTATTATAATCAGAATCTAGAGTACATTGACGCTTCCACTTATTACTCTAATTATTCTGGAGATGTGGTCATTCCTGAATCTTTCACATACGAGGGCAAAACCTACAGAGTGACGGGCATTAACGAATGTGCATTCTATGACTGCAAAGGCTTAACCTCCATTACGATTCCCCGAAGTGTGACAAAGATAGGCAAAGATTTTATTAAGGGATGCTCTGGCCTGACTGACATATATTGTCTCTCCGAGGAGGCTCCTGAAGCGACAAATGCCTTTAGCTACACTTCTATCTCCAACATCACGCTTCATGTCCCCGAAGGTTCTGAGGAGTCTTACAAAGCACACACGCCTTGGTGCTTCTTTTTCGGTGTGATTCCGACAGGCAGCATAGAGATTAACTCGATAAACTTTCCTGACCACGGCTTTCGCAGTTGGCTGCTACAGTCATCGATTGGGAGTGACGGCGTGTTGACTGAAGCAGAAATGGCAAGTGTCAAGACTATGAAGTTGCTATATGGTGAATACTATCCTTTATGTTTAACTGAAACCATTGTGAGTTTGAAGGGCATAGAGTATTTCACCGAACTGACCAAGTTGCAGTTTGAAGGCATTGACTTGAAAGAGTTGGATATGACGAAGAACCCCAAGCTGGAAGTGTTGTATGGCTTTACCTATACACTGAAGAAACTGAATGTGTCAGGGTGTAGCAAACTGAAGGAGCTGAACTGCTCAGGCAATCCCCTGACCGAACTTGACGTGTCGGGGTGTACTTCGCTGACAACGCTGAACTGCAACTTCAACCAACTGGTTGAGCTCAATGTGTCTGGACTTACCTCGTTGACAACGTTGGAGTGTGAAGACAACAGTCTGACTATGCTCGACGTGACCGGATGCACCGCATTGACATACCTGAAGTTTTGGAAGAACAAGATAAAAGGGGCAGGGATGGATGCCCTGATAGAGAGTCTGCCAGTTACAAGTGAGGGAACTTTGTATGCTTACTGGAATAGCGGAGGGGTTCGCTGCCAAAATGAGATGACCACCAGACATGTGGCTGCAGCCAAAGCAAAGGGCTGGGCTGTGCGAAGTTATGAAAATAAGGAAATGAAGGATTATGCCGGCATCGAGCCAACTGTTGTCATCACCTTCACCTCCGGCCAGATGGCAACCATCATCCTGCCAACAGCACCCGACGCTACCAAGGGGAAATACTATAGATTAGACGGATGCGAGGACGAACAGATTGCCTTCGTGGAGGAACTTCAGCCGCAAGCTCGGACACCTTATATCATCATGCCGAACCAGGATTTCAGCATCGAAGTGAAAGAGGCAGAGCTGGAGGGACTAAGCAGTGAAAGCGTTACCGTTGATGGCATCTCTTTCGTCGGAACGTTCCGGCCCATGAAAGTCAACTGCCCCGATGGTTGCTACATCGACATCTTAGACACCACGCCAGACTGCTACGGTGCAGCATCCGATATGGAGATGTCCTCAATCGGTGCCCTCCGTGCCTACCTGATTGTCAAGTGGGACGACCCCATCGACCACGGCGGTCCCAAAGTGCCGTCAATGGAGAAGATGGGCATCGCCCTCATAAACAATCCAGACGGCATCAAGACCCTCTCTAACTCTCCCTTAAAGGGCGAGGACATCTACGACCTGAGCGGCAGGAAAATAGCAAATAGTAAATTACCTCGTGTAATCTACATCCAGAATGGCAGGAAATTCGTGAAGTAACAATAGAACCTTATGAACATCCCTGACTGAGCCTTAGTACACTGCTATCTCATCCGAGCCCTCTTTTCAAACACTTGAGAAGAGGGCTTTTTTTATGCCCGAAAATAATGTCCCAACTCTTCCCACATGGGACTGGCTGGGACTCGTTTCTCTTGGTCGCTTTATAGGAACAGCATATTTTTGCAGCCAGTAAACGAAACCAGTCCGAATGAAATCATTTAAGTTTATAATGCCTGCGTTCATGGCTGTGGGTCTGCTCGTGCTATCTGCAGCCGAAACAGACGGCATAATCGTATGGAAGGGCAGCATCTATAACTCCAAAAACCTAAGTCAATTTATCTAACTATGCATTCTATGAGTCCAAGAAGTATTATCCTTTCGTTTATGATTGCAGCAGCGCAAACTCATGCAGAAGTCTTGGAACAGTATTATGGCTTGGGGTTGCCACTGATAAATATCACTACGGCCGACGGAGAGGAACCAACCTCCACCGGCATCATGCACCCCGACGACCTTAATGGCGCAAGCATCACGGATGTTGTGGCGAAGGAGGCACGGATGCAGATATTCCGTGACGATACGCTCTGGTACGACAGCGGGGAATATCTGAAGGACGAGGCGGGCATCAAAATCAAGCACCGTGGCAACACCTCGGCCTATTACTACAAGAACAAGCCCTTTAAGCTCTCACTACAGAAAAAGGCCAATCTGATACCTGCCGCAGAGGGCGACACCGTCAACAGGAAGAGCAAGGACTGGGTGCTGCTCAATGGTGCCGAGCATCTGAATGTGTTCTTCGCCAATCAGATGTCCCGTCTCATTGGTATGGAATACACGCCACGTCTGGAGTTTGCCAACGTCATCATCAACGGAGACTATCGCGGCCTTTACATGCTTTCGGAGAACGTGAAGCGCGACAAGGACTGCCGCGTGGATGTCGATAAGGAGGACGGCTATATCATAGAGCTGAATTCTTACTTTTGGAACGAGACGTTTTCCATCCCATCGACGTTGACCAGATTCCTGCAATGGACGCTCAAATACCCGAAGGCCGAGGACCTGACTCCAGAGCAGGAGGCTGATATCCGCAGCGACATCACTCGGTTTGAAGCATCTGTGACAGCATCTGACTACCCGGAGGTAATGGACGTACATTCTATGACACGGTGGATACTGCTGCACGATATTGTAGGTACCCACGACCCGGGAGGCTCCAATATCTTTGTTGCCAGAAAGAACAAGGAACCCTCGTCGCTGATGCGAATGCCTGTAGTATGGGACATGGGTTCCTCGATGAAATACCCAGAGAATTATTCCCGTACGCATACGGAGCGGGGACTTTTCTTCTATCGCCTCTTTGCCAACGAGCAATGTCAAGATTTCAGCATTGCATACGTGAGCGAATGGAAACATGTCTGCCAATCGGGGACAATAGAGAAGATGCGTCAGTTGCTCCAATCGTTTCCCTCTTCGGCTGTAGGACAGGGATTGAAGCGTTCCTATCCGCTCCACACTACGCGCTGGCATTTCGGGACTGCCGATGTGGATGGGATGACGCAGGAGGCTTTGGATTGGTATGCGGAGCGTGAAGTCTGGTTAGACAGCCACATATCGGAGATGGCAGATGGCATAGGAGTTGTGTCGTCGGAAAGGCAAACCTGTAATCGCAAAGTCATCCGCGCCGGTCACCTCTACATCATCAAGGACGGCATTGCCTATACCGTCGATGGACGTCCCCTCAGATAGAATGATTCATGATAAAAATAATTTGTAAGCACGGCATATGAGATTTTGTGGCACACTCTGTGAGATTATGCGGCACGCAGTCCCCGATGACTCTGCTGCATTACTCCAGCCACATCATAACTTGAAAACATCTAATGACCGATTGGGGATAAAACAACGAATTTCACGAATTACACGGATTAAGTGCTGTTGATAATCAGCAAATAATATAATCCGTGTAATCCGTGAAATCCGTTGTTGTTTTTATGACACGCCCGAAAGTTCGGTATCGTCAGGCGGGCTCTGTGTTACAGGAAGAAGTTGAAGCCGATGCCGAAGGTGTGGTTCTTACGGTCGTAGTGGTCTTTCTTGGGGCCTGCGGCTGTCTGAGTTGTGACGTTGCGGCTGTTGTAGAAGGTGCACATGTAGCCGAGGTCGATGTTGAAGTACTTCGAGGGGTGAATGCGCACGCCACCGCCAATCATGTAGTTCGAGAGGTTGAACGAAAGGTCGTTCATAAACGCATCGCTAAGGCCATAGCGTGTGTATTCCCATGAAGCGGAAATAGTGAAAAGCTTGCTGATGTCGTACTCAGCACCAACGAGGAACTCGTGGGTATTGTTCTTGATTTGCTTCTGCTTGTCGTCGTACTTCTTGGAGTCTTTGTCGAAGAACTGGTGATAAGCTACGTCTAAGCGGACCTTCTCTATTGGAGAGTATTGAGCGCCGATTGCCAAGAGAGCGGGAATGTCCTCGCGAACCTTATCGCCGTCTCTGAACTGCCCCAGAGCCTTGCCTTGTTCTGTGTTGGCTAGAATTTCTGCCATCATAGACATCTGGGAACTGTTTTTGAGATTCATCTTTGTACGGAACTCGTACTTGGCCGACACATTCCAATGCTTATTGATTTCCCAGTCAACGCCAATGATGGGACACACGCCGAAGCCTGTCTGGTCGCAGTTAAGGGTAATTGTTGGGTCAGCATTGCCATAACTCTGGCGGACGAGGTCAATGTATGGTGTACCACCCAATGCTGCTGGCAATGCTGTTGCACCTGTCGCTGCGTTAGAGAGGGCAAGGTCGCCAACGAAACCGCTATAGCTGGCATTTCCATAGACACCTCGGATACCTAAATAAGCTGAAAGGTTATCAAGGATTTTATAGGTGCCACCTAATTGAAGGCCAAAATAATAGGAACGTCCCTTCATGCTGCTATTCATAGAATATCTGTCAGGACCAGCTTGCTTTGCCATAAGTGCAGCAGTGGATTCGGGGTAGCCAGCTACCATCAGCTTCTTCTGTATGCCGCTCACAACAGCAGAAGGTATGGAAGCTCCAATGCTCTCGAATGAGCCAAGTCCCTCATTGAACTCGCATTTGCCGCCGCCGCCGGATATGGCGAAGTGAGCAGAGAGGCTCCACTTATCGCGGTTGTAGGAAACGGTGAAGGAGGGGATGATGGGGGCTGTAGCCTTGCCTTCGAACCTGTGTGTTTCCTCAGGGTTGTTGGTGTTTGCCTTAAATAGAGGGAATGTGGTATCGATGTTTCTCTCCTGAAAAGCAGTCTGGCTGTTGAGGCTCAAGTGCCAACCTTTTGAGAGGAATGCGCCGCCTGCGGGGTTAGCGTAGATACTGGTCAAGGTGATTTGGCCTTCCTGTGCAAAATTGCGGACGAAGGCTGCGTTCTGGTTGGTGTTGGTCAAGAGACCGCCGGCAAAGGCGCTGCTTGCAGCTACAAATGCCATTAAACTGAAAATTGTTTTCTTCATTTTACCTTAAGTTGGTTAAAAACGGCTGCAAAGGTAACACAATTCTCGCTTCTGTGCAAGTTTTTAAGAAGAAAATGCACACTAAGCCCTTACTTTGTGCAATAATCAGCTTCCAGCAAGGGCATAAATTGTCTTCTGACCCTTTATCTTGAGTCCTTTGATGCGACTGAGCAAGTCACGGGAGATGGCTCGTTCGACGGCTACGTACGACCAGTGCGGCAGCACATCTATCCTGCCTATCTGACTGCTCTCCAAGTCGCCTTGCTTCGTGAGGAAGCCTACAATGTCGCCTCGGCTGATTTTGTCTTTCTTCCCCTTACCTATATATAATGTAACCCAAAGGGGGGATGCCGGGGCAGGAACTTTGGCGGGAAGAGGGTAGGGTTCGACTTCCTCCGAGGGGATGTAGTCGGGCAGATGCTCCTCGGGGCCGAGGATGAAGTAGGCACTGCCCTGCATGTCCCAGCGGGCTGTACGTCCGTTGCGATGCGTGCAGGCTTCTTCGCTCGAAGGCAGATGGTAGTGGATGATGTTGTCAACGGCGGTGATGTCGAGGCCTCGGGAAGCGAGGTCGGTGCTGACGAGGACGTTTGCCGAGGAGTTCATAAAGCGGTAGAGGGCACGTTCGCGGTCGCGCTGCTCCATTCCGCCGTGGAAGATGTCGGCCGTCACACCTTGTCCATCAAGGAAGTTCCCCACGCGCTCCACGCTCTCGCGATAGCCCACAAAGACGAGGCTTTTCTGCGTCCCAAGCGTGCAGAGCAGGCGATAGAGGGTTTGCAGCTTGTCCTTCTCGGGCGACTTGACGAGGCGGAGGCTCAGGCGGTCGTCGCTTTCCTCATCGAGGAAATCGAGGCGGACATAGTCGCGAGTGCCTACGAAAGCTGGGATGTCGTCGGTATCGGTGGCAGAAAGGAGAATGCGCTGCTGTACGGAGGGAAGCAGGGAAATAATGCCTTGCATCTGTTCGCGGAAGCCAAGTTCGAGCGACTTGTCGAACTCGTCTATGACAAGTGTGCCGACGCTCTCTGTCTGCAGGTTCCCCTTTTGGAGATGGTCGAGCAGTCGCCCGGGTGTTGCTGCGACAAGATGCGGACGAAGGCCGCGCATCTGCTGGTGCTCCTCCATTGCCGGCCTCCCCCCATAACAGGGGGCAGCTCTCAATTCAGAGCATATTCTGCGAGCCACATCAACGGTTTGTATCGCCAGTTCCCTTGAAGGGACGATGACGAGCGCCTGCAACTGGTCGCTCTTTGCGTCGAGCTTCTGCAAGAGGGGCAGCAGGTAGGCAAGCGTCTTGCCAGAGCCTGTGGGACTGAGAAGTACGACGGATGTGCCTTTGCGAGCCGTCTGCAGCATGTCCTGCTGCATGGCGTTGAGGTCGGAAATGCCGAGGCGACTTAGTTCATAGTTCATAGTTAACTTTCGTTGAGCTTTGCTTCATAGTCCATAGTTGTGGCCGCTGACGTTTTCCTCCCCATGGGGAGGCAGGGAGGGGCTTTACCTCAAAAAGTAATCCACAAGGAAATAGATGCCGAGGGCGCAGAACCAGCCGAGGAGCACCTTCGCCGTGATGTGCTTCAGGTACCACCAAATGGTCACGTCCTCTGCCTTCATCAGCGCATAGCCTGCCGTGTTACCGATGGGCAGCAGGCAGCCGCCCACGCAGCCGCTCAGGGTGATGAGGTGCCAGTACTGGCCGTTCTCGACGAAGCTTTGCATGTATTCTGTCATTTCGCTTACATTGCCGCCGAGGACAGGATAGATGGAGATGCCGCTGATGACGAGGGCGATGTTGTCCATGACGGAGCTGACAGCTCCGAGCACGAGCGACAGGATGTAGATGTTGTGGATGTATTGGTTGCACCAGTCGGCCACGCTGTCCATCGCTCCGATTTCGATGAGGATGTCAACGCAAAGGCCTATGCCGAGGAAAAACATAATCATCTGCATCACTTCGTACTGGAGGCTGCGGTTGGTGCTTGTCGTAAGAGGCTGGTCGGAGAGGATGCGCTTGCGGTTGATGATTTCATTCACCACCCATAGCACGCCGAGCACGCACAGGGCGCCCAGGAACGGAGGCAGGTTCGTGAGGCGGTAGAATGTGGGCACAAACCAGAGTCCGCCCATTCCGAGAATGAACAGCAGAAGTTGTTGCCAGAACTTGATGTCGGCATCGTCGCCCCGGAACATGATGCTGCTGCGCTTCAGGTCGAGATGGCTGGGAAGCTTCCTGCCGATGAGGAACGTCGGGACGATGGTGGCGAAGAGGGCGGGCAGGACAAGGGCAGCAGTGTAGTTGGTCGGGGTCACAGCGCCGCGCGTCCATACGAGCATAGAGGTGACATCGCCTATGACGGTGAAGCAGCCGCCGCAGTTGGTGGCAATGACGATGATAGAGCCCAACAGCATCCGCTGCCTGTGGTTCACCACTATCTGGTTCATCACCATGAGCATCACCACAGCCGCCGTCAGGTTGTCGAGGTTGGCACTGAGCAGAAAGCTGCACAGGGCAAGCATCCAAACCGTCACCCACGGGCTTCGCGAACGGCAGAGCTTCGTCACGAAGTCGAAGCATCCGTTGTTCCTCAGCACCTCCACAATCGCCATTGTCGTCAGCAGGTACATCACGATGCTGGTGAGCTGGGCGATATGGCTCTGAAAGACATTCTGTCGGATGTACTCGTTCACGGCCTGAATGCTGTAGTCCTTTGTGCCCAAGAACTCCTGGAAACCCAGTTCGTGGAGCTTCTCGATGTAGTAGGGACCGACGCAGACATACAAGACCCATCCCCACACACCGCAGAAGAGGGCCACGGTGGCTTTGTTGATGCGGGTGATGTGCTCCGTGCAGATGAGCAGGTAGCCGAGCAGCATCAAGGTGACAATAGCAATAGTCATAGTTTGTGAATTAAGAATGATGAATTAAGAATGAAGAATTAGATTCTTGTCCCTAAGTCCCTTTTTGAGGGCAAAAGTAGTTAAAAATCCTCAAAACCGCAAGCGTTTCATTGCGATTTCTCGCAAAAAGCACTAATTTTGTCGAGTTATGAAGAGAATATCAAGTTTTATACTGCTGCTTGCCCTTTCAATGGCCAATGGCGGGTGGTCAAAGGCATGGGCGCAGAAGGTTGAGATTGCAGTCGAAAACAACTGGGCGGAGATTCCTGTGCAGCAAACGCAAAGCGAGCTGAAGCCCGGGTGGAAAATCGTGGACTACCAGACGAAGAGTCGCCTCATGCACTATCTCTCCGGCGGTCACGCTACGCAGCTGGCCGACGCGAACCGCCCCGTCTTTCGTGTCACTCCGGGGGAGAAGGAAGTGCTTTTCGACTATGCCCTTATCCGGCTCAAAGGCTTCAAGTCATATCGCAAACTGCCCAAAGTACAGCTTTCAGACAATGAATATACACGGCTGGAACTCAATACGTTCAGCATTAAGGCAGATGGCGATGCTTTTGTCTGCCAGCCCCTCCAGCCATTAAGCCCCGGCGAGTACATCCTTGTTAACCTCTCGCAAAAGCCCATCGGCGACCTCAACGACTTGCTCGTCTATCCCTTCTGCGTCCTAAAGGACTGAACCTTTCACCTTTTAATCTTTCATCGTGGACATCAACATACAAGAATCAAAGCTCAAAGAAGCAGCAGGCAACGGCACAGATGCCTTCCTGACCTGCATACACGACGCCATCCTCGATGCCGTTGGCGGTGAGGTGACAGCCGAGACGCTGCCGCTCCTCAATGGTGAACAAATCACCCTGCTGGCTTATTTCATCCTGCGCGAGGAGGTGATGGATGGCGGCTTCATCCAGCTCATACACAACGGCTACGGCCCCTTCATCTTCCTCAATCCCTTCGCCAAGGCCATGCGGCTCTGGGGAGCCCACGATTTCAGTAAGCTCGTCTATAAGGGTCGCAAACTTTTCGAGAAGTACGGCTCGGAACTCTCTGCCGACTGCACCGACGAGGCCTTCATGGCACTCTTCGAGCAATACCCCGAGTTCGACGACCTGGACGATGCCTTCATCGAGATGGAAGAGGAAGTGACCGACATCATCGCCCATTATGTGGACGACCATCTGGAACAGTTTGTTGTAGTCCATAGTTAACTTTCGTTGAGCTTTGCTTCATAGTCCATAGTCTATAGTTAAGTACGGTTGAACTTTTCACCCTTTCACCTTTTTAATTTTTCACCTTTTCATGGCCAAGACACTCATTCCCAACAAGGGCAAAGACATAAACATCAAGAACAAGCGAGCCGAGTTCGACTACCTGCTCATGGACAAATATACGGCAGGCATCGTCCTTACAGGCACAGAGATAAAGAGCATTCGCAAAGGCAAGGCGAGCCTCGTGGATACCTATTGCTACATCATCGGCGGCGAGGTGTGGGTGAAGAACATGTACATCGCCCAGTACGAGCAAGGCTCCTACAACAACCATGTTGAACGTCGCGACCGCAAGCTCCTGCTCAACCGCAAGGAGATACGCAAGATGCAATCGACGGTGAAATCGCCTGGCTTTAGCATTGTGCCTACACTTCTTTTTATTGACGAGAATGGTCGTGCAAAGCTCGACATCTTCATCGCCCGAGGCAAGAGGGAGTACGACAAGCGTGAAACCCTCAAGGAAAAGGAGGATCGCCGCAGCATCGACCGCCAGTTCAAGAAAAGCTACTGAATCGCTGGCTTCTCCTTTTTTATTCCAAAATAAGGTCGTACCTTTGCAAGCAAAAAATATGAGCAAGTCAATAAACATATTGGATAAGGACTACGTTCAATGGATAAAGGAACTGAGTTCACGCTACCGTAGAAGTCAGATAAAGGCTGCGGTAAAGGTGAATCAGGAAATGCTACAGTTCTATTGGGAACTGGGCAGGGATATAGTAGAGCGTGATGCTGACAATCGATATGGCTCCAAGTTTTATGCTTCATTAAGCCATGACCTTAAGGCTTTATTGCCTGATGCAAGTGGGCTGTCTGAACGAAACTTGTATTATACTAAAAAGTTCTATTGCCTTTACATTCAAGTCGTTGAAAACTTGCAGCAAGTTGCAGCAAATTCCAAAGAACAGATTTTGCAGCACGTTGCTGCAAAATTATTCATATTGCCATGGGGGCATCACATGCTTCTAATAGACAAATTCCCTAATCAGCCGGAAAAAGCTTGGTTCTATATTTGTGAGGCTGCCAATAACGGTTGGAGCAGGAATGTGCTTCTTAACTTCCTCGACACAGGCTTATATGAACGGCAAGGCAAAGCTTTGACCAACTTCAAGCAAACGCTACCCGACGAAACGAGCGACTTGGCACAGGAATTGACCAAAGACCCATACGACTTTGCTTTCACAGGAATCAGAGAACGATATAACGAGCGGCTACTAAAAGACAAGCTACTTGGAAACATCACACAATTCTTGGTAGAGTTGGGGACGGGCTTTGCATACGTTGGAAAAGAATATCGGCTGCAAGTCGGTGAAAGAGAGCAATTCATTGACTTGCTATTTTATAATCTCAACTTATCGTGCTATGTGGTTGTTGAGGTGAAGATTGGTAAGTTTGAGTTTGCTGATGTCGGACAGTTGGGCGGATATGTGGTTTCATGCAATCATATTCTTCGCAAAGAAGGACGTGACAACCCGACCATCGGACTTCTTATCTGTAAAGAGAAAGACCGCATTCAGGCTCAATATGCATTAGAGTCCAGCAGTCAGCCTCTCGGTATTTCCGAATACGAGTTAGAAAAGTTCTATCCCGAAAAGGTAGAGGGTACAATCCCAACAATTGAGGAGATCGAAAAGAAACTAAAAGATATTGAACATAGATGAATACAACGCCGTTATGCTCAAACATCTGACCATTAACAATTATGTGCTCATTGAGGCACTCGACATCGATTTGCAGCCTGGATTCTCTGTGATGACGGGCGAGACGGGCGCGGGCAAGTCCATCATCCTCGGTGCCCTTGGCTTGCTAATGGGACAAAGGGCTGACACCGGGAGCATCATGCCTGGTGCCGCCAAGTGTACCGTTGAGGGTATTTTCGATGTCGAAGGCTACGACATGCAAGGGTTCTTCGAGGAAAACGAGCTTGACTATGAGCCATCTGAGTGCATCCTTCGCAGAGAGGTTGCAGCAAACGGCAAGAGCCGTGCCTTTGTCAACGACAGCCCTGTCAATGTCGCCGTGCTTCGGCAGATTGCCCTTCGGCTGCTCGACATACATTCGCAACACAGCAACCTGCTGCTCGAGAACCCTTCCTTCCAGCTCGGCATCATCGATACCATTGCCGACCATCCTGACTTGCTGGGTCAGTACCGTAGTTGTTATGCACGCATCCTTGAGGCGCGTCGTCGGCTTCGAGAGGCAGAGGAGAGCTTGGCAAAGCGACAAAGCGATGAGGAGTACCTTCGCTTCCAGCTCGACCAGCTCGACGAGTTCAAGCCGCAGCCAGGCGAGGACGAGGAACTGCGGCAGCTGCAGAGCGAGCTTTCTCATGCCGAGGAAATCAAGATTGCCTTGACAGGAGTCGATGGCCTGCTCAATGGCAGCGATGGCGAGGGTGGGGCAGGAGCCATTGATGCCTTGCGCCGCGCCTGTCAGACCATGCAGCAGATTGCCAGCGTATATCCTGCCATCGAGAGCTATCAGGAGCGTCTTGAAAGTGTCGTTATTGAAGTGCGCGACATAGCAGGCGACATCAGCAGTCGCGCAGAGGATGTGGAGTACAATCCTGCCCGCCTCGGACAGGTTACAGAAAGGCTCGACGGTCTCTTTGCCCTCGAACAGAAGCATCATGTCGGCTCGGCAGAAGAGCTAATGGCTTTGGCAGACGACATCCGTTCGCAGCTTGATTCGCTCACCGATTCCGCCGATAACATCCAAGCCTTGCGTCAGCAGATAGAAGCCGATACCGAGCAGGCAAAGAAGCTTGCAGCAAAGCTTTCCGCAGCGCGTGCCAAAGCTGCAAAGCAAGTGGAGAAGCTTGTGGCTGAAACACTTGTGGCGATGGATATGCCTGCGGCCAGATTCTGTGTCAGCATAGAGACGCAAGCCGAACTGCTGCCTGCGGGACAGGACATTGTCACTTTCCTTTTCTCCGCCAACAAGAGTATGGCGGCGCGTCCTTTGGCAGACGTGGCGAGCGGCGGCGAGATGTCGAGGGTGATGCTTGCGCTGAAAGCTTTGACCAGCAAGCAGACACACTTGCCGACCATCATCTTCGACGAGATAGACACAGGTGTCAGCGGCAAGGTGGCAAGCTCAATGGCACAGATTATGGCGCAGATGAGCAGCGGCAATGGTCAGCAAGTCCTTGCCATCACCCACCTGCCACAGATTGCAGCAAAAGGCAATGCGCACTACTTCGTATATAAGGAAGACAAGGACGGGCGCACGTTGACGCATATCCGTAGGCTCGACCGCGAGCAGCGCATCACGGAGCTTGCCCACATGCTCAGTGGCAGCACCGTCACCGAGGCCGCAAAGGAGAACGCAAGGCAACTGATAAGTGAAAGGTGAAAAGGTGAAAAGTGAACGACTTGCTGCTGCGCCCGATAAGGTAAGGACATATATCGACCGCGAGATAAAGCTTGATGCCAATGCCCTTGTGTTTGTTGCCCCCAGTGGCGGTGCAGACTCAACGGCCTTGCTGCTCATTATGAAGGAATTGGGCTACAAGCTTCACGCGCTGCATTGTAACTTCCATTTGCGGGGCGAAGAGTCCGACCGTGACCAGACTTTTGTGGAGGAGCTATGCCGGCAACAAGATGTGCCTTTATCCGTTCGTCACTTCAATACAGAGGAATATGCAAGAGAGCACGGCATCAGCATCGAGATGGCGGCTCGCGAACTTCGCTACGAATGGTTCAGGACCCTCTCTAACTCTCCCTTAAAGGGAGAGAACACCAACTCCCTCCCTTTAAGGGAGGGCAGGGGTGGGTCTTCTATCGCCGTTGCCCATCATCGCGACGACCAGGCGGAGACGCTTCTGCTCAACCTCGTTCGTGGCACGGGACTGCGCGGTTTGGCCGCTATGCAGCCCGAGCACGACGGCATCATCCGTCCGCTGCTGTGCCTGAGCCGCGAGGAGATTCTTGCCTACCTCAAGAGCCGAGGTCAGACATACGTCACAGACAGCACGAACCTGGAACGCATTGCACAGCGCAACCGCTTGCGTCTTGATGTCCTTCCTTTGCTTCGCGAAATCAATCCTTTGGCTGTCGAGCATCTTTGTCTTGCCTCCGACAATGTGCGGCAGAGCCTGCTTTATTATAAAAAAGGTATAGACGCGGCTTTCAAAGAGTATGGCATCACAGAAAGCCATTTTCCTCTTATGGCACTCGGCTCCCATACTCTCTTGCACGAATGGCTTGCAGGTAAGGGCTTCAACCGTGCCCAAGAGGAGGAGATGTTGAGGGAAGCCCCCCAGCCCTCCCTTGGGGAGAGAAACAACGTGGGTAAGATGTGGCACTCTGCCACCCATATTGTCCTGCGCGACCGCGATGCCTTGGTGCAATTCACAATTCACAATTCACGAATAGAGCCGCAAATAGTGCAAGAAATAGTGCCTTGCATCGGTGAGACAGGCCCCAACATTGCCTATTTCGATGCCGACCTTCTGAAAGCACCGATAGAGGTTCGCCCTGTTCGTAATGGGGATGCCTTTGTCCCCTTCGGCATGAAGGGCAGGAAGTTGGTGAGTGATTTCCTGACCGACCGCAAGGTCAATCGTTTGGAGAAGGCAGAACAATATGTGGCAACATGCGGCGGCGACATCATCTGGCTCATTGGTCATCGCAGCGACAACCGTTTCCGCATCACTTCCGCAACTGCCCGTATTCTGAAACTGACTGTTGTATAAAAGTCCTTTAGGCAGGTTACATAATTATTTCCAAGGCTTGAAAATATATTTTCAAGCCTTGGAAATATATTATCAAGCCTTGAAAATATATTTTCAAAGCTTGATAATAATTTGTAAGCACGTTATGTGAAGTTTTGTGGCACGCTCTGTGAGGTTTTATGGCGTGCCAAAAGTGCGATTCAGCTTGCTTGTATTACCAGATGTCCTCTGGGTGCTCGGGGTTGTCATAGACTTCCTTGGGACAGTACTCCATGTAGTCCATGTAAAACTCCTTCTCTTCGGAGTCGAGAACAGACTTCACCCTCATGTAGTAGGTCTTGTCGGGATCCATCGTCTGGCGGACGATGATGTAGCGCAGATTGGAACTGCGGTTACGTTCTATGTCGCCTGTAGTGCCATCGGCTGTGACACTCTTGGCTCCTTTCATCACACCGTTGTTTCGCAGACGCTTGTCCACCTCGGCATCGTAGTCGTCGTCGCCGGTGTCCGCCTCGTAGCCTACGTTCATGCTGCCTATTCCGCGTGTCAGGTTCACGGGGATGCCGGCAGCTGGCAGACGGTTCGGGTCTTCGCCGAAGTAGAACTGCTGGATGCCTCGGTCGCCGTTGGGCAGGACATCATAGCGGAACTCGTAGGTGGTGCGACGTGGCACGGGCGGAAGCTTGAAGGTAATCTCGAAGCGCTTCTTGGCCTTCATCTCGTCGCTGTGGAGGTTGCACCAGTTGTAGCTGTATGCGTTGAGGTAGATGAAGATGGTCTGGTTGTTCATCTGCATGTTTTCGAAGTAGTTGTAGATGTGTGTGGCGGGGATATAGACATCCTGGTACTTCTGGTCGGCTGAACGCTTCAGTCGGATTTCGTTGTTCATGGCTTCCGGGAAGAGGGTCATGCCGTCGAAGCGCAGACGCTGGCGCGACAGGTTGTCGCGCACGGCATCGCTGTAGGAGAGCGGGGCATCGATGGGATAGATGCAGCAGTTGATGATGTCGTTCAGCACAGCCTTTTCCGGGTCTCTGTCCACGAAACAGCCCACTTTGTCGGGGTCGCACGACAGCTCGTGATAGACGCTGTTCCTTCCATTATCGAGGTTGGGGAATCGGTTCAGATATATTCCTTCCGATTCCTTGCTCTCGTAAATCTTGAGCAGTCGCCGCTTACCCATCGTGGTGTAGATTTCGTACATGGGGATGGTGTATTTGTAGGGCGTGCCGGGATTGTAACCGTACTCGTTCCTGTGGAAGACGAGGCGGTCTGAGGGCGTACGGAAGGGCAGGATGTGATAGGTAGTCCACTGGTAGAGCAGGTTCGACTCCTTGTCGTAGTTCTTGTCCGTGGTGAAGATGTCATCGTTCGAGTACTGGTGGTTCGAAACAATCCACTGTATCAGTTGTGGCAGCAGAGTGCTGGAAGGTGCCTTGGGGTTCAGACCCTGCGAACGCCAAAACTCGTCCGTCTCTGCAAAGATGGTGAAACCGTACAATCGGTGGCGTGGCGTGTAGTTCTCTCCGTTGGGGAAATGTCCGTCGATATACAGGTTTTGTGTTTCGGGGATTACGCCGCGCAGATAGAGGTTCTCATACACTTCATCCCTTATCTTCGAAAGGGTGTCCATCAGTCCACATGCCTGGATTGCCTTTGCCATCACAAGGAAGCCCTCCTTCTCCTCGTTGAGTATTTCCTGCAGGTAGATGGCGGCTGTCACATCCTTAGGTGCGATGACACGCCCAATCTGGTGAATCACTCCGTTGCTGAGCTGTATGTCTCGTTCGGTGAGGCTGATGGGGCAGGTGTTGTTGATGAAGATTTCCTCAACCTCTCCGTATTTGACCGAGAGCTTGCGGTCGTTCATGTTGTTCAAGGGGAACTCGTTGCCAGTCTCTTGGGGGAAAGCGTTCGTCGTGAGTGCCTCTTCGAAGTCGCCGGAGTCGATGATGGAGTTGCACACAATCACACGGCAGATGGAGTCGCGCTTTTGCTCGCTGTAGAAGGCATCTATCGATGGCTCTTTCATCAAGGACGGGTCTTCCTCATAGAGTTCCTGAAGGTATGTGGCCACAGCTTCGTTCGTCGGAGCAAACACTGTGAAATGCCCGCGTGCCGACAGCAACTGGGCAACGTTACTTTGGCTTCTCAAGGAGATGGGAGTCATTTGCAGGAGCTTTACGTATTCGGAATATGTCTCATGCTTTTCTAAGTAGCCCCAAACGCTGTCAATCTTGAAGACATAGCGTGCCGACGTGTCCACCTCTTCCTTACAACAGAGGCAGCAAAGCAGAATAAAAGTTATAGAACTGAAACGATGGATTAGGCTCTTCATATCTTTGCTTTTTCGTGGTATTTCATGCAAAGATAGTAATAAAATCGGAAAGTTATACCAATTGAATAAATAAAACTTGTTTTCTTTTGTAGAAAAGTGTAAAAATGTGGTCTTTTATGGATAAAATAGAGCAAACAAAATGCCGATTGTATGCAGGCAGTTACTTCTTGTTCATGTAAATGTAGTAGCTGATGCCTCGACGCACATTTTCGATGACTGCTTCCGACGAGACGGTGGCTCCTGTCACAGCATCCACCTTGCATTTCTCGGCAGTCTTGACGGGCATTCCGTTCCATTTCTTCAACAGCCCTTTCTCCACCATGTCGAAATACTTGGGGGTCTCTTCGTTTTCAAGTGCCTCTATGCGAAGCACTTTTCCGCCCTTGATATAGACCTTCACGGGCGTGCAGCCCACATAGCCCTCAATGTCTGTGGCGAGGGACGTGGTGTTTATGACGGTGACATCTTTCTCCTGGGTCATTATCGGCTCGTCCGTTGTCTGGCTTGTCAGGAAGAGGAATGCGCTCGCAAGCGCAGCCGAGGTCAATATGTTTCTTTTCATCTTTTAATCCTTAATGTTCGTGAGTTTAGCTTTTTCTCCTTGTCATTTCCACGAGGTGGCTCATGTGCTTTGGGATGGGCAGCTGTTGCGGACACTTCTGCAAACATTCGCCGCAGTCCTGACATCTGTTGGCTCTTGCCTTGTCGGGAATGGCGGCACGATAGGCTTCCAGATAAGCTTTACGCTTCTCCTCGAAATCGGGAGCTGTGCTGTCGGGCAAGGGCAGACGGCCTTCGGCAACAGCCTTGTTGTAGAATGCGAAGTTGCCCGGAATGTCCACACCATACTTGCAGGGCATACAGTAGGCACATGTGGTGCAGCCTATCGTCGGCAGTCCCGACATTTTGTCGGCGATGCGTGCCAGCAGCTCGTTCTCGACCTTTGTGCAGGGTTCAAGGGGAGAGAATGTTGCCAGGTTTTCTTGCAAGTGCTCCATGCGGTTCATGCCGCTCAGTATGGTCAGTACATCCGGGTGCGACCCAACCCAGCGGAAGCCCCAACGGGCAGGTGTATCATCCTTGCGGGCACGGGTCAACTGGTCGCGGACATCGTCGGACACATTTGCAAGGGAGCCGCCCCGAAGGGGTTCCATGATGACTGCCTGAATGCCCAGCTTTTCGAGCCTGCCGTACAGATACTCGGCATTGGCATCATCGGCACGTCTTCTTCGGGTGGAGGAATGATGCCAGTCGAGGTAGTTCATCTGTATCTGCACAAAGTCCCAGTGATATTGGTCGTGATGGTCGAGCAGCCAGTCGAACACCTTCACGTCGCCATGATAGCTGAAGCCGAGATGACGGATGCGACCAGCCTTGCGCTCTTCCACGAGGAAGTCCAGCAGCCCATTGTCGAGAAACCGTCCTCGCAGATTGTGCATTCCACCGCTTCCCACACTGTGCAAAAGGTAATAGTCAATGTAATCGACCTGAAGCTTGCGAAACGAGTTCTCGTATATTTCCTTCGACTTCTCGAACGACCACAGACCTTCGTTTTGGTTGGACATCTTTGTTGCCACAAAGTATTTGTCCCGGGGATAACGGCATAGGGCCAAGCCTGTCGCCGTCTCGTTCGTCCCGCCGCCATACATGGGAGCGGTGTCGAAGTAGTTTACACCGTTGGCGATGGCATAGTCAACCAGTTCGTTCACCTTTTCCTGTTCGCGTGGCAGACGCATCATGCCGAAGCCCAGCAAAGAAATCTGCTCGCCTGTGCCGTTTTGGGTGCGGTAGGTCATGCCACCAGCCTCTGCCCCTTCCTCTTCCTCTGAAGAGGATAGGAGTTGGGCAGCAGGAAATCTCCCTCCTTGGGGGGAGGCAGACGAGGGGGTGGCTCCTATTGTCATTATCGACAATGCCGTTACCGAGCCTAACCCTATTCGCTCCAGAAACTGCCGGCGATTCATCTCATGCATTTGCTTGCCATCCTTTTTCATGTCCATATACATTTCACATTATATATATATGACACGCGCGTGTAGAAAAGGTTTAATTCCTTCTCCTCGGGGATGCTGCTAATCGCTCAGGGAGTAGGGCTTGCCCGTCGTCGTTCCGCGCTTCTTATTGGGCGTGCTGCTCATAAAGAACTCGAGAACGCCGCCTGCCATGATGTCCCCATGCGTGATGTAGAGCTTGTCGTAAGGCTTGCCGTTGAGCGTCACCTTCTTGACATAGCGGTTCTTATCGCTGACCTCTGGAGCCTTGATGAGGAAATGCTTGCCATTAGGCAGGGTCAGCTTGCAGGAAGGAACGTATGGCGCACCAAGCACATACTGGTCAGACCCGGGGCAGACAGGATAGAAGCCCATCGCCGTGAAGATGTACCAAGCCGACATCTGGCCGCAGTCGTCGTTGCCGTGCAGACCGTCGATGTTGTTGATGTACATGCGGTTCATTATCTCGCGCAGCCAGTACTGGCTCTTCCAAGGCTGTGAGGTCCAGGCATAGAGGTAGGGGACGTGGTGGCTGGGTTCGTTGCCGTGAACGTAGCCGCCCAGCAAGCACTCCTCTTCGATGTCCTCGTTGTCCTCGTAGTACTTCTTGTCGAGAGGTTCGGCAAAAAGGTTGTCGAGCCGCTCGATAAACTTTTTGTCGCCACCGAAGCATTCAATCATGCCCTTCACGTCGTGGGGAACATGGAAAGAGTAGTTGGCGCTGTTGCCCTCGATGAAGCCCTCGCCGTAGGTTTGTAAAGGAGAGAAATCCTTCTTCCAGCTGCCGTCCTTATACTTCGGGCAGGCAAGCCCGATGGCAGGGTTGAAGACGTTGCGGTAGTTAAGCGCACGCTTCTTGAAGGTCTCTGCCATTTCCTTGTCGCCGGCATCGAGAGCCGCCTGATAGATGGTCCAGTCGTCGTAGGCATATTCGAGGGTGTTGCTTGCGCTTGTGCCGCAGCGGTCGTAAGGAACATATCCGTACTGAATGTAGTCCGTCAAGCCTTCCATCCACTTGGAGGTGGCAGTGGCCTTCATCGCTTCGAGCATCGCCTTCTTGTCCTTGATACCGAGCTTCTTGGCAACGTCCGAGAGGACAGCGACAGCATGGTAGCCGCTCATGCACCAACCTTCGTTGGCCATCAGGTACCAGACGGGCAACAAATGGAGTGCGCTCTGCTGTTGGATGCGAATCATGCTTTCCGCCATGTCTGCGCCTTGGCGTGGCTTGATAAGGTTGAGCAGGGGATGTTCTGCGCGATAGGTGTCCCAAAGAGAGAAGATGGTGTAGTTCGTGAAGCCGTCGGCCTGGTGAATCTCCATGTCGTTGCCGCGATACTTCCCATCCACGTCCATATACACGGAGGGGTTAATCATGGTGTGGTAGAGCGAGGTGTAGAAGAGTGCCTTCTGGTCGTCGGTGCCTTCTATCTCCAGTCCCGTCAGCTCCTGCTTCCATTGCTCTGTGGTGCGAGCCTTAATCTGTTCGAAAGTGAGGCCTGCCGCTTCAGCCCTCAGGTTGGCAAGAGCACCGCTTTGACTGACAGCAGAGAGCGCGACCTTGATGGTCAACTGACGGCTTGACGGAAGTTTGCATTGGAAGTATGCGGCAATTTCGCGTCCAGCCATGTCGGGGAAGTTGTGATGGATGTCGTTCTTGCGCCAGAAGCCGTTGTACTTCATCCGTTGTTCATCCTTATAGCCATAGTTCTGTATAGGTTCGGAGAGCGAGATAGCGAAGTAGGTGTAGTTCTGGCGCGCCCATCCGTTGGTGATGCGGTAGCCCGTGAGCAGGGTGTCGTTCTCTACGCGAAGGTACGACCATAGTGTCTTTCCATCATAGTTGTAGATGCCGTGGCCAAGGTCGAGAATGAAAGCCCCCTCTCCGCTCCCTACCTCAGGGAAGGTATATTGATGCACGCCGACGCGCTGGGTTGCAGTGAGTTGTGCCAAGATGCCATAGTCCTCCAGCTTGACCTCATAGTAGCCCGGTGAACACTTTTCGGTGTCGTGCGAGAAGCGCGAGCGATAACCTGTTTCTGGTGCTTCGGCAGTGCCCGGGTTGGTCTGTATCTTGCCAGTCGTGGGCATGATGAGGATGTCGCCGAGGTCGGAGTGGCCAGTGCCGCTCAGATGCGTGTGGCTGAAGCCGACAATAGTCTTGTCGCGGTGCTGATAGCCGGCGCAGTACTCATAGACCTTGCCCTGATACTTGCCATCCACATTGTGGGGTATGGTGTCTGTTTCGGGACTGAGCTGTACGATGCCGAAGGGCGCACAAGCTCCGGGGAAGGTGTGTCCCATGCCGTTCGTGCCAATGATGGGGTTGACGTAGGAAATGACGTCTTGAGAGCGAAGCGTGAGGGATGAGGCGTGAAGAATAACAAGCGATAAAATAAGGGACTTCTTCATGATGGAAAAACTTAAGGGAAACAAAAAAAGCGGAGAGCAGCAAGTCAGTACTTGCGCTGTCCGCTTGAGATTTCAATTGTCAATTGGCAGTTTTCAACTTTTAGCTACAGCCTCCATGAAGTCCTTGCAGGGCTTGAAGTAGGGGATGTCGTGAGCGGGAATGACCATTGTGGTGTTCTTGGAGATGTTGCGTGCGGTCTTCTGTGCACGGTGCTTAAGTGTCCAAGTTCCCCAGCCGCGAATGAAGACGCTCTCCTTGTTGATGAGCGATTCCTTGAGCGTGTCGATTACACCTTCTACTGCCGCTAATGCTGTGGGCTGGTCGATGCCTGTTTTCTCGGCTACCAACTTGACTAATTCAATTTTCGTCATATTTGCTTGAATTTTATGTGTTTTGATTGATGTTTTTGAAATTGTGGCACAAAGGTACAAAAATATGTGGTAAGTGGAAAGTGAAGCGTGAAGATTTTTTGTTAATTTAGCTTATTTTTTCATTTTGGACATTATAATCAGGGGCTTCTGCCGCTTGTGTCGGGCAACTTGGCGTGTGCAGCTATTCTTCACAGCCTCTCGTAACCCCATTCGTCGAAGGCTTCTCCCCAATGTTCGTTGACGAGCTGGATGGTACGCGGATTGTACTGGTACTTGTTCTTCTTGTATCCCTTTTTGCCAAGGATATAGCTTTCGATAGCGGGCTTTGCCTCGTCCCAACCAGGCAGGCCGAGCTTCCTGTAGATGTCTTCCGTTATGGCAAGGGCATCCTGCTCTATGTCCTCGAAACGGACTTCATAGAGATTGGCCGGGGCAAGGCTTTGTTTCTGCTCCTTGTAGGCGTGATACAGCTCCATGTAGTTGCGCAGTATGTTCTGTTCCATCTCTTCATCAGTAATGGAATTGAGTTGGAGCTGCTTGATGGTGTTGAGATAGAAGGAACGTGTACTCTCGAAAACGGTATAGGGATTACGCATTATATATATGTATCGTGCGCGCGGGAAGAGTTCAGAAAGGGCTTTGATGCGCCCCGTATGGGATGGGTTCTTGCTGAGGTACTGCGTGCCGCCTGTATTCCAAAGGCTTATCTTGACAAGTTTCTCGAAGGTTTGTTTGAACTCTTGCAGCTCTTCGTCGGTGATGTCGCGGAAGGTGAGGAAGCGGTCGCACCATTCCTGCATCCTTTCGGGGAAAATCCAGAAGTTGTAGTAGTTGCAGGGTGTCATGTTATTCAGGGCGAACTCCTCCTCCTGCGGCAGGTCCGGGGCAAGCTCCATGTTGTCGGTGGGCCGTTTGTCGGGCATCACATACTTCATAACTGGTTTGAAGAAGCCTTGCAATGCCATGACGCAATGCGGGAAGACGGTCTGGTAGGTTGTGGTGTAGCCGAAGTGCTTGTCCTGTGCAAAGATGTTGTGGACGAAGGTTGTGCCGCTGCGCCAGTGTCCGAGGATAAAGAGCGGGTCGTTTTCCAAAGGCTTGTTGGCAAGCTGCTCTTGGTATCTGCGCTTTTGTATGGAAGCACAAAGACTGAGCAGTCGGCAAACGGCTTTCGTCAGCTGGTATTTCGTGACTTTGTCAGATGCTATGTGTTGTCCTTTGGTGATACGTTTGAAGGTATTCCAGTCGGCACCAATCAACGTAGTGACAGGAAAATTGTTGAAGTTTAGCAAACTCATGTTGATGGCTTTTCGTTATATCGTTATGTCGTCATTACGTTATATCGTTATCACGAAACGACGACCTTTATTTCTATTCCTTGCCTGTTGAGTTCTTTGACAGCTGTCTCGATGGCTTCGTAATGTTCGGGGGCAATGCCGAGTCGGGGAAGGTCGAGTGTGGGCAGGTCTTCCTTCTGCAAGTCCTCTTCTGCAAGTGGCTTTTCTATCATGCCTACAGCGCACGTGTTGTTGGTGATGGGGTCGATGAGGATGAAGGCACCAGTTGCCCTGTTCCGGGTGTAGGCATCGAAGAAGAGCGTCTTGGCAGTGGTTATCTGCACCTGACCTATTTCATTGAGTTGGAAGTCTGCACCAGGCAGTTGCTCCATCGTGTTGACATCTATGCGGTAGTCGATGGCGCTGATGGTGGCACGGGTCGTGTTTGTGTTAGCCTTGAGGAAGAACTGTTTGCTGCGGTCCATAGGTTCCTCGTCCATCCAGACAAGTTTCGTCTGCAAGTGCCGTCCGATGAAAGGTAGATTGTTGGGCTTGACGAGCATCTCGCCTCTGGAGATGTCTATTTCGTCTTCCAGTGTTATCGTGACGCATTGTGGACAGAAGGCCTCCCCCGCCCCCTCCAAAGGAGGGGTGAAGCATCCGCTCGTTGGGGTGATGCATTCTTTCACGCGGCTTATCTTCCTGCTGGGCAATGCCATGACTTCGTCGCCCTTATGGATGATTCCGCTTGCAATCTTTCCGCAGAAGCCCCGGAAGTCGAGATTGGGGCGCAAGACATATTGGACGGGGAAGCGGAAGTCCTGCATGTTGCGGTCGCGGTCGATGGGTACTGTCTCAAGGAAATCAAGCAGCGAGATGCCCTTGAACCAAGGCGTGCGCTCGCTCTTCTCCACGACGTTGTCCCCTTCCTTGGCCGAGAGAGGGAAGCATGTGACATCCTCTATGCCAAGCCGCCCCGTGAGCTTCAAGTATTCGTCTTTAATCCTGTTGAAGACGTCTTCTGAGAAGGCCACGAGATCCATCTTGTTAACGGCAAGAGCAATGTGTTTGATGCCAAGCAGCGAAACGAGGAAGGTGTGGCGGCGCGTCTGTGTGATGACACCTGTTCGGGCATCAACGAGAATGATGGCAAGGTTGGCAGTGGAGCCGCCTGTAATCATGTTTCGCGTGTATTGCTCGTGTCCGGGTGTGTCTGCTATGATGAACTTTCGTTGGTTTGTGCTAAAATAGCGATAGGCCACGTCTATGGTGATGCCTTCTTCGCGTTCTGCCTTCAAGCCGTCAAGCAGCAAGGCATAGTCAATCTCTCCGGCACCCGCATTGCCCACGCGCCTCGAATCGCGCTCCAGGGCTTGCAGCTGGTCTTCGTAGAGCTTTTTGCTATCGAAGAGTAGACGTCCGATGAGGGTTGACTTGCCGTCATCGACACTGCCTGCAGTAAGCAATCTGAGGAGCGACTTGCGCTCATCGGCATCAAGATAAGCCTTTATGTTCAGTTCATAGTTCATAATTCATAGTTCATAGTTGTTTTACTTCATAATTTATGGTTCGTAATTCATGTCGTTTTAGGGCGTAGCCTAACTATGAACTATGAACTCATAACTATGCACTATTAAAAGTATCCCTCCCTCTTCTTCTGCTCCATGCTTGCCTCTTGGTCGAAGTCGATGACGCGCGTCGTGCGTTCGCTCTTCGTCGTGGTCATCATTTCCTCCACAATCTCTTCGATGGTCGTGGCATTGCTCTCCACGGCACCAGTCAGAGGCCAGCATCCGAGGGTACGGAAGCGGACCATGCGGTTATGGATTTTCGGCACAAGCTCCTTGGGCAGGCGGTCATCGTCGGCCATGATGAGGTTGCCGTCTATCTCCACGCAGGGACGTTCCTTTGCGAAGTAGAGCGGAACAACGGGAATGTTCTCCAAGCGGATGTACTGCCAGACGTCAAGCTCTGTCCAATTGCTGAGGGGAAAGACGCGGATGCTTTCTCCCTTGTGGACACGGCTGTTGTAGATGTCCCAAAGCTCGGGACGCTGGTTCTTTGGATCCCACTGGTTGAACTGGTCGCGGAAGCTGAAGATGCGCTCTTTGGCACGGGACTTCTCTTCGTCTCGGCGTGCGCCACCGAAGGCAGCGTCGAACTTCCACTTGTTCAGTGCGTCAAGCAAGGCTTTCGTCTTCATCAGGTCGGTATGCACCTTGCTGCCGTGGGTGAAGGGACCCACACCGGCACGGAATGCCTCCATGTTGCTCTCCACAATCAGGTTCCAGCCATGCTCCTTGGCATAGCTGTCGCGGAACTCAATCATCTCGCGGAATTTCCATTTACTGTCGATGTGCATGAGCGGGAAGGGAACCTTGCCAGGCGCAAAGGCTTTCTCGGCCAGACGCACCATGACGGAGCTGTCTTTGCCGATGCTGTAGAGCATGACAGGATTCTCAAACTCCGCCGCCACCTCGCGTATGATGTGTATGCTCTCGGCTTCGAGCTCCTGTAGGTGAGTTAAACGATATTCAGACATTATATATTATTTGGTGTCTATTCCTATTAGTCCAATGACAGCTTCTACTTCCTCTTCGAGCGTCATCTGGCTGGTGTCGAGACAGAGGTCGGGATGCATGGGGGCTTCGAAGGGGGCGCTGATGCCGGTGAAATCCTTGACTTCCCCTCTACGTGCGCGGGCATAGAGACCTTTCACGTCGCGGCGTTCACATTCGCTGAGAGGCGGGGCGATATAAACCTCGCGGAAGTCCTTTGCACCGATGATGTTGCGAGCCATCTGCCTTAATCCTATTGTGGGAGAGACGAAGCAGGCTATCGTCACAATGCCCGTCTCGACGAAAAGCTTGCCTATCTCAGCAATGCGGCGGATGTTCTCTCGTCGGTCTTCGGCAGAGAAGCCGAGGTTGGAGTTAATGCCTGTGCGGATGTTGTCACCATCGAGGATGCGGCACAGGATGCCACGCCGGTGCAACTCTCTTTCCACGCCTATAGCAATAGTGCTCTTGCCGCTGCCGCTCAAGCCGGTCATCCATATCATAATGCCGTGCTGACCGAGGAGCTTTTCTTTGTCCTCGCGGCTCATCATCTTGTCGAAAATTGGGAAGATGGAAGAGGCTATTATCTTATCGGCCATATCATTGGAATTACGAAGATACTTATTAGGAAGACTATGATGTTCAAAGGTAAGCCCACCTTCACATAGTCGGTGAAGCGGTAGCCGCCGATGCCCTGTACAAGCAGATTGGTCTGATAGCCGATTGGCGTGCTGAAAGCTGCCGATGCTGCAATGCAAATGCAAATGAAGAAAGGCATCGGATCGACGCCAAGCTTCTCCGCCACGGCCAAAGCCAAGGGGAAGGAAAGTGCTGCTGCGGCATTGTTGGTGATGAGTTCTGTGAAGAGGTTGGTGATGAGGAACAGGATGGCCATCATTGCATAGGGACCATGATGTGTCTGGCCAATGACATCGGCACAGGCAATGATGAGGTCTGCTATCTGGTCGGCAAAGCCAGAGTTTTGCATCCCTTTGGAGATGGCAAAGGCGCAAGCGATGGTGACGAGCACGTCCCATGAGATGTATTCGCTGTACTTGCGTGGATTGAAAATCTTCGTCCAAGCCATGATGACTGTGGTGAGGCATACGAAGAAGAACATGTCAAACCTGAAACCTGGCACAAGAGCCCTGACAGCTGGCAGCTCGCCTATGGTGGCTCCAACAACCATAAAGACAAGAAGCAGCACGGCAAGATACCGTTTACTATGGTCGAGTGGATAGCTGTCGGTGTCATAACTGGAAATAAGGAATGCAGAGGATTCCTGGTAGGTCTGCACGAACTTGTCGTCCGTGCCAAGCATGAGCGTGTCGTGGTTTTCGAGAGGCATGTTCATCCAGTCTCCTCTGAGCAGTGAGCCGCCTCTGCGGATGGAATGAACCGTGGCTCCGTAGTGGCGGTAGAAATCGAACTCAGATAGGCTCTTGCCAAGTCCTGGGAAACGGCTTCTCAGCACAATCTCTACAGCATGTATGCCCTCTGCCTTGTATTTGTCTTCTGCATCTTCTGTCTCGGTCTCGCGATTGTCGGGCAGCAAACAGTGGCTATAGAATATAAGGTAAAGAAGACCGACCAGACAGATGATGATGCCCACCTTTCCTATCTCGAACATCCCCATCCCCTCTCTGCCGGAATCCTGTATGAGACCATCGACGACCAGGTTCGTGCTTGTGCCGATGAGGGTGCAGATGCCGCCAAGAATGGTTGCATAGCTCAGGGGAATAAGGAACTTCGTATGCGAAAGTCCTACCTTCCTTGCCCAGTTCTTGATGATAGGTGCAAAGATGACTACGACAGGGGTATTGTTGAGGAAGGCGGAGAGGGCGGCTATTGCAGGAAGAAGTTGGGCGTTAGCTCTTGTGACGGTTGTCCGTTTCTGAGGCAGGATGCTTAGGATAAGCTGTTCGAGCAAACCGCTGCGACGAACGCCCTCGCTGACGAGGAAGAGCAGGCCAACGGTAATCATGCCTTTGTTGGAGAAGCCCTCCAAGCATTCTTTTGGCTGCAAGATGCCGGCACAAAGCATCATCACGACGCATGTGAGCAGAATGAGTCCCGGCTTCAGTCGGTTTGCTACGAGCGCCCATATCATGAACACCAGGCAAAAGGCTACGAATATAACTTGTATCATTTCATTATGTTTCGGATGTCTTTTCCCGTTTGATGTAAGCAGCCTCTGGGAGAGTGCTTTATCCAAACAACTCCCTTACAGCTTCTACTACTCGGCGCACAGGCACAAGTTCTATGTTGTATTGCTTCGGATTGAGTCCTTTCATGTTATGTGCAGGGATGAGGATGCGTCGGAATCCGAGCTTCTCTGCCTCGGCAATGCGTTGCTCTATGCGGGATACAGGCCTTATCTCGCCACTCAATCCCACCTCGCCTGCCATGCAGATATCGCCTTCGATGGGCATGTCACCGTTGCTCGACAGCACCGCCGCCACCACACTTAGGTCGATGGCTGGGTCTGTGACGCGCAAACCTCCTGCTATATTGAGGAACACGTCCTTTTGTGCAAGCTTGAAGCCGACGCGCTTCTCCAATACTGCAAGCAGCATATTCAACCGTCTTCCGTCGAAACCTGTTGTGCTTCGCTGGGCAGTGCCGTAGGCAGCTGTGCTGACTAAAGCCTGTGTCTCGATGAGGAAGGGGCGGACACCTTCGATGGAGCAAGAGATGGCGACACCGGATAAGCCCTCGCGGTTGTCTGTCAGAAGCAGCTCACTGGGGTTGCTCACTTGCCGAAGTCCGTCGTGTCGCATCTCATAAATGCCCAATTCGCTGGTGCTACCGAATCGATTCTTAATGCTTCGCAAGATGCGGTAGAGGTGATGCTGGTCGCCCTCGAACTGAAGGACGACATCCACAATGTGCTCCAATACCTTGGGGCCTGCCAGCGAGCCTTCCTTGTTGATGTGTCCGATGAGCAGGATGGACGTGCCGCCGCTCTTGGCGTACCTGAGCAGAGCCGCCGCGCACTCCCTGATTTGTGCCAACGAACCTGCGGAGGATTCCACCGTCTCTGTCTGTATGGTCTGTATGGAGTCGATGACGACGAGGTCGGGCTGCATCTCCTCGATGTGTTGGAATATCTTTTCGAGTGAGGTCTCGCAAAGGACGTAAAGCCCTTCGTTCGCTGGGCCAAGGCGGTCTGCCCTCAGTTTTATCTGTCGGGCACTCTCTTCGCCGCTGATATATAGGATGCGCCTCCCTTGCAGACGGAGCACGGTTTGCAGGGTGAGGGTACTCTTGCCGATGCCTGGCTCGCCACCAAGCAGCACGAGGCTGCCCGGCACCATGCCCCCGCCAAGCACGCGGTTCAGCTCGCCATCGCCCATATCCATTCGCGGCTCTGAGCCGGCTTCAATCTCATGCAAAAGGCGGACCCCCTCTAACTCCCCCTTAAAGGGGGAGGACACAGATCTCCTCCCCTTTAAGGGGAGGTTGGGAGGGGTCTTTATCTCCTTCATCGTCCCCCAGCGGTTGCAGGCAGGGCACTTCCCAAGCCATTTCACGCTTTCATATCCGCAGTAGTCGCAGACGTACATCGTCATGTCCTTAGCCACTTTACATTTACCTTTAATAATTTACCATTTATTTCCCTTCTCTCTTGGGAGATGAGTTAGGGGTGAGGCTTTTCATGCTCAGCGAGATACGCTCCCTCTGCATATCTACGCCTACGACGCGCACCATCACCTGTTGTTGCACCCGAACCACCGTTGTCGGGTCTTTGACGAAACGGTCAGCAAGCTGCGAGACGTGCACCAGTCCCTTGATATGAACACCAATATCAACGAAGGCGCCGAAGTTCGTGATGTTCGTCACGATGCCTGGCAGCACCATTCCTTCCCGCAGGTCGCTGATGTCGTGAACCGTCTGGTCGAAGGCAAAAGCCTGCAGGGGTTTGCGAGGGTCAAGACCAGGCTTATCGAGTTCCTTCATAATGTCTTGGAGTGTAGGCAATCCCACATCTTCGCTCACATAGCGATTGACATCTATCTTGTCTCTCAAAGACTTGTCGGCCATGAGTTCTGCAACGGAACATTGCTGGTCTTTCGCCATCCGCTCCACCAGCCCGTAGCGTTCAGGATGCACAGCACTATTGTCGAGAGGCACGTCTCCACCCTTGATGCGCAGGAAGCCTGCCGACTGTTCAAAGGCTTTCGCGCCGAGGCGTGGCACCTTCATCAATTCCTTTCGGGAGCAGAAGGGGCCATTCTCCCTTCTGTATCGAACGATATTTTGGGCAAGGGAAGGCCCCAAGCCGCTGACGTAGGTGAGCAGCCATTGGCTGGCCGTGTTGAGGTTCACGCCAACGCGGTTCACGCAGTTGACCACCGTGTCCTCAAGGTTCTTTCGGAGAGCCGTTTGGTTGACGTCTTTCTGGTATTGTCCGACGCCAATGCTCGAGGGGTCTATCTTGACAAGCTCTGCAAGGGGATCCATCAGCCTGCGGCCGATGCTGACAGCTCCTCTGACCGTCACATCCTCGTTAGGGAATTCCTCACGGGCAATCTCGCTTGCACTGTAGATGCTGGCTCCGTCCTCGCTCACGCTATAGACCTCCACATTGTCGGGCAGGTCGAGGTGGCGAACGAAGTCTTCCGTCTCACGCCCGGCCGTGCCGTTGCCGATGCTGATGGCTTGCACGCAGTATTTTTCGACAAGTGTCTGCACGGTGAGCATTGCCTTAACACGCTCGGCACGGGGAGGGTGGGGGAAGATGACATCGTGGTGCAGGAGGTTGCCTTCTGCATCGAGGCATACCACCTTGCAGCCTGTACGGAAACCTGGGTCAATTGCCATTACGCGCTTCTGGCCGAGTGGCGAAGCCATGAGCAGTTGCTCCAGATTGCTGACAAAGATGCGGATGGCCTCCTCGTCGGCTTTCTGTTTGGACGAAGCGCCGAACTCATTACTGATGCTGGGTTCGAGAAGACGCTTGTAACCATCCTGCACAGCCTCCTGCACAACCTTGCTGCACTCGCTTGTGCCTCTGACGAACTGACGGGCGATGCGCTCCATTGCCGGCTCATCGTCCACACATATTGAGACACGCAGAATGCCTTCCGCTTCTCCACGGCGCATGGCCAGCAGCCGGTGGCCGGAGCAACGCTTCAGGGGCTCCTGCCAGTCAAAGTAGTCTCGGAAGTTCTGCCCTTCAGCATCCTTGCCTTTGATGACTTTGCTTCGTATCATAGCATGAATGGAGAAGGTGGTTCTGAGCGTCTGGCGGACATGTTCGTCCTCGCTCACACGCTCGGCGATGATGTCCTTTGCGCCTTGCAAAGCCCAAGCCTCAAACTCGTCTGACTGGTCAGATTTGTCCGACAGGTCTAACTTGTCCGATGGTGCATATTTTGCGATTAGCTGTGCCAAAGTTGCATTTGGCGATTGTTTCAAGATGGCATCTGCGAGAGGCTCAAGCCCTGCTTCGCGTGCAACTTGGGCGCGGGTGCGGCGTTTCTGCTTGTAGGGCAGGTAGATGTCTTCCAAGGTTGTGGCATCCCAACATCCCTCAATCCTTGCCTTCAATTCAGGTGTCAGCTTGCCTTGTCCCTCAATGGCCGAGAGGATGTACTCTTTCCTGTGCTCCAGCTCTGTGACGTTGTCCAGTTCAGTAGCCACCTGGGTCACCTCCACATCGGTCATCCCTCCGGTCGCTTCCTTGCGGTATCGGCTGATGAAAGGCACAGTGGCACCATCCAAAAGCAGATCCACCACCTGCCGCACATACTTTTCCTTTTGCCCTGTCCGCTGGGCAATCAATTCGTAATTCATAAGATATTAAATGCACACCCTCTGCCGGATATGCAGAACCTATTTCTTTGTTGTCGTCTTGTTGGGCGTTGTGGTTCTATTGGGTGTTGTTGTTTTACTGGGCGTTGGGACTTTATTAGATGCAGGTGTAGTGGAAGGTTTGTAGTATCCGAGTGCTTCGGGCATTACCTTCTGTAGGTTCGCGATACGTTTCTCGTCGGAGGGGTGGTCGCTGAAGATTTCGCTCTTCGTGTTGCCTCCGAGCTGGGCCATACGTTGCCAGAAAGGAATTGCCAACTGCGGGTCGTAGCCTGCCATTGCCGCGAAGATGAGGCCAAGGCGGTCGGCCTCTGTCTCGTTGTCGCGCGAATACTTGAGGTTGGCAAAGTTGAAGCCTTGCTGGGCAATCAGGTCAACCAGGGCTGCTGAGTTGCTGCTGATACCCTTTGACTGGGCAACCTGGGTGAGAACGCTTCCGCCTATTTGTGCGGCATATTCCTGGCGCATCTGCTTGGACATCTGTTCTGCGGAGTGCTTGGCAACGGCATGGGCTATCTCGTGTCCGAGCACAATGGCAAGGCAAGCTTCATCCTGAGTGACAGGAAGCATCCCCTCATAGACAACGATTTTGCCTCCAGGCATACAGAAGGCGTTGACCTCGTTGCTGGCCACAAGGTTGAACTCCCATTGGAAGTTCTGCACTTCGGCGGCATAACCGTTGTTCAAGAGGAAGTTTTCAACGGCTGTGGCAAGACGTTGTCCCACGCGCTTCACGATGGCTGTGTTGTTCTGGTTGGCAGACAACTTGGCACTCTGCATGTAACTTTGATATTGCTGGGTGCTGAGGCTGAGAATCTGTGCATCGTCAACAAGCAGGTGGGTCTTGCGCCCAGTGATGGGCACGGTGTTAGTTGTACCGCAAGCTGCGCAGAGCAATGCAAGGGCGGCGATGAGTAGTGTTCTGGTTGTTTTCATGTCTATATCTTTTTCCAGTCTGGTTCCTATGTGAAAGTTTCTGCAAAGATACAATAAAATAAAGAATAGAAAGATGAAGAGAGACTTTTTTTTGTTGTCGAGTGCGCTCTCGTTCGGTTTTCCTCAAATATATTTGGAAAATCGCTTGCTTCTTCGTACCTTTGCGCCCGAAATATATTTAAGTCAGACAGGAGAGCATGAAGGTTGCCGTAGTGAAATACAATGCAGGGAACATCTTTTCCGTCGTTCACGCCTTGCAACGGATGGGCGTGGAGCCTCTGCTGACGGATGATGCGGCGGAGCTGCGGAGTGCTGACAGAGTCATCTTCCCCGGGCAGGGCGAGGCAAGCAATGCCATGCACTACTTGCGTGAACGGGGACTGGACAAAACTATCCTTTCCCTCACCATGCCCGTGCTGGGCATCTGCATCGGCCAGCAATTGATGTGCCGCCATTCGGAGGAGGGCGACGTGGATTGTCTGGGCATCTTCGATGTAGAGGTCAAGCGCTTTGTACCCCTCCGCCATGAGGAAAAGATTCCGCACATGGGGTGGAACAGTATAACAGCCCCCTCTCCGCTCCCCCTTCGGGGGAGTACCGCTTCCGCCAATTCCATTCAACTGTTTAAGGCTCTCCCCCAAAGGGGGAGCGGGGAGGGGGCTGACCCTTTCGTCTATTTCGTACACAGTTATTATGTGCCTGTCTGCAAACACACGACAGCCGTGACCGAGTACATCCATCCCTTCAGTGCCGCCATGCACAAGGACAACTTCTATGCCACGCAGTTCCATCCCGAGAAGAGCGGGGCAGTGGGGCAGCAAATACTTCGTAATTTCTTGGATATTCCCTAACCCGTTAGAGGAAAATAGTAAATAGTTAAAACGTAAATTCTCAAGTAGTAAATGGAATTAGTCCCAGCAATAGACATCATCGAAGGCAAGTGCGTGCGCCTGACCAAAGGCGATTACGACACAAAGAAGGTCTATGGCGATCCGCTCGAAATGGCACAGCGTTTCGAGGACTTGGGGCTGAAACGTTTGCATGTGGTGGATTTGGACGGAGCGAAGAGCAAACATGTAGTGAACCTCCCTGTGCTCAAAGCCATCACTTCCCACACCAATCTCATTGTAGATTTCGGTGGAGGCGTAAAGACAGACGAGGACTTGGAGAAGGCTTATGATGCAGGAGCAGCGATGGTTACGGTAGGGAGCATCGCTGTCACCGCCCCCGACCGCTACCTTGGCTGGCTCCGGAAGTATGGTGCAGACCGTATCATTCTGGGTGCCGACGTGCGGAACGGACGTGTCTCCATCAACGGCTGGAAGGAAGATTCGGACGTGAAGCTCGAAGACTTTTTGCTTCGCTACATGAGGGAAGGCACCAAGAACGTGCTTTGTACGGAGATAAGCAGGGACGGAACGCTCGCCGGTCCAGCAATAGAGCTCTATCAAAGCATCATGGCGCGTTATCCCGAATGCCATCTTATCGCAAGCGGAGGCGTGGGAAGCACAGAAGACATCCTTGCCCTCGATGCGGCGGGCATTCCAGCCGTCGTCTTCGGCAAAGCATACTATGAAGGGAAAGTAGATATTAAGAGAATAAGAGAGGGGGCCGCATGTTAGCAAAGCGAATCATACCATGCCTTGATGTCAAAGACGGTCAGACCGTTAAAGGCACAAACTTCCTGCAACTCCGGCAGGCGGGGGACCCTGTGGAGCTGGGCAAGATTTACAGCCAGCAGGGAGCCGACGAGCTGGTCTTCCTCGACATCACCGCCAGCCACGAAGGCCGCAAGACCTTCACCGACATGGTGCAGAAAGTGGCTGCCGAGATAGACATCCCCTTTACCGTCGGTGGCGGAATCAGCGAACTTGCCGACGTGGAGCGGATGCTCTCCGCTGGAGCCGACAAAATAAGCATCAACAGTGCCGCCCTGCGACGGCCAGAGCTTATCGACGAGATAGTCCGTCACTTTGGCAGTCAGGTGTGTGTCGTAGCCATAGATGCCAAGCAGGACGAGAAGGGGTGGATGTGTTATCTCAATGGCGGCCGCATCCCAACCGAGCGCAGTCTCTTTGAATGGGCAAGGGAGGTGAACGACCGTGGAGCGGGGGAAATACTCTTCACCAGCATGAACCACGACGGAGTGAAGCAGGGCTTTGCCTGCGAAGCCCTTAGCCGCCTTGCCTCCGAACTCACCATCCCCGTCATTGCAAGCGGCGGAGCAGGCAAGAAGGAGCACTTTCGTGATGTCTTTGCCCAGGGACATGCCGATGCCGCCCTTGCCGCCAGCGTCTTCCATTTCGGACAGATAAGCATTCCTGAACTCAAGGAATATCTTAGGAAAGAAGGAATAAATGTACGACCTCCTTTTGTTAAGGGAAAGTCAAGTCCCCCAACTCCCTTTAAGGGGAATAGAATGTTCAATGATAATTGATAAATGTTCAATGATTAAGATAGATTTCCAGAAGTGCGGCGGCCTCGTGCCTGCCATCATTCAAGATGCAACAACAAAAGTTGTCCTGATGCTCGGCTACATGAACGAAGAATCGCTGAAGAAGACAGAGGAGACAGGTCTCGTCACCTTCTACAGCCGTTCGCGCCAATGCCTTTGGACGAAGGGCGAGACAAGCGGCAACTGCCTGCATGTGGTCAGCATCAAGAGCGACTGCGACAACGATACCCTCCTTATTCAGGCTCGTCCCGACGGACCGACGTGCCACACTGGCACTGACACCTGCTGGGGTGAAGAGAATAAGCTCAATCCGTTGCTCTTCCTTTCTGAACTCAGCGACTTCATCGAGAAACGTCACCGCGAGATGCCCGAGGGCAGCTACACCACCTCCCTCTTCAAGGACGGTCTGAACCGTATGGCTCAGAAAGTAGGCGAGGAAGCACTGGAACTCGTCATTGAAGCCACAAACGGTACCAACGAACGCCTCATCTACGAAGGCTCCGACATGCTCTATCACCTCATCGTGCTTCTCACGAGCAAGGGACTTCGCATCGAGGATATGGCTAAAGAACTCATGGAACGCCATAACCCAGGCTGGAAGAAACATTGAAAATGAAAATAGAATGTAAAGGAATGGAAAAGAAGTTATCGGTCTATCGGCCTTGGAAGTTAAAAGGACAATACTCTTGGGGCCGAAACTGTCGTCCCTTTAACTTCCATTCAATTCCTTTTAACTTCCCTTCAATTCCATCTAAATAGAAAATCGTCAAATTGTAAATGCAACAGGTGATACTTAACTATAAAGACGTTGACATCTATCAAGGCGAACACCTTGTGCTTGGCAAAGTGAACTTCCGTGTGGAGGAAGGCGAGATGGTGTATCTCATGGGGCCTGTAGGCAGCGGAAAGTCCTCCCTCCTCAAGAGCATCTATGGCGAAGTGTCTGTTGAGGGAAGTGAAGCCGATGTATTGGGATTCAATATGTTGCGACTAAAGACAAAGCATCAGCCAGCCTTGCGTCGCCAGATGGGCATCGTCTTTCAGGACTTCCAGCTTCTGCCAGACCGAACCGTCCACCGCAACCTCGACTTCGTGCTTCGCTCTACAGGATGGAAACGCAAGGAAGACCGAGAGAAACGCATAGTGGAAGTGCTGGAGATGGTGAAACTCGGGGACAAGAAGGATAAATTTATCTTCGAGCTTTCGGGTGGCGAACAGCAGCGCATCTGCATTGCCCGTGCCATCCTCAACAACCCCAAAGTCATCTTGGCAGACGAGCCGACAGGCAACCTCGATGCCGACAATGGCGAACTCATCCTGGCTCTGCTCGACGAGATACGCCGCCAGAACCATACTGCCGTAGTCCTCAGCACGCACAATATGCAGTGGCCCGAATACTTCCCGGGCACTGTATATCGCTGCGCAGACGCAAAACTTATTAGTGACGACAAAAAAGAAATATAACAGAAATAGAAGTGTCTTTCTTAACTCTTAACTTTTAATTCTTAAATAAGAAATCATGAAAGTACTGAAGTTTGGTGGCACCTCCGTAGGGTCGCCGCAGAGAATGCAAGACGTGTCCAAACTCATCACAGAGGACGGGCAGAGCAAAATAGTGGTTCTTTCCGCTATGTCGGGTACGACAAATACGCTGGTGGAAATCTCTGACTACCTCTATAAGAAGAATCCCGAGGGGGCAAACACCATCATCAACCAGCTCGAACAGAAGTATGTCGAGCATGTGACCGCTCTCTACCAAACAGTAGAAGTCAGGCAGAAGACTATGAAGTTCCTGCACGAGGAGTTCGACTATCTGCGTTCTTTCACCAAGGTGCACTTCACTTCCTTTGAAGAGAAGGTCATTCTGGCACAAGGTGAGATAATCAGCACCAATATGGTGACAAATTACTTGCAGGAGTGTGGCATCCATGCTTTGCTCATC
>JAFXVN010000064.1 GCA_017524545.1 Bacteroidaceae bacterium
TAGTGGCGGGGTTCCACCTCTTCCCATTCCGAACAGAGAAGTTAAGCCCGCCCGCGCCGATGGTACTGCACACCCGTGGGAGAGTAGGTAGCCGCCGTTTTTAGCGAAGCCTTCGAGAGAAATCTCGGAGGCTTTTTTGTTATATGGGAAAAAAGTCGTATCTTTGTGCGAGATAAACGCGGTATTACATGTTATTTTCAAGGACAAACACTCAGGCACTAAAGGGTGTCGCTGCCGTCACAATAGTTGTGTTTCACATTCTGTTGGGATATGATATTTCTCCAGTATTTAACATGTGGGGCGGACTTTTCGTGGCAGCGTTCTTGATTTTGAGTGGCTATGGGCTGGAGGAGTCGTTCAAGCAAAATGGTCTTGACGGTTACTGGCAAAAGAGGCTTGATAAGGTTATCCTGCCTGTTGTCTTCTTTGTTTGTGTCTATAGCTATGTGTTCTCTTTTTTCTCCACGGAAATGTCAATGCAGAGATGCCTTGATGAATTGCTGTATGTCATACCAACTTTCTGGTTTGTTTTTTTCATTCTGAAATGCTATCTTGTTTATTGGATTGGAACGCGATTCTTAGGTGAACGTCAGCGTTTTTTCTTTTTTGTCGTCTGTGCATTGGTCTGCTTGAATTTGCGTGCTCCATGCGGACATTTAGAGGCAGAGCAATCCTTTAGTTTCCTTGCTGGTGTATTATTGTCCAAGCACAAGCATCGTGTTGAAAGTCTTTCGCAGAAACAACTGATGAAGGTAATGTTCCTTTTGCTCTTCGTCGGGGCGGCGTTTTTCTGCTTGAAAACTTTCACGCCATTGCATACCTTGAAAGGGGAAATCGCATACAATTATCTGCTATGTCCTTTTCGGCTTTCTATGGGATTGGCCTTTATCCCTTTGCTTACGTTCCTGCATGTAGGAAAAAGTGCCTTAATGCAGACTGCAGGCAAATACAGCCTGGAAATCTACATTGCGCATATCCCTTTCATAGGCATGATAGCGGATGTGGAGAGCACAATGCTCTTCCTCGTCTATTCTGTTGCAGGTTTTGCCATCCTTCTTATCTATAGGACATTTGTGGAGAAAAAACTGAGTGTCGTAGAAGCATTGTTCATTGTTGTTAATGTGGTTTTTGTGGCAAAGTATTCGGCAAGAATCTCTGAATATGCTGCTTTGTATGCCACTCTTTTTGCCGCCATATTCTATTACGCCTTGCTTCGTTGGGTTATACCTTATATATATAATTCAAAATTCAAAATTAGTAAATTCAAAATTCTTTCAGCCTTCTGTCTGCTTGTTTTCGGGGGAATGGTGACTGTGCAGTATGCCATCGATCCTTACGAGCTTCAGGTGGATAGATGGTCTGCTCTGCATTTCCCGATACAAAACCTTTTGTCTGGCATCTATCCTTACACAGCCAATACGCACTTGGGCGGCAATGCATCGCCATTCCCGGTATGGCAGGTACTTCACATCCCCTTCTATATTATGGGTAATGTCGGGTTGTCGTTCTTTGCGGCGGCGGCACTGTTCCTTTGGAGCTGTTGGAAGGCACAGGGAAGGGAACGTGCTCTTGTGGCCGGTCTGTTGCTGTGTTCCTCTGTTGCTGTTTGGTATGAGGTTACGGTGCGAAGCGACCTTATCACGAATATGCTGCTTTTGGCAGCAATCATCAATTTCGTCTTTCACCGTATGAGTCAGCAATGGGTTGAAGACAATCGATGGTGGATTTCCTGTGCTGTCGGTCTGTTGGCGTGTACGAGAATTATTGTGCTTATTCCCATAACGATATTATTGCTGCCCTATTTCATCAAGATGCCATGGCGCAGGCAGGTTGCTGTGGCATTGCTGACAGCTTTTGTCTTTGCCTTGACATTTGTCCCCTTCGCCCTTTGGGATTGGCAGGAGTTCTTTTACTTCCAGAACAATCCTTGGGCATTGCAAACGAGGCAGGGTAATGTCCTGGATTTCTGCCTTTTTGTCCCGCTTGCGATATTCTTGGCAATGAATCACAAAGCGGTGCTGGCACAGTACTGCCGTAATTCAGCGCTGATGCTTTTTCTGTTCGTTTCTGTCACTTTCGTTCATAACATGTACCAGAGCGAGAACTGGAATCTCTTCTCTTCTGCGTACGATATCACCTATCTTTCCACGGCTCTTCCCTTCTGTCTGCTTGCCATAGGAGAGAGGAGGTGACACTTAACCTGCTATTTGTTTGCAAAGTTTAGCATTTTGAGGTGCTTGAACAATAAAAAGCTTGGTTAATTCGTTATATTATTGTACCTTTGTACGATAATTGACATACGATGATAACAGCCTCGATAGTAACATATAATAACAACCTTTTGGATTTGGAGGGCATCCTTCGAAGCTTGCTCATTTCGCCTGTTCAGATTGTTTGGGTTGTGGACCACAGTGATGTGTTCACTCGTCTGGAAGGTGAGTTGCAGGAGTATAAGCGCAAGGATGAAGAGTTTTTGAGGCACGAGGGGAGAGGATTCAGGTTGGAATACATCAAACAGCCAAATAGAGGATACGGTGCCGGTCACAATGTGGCTTTGCGCAAGGCGATAGAGCTGGGCAGCCAGTATCATCTTGTCGTGAACCCGGATGTGTGGTTTGGTGCAGATGTGATTCCTGCCTTGTGGAGGCTGATGGAAGATGACGAGTCCATAGCTCAAGTGATGCCGAAAGTGTTCTTCCTGAACGGGTCGGTGCAACGTCTCGCCAAGCTATGTCCAACGCCGATGGATCTCTTCTGCAGATTCTTTATGCCAGGCAAATTCATAGCCAAAAGGAACGACAAATTCGAGTTGAAGCATTCCGGTTATGATAAGGTGATGGATGTGCCATACCTGTCCGGCTGTTTTATGTTTTTCAGGGTCAGTGCCTTGAAGAGTGAGGGTTTGTTTGATGAACGCTTCTTCATGTATATAGAAGACTTGGACATAACCCGCCGATTGCACGCAAAATATAAGACACTGTTCTACCCTTCGGTGAGCATATATCATCGTTTCAGCCGTTTGTCTTATCACAAATGGCGTATGTCGCTGGTACACATGATAAGCGTCGTGAAGTACTTTAACAAATGGGGCTGGATATATGATAGTGGCAGAAGACGCTTTAACAAAAGACTTTTGAGGGAGTTGAAAGCGAAAGGCGAAGAGTGAAGATGAGGAGCGTTGTTGTTATATTTGTTTGCCTTTTGTTTTACCCTCTTGCCGTCTCGTCGCAGGAAAGTTTTTTAGGCGAGAACGTACAGTATGGCGCAAGCTTGCGCGGCACGGGTGGCGGCGGCGACAATGCTCCGTTCTGGTTCTCCTGCAACAGGTACGGATTAGGGCCTGTTGAGAATAATTCTTTCCTGGCAAGGGCTTATATCAAGCGTGATGTGGAAACAGACTCGTTGAAGTTTTGGCGTGTCGGTTATTGTGCCGACATAGCGGCGGGATATGGCAACCAAAGCGAGTTTAACGTCCAGCAATTGTTTGTGGATGTGCAGTGGAAGAACCTGAGGCTGTCACTTGGGCAGAAGCAGAGACCTTCGGAGTTCAAGAATGAGGAGCTGTCCAGTGGCGGAATGACACTTGGCATCAATGCACGTCCCTTGCCTCAGGTGAGGTTAGAGATTCCTGACTTTCTGATTGTGCCTGGTACAAAGCAGCTTTTTGCCATCAAGGCACATATTGCATACGGCATGTACACCGATAACAGGTGGCAGAGCAACTGGTGTGAAGGAACGAACAATCTATATACCAAGAACAGCCTGTTCCACTCGAAGTCATTGCTAATGAAGATTGGCAACGAGAAGAAGTTCCCGCTGACGTTGAAGTGGGGCTTGGAGATGGCCTGCCAGTTTGGAGGCAAGGGGTATAATGTGGTTGGTTACAAGGGGGAAAAACTCCGTCAAGGTGTCAAGCTTGGCGGCAATTTCTTGAATTCCTTCTTTCCCGGTGGGGGTGATGTCAACGACGATTCCTTTACCAACGCCAACGGCAACCACCTTGGCTCATGGCATTTCCGCTTGGATTGGACGGCGAAGAACTGGAGTGTGGGCGCGTATATGGATCACTTTTATGAAGACCACAGCCAGATGTTTGTGCAGTACGGTTTCTGGAAGGACATGCTGCTGGGCGTTGAGATAAACCTTCCGAAGAACCGTTATCTGAGCAATTTGGTTTATGAACACCTCGGCACCATGAACCAGAGCGGCCCTCTCTATCATGATGCGACAGAAGAGAATCCGCAGCAGATAAGTGCAAATGATGCCTACTATAACAACCATGTCTATGGCGCGTGGCAGCATGGCGGCTTTGTCATGGGCAATCCACTCATTCTTTCGCCCATGTATAATGGGTATATGGGCATGGAGGGCATGATGCACAACTACTTTAACCGCGTCAATGCGCATCATGTGGGCATCAAGGGCGAGCCGAGTGAGAGATTGTCATGGAGGGTGCTATATACATACGAGAAGAACCTTGGTTCATACGACCGTCCGGTGATGGATCCTCTTGAAGGTCACTTCCTGCTTCTCGAAGCCACCTATAGGATGAAGCAAATCAGAGGACTGAGTTTCTCGCTCGCTTACGGCCATAATCATGGCAGCTTGTTGGGGAAGGCCAACGGTGCCATGCTGACGGTGGCGTGGGACGGATGGATACGCAAAACCGACTAAATTTCTGGACATATTTGGGAGAAAGAGAAAGACACAACGTGAAAACGACACTTTACATATTGGTTCTTGTATCGATGCTGATTGCCGTGACAGGGTGCGACAAGAGGGATTGCAATGGCGACTTGGACGGCATGTGGCAGCTGCTGGAGTGGAGAGACAAAGACGATGTGGTGAAGGCGACCAAGGAGGATATGATATTCTATTGCTTCCAGTTGCAGATGGCCAGCTTTCAAAGACAAAGCGGCGAGTTCTTCATCCGTACGTCTATGGAGGCAACCCCAGAGAAGATACGTATATACAATCCTATTGAATATATAGGGAATGGGCATGATAAGATTCAGCCGATGTCAATTCTTTCTGAGGTCGGAGTGCCGGAAGACGGCATCCTGTGGGTTCAGACCCTGACAGGCAGTACAATGGTGTTGAAGACCGACGGGCAGGACATCCTTACTTTCAGAAAGTATTGAAGAATTATTAAGAACAGTAAAATCATGGACAGAGTGATAATTCTTCTCGCGGCATCATTCCTTTCGGCAGTGGTAGTGACCCTTGTCGGTTTGCCTCTTGTCATCAGGATGTGCCGTTATTTTGAGTATTTTGATGTGCCTGATAAGCGGAAGGTGCACCATAAGCCCGTGCCGCGTCTGGGCGGATTGGTGTTCATGCCAGCAGCTGTCGTCGGACTTTTCGTGGCATCATGGACAAACCATATGATGTCAGGCGAGGAGTTCGTGTTTGGCGTGTCAACGATAGCCATGACGGCAGGCGGGCTGATTATTTATCTGATAGGTGTCATCGACGACCGGTTTGGAATGAAGGCAGTCCATAAGTTTGTCATACAAACGATAGCCGCGCTTCTCCTGCCCCTTTGCAATCTGGTCATTACGGACCTCAACGGTCTTTTGGGTCTGCATGAAATCCCCTTCGTTGTGGGCTATGTGCTGACGGTAATCTCGATACTTACCATTGTGAACGCCATCAACCTAATTGACGGCATAGACGGCCTGTCTTCGGGGTTATGCATTTTGATACTTGTAGCTTATACAATACTGTTGAGGAGGAATCCTGCCATCGCTTCGCTGGATGCCGCCATAGTAGGTTCGCTGGTCGTCTTCTGGTGCTTCAATGTGTTTGGAAAGGTTGGCGGGCTGAAGATATTCATGGGCGATGCAGGCAGTCTTTTCTTGGGCTATGTCTGTGCCTATATGGGTATAAAGAGCCTGATGCGTCCCATCGCGCCTGTGGATTGTGGCGAGGAGCAGATGCTTATCTCCATCACACTGCTGTTCATTCCTGTGATTGATGTCGTGCGTGTGGCCTTACAGCGTCGTTTTACCGGGCATGGCATCTTCGAGCCGGACAAAACACACATCCATCATATCCTGATGAATGCGGGTCTGTCGATGCATACCACTTTGGCCTGCATACTCTCGCTGTTCCTTTTGATTTGTGGTATTAACTATGCCCTGTGGCAGTGCAATTTTCTCATGCCGCTTATCGTGCTTACGGATATTGCCATCTATGCGCTCATCTGGGGAGTGCTGATGCTTACGGGCAAGTCGGACAATTAGGTCAGTCCAGAACTTCGTACTTCGACTGGCGGCTCTTGAACTCGGGCACGATTTCCTTCATAATCTTCACAATCGCCATGTCATCATAGGTGTAGCTGGCTTCGAGCAGACGCTCTTCGTTGTGCTTGGCCTGCTCGTAGTCATACTCGCGCACCTTGGCAACCATTATCTTGGGATGTACGGTAGGCAGGGTGTGTTCGGCATCGTTGAGCACTTCTTCGTAGAGCTTTTCTCCATCGCGCAGTCCGGTGAACTGGATTTCGCAACCCAGTGCGCCGCTCAGTGTAATCATGCGTTGGGCCAGGTTGGCAATACGCACAGGCTTGCCCATGTCGAAGACAAAAATTTCGCCGCCCTTGCCCATTGTGCCGGCTTCCAGCACCAGCTTACAAGCTTCGGGGATGAGCATGAAGTAGCGGATGATGTCAGGGTGTGTGACCGTCACCGGCCCGCCTTTGGCAATCTGCTCCTTGAAGATGGGTATCACGCTGCCGTTGCTGCCCAGCACGTTGCCGAAGCGTGTTGTGACGAATTGTGTGCAGGGCTTTTTCCCATCTGCCTGTGGGAAGGCTTCAGGTGTGGTCTCAATCGCCTTGTTGAGCGACTGGCAGTATATCTCGCAGATGCGCTTGGAGCAGCCCATCACGTTTGTCGGGTTGACGGCTTTGTCGGTCGAAATCATCACGAACTTCTTTGTGCCGTACTTGACGGCAAGGTCTGCGATGATGCGTGTGCCATAGACATTGTTTTGGACGGCCATAGCGGGGTTGTCCTCCATCATCGGCACATGCTTGTAGGCGGCGGCGTGGAAGACATAGTCAGGACGGAACTGGCGGAAGATTTCTTCCATGAATGTCTTGTTGGTGATGCTTGCCACGATTGTATGGCACGAGATATTGGGGTACTTTTCCGCCATCATGCGCCGGATGTCGTGCATCGGTGTCTCTGCCTGGTCGATGAGAATCATTTCCTTTGGCTCGAAGCGTGCCACCTGTTTCACCATCTCGCTGCCGATGCTGCCTGCCGCGCCGGTGATGAGCACACGGTTTGCGTTCAGCTGTCTGCCGATGGCCTGCATATCGACTTCTATCTTGTCGCGGGGCAAGAGGTCTTCGATGTCCACCTCGTGCAACTGGCTGTAGCGCAGTTCGCTCTTTCCGTCCCATTCCTCTGCCGTGAAAGGCATCATCATGATTTTGATTTTGGCGGCGATGAGGTTGTTGATGAGTGTCTCCTGTTCGCGGAAGTGCACTGCCTGCAGAGGGCTTACCATCAGGATGGTCACGTTCTGCTTTTGCATGATTCCTATCAGGTCGTCGTCATCTGTCCAGACAGGTACGCCCATCAGCCATTTCCCTCTCATTTCGGGATCCGAGCTTATGAAACCCTTGATGATGTGGCGGTTTGGCGTTTCGGTGCGGATGCTCTTTGCCAGGCTGATGCCGCCGTTCTGCACACCATAGATGAAGATGCGCTTCGTTTTCCCGTCGCTGCGCAGCATGTCGTACATCGTCTTGACGGCTATGCGGACGGCGCACATGAACATAATGGCGAATAGGAGCAGGAGCACAAGCAGGTTGGGGAACTGCAGGATGAGGTTCTCTTTCTCCGGAATAAGCAGATAGGCGACGTATGCCAATACGGAGCCGAGTATCATGGCAAGGGCGATTCGGCTAAGGTCAACGAAGCTGCTGTATCGGAAGATGCCGCTGTAGGTATGGAAGATGCGGAACGAGATAGTGTAGGGAATAAGCAGAATGCCGATATCTTGCAGAAGAGTCCAGAAGTGACTCGTCAGGTTACTTCCTCCCTGCATGAGGTAGTATCCAAGATAGCCGCTAAATACAATGATGACATAGTCAATGAGCAGGATGCACCAATAAGGTAATGTATTGCGATTGAAATACCAATTCAATAGTCGTGACATTATATTCATATAAATACTATGGGGGCGTAATTACCAATTCCATGGCAAAGTTAACATTTTTTTATCACACAGCCAAAAGACACGGCACAAAAAGAAGCGAATACCTTGTTTTGTAATGTGTGCTTTGCAAATGGGGGGGGGTAGATATTAAAAAGCGTTTTAGAATAGTGCTTTCCATGAAGAAGCAAACACCCAGCGGTTTTGCATAAAATGTGTGCCGAAGGTGTGCAAATAGTCTATGGAGAGGCCGACGGTCTGGTTGTGGCTCTGTAGCATGTCGATGATGATGCCTGCGCCACCTTCTGGACGCAGCTGTGCCTTGATGTCGAGCAGTCTCTCGCCCATTTGTCCATCGGCCACTCGGTGGAATGTGATGCCCTCGTTGTAGCGCACTCCCCATTGTGTCCGCACGCCGAAGCGCACGTCTCTTGTCAGTGGCACGGCCCAGCCCGCAGCTATGTCTCCGTGGTAGATGTGCAGCTGTTCGCCCCAGGCGATGGTGGGATTGGGCATTTCCAGTTTCGCCTGCGACAGGGTGTAACGGCCCATGGCGGAGAGGAAGAGGTTGTCCGTGAGGAACCATTCCGCCTCGAATCCGGCTGTGACGGATGCGCTGGTGCGTAGTGTGACCCCCGTCATGTCGAATCCCGGTGCCGCCTCTGCAAAGTCTGCGACATCTATCGAACGGGCGTTTGTCTCTGTGCCGGAAATCAGTCGGAAACCCGAGGGACAATAGTCCCAGGCATACAGTTGCTTCAGCTCCGAGTTGGTGGGCATCATGCGCCGGACACCTTTGCGACCGATGATGCGGTCAGTCAGGAAATATGCCACATGTGTGCTGACCACCCCGATGCCTGCCCCCATGAAAATGTCGTTCATCCAGTGCGCGTTGTGCCTGATGCGCAGCAATTGTGTGCCAGTGGCGGCTGTGTAGCCTCCGATGGTAATCCAGGGGCTGATGTGGCCGTATTCGCGACTAAGCACCGTGGCACCCATGAAGGCGAGCGATGCGTGCATGGAGGGGAAACTGTTGGAGCCGGAGCCGTCCGGGCGTTCCTCTGTTACGCTCCATTTCAGCGTCTGCGACAGTCCGACGGTCAGCCCGAGGGCGATTCCGTTGGCAGTCACCATGCGGCGGGTTGTGCTGCGTGGCTTCACGCCGCAGGCCTTCATCACCCATGTGGCAGCCAGAGGCGAGAGGGCAAGCCCATAGTCTGCCCAGCGGTGGTTGCTTTCGCGGAAAGGGCCTGGCAGCCGGTTGAATTTGCGATGGGTGAAGGTCTGGATGATGCCGCGCACGGGCATGAGGATGCCGTCGCGGTTGAAGCGCATCTCCTGGCGGATGAGGCTGTCTTCGACGATGGATTGCTGCATGTGGTAAAGCAAGGAGTCTTGGCTCTTGCTCTGAACGGTGGTGCAAAGTAGCAGAAGTGACAGGAGAAGTTTCTTCATTGGGGGGATTGTGCAACGTGGCGTGTCTCGTTGGTCAATTAGGCGTGCCTCGTTGACTAACTAGGCGTGTTATGTTGGTCAACTTAACGTGTGAAGTCGGCCAACTTCACGTGGGAAGTTAACCGACTTGACAGGGGAAGTGTACAGACTTGGCACGCGGGCATCAGCAGAGGTACTGCTTTGAGATGCTCTCGTTGTTCTCCACGAACTGAATCGTCTGTGCCAAGAGCGGAGCGATGGACAGCTGTCGCACCTTGCTGCATCCTCCTGCATAGGGGATGCTGTCTGTGAAGACCATTTCCTCAATGGCGGAGGCTTCGACACGTTCGCTGGCGGGGCCGCTCATGATGCCGTGGCTGGCGAAGGCGCGTACGCTGCGGGCTCCGTTCTGTTTCATCAGGTCGGCAGCCTTTGTGATGGTGCCGGCGGTATCGACCATATCGTCAATCAGGATGACATCTGCGTCTGTCACGTCGCCGATGATGTCCATTGTCGCCACTTCGTTGGCCTTCTTGCGTGTCTTGTTGCAGAGCACCAGAGGGCAGTTCAGGAATTTGCTGTATTTGCTTGCGCGCTTTGAGCCGCCCACGTCGGGTGTCGCAATGACCGGATTTTCCAGGTTGAGGCTCTGTATGTATGGCAGTATGACGCTGGAAGCGAAGAGGTGGTCAACGGGTACGTTGAAGAAGCCTTGCTCCTGGTCGGCGTGCAAGTCCATTGTGATGAGGCGTGTGATGCCTGCCACGCCGAGCATATCGGCCACAAGCTTTGCAGCGATGCTGACACGCGGCTTGCTCTTCCTGTCCTGGCGTGCCCAGCCGAAGTAGGGAACGACGGCGTTGATGGTGCGTGCCGAGGCACGTTTGGCGGCATCTATCATCAGGAGTAGCTCCATCAGGTTGTCGGCATTTGGGAAAGTGCTTTGCACCAGAAAAACATCCCTGCCTCGGATGGACTCTTCGAAGCAGACTTCAAACTCACCGTCGGAGAACTTTGTGATAGAGAGGTTGCCCAGCTCGCAGCCCAGCTGCTGGCATATCTTCTCTGCCAGATAACGTGACTTGGTGCCCGAAAACACCTTGAATGACTTTGTCTCTTCCATTGTTTTATATCTGATTGTTCTGAATTCTCTGAATACTCTGATGATTCTGATTGTTAAGCAGAGGCAGCTTTCCTGAGTTTGCGGAAGTGTGCGATGAGTTCCTTGTAGTCGCGCTGCGAGTGGACATCGAAGTGGTTCCAGAGGTCGCCTCTGATGGCAACGCCTCCGAATCCCCATTCGCGCACTTGCTCGATGTTGCCCAGCGAGATGCCGCCTTCAGCTATGACGTTGCGGTCGATGATGCCCTGCCGTGCGGCGCCTCGGAGCTCGTCGGGGGTGAAGGAGGCTTTGTTCCAGTCCTCGGAGATGCTGTCGAAGATGTTGCGTAGCAGCACATACTGGCACTGCGGCTTCTGCTCGGTAACGCTTTGCAGGTCGTAGCAGGTGCGGGTGATGGGGCCGTTGTATGAGGCGGGGGCCTGTGGATGGCGCTTGCTGAGGTGGATGCCCATGAGGCCGAACTCCTCGCGCAGGTAGAAGTGGTCGTGCACTACTATTTTGCTGCGGAACTGCTCTGGCATGAGGCTCAGCAGCCGCTCACAATATACGGGTTCTGAATCAGGTTTGCGAAAATGGAGGATGTCCAGCCCTTCCTCAAAAAGAGTGGTCAGAATCTTGTCTTCTTCCACGAAGAATTCAGGGCAGGTAAGCAGAATAAGTTTCATTCCGTTTCTCTGTGTCGTTTTCTGGGTGCAAAGGTACAAAAAAAAGTGAAAAGTGAAAAGTGAAGAGTGAAAAAAATGTTGCCGCTGTGCAGTTCCCCAATAATTTTTCACTTTTCACTTTTCTCTTTTCACTTAATTATGTATCTTTGCAAGCAGAACAATGTATTAAGCTTAATAAAGGTATGAAGAAGACAAGACTATTCGCCACTTTGTTTCTCGTTTTTGTGGCGATTCAGGTTAACGCACAGAAGAAGTACTCCAACCCCGTCTATGGCTCGGATTTCCCAGACCCGACCGTGCAGCGTGCGCTCGACGGCACGTTCTACTCGTATGCCACAGGCTGCAAGTGCAAGAAGAGCACTGACTTAGTCAACTGGACTAACGTCTCCGGCGTGATTTCCCGTCCCACGTGGAACGACAGCATCCATGCTGACGGCACGAGGGACAATTATAGCCTTTGGGCGGCTGACGTCAACTATGTCGATGGCAAGTACATCTGCTACTATGCCTCGGCGCTTTGGGGCAACGGCTCTCGCACGGGTATAGGTGTTGCCGTGGGCGACACGCCTACCAAGTTCACCGACAAGGGCAAGCTCTTCCGCAGCACAGAGATTGGCGTGAAGAACAGTATCGACCCCTGCTATGTGGAGGAGTTCGACAAGAAGTACATCATTTGGGGCAGCTTCAACGACATCTGTATGGCAGAGCTTACGGATGATGCTCTTGCCGTCAAAAACTTCTCTCCCATCAACAACCCCCAGCCGGACGGCTCTTGGAAGCGCCATACAGGTGTGACGAAGCTGGCAGGCGGAGCCTTCGAGGGAGCCATGATTTATAAGCGCGGCAAGTACTACTACCTCTTCTGCAGCGTCGGCTCCTGCTGTGAGGGCGAGAACAGCACCTATCGCACGGTCGTGGGACGTTCTACGAAGCTCACTGGCCCATACGTGAACAAGCAGGGCGGACAGATGGTAAGCAACAACTACACGACCATCATTTCGGGCAACGACCGCTGGAAAGGCCCTGGCCACAACAGCGAGATTCACCGACGACGAGGGGCAGACCTGGCTCCTCTATCATAGTTATGACATGAACAACAACTGCAACGGGCGCCTCATGCTTCTCGATAAGATAACGTGGGACAGGAGTGACTGGCCAGTCATCAACGACGGACACCCCAGTAGCGATGAAATGGATGCACCCGTCTTCTACACAGGCAACAAAGCCAACGTGACCTACAAGGTTGTCAATCCCGACCTGATGAAGAGCGGATGGAAAGGCTGGGATGTCACCGCCAGCGAAGACTGCGACAACGCAAGCGGAAAGGGTACAGCCTTCATGCCTTTTGGCTATGCAAAGTTCGGCGGCACGTTCGACATCTCGCAGACCGTCACCACCAGCGTGCAGGACGGACTCTACGAGATGAAGGTGAACGGCTTCGACACGGAGCACAGCGTCGAGTACTATGTCGGGAAGGTGGCAACGCCTGTCCTCTGCCCTGCAGACAACAACACGACCGCCCCCACCTCCGATGCCGTCGTCTCCAATAACTTCCTCAACGGCAAATTCATCCAGAGCGTCTATGGTCTCGTCATTGGCGGCAAACTGACCTTCGGTATGCGCACCAAGCAGCCGCTTTCTTCCACCGAGCGTTTTTGCGTGGGCAACGTCAATATCATCTATCGCGACAAACTCGCTAATGCCGATTCGACGGCTTTGGCTTCCGTGCTGAACAGCTATTATGCAATGGCAGACAGTTTTGCCAATGGCAGTGAGCCTTATTACAGCGGCTTCGACAGGACAATGGCCTTCTACAGGGAGACGGCCGAAGGTACGGAAGATGCCCAGACCCGCTACCAGCAGTTGCTGAAGATTAACCGCACCATCGACAGCATCCAAACCAGCATAGACGCCTATGCCAAGCTGGTGCTTGAGGTGAAGACACTGCAAGACAAAATCGCTGTTGCCGAGGCTGGCGGGTATAGCACTCAGGAGGCAAAGGACGCTCTGGCTGAGGGTCAGCAGGTGCTTGCCGACCGCAGTCTCAAGGACAGGGATCTGAATGCCCTCATTACTCGTCTGCAGACAGCAGGCCGCAACATGATGTACGCCTACCAGACGGGCGACGGTACCAAGGATAACCCCTACGTCATTCTCCGTCCGGAGCAGCTCGACCACATGCACGACGTCCTCAAACAGGACGAGATGGTCTATTTCGTGCTTGAAGCGGATGTGGATATGGAGGGCTATGACTGGAAGCAGCTCAACACCAGCGAGAACAGCTACCGCTACTGGATAAACTTCGACGGCAAGGGACACATCATCCGCAACCTCACGCCCAACGGCGCGAAGTACTATCCCAGCTTCTTCGGCACCATGTGCGGTGAGATTCGCAACACCGGCTTTGTGGATGCAAAGGTGGATGCGGCAGCCTCCGGCGCAGCCATAATCGGCGGTACACTCGGCCACAGCACCTTCAAAGATGCCGAAGGCAACCTCCTGCCAGTCATCATCGAGAACTGCTACATGACCGGCACTATCACCAGCAAAGGCTATGTGGGGGCAATTGGCGGCACGCTTGGCAATTCGCCTATCACTATCCGCAACTGCTACAGTGCTGTTTCCATCACAGGCAATGGCTCGTCTGCCAACTATTCGGGCGGCCTCGTGGGGCGCGTCCGCACAGACCTTACCATCGAGAACTGCTATGCAGCCGCTTCTGTCGTTTCGCCTATTGCAGGCGGCATTGTGGCAGGCGGCCAGAACTCTTCGACACCTGGCTGCATCTACAACAATGTCATTGCATGGAACCCCAGCGTGGATGGCACAACAGCGGCTCCCTTCGGCACCACAACCGAACTGGATGTCCTCTCCCACACCTATACCTTCGCAGACATGTTGCTGAACGGAGAGCCTGTTAGCGACGGCAAGAGCCATACGGAGCTTTGCGAAATTGCAGGCAAATGGGGCGCTCCTTGGTACAAAGACCCGACAGCAGGCAACGGTTATCCCATCCTTCAGTGGCAGTTCGAGCGCGGCGATTTCCGCGAACTGTGTGGCTTCAGCATCGACGACGACCCGACGGGAATAGCTTCTCCTAAATCCTTCTCTGAAGGGAAGAATTTTAATTCACCCCTCTTTTTAGAGGGGATGGGCGAGGCTTTCAACCTCTCTGGCCAGCGCCTGCAGAAGTTGCAGAAGGGCATTAACATTGTTGATGGCAGGAAAATCGTTGTCAAATAATAATAAAAAGGAGGAAACATTATGAGACACCAGATTCTTTTTCTAATCCTGCTCTGCACCGCACATGCCTGGGCACAGCAGCAAAATGTCAGCGGCATCGTCAAGGGTCCCGACGGTGGCATTGCCAATGTCTCTGTCCGCGAGATTGATTCGAACCGCCGTTTCTTCAATCACACAAGGACAGACGGGAACGGACTCTTCTCCTTCCATGTGCGCGACGCACAGCATTCCCTGCAATTCTATGCCCCAGGCTATCGTACCATTTCGCATAAGATGCTTGGTGAGAAAAAGTTCAACGTCACAATGGAAAAGTGCCGCACTTCGCCGTATGTCGCTACCGCCAAGGTCATTCTCAGGAGCGACAGGCTGTTCAACGGCCATTATCTTGGAAATGTCGTAAATCAGCCGGCTTGGATAGAGAAGATGTGCGACACGCTCTATTCTATCATCCTTCCTATCCAGATGGAGCGGCTTGTGGATGAATATCCGGCAGGCCGGCAGCTTATCATCCTCGACGAGTATGGCCGGCAGGTGACGCAGTGCGAGAATGTGATTGACGTCTATCCCCTCAGTGAAGACCCGGACAAGCTGGACACATACTGTGTGTCGCAGTCCTATACAGGCACCGACCGCATCCCCGGCGGCGCGGACGACGAGACAAAGCTCTATGCCTATCCTCACTTCCAAATCTCCCGCGCCCAGCTCGAGCAGTTCTGTGAAAAGCCCGAACTGCTTGGCCGCCTTGCCGTCGATACCTATCGCGCCAACAACTACTGGAACTTCTTCCCGACACCCAAGACCATCGGACTCATCAAAAAGGCTTTGGCAAAATAATACGGACTCCCACAAGGGAGAAAACTGTGAAATATGAAAAGGAAACTGCTTTCTGCCATCTTGCTCTTCTGCTGTGCTTCCCTCTGTCAGGCAGAGGATGAGAAGACCTTCTTCCTCATCTCCAACACCCACCTCGACACGCAGTGGAACTGGGATGCCAAGACCACCATATCGCAGTATGTGAAGAACACGCTGGTCGATAACATGGCCCTCATGGACAAGTACCCAAGTTTCCGCCTTAACTACGAAGGTGCCATCAAGTACATGTGGATGAAGGAGTACTACCCGACGGAGTTCGAGCAGATGAAGCAGTATGTCCAGAACGGGCAGTGGCACGTCAGCGGCATGTCCATTGACGCTTGCGATGTGATGATGTCCTCGGCCGAGAGCATCCTGCACAGTATGCTCTATGCCAACCGCTTCTACAAGAAGGAGTTCGGCGTGCGTGGCGGCTACGATGTCATGCTGCCGGACTGCTTCGGCTTCTCCTACGCTCTGCCCTCGCTCATGCGCCATGCCGGGCAGAAGGGCTTCCATTCTGCCAAGCTCGGATGGGGCTCGTCGGCATACGACAAACTGCCGCACTTCGGCGTCTGGCAAGGCGTGGATGGCAGCAAGGTCTATGCCATCTACAAACCCGGAGCATACGATGTTCATGAGGATTGGAACAAGGACTTGACCAACGATGCCGACATTCTTGGCAAGATAAACACCAACATCACGGAGAGCGGCGTACCCGCCTGCGTGAAGTACGTCGGTCCGCGTGGCGACAGGGGCGGTGCTCTTCAGGACAATCCCAACAAAGAGGGCGAGAACACGCTCTATTGGTTGAGCTATAATACTCAGAAGGAAGAAGGTCAAATTAAAGTGCGTCTTGCCTCTCCCGACGAGTTCTTTCAGTATATGGAGGAGCACGACAACGGTCAGTACAAGGTGTGGAACAGTGAGCTGCCCATGCGTGTTCACGGCGTAGGCTCTTATACCAGCTGGGGAGCCTTGAAACTTTGGAACCGCAAGAACGAACTGCTTGCCGATGCAGCAGAGAAGGCTTCCTCGCTCGCTCTATGGTATGATGTGCGTCCATATCCCTCGGAGCAGCTAAGAAATGCCTGGGTGCGTACCATTTGGCAGCAGCACCACGACGGGCTGACAGGCACGAGCATCCTGCCTGCCAACGACATTTCCTACAATGAGTACTACATTGCCAACCGTGCCTTTTCCCAAGAGCTTTCCACAAGTGCCGGTGCTGTCATTCAGCTGATGAACACACAGACGGAAGGCATTCCCATCGTGGTTTATAACCCGCTCTCGCACGAGCGGACGGACATCGTGGAGGGGTCTGTCTATACAGGCCGTCGCCAGAGCAGTGTCCGGGTTCTCGACCCGGACGGCAATGAGGTTCTTGCGCAAGTCCTGAAATATGATGCCGCTACTCGCTGCTTGCACTTCATCTTTGCAGCCACTGTGCCTTCGCTCGGCTATGCCGTCTATGAGGCAAGGGTAGGGGAGACACCGACGTTGACCTCCGACCTCTCCTTCGAGGGCGGCAACAGCCAAAAGAGAATCTCCAATGGCCGCTATCGTGTCACGGTCAACAGTGCAGGAGACATCAGCAATCTTTTTGACCACAAGAACAACCGCACTCTCATCAATGCTGCTGTCAAGCAACAGCTCATCTACGACCACGAGGACACTTGGCCTGCTTGGGAAATCAGTTATACTGATGTCTGCCGCACGCCGTCGTCATACGTGTCGGGCGATGCGGAGATAGAGCTTGTGGAGGATGGCCCGCTGCGCAAGTCGCTGCGCATCACACGCCAGAAGGAAGGCTCAACCTTTGTGCAGTACATTCGCATGAATGCCCTGAACGACCGCGTGGAGTGCGTCAACGAGGTGGACTGGCAGACGTATGAGCGTATGCTGAAGGTCAACTTCCCCTTCACTTTCAGCAATGCCAACGATACCTATGATATATCCTTGGGCACCATCTCGCGTGGCGTCCGCACAAAGGACGAGTACGAGGTCTGCGGCCATCAGTGGGCCGACCATAGTGCCACGACTGGCCGCTATGGTGTCGCTATCCTGAGCGATTGCAAATATGGCTGGGACAAACCTTCTGCCACCTCGCTTCGCTTGACACTCCTGCGCACACCTTCCTGCAAGAACTACGACCATCAGGCCAATATGGATCTCGGGCCGAACAAGTTCACATACGCTCTGCTGCCTCACGAAGGCGGTTGGAGCGAGCAGACGCAGATGCAGGCAAGTCAGCTCAACCAGCCTCTCATAGCCTTTGTAGCCTCCAAACATTATGGACTCATTGGCCGTCGCGTGCCCTTTGTTTCGCTCAACACCGACAAGGTCGCCATCAAGGCTCTGAAGAAGTCCGAGGACAGCTCCGAGAATATCCCCGAGTTCATCGTGCGCGTCTATGAATGGGCGGGCGAAGACCAACAGGATGTGCGCCTCTCCTTCCCCTTGCCTATCGGTTCGGCATGCGAGGTGAACGGCATCGAGGAAGAGATTCCCGATGGGCAATTCACAATAGACAATGGGCAATTGGTCTTCAATATCGGCCGTTATCAGCCCAGGACCTTTGCGGTGCGTCCTGCCACGATGGGCTTTGTTACCTATGGAGGCATCGAAATTGGCCTTCCGTCTGGTCGCCCCATCACGCTCCCTTACAACATAGACCTGATGAGCTACGACAACGCTCGGGGCAATGCAATCAGCACTTATACATACGCCTACCCTGCAGAGCTTATTTCCGATACCCTTACATGCGACGGCATCGACTTCGTTATGGGGCCTCGCGAGAGTAGTGCTAAGAATGTCTTGCGTCTCAACTCCGAACAAACAATTGCCCTCGACCGTAAGCCCGGCGAGAAAAAGCTTTACTTGCTCATGGCCAGTCCCACAGCAGCAGGTGCCAAGGTGACGGTGAAGGCTGGCGACGAAGAGACCGTGATAGACGTGCCCTATTTCTCTGGCCGCTGCGCAGAGCCACCCTCCTGCACCACGCTCACGGAGAACTACCGCAGAGAGAACATTGTCTTTGCCTCGTCCCATGCCCACAAGGTGCCCGACAAGACAAACGAGACGATGCAGATGCTTTATATATATAAATATGGTATAGAGCTGCCCGAAGGTGTCGATGAAGTCACTATCAGTTCTTCCGACCGCAAGACCTTCCTCTTTGCAGTGACTGCCTCTGCCACTCAGACCGACGACATCGAACCCTTCGCGCCCCTCACCACAGAGATAGAATCTTCAATGGTCAATGGTCAATGGTCAAATAGTAAATGGTATGATGACCGCCTCGTGCCGCGTTCCGTTTCCGCTTCGCATCAGAACGGCACAAACGAGTCGGCCGCCAAAGCCAACGACCAAGACCCCACGACCAAGTGGTGTGTCACCAGCGGACAGAGCGAAACGCCTTGGCTGCAATACGTGCTGAAGGACACGGCCGTCGTGGAGCACTGGATGGTGCTTGGTGCAGCTCGCGAGAGCGGCGGCTATGTGGCCAAGTCCTTCAAGTTGCAGTATTTGGCAGAAGACGGCACTTGGGTGGATGCCGATGTTGTGGAGGGCAACCAGAAGAACAAGGTCATTCGCACCCTTTCGCAGCCCATCACCACAACCCGCGTCCGCCTGCAGATGATTCAGGGTGAACAGAATGCCTACACCACTCGCATCTACGAGTTTGCCGTCTATGGCTACCTCAAGGGCGAAGACCCGGATGGCATGTACAATGTACAATGTACGATGGACGATATGCCGTGGTACGACATGAGCGGTAAAAAGATAAATCCCCAATGGCTTAACGCTAAATCCACAAGAGGAATTTATATACAGAAAGGAAGAAAAGTAATTAAATAACCTTAATAAATAACTTTAATACTATGCAAGTGAATCATTCAAAATTCGCAGGCGAGGCGTTGATACTCGCCATTGGCATCTTCTTCGGATGCAGAGCTATCCAACAAGGTATCGTGCAGTTCAAGGAAATGGATCGTATCGTCACAGCCAAAGGTCTGTGCGAGCGGGAAGTGAAGGCCGACAAAGCCACTTGGCCGCTGAAGTTCAAGGAACTTGGCAACGACCCCGCAGAACTCTACGGACGCATCGAGAAGGACAACGAAGTCATCCTGAAGTTCCTCAAGGCAGGTGGACTGACAGACGAGGAAATCTCCTTGGCACCGCCCACGCTCGTTGACCAGCAGGCCAACATGAGCTACTCCAGCGAGACTGTCCGCTATCGCTACAAGGCAAACTGCGTTGTCACCGTTGTCACCAAGAACGTGGACCTCGTGCGCAAGCTTGTCAACAAGCAGCCAGAGCTGATGCGCCAAGGCGTTACCATTGTCGGCAACGAGTACGATGACGACCCAGCTGTGACCTACGAGTTCACAGGCTTGAACGACATCAAGCCCGAGATGATAGCCGAGGCGACTAAGAACGCCCGCAAGACGGCGGAGCGCTTTGCCGAGGACTCCGAGAGCGAGCTGGGTAAGATACGCACGGCCGACCAGGGTCAGTTCAGCATCGAGAACCGCGACAAGAACACCCCGTGGCTCAAGAACGTCCGCGTCGTTACCACCGTCGTCTATTACCTCAAGGACTGAGCCTTCAGTTGTTCCAAGGCTCTGCACAGCTGGTCAGGACACGAAGTTCGCTTCGTGCCGCAACGGATACCGTCTAAGCGGCGGATGACATCGTCTATCTTTTGTCCCGTAACGAGTCGGCTGATGCCCTGCAGGTTGCCGTTGCACCCGCCAACGAAGAACACCTGCTGGATGATGTCATTGTCATCTGCGGTCACGTCAATCACTTGCGAGCAAGTTCCCTGTGTCTGGTATTGAATGTGTTTCATGTGATGTTGTTTATTTGAAACTTAGATACTTCTTTCCTCCCTGAATGTAGATTGAACCTTGCGGAGTCGTTGGATGTTGGCCGTTGGGCATCGGCCATTTGCGGCCAAGTGTGTCATAGACAGACTTCCCCTTCGCAGGAGAGTTGAAGGGAGGCTGAATGATTCCTATGGGGTCTTCGCCCTCTTCGACTCGTTCGATGCGGAAGTGATCAACCTTGAACCAGCCTGTGGCTTCGCTGCTTGAGGCTTGTGTGCCGTCGGGCTTCAGGCAGCTGGTGCGGATGCCGAGGCTGAGGCTCTCGCCTTCCTTGACATCCACCGTCACTTCCATCTCTTCCAGTATGAAGGAGGAAGAGCTCTTGCTGTGATGCCCTGCGAAGGTGGCTGTCTCGCCCTCTGTCAGGTTCCCCGCATAGTCACTCTCTTTGCCGAAGTACTGGACGTTGCTGTTAGCAAAGAGCCGACAGGTGCCGAGTTGCCCGTCCTGACACCAAAGGAGGCAGCGGACACGGTAGGTTCCGGGCGTGAGCTTCGAGGCGGGAACGGTTTGATAGAGCTGGAAGTCGAGCGGGAAGGGCAGCGTCCTGTACCAGCAGACATTCTCGCCATAATGGTTCATGGCATCGTGGTTGATGCCGTAGCTGTTGCCGTTCAGTGTCCCCTGCACGCTCCATCCATAGGGGCGGTAGCTTTTCTTCTCTATGCCGCCGTGATTGACCTGTGTGGCCGAGGTGAGTTCAAAGTCGGGATTGATAAGCAGAGAGTCGGTGAGCGTCTTCTTCCCTTTGCGCAAAGCATCTGGGAAAACGGTGACGCGCAGCTTGGCAGCACCGTAAGGCACAAGCTTGATGCTGCGCTGGCTGCCGCTAAAGACGATGTACTCCGATGCCGGCAGGACAGGATTGTAGCGGTTGTTTTCTAATGTCCAAGTGATGGGGCGGACGGGGAGCGTCACGCTGAGGGGCGTGCCGTCGAGGTCGAAGGGATAGGCGTTCTGGAGCTTCTCCTGGTCTGTGTCGAGCGTCAGCGTCTCGGCATCTGTGTTGAGGGCGTAGTTGAAGGCTCCGCCCGGTGTCATGCTCCAGCACTTGAAGCCGTCGCCAGGCACCTTGCCGTTCATGTTGCTATATTCGTTTGTGTCCTCGGAGACTTTGGCGGGCACAGGATAGGTCATAAGCAGCGGACCGCACTCCACATATTTCCCCTGTCCTCTTGCTGCCTCCACGACTGTCGGTGTCATGGTGAGCGAGAGCGTCACCACATCGCCATCGTTCCAGTCGCGTTCCAAAGTGACGAAAGAAGACCCCTCTAAATCTCCCCTTAAAGGGGAGACTTCCTGTTCCTCTCCACTTGATGGAGAGATGGAGAGGGTCCCTTCTTTGCACCAGCCGGGGATGCGGAAGACAAAAGGAAAGTGTGTCGTCTCGGGCAGGGAGAAGCGGAAAGTAATCTCCCCGCTGAAGGGGTAGTACGTCTCCTCTGTGATGTGGCACTGCGTTTCGCCCACCTTGAAGTCAATCTCGCTGGGCGCGTACATTGCCGCCACGATGGCTTCGTCCTTGCCGCGCATCCAGAGGCGCGAGGCGAAGTTGGGCATCATGCGGTGCATGTTGCCGGCACAGCACTCCGTCTCGTGCGTGGGGCGGTAGGCCATCCATGTCGAGCCGCGCTTGAACTTGTTGTTGTCGGAGTTGCCCGTGCAGATGACCTGGTTGACGGACGAGAAGTACTGCACGGCATCGAAGTTGGCAGTGACGGCTCCCGGTGCGGCGTTGAAGATGGCACGCTCGATGCGGTCGGCCCATTCGGCCTCGCCTGTGACGGTGAGGAAGTAGCCGAGCGACCAGGTATAGTCGGTGATGTCGCAGGTCTCGTGGGCGATGTCAATGTCCTGCCCCAGCGTGTATTCCGCGCTGCTTGGCACACCGTCGGGCAGCAAATGGTCGCGCTCCATCTTCCGTTCTGCATTCATGGCGATGCGCAGGTACTCCTCGTTGCCTGTATAGGCGTAGAGGAGCAAGGGAACTTTGAGCATTTCGCAATAGGTGACGCCGTGCAGGTGGATGAACTCTTCGCTGCCGGCATCGGTGGCATCGAATTCGAAGCCGCCTGTCTTGTAAGCAGTCTCGGCCTTCGTCAGGAGGCTTTTCGTGCCAGTCTCTCCATAGAGCCAGAGCAAACCTTCGAGGTTGAGGATGTGGCGGCGGCCGTTGGTCAGGTCGGTGTTGGTCATCGTGTTGTAATTCCTGCGCAGAGCCGTCTTGAGCGTTGACGGATTGCCGTGCGCGTCGGAGTATGCTTTCATGGCCCGCCAGAAGACGGCCTGCGGCCAGAGGCTGCTGATGACCGACGAGCCGAGCCGACCGTTCGACTGCGGATGGGCTATTGTATATTTGATGCCATCTTCGCCTTTCTTGATGAGTTCCTCGTCATTGAGGAGATAACCCAGACGGAGCAGTCCGTCGGTGTAGTAGGCCGTCTGCTCATAGCGCCACCAGTCCTGCCCGTAGTCGCCGTTGCGCGGTATCTCGCCCGCCCACAGGCAAGTGTTGTAGGGATAGGAAAGGGCTTCGGGATGTCCTGTCAGTCCACTCTTCTGCCGCTGCAGAAACTCCAGCAGCCAGCCCTTTGGCGTGATGTCTGCAATAAGACCCTCCTGAAAAACAAACTCTGCTCCCTGGCTTGCAAAGCAAACCATGAGTGCCGCCAATAGCATGTATGCTCTTCTCATAACTAACCAGATGTTTCTTTTTGCCTGCAAAGTTACAAAGAAATGCATAATGAATCAAGCTATTGGGTTAAATAAATAGTAACTTTTTGGCAATTCAAACTCCAATGGTCAGGCAAAAGGAGAAAAGTGCGTGATTTATTTGGCAGAACAGAGAAATAACAGTACCTTTGCCAACGTAAAGAAGAACATGGCGTGTTCAAGAAGGAAGCCACCCATGTTACTAAAAGCAAAAAGACATACGATGAAAACAAGAAGTATTATGAAGTCGTTGCTCCTGATGGCGTGGTGTGCAGGTGCCTGTGTCGTCAGCAGCTGTGGCGATGATGATGATGAAATCAGTCCTGTGGAAAATTCAGGTGGAAGTTCAAGTAGAGCCGACACCAAAGAATATGTTGACCTCGACTTGCCCTCTGGTACGCTGTGGGCAACCTGCAATGTCGGAGCCAGCAGCCCCGAAGAATCTGGCGACTACTTCGCCTGGGGCGAAACGACACCGAAGGACGATTATGGTTGGAGCACCTACAAGTGGTGCAAAGGCTCAAGTTCGACGATGACGAAGTACTGCACAAACAAGAATTCCGGCACGGTTGACAAAAAGACTGTGCTTGAGCCAGAGGACGATGCCGCGACAGCTAATTGGGGCAGCGAATGGCAGACACCGAGCTTGGAACAGCTTCAGGAGTTGTGCGACGACAGATACACGACAACGACATGGACGACGCAAAACGGCGTGAACGGCTGCAAGATAACGAGCAACAGCAACGGCAACTCCATTTTCCTGCCCGCTGCGGGCTATCGCAACGATACGAGGTTCTTCCACGCAGGCGGCTTCGGCTTCTACTGGTCGCGTTCGCTCCGCCCAGAGGACGGCTACACCACAACCGACAGCCGCAGCGCGGATGGCTTGGACTTCGACGCGGACGGCATCTACTGGAGCAGCTACTGCCGCCGCTACTACGGCCAAAGCATCCGCCCTGTCCACGTTGACAATAAGTGAGACACCTAAGCTATATGACCAATTAGGTTAACCTAAATGCGCAATTAGGCACGCCTAATTCCCCCACGAGGCATGGCTCGTGAGGCAAAATGAAATACTAACAACAAAACCTTAAGATAAACAACAATGAAGAAAAGAATCCTTACCTCTATGCTTTGCTGCGCCTTTTCAGCCAGCATGATTATGCCGATGCAGGCTGCAGGCTCAGTTGACGAGATTAGCGACCTGTTGGTCAGCTACAGCTTTACAAACGACGGCGACGACAGCGGCACATACGCTGCCACGCTGAAAGGCTCTGCATCGTTTGTCACACTTGGCGATGGCAACCGCGTCCTCTCGACTGGCAACAACCAGGGCTACCTCGACCTCGGGCAGCAGATGGCACGTACCGTGCTCGGACAGCTTACCGGCGACTATACCATCTCCCTCGACATCAACGTGGGCGTGCCCAACTCGCTGAACAGCTACTGCTGGGCGTGGGCTATGGGAAACGGCACGGACAAATATACGGCGCTGGTCAACAAGGCTGGCGGTGCCGACTGGTACTATGAGATAAAGAACTCCACTGCCTATATGGCACATTCCAACAAAACGCTCCGCGAAGAGGAGTGGCACACGATTACCGCTGTGCAAAGCGGAAGCACTTGCGCCATCTATGTTGACGGAGAGCAGAAGGGCACAGTCAGCACGACTCTGCATCCCTCCAGCTTTGCTTCCACCATCAGCCAGAGCTGGTTAGGAAAGTCGCCTTACAGCGGCGATGCCTATATGACAAACACGATGATGGACAACTTCCGCATCTTCAATAAAGCCCTCACCGCAGCAGAGGTGCAGACACTCTTCGAGGCTCGTCCGCAGCAGCAGGCAGAAGACGAGGTGACGTTCCCCATCACCTACAACTTCTCGACGCTTCAGGACAATGAAGGCCAGTTCACTGGTTCGCTCAAGAATGGCGCTAAGCTGACGACCTTTGGCACTAAGCCTGTACTCAGCCTCGGCAGCAGCGACGGCTATTTCGACTTCGGCGAAGACTTCGGCAAGGCTGTGGGCAAGCTCGATGAGACATTCTCTATCAGCACCACACTCTACGTCCCCAAGACAACCTCTGTCTCCGGTGCAGGCAACTTCATCTGGTGCTTTGCAAGGAGTTCCAGCCAGGGCTATCTCTTCCTCTCTGCTAAGGACACACGCTATTCCATCTCGACATCCAACTGGAGCGGCGAGACTAATGTAACTGCCAGCACGCCTATTGCACAAGGGGAATGGGTGAACGTCACCTACGTCCAGAACGGCAACACAGGTTCCCTCTATGTGAATGGCCAGAGGAAGAGCCAGAACACCAACATGAGCACACATCCTGCCGACCTGAACCGACTCTTGATGAACTATCTTGGCAAGAGCTGCTACGAAGGCGACGCCTACCTCAAGGATGCCCTCTATGCCGATTTCAGCATCTACAACACAGCCATCAGCAGCGACGAGGTGGCTGAACTCGCAGCAAACGCCCTGTCTTATAACGACATAGGCAATCTGGGATTCATTGCTATGGATCTTGAGGCCTTGACGCTGCCCAGCTGCATCAACAACCTCTACGAAGGTGTCACGCTGCCTACGAAGGGTGCCTTTGGCTCTACCATCACTTGGCAATCCGACAACACCGCTTTGCTCTCGAATGCAGGAAAAGTTGTCGGCACGCCAGAGGAAACACGCCAGCACGTCACTTTGACCGCCACGCTGACCAACGGAGAGGCGAGCGACACAAAGACCTTCGACGTCTATGTCCACAAGAAGGACAGCCCCTACAGCCATTACCTCTTCACGTTCTTCCCCAGCAACTCGGACGAGAACATCTACTACGCTGTTTCGGATAATGGCTACGACTATACTGTTGTCAACAAGAACAAGCCTGTGATTTACGCAGAGGGCAACACCGTGATGAACGGACTGCGCGACCCGCACATCCTGCGCGGCGAGGACGGACGCTTCTATATGGTGGCCACCGATATGCGCTGTGCCCTCGGCTGGAGCAGCAACAGAGGTATGGTGCTGATGCGCTCCGACGACCTTGTCAACTGGACCTGTAGCACCGTACATTTCCCCACTCGCTATGCTGGGACTTACTTTGCCAACGTGACACGTGTCTGGGCACCTGAGACCATCTACGACGCTGTGGCCGGGAAGTATCTCATCTATTTCTCCATCCTCACCAACGACGGCGTTGTGCCCTACGACAAAGTCTTCTACGCATACGCCAATGAGGACTTCACCGACCTCGAGGGTGAGCCTATCTACTTCTATGACAGAGGCAGCGCCACAATCGACATGGACATTGTCTTCAACGAGAACGACGGCCTCTATCATGGCTTCTACAAGAACGAAGGCAGCGGCGGCATCTGTCAGGTGACAGCCACCAGTCTCACCGCTCCCGCTGGAGAGGAAGGCAGCCAGTGGAGCGCTCCGTCGGGAACCTTGCAGCAGACAACTGAGGCTGTGGAAGGTGCAGGTGTATTCCGTCTCATCAATAGCGACGACTGGATTCTCATGTACGACTGCTACAACAACGGACACTACCAGTTCTGCTCATCGCAAGACCTCTTCCAGTTCACCTTCCGCAAGAACACCACCACCAGCGGTGCCTTCACACCCCGTCACGGAACCGTCATTCCCATCACGGAAGAGGAGTACCAAATCCTTAAGAAACTCCCCGACGTGACGGGTATCAAGTCCCCGGAAAAGGCAGAAGGGAATAAGGCAGAAGCATCTTATCGCAAGGTGCTAAAAAATTCCGGCATCATCATAACTGATGGCCGGAATGAAATAGACCTTAGTGGAAAGGCGAAGTAATACTCCGCCTTTCTATCTCCAAGCGCTGAAGTTCGTTATCTTACTGCGGAAGTCGCCTGTCTCCTGCAAGGGGAAGACGAGCGTCCGCATGATTTTGTAGGTGCTCTTCTTGCTGTCGGTGCGGTGGCCTGTGTCGGGCTTGAGGTTCTCCACGAGCTTGCCGTCAGCATAGAGGCTGATGCCTTTGTTGTCGCCCTTCAGTTGGATGGTCTCGCGCTTGCCGGGCTTGCCCTTGTACTTGAAGGTGAAGAGATAGCCGTCGCGACTGAAGCCGAGCATCCCCTTGATGGGGTCGGAGAGGTAGAAGGTGCTGCGCTCGCTGGTGCAGAGCACAGTTCCGGGCTTCTCGTCAGCCCAATCGATGGTGAACTCAACGATGTAGGGGTAGCCTATCTGATGGATAAGTGAAGAGTGAAGAGTGAAGAGGGAAGAATTTGAGTAACCAGTGGTTCCAGATTGTAACTTAGATTCTTCACTCTTCACTCTTCGTTCTTCACTATATATTGTGCTCTTGGGCTTCAGGTCGATATGGTTGACCATACTCTTGCGGCCGATTTCGTCGGTGAGCGGACCGTCTTCAAGTTTCTTTGCCAAGGTCTGCCACTCGTCGAAGGCAGCGTCTGTGCTGTCGCGAAGGGCGTTCCAGCATTTCTCGCTGATAACCTGCATGGCAGGCAGGATGCGGTCGTGGCTGTCACCCACGGAGATGCCGTTCTTGATGAAGTCGTTCCAGAGGGCGAACATGCCGCCGTCGATGAGCGGGTCTTGGTGGTCGAAACGCTTGTTGCGGATGAGCGAAGGATTCCAATGCTGGAAGAGCCATTTGGTGTTGAGGTAGTCGTTGTAGTAACCTGCTGCAGGCACGATGTAGATGAAGGCGTCGGGAATGGAAATCATGTGGAAGCCCTGCTTGTGCATCTCAACGGGGTCAGCGTAGCCATTGTACCAAAGGCTCATCAGCACACCGTCGGAAGGCACGGGCGTCACACCCTTGGCATGGGTCAGGCTGCCCCAGAAGACAGGTTGCTTGCCATAACTCTTGACGGTGTTGCAGAGGTGGACAATCAGTTCGCGGAAGCGTTCGCAGATGGCCGAGTCCTTGTTGCTGTACTCGTCCGTTCCGATATGGAAGCGAGGACAAGTGAAGACAGGGTCGGGGCCGCCAAGGAACTCGGCATAGAGGCTGTCGAGGAAAGGAATGACTTCGGGGTTGCGAAGGTCGAGATGGTCGGCACCGAACTCCTCGCTGGCCAGCGAAGGACGGTAATGTGTGAAGGCAAGGCTATGTGCCGGGGCATCGAACTCAGGAATAATCTCCACGCCCATCGTCTCGGCATAGCGGATGAAGTCGCGCATCTCCTGCTTCGAATAGCTGCCATCGATAGCGGTCAGGCCAGGGAACACATCGCTTTCCATGCGGAAGGCAGCGTAGGCCTCGTCCCAACTGTCGTTGTACTGGTCCTTGAAGCCGTTGTCGTTGAGGTGCAGCTGCAATGTGTTCATCTTGTAGTAGGACAGAATGTTGACCAGCGAATAGAGGTAGCTCATCGGGAAGAACTTACGCCCCACGTCGAGCATCATGCCGCGCATCGGATAGTCCGGCTTGTCGGTGATGGTGCCGCAGGGAAGGAAGCCCCTTGTCCTGACCCCTGCTTCGTTCTTTGTGAAGTAGGTCTGATTCAACTGAAGCAAGGTCTGTGTGCCCCACAAAGCACCTTTTGCTGTGATAGCTTGGATGGTGATGCCCTTCGGACTGATGGTCAAGCGGTAACCCTCGTCGCCGAGCTTCTTGGCCTCCTTTTGGGGGAGAAGGGAGAGGAAGATGGAAGTGTCTGTGCCTTTCTTCTGTTGGGCAGTTGGGATGCCCCAAGCTTTGCCCAGATACTCGGCTACATTTTGCAGCGAAGCATTGTCGAAAGCGACTGTGGTGAACTTAGCTGCCTCAACGGTGCCCTGTGCAGGCTTTATCTCCTGAACGTCGGGGATGCAAAGAGGCTGTGCGGCAACTCGTCCAAAGCAAAGGACGAAAAGCAATGCAGAAAGAATTGTTTTGCGGTTCATAGTTGTTTTATTTAATTGTTATAATGAGATTTGGTCAGGAGTGAGCCTTGCCGCACAGCTGCCCCAGCTTACAGTAGCTGCATGTTTGCGGGTCTGTGGTGCAGGTAAAGGGCTTGTTGGGGTCGAAAATGTCGTTGAGGATTTCCTGCAGGCTTTCTCGGAAGGTTGCGGCTTGTTGGTTTGCGAAGTCGTTCACGACTTCTTTGTTAATCACGATTGAGGGGTTGTAGTCGTCTGCCGCCGCCTTAATCGGGAAGAAGAGTACAGGCTGGATGGGCAACGTCGATTCTCCTTTTTCCATTTCAGCCAAAGCATAGAGGAATATCTGCAGCTGGTAGCGAGGGGATTCGTGTGTTCCTGTCTTGTAATCGACGATGCGCAGCCGTCCGTCCATCTCGTCTATGCGGTCAATGCGTCCGCCGACTTTGACAGACCCACCCCAGCCCTCCCTTAAAGGGAGGGAGATTGTTCGCTCCTCTTCTGCACCGATGATGCGGAAGGGCGCATGGCGTGCGTCGTAGCGGATGAGTGCCTGAAGGTATCGAAGCAGGACATCGTGGGCGATGAGGGTGGTGCCTTTGTAAGCAGACCCCTTTTGAATTGCCATATTGAAACGCCGTCTTATTTCAGGCAGGCGGTCGAACTCATCTGTTGGGTGGAACCAGCAGACATCGAAGACGGTATGCAGCATCCGTTGCAGTTCTCGATGGATAGACTCTTTGATGACGAACTTGTCTTCTCCTTTCTCTTCGCAGAGCATGTTGGCAGTGATGCAGTTCGTGCCGTAGCGTTCCTGCAACCACTCGTAGAAGAACTCGGCGGTGTCGTGGAAGATGTTGCCGATGATGTCGGCAGAGATGCCTTCCTCTGCATCGTCCTCACGGCGGATGCGCAGCACATTATTTATATAGAACTGCATGGGGCACGCCTTGTAGGTGTTGATGGCCGAGGGGCTGAGCGTGATGTGTTCGCCATCGGGCAGGCTCTGGTCGTAGCGTAGGCGCAGGCGTTCCATCACTTCTGCTGTCTTCTCGACCACAAGAGGTGGCGTGGCTTTCAGTTCGGGTTCGCTCCTCAGCCAGCGTGTTTTGATGGGAATGTCTGTTTCGGCAAGCATTTGGCGCAGGAAGCGCGACATTTCGTGCTGCACGCCGTCGTTCGTGCTCTCGTTATAGACACAGGTCAGATGCTCGCAGCGTTGCACAAGTCGGTAGAAATAGTAGGCATAGACGGCGATGCGGTGCCTTTGCGTCGTCAAGCCAAATGCTTCTCGCAGGCTTTCGGGGATGAACGAGTTAGCGTGAGTGCTTCGCGGCAGATTGCCTTCCTCGACGGAGAGCAGGAGAAGATTCTCGAAGTCCAGACAACGTGTCTCCAGCATTCCCATCACTTGCAGCCCTCGGTCGGGTTCGCTGTGGAAGGGTATCTTGGTGCTCGCCATCATTTGGCGAAAGAGACGGAGCAAAAGAGACCTACCCCTGCCCTCCCTTAAAGGGAGGGAGTTAGAGAGGGTCTTTATCATCCTGTCGCAGCGGAAGACGGTCTCGCTGTAGAGTTGCTCGAAGATGTTCGGCTCTTCTATCTGTGCATAGTGAAGGGCAATCTGCCGGAGGAGGGTGAGCAGCCAGTCGAGCAACTCTGCTGTGTTGTTGCCATGATAGACGAGGCATTCCTCTTCCTTGAGCAGTTCAAAGAGCGGCTGCCTGCGCAAAGTCTGCACGAAGGGATAGCGGAAACGCTTGCGGTCGGCATCGTAGCCCTCCATCTGCAGTTTCAGCAGCGACATGATGATGCCATAGACAGGCGTGTCGGCAATGGGGAACCCCATTGTGACATTGACTTCAGAAGCCGATTCGGGAATGGCATGAAGGACGGGCTGCATCAAGGCTTCGTTGCAGAGGACGATGGCCTTCCCCGTCCAAGTGCTTACATATCTCGCCGCTGCATTGTCTGTCGTGCAGGCGATGAAGGTCACGTCTCGGAGGTGGCGGAAGTTGTCGAAGGCTTCCTCTTCGTTGATGGCACAGGGGAAGTCGCGCAGGTTCAGCTTCATGAAGTAGCCAGCCTCGCAGTCGTCGTTCTCAGGGTTGCAGTAGTAGATGTCGTAGTCCCAGTAGAAGCGTGCCTTGCCCTCGCGCTGGATGAGGCTCATTATCGTGTGCTCCACATTGTTCAACACGTTGAAGCCCGCAAAGACGACGGCTCTCTTTCCCTCTAAAAGCTTCAGCACGAGGCTCTCGTCTGCCTGCATCTGTTCCGTGACGTGGCGGAAGAGTGCACCTTCCCAAAGTTTGCCTTCGGCAAGGAGCCGTTCGTGCAGTTTCGTGTATATCTCGTACATGTGGCTCCATGTGTGGAGAAACTTCTCTTGGAGGCGCGTGCTGTTTTCTAAGGAGAAGCGTCCGAAGAAGCGTTGCAGCGTCTCGCGCTGGGAGTTGTCGAGGTAATCGAGGCTTTTGAGTCGCTCTTGGTCGGCAATGTTGGTGAAGATGGCGCGAGCGTCGGCAAGATGCTTGTCTATGTCGTCGAAGTCTGCCATCAGCACTTCGCCCCAGCTCCAGAACTCGTCGAGCGTTTCGGTGTAGTCCTTTCCGAGCACTTCCTGCATGACACTATGAAGCTGGCAGATGCACTCCAACTGGTCGGCCACCTCGATTGAAGTGAGGCTCTGGAAGAGGTCGCCCATCGTGCAGTACTGAGGCACCCATGCAGGCTCTTTGCTCAGGATGGCAAACTCGCGGCTCAGGAACATACCCGCTCGTTTGCCGGGAAAGACAACAACGACATCGCGCATGTCGTTCGTAAAATGGGCCAGCATGTCGGCTGCTATGATATTGAGAAAGCTTTTCACTTTTTCACCCTTTCACTTTTTCACTTTTCACTTCCACTGCCCCTTTCCCCATGATGTACCAGATGTAGCCCTTCACGTTGTGCTCGGGGTACATCTTGCGCAGGCAGTCCATATAATTTCCCACTTGCTCTTTGTAGAGCTTGCTGGGGTGGCCGAACTTATAGTCGATAACGGTAATGTCGTTGCCGTGGATGACGACGCGGTCAGGGCGCAGCACGCACGGCAGCCCGTCGTCGTCGATGCTTGCAATGCCGCACTCGTTATAGACGGTATTCCCTGCGGAGAACCAAGAGGCCACAAGCGGACTTTGGAAACCTTGCTTGATGCGCTCGGTGATGGCTTGCCAATCGTCGCCTTCGCCGATGACACCTTCCTCGCGAGCCTTGCGGAGCACTTCTTCGAGCTGGCCGACATCGTTGATGCGGCTGAGGACTTCGTGCATCCGTTTGCCTATCTCGCGCTGAGAGAGATAGCCCCCTCCCCGCTCCCCCTTTGGGGGAGTGCTTTTGAGCGGCGAGGTATCGACAATGGGGCTCTCCCCCAAAGGGGGAGCGGGGAAGGGGCTTCTTTGAATTTCATTAAGGTACTCTTCTGCCTGATTGCTTTGCAGGAAGTATAGCATGGGATTCCGTGTGATGACCCTCACGTCGATGGCGTCCTTCTCGCGATGCTCGATGCGAAGGCGATTGACAGACCCCTCTAAATCTGCCCTTGAGGGTGAGACTTCATTCCTCGAGTTCTCTCCCTTTAGGGGGGAGTTAGAGGTGGTCAGTGGTGTTCCCTTTTCAAAGCTGAAGCATTCCTCGTCCGTGTCATTATCATCACTTCGGAGCGAACGATAAATGAGTTCTGCTGCGGTGGTGACGTTTTTGTCCTTTTCCTTGTCGTAAGGCTTTGTCTTTCCCCATATATAGAGGTTCGCTTTGGCGCGTGTGAAGGCAACGTAGAGTGTGTTGAGGGCATCCACACGCCGCTCCAGATGTTCCTCTTCGTAGTTCGGCGCAAAGACAGAGCTCCTGACGTCTTTCGAGTAGATGGAGATGGGGAGTGCACCAAGCTCGTTGTACGGAACCTTGTCGGTTTCGCACCATAGCATTTCGCCTTGTCGGTCTTTCTCTATGTCCCAGTGGCAGAAGGGCAGCAGGACGGTGTGGAACTCCAGCCCCTTCGATTTGTGGATGGTCAGGATGCGGACGCCAGCGACGGCCGAGCCAGGCACGGAACGCTGGTGCAGCTTTTCGTCCCAAGCTGTGAGGAAGGTTTGAATGTCTGGAACTCCGGCACTGCGCAGGTGGTTCTGCAGCTCGTCGAAGAAAGTCAGGACATAGACATCTTCACCCTTGATTTCCCCAAGCGAGAAGATGTACCAAAGCTTTTCTGCGAGGAGGTAGAGGGGCAGTTGCAGCAGTTCCTCGCGATGTGCTGTGAACTCCTCGGGCAAGACTTCCTCTGCATTCCGAAGGGCAATGTCTTGCAGGGTGGTGTTTTGTCCGAGAACATCTCTCAGGTAGTGCAGCATGAGGTACTTTTCGGAGATGCCGTCCTTATGGCTCTTGTCAATGAGCAGGCGGAGAGCTGCCACAATCATCTGCACGCTGGTGGAGGCTTCGAGCAGAAAGGCCTCTTCGCTCACGAGACGGATGTCAGGAGCACATTGGTTGAAACCCTCGATGATTTGCTGCGCCATCAGGTTCGTACGGACGAGGATGGCTATCTTGCTGAGGTCGAGGCCGCCTTCCTGCAACAGACGAATCTGCGAAGCCATGTCAAGGAGTGAAGAGTGAAGAGTGAAGAATCAGAGTTTGTTCCGTCTTCCAAAAGCTTACTATTATTCTTCACTCTTCGTTCTTCACTCTTCACTTTGTAAAGCTTCACCCTCACGTACCCCTTCCCGTCTTTCTTCTTTGCTTCCTGCCCGACATCCTCGTAGATGCGGCTCAACTTAATCTCTGCTTCGGGCTTTATCATGTCGAGCAATGCTGCTGCTCGGGGGAAGAAGTCTTTGGTGAAATCGACGATGATTTGATGGCTGCGATAGTTGATTTTGAGCGGCTCGGAATGGATATGGAAGCGTTGCAGCTTCTTTTCCCTTTCGATGCCATAGAGAATTTTCCAGTCGCCTCCACGCCAGCGGTAGATGCTCTGCTTGATGTCGCCCACGAGAAGTCCCTTCCCGCCCGAGGAAAGTTTCTCGAAGAGCAGCTTCTTGAAGTTCTCCCATTGCATCCGGCTTGTGTCCTGAAACTCGTCAATCATCACATAGTTGATGAAGGTGCCAATCTTCTCGAAGATGAAGGGCGCATCGCTTCCCTCGACCATCTTGCTGAGGAGGGCAGGCGTGGAGCTGAGTGTGAAACGTCCGGCCTCGCCTTCAATCTCGCGTGCGCGTTCATCTATATATTCCAGCAGTCGGAGCATCCCGAGGTGGCGGAGGGCAAGCGAGGCGGAGAGATATTCCTTGCGGCGCACTTCGTATAAGGCAATAAATTCCGCAAGACGAGCCTGCAAGTCAAACGTGCTTGAATTTTGAATCTTGAATTTTGAATTATAAATGGATTTCCCAGGTCCTTCGCTCTTCATCGCCTTTGCGTCTGTGAGGAAGTTGAAGAGATTCTTGCCGTAGGTGATTTGGCCGAAGTCCTCAATCTGGCTCATCAGCTCGTCCACGGCATCTTGCACCTCCTTTTCTGCTTTCTTCCTGATGGCTTGCATCTTGCTCTTGAAGGCCTTGATGACCTCCGCATTGCTGATGCGTTTCAGTTCCGCTTCGCTGCGCCGCTGGTATTCCTCGCGGAAGATGTTGCCCGCGAAAGCCTTCAGCGGCCCTACGATGTCCCATTTGTCGCCGCTGTCGAGTTGCTCGTGGATGTAATCCAATACCCATTGCCTCACTTCCGGCCGAGTGTCCATTGTTTCGATGAGGCTGTCCACTGCGCTCGCTATCACCTCGTCGTGCGACAGCTCAACCTGCAGGTTGGCGGAAAGCCCCAGCTCGCGTGCCATGTTGCGCAGGATGCTTTGGAAGAATGCGTCGATGGTCTCCACACGGAAGTGCGAGTAGTCGTGCAGGATGGCAGTGAGTGCTTTGCCTGCCTGAAGGCGAAAGACCCCCTCTAACTCCCCCTTAAAGGGGGAGGACTCTCTCCCTTTAAGGGAGGGCTGGGGTGGGTCTGTCCTTTCCAAAATGGCATCCATGTAGGGGCGTGCCTCTTCCAACCCCATCTTCAGGCCATAGAGTGTCTCGAGGATTCGGCTCTTCATCTCTGCCGTCGCCTTGTTGGTGAAGGTCACGGCGAGTGTATGCTTAAACTCGTTTTCGGCGTGTGGCTGCATGAGCTGCATGATGTACTCGACGGCCAGCGTAAATGTCTTGCCCGACCCTGCCGAAGCCTTGTATATGTTGAGAGTCTGTTCCATCCTGCCTATTTCGTGCTTCCAAGTACGCAAAGATACGCTTTTCTGTCGAAATCTGCAAGAGAATAAGGGCAGAATGACTAAACATTCTACGGATTGCTCCTCGGCGGTTAAGGTTGTCCCACTGGTGAGACAAGTTTTTCCCACACGTGGGACAACCTTTTCCCACTGGTGGGAAAACTCCACGCGACACGCTCTTGTCGAAGCGATGACATTCCCCTTTGGCCGAAAACTAACCTTCCTTGTTAATTTTTGTCGAGCTTTGCTTCATAGTTCGGAATTATTTTGTACCTTTGCACACTCAAAAAACGAAGTTATTGCACAAAGTTAAATAGTAAATTGAGACATGTCTGGATACTTAGTTAGCGATACACGCAAGGTGACGACTCACCGTCTTATTGAAATGAAGGAGCAGGGACAGCAGATTGCGATGCTCACGTCCTACGACTATACGATGGCACAGCTGGTTGACGGGGCTGGCATTGACATCATCCTTGTTGGCGACAGCGCCAGCAACGTGATGGCTGGCAACATGACGACGCTGCCCATCACGCTCGACCAAATGATTTATCACGCCAGTAGCGTGGTTCGCGGCGTGAAGCGTGCCCTTGTGGTGTGCGACATGCCGTTCGGCACCTATCAGGTGAATGCGACGGAGGGCGTGAAGAATGCTATCCGTATCATGCAGGAGAGCGGTTGCGATGCCCTCAAACTGGAGGGTGGGGTAGAGATACAGGACACCATACGCGCCATTCTCGATGCAGGCATCCCTGTGATGGGACATCTTGGCCTTACGCCGCAGAGCATCAACAAGTTCGGCACATACGCCGTCCGTGCTAAGGAAGAGGCTGAGGCCGAGAAGCTGCTTAGCGATGCCAAGCTGCTCAGCGAGATGGGCTGCTTTGCCATCGTGTTGGAGAAGATACCGGCAGCCCTGACACAGAAGGTCTGCGAGCTGGTGAAGGTGCCCGTCATCGGCATCGGAGCAGGACAAGCCGACGGCCAGGTGCTGGTTGCTCACGACATGCTTGGCATGACCAAAGGCTTCTCGCCCAAGTTCTTGCGCCGCTATGCCGACCTCTCAACTGTCATCACCGATGCTGTCGGCCAGTACGTCACCGACGTCAAGTCCGGGGACTTCCCCAGCGAAGCTGAGTCGTATTAGAAGCTGAAGCAGATGCCGAAGCTGGGTGTTATCTGGTGCAGGTTGCGCTTGAAGCTTCCCGTTTTCCCGGAAATTTCGTCATCTACGTTTCCACCACTATTCACTGAGGACAGGTAGGCGTTGGCTTCATCGACGAGGCTGAAGTTCTCGAACTCGTAATCGTAGTGGGCACGGGTGAAGTCGTAGTCAAGGCAGATGCGCCATACGATGTTGTGCTTCAGAGCGTATGAGAAGCTGACGCCTGTGCCGAACATGAAGCTGCCTCTGCCGTCCAGGTAAATACCCTTTATGCGGTCGTAGGTGTTGACATCCTCCAGATTTTCCATTTTGAGCATTTCTTTCTCGAAGTTCTCCACCTTTGCCATGTAGTCGTTGTCATTGCCCGACATGTCTGCTATATACCAGACGTCACCATTCTTGCGATGACCGAAGAGCAGCTTCGCTCCGAGGCTCATACGCTTGTTCAGAGGCAAGCTGCCATAGACACCGCCCATGATGTCGAAGCTCGACATTTGGTCTTTGTGCGTTTCTGTGCCGTATTTGTATTCTGGTGCGGAAGTAACGGGATGCTCGTATTGGTTTGTTGCAGAATTATAATGTAGTGTGCCGGATGTCCATACTTCATCTGTTTCATTCCAGCGCGGCGTGACGGCGGTGCTGTTGATGCGAGCCCGCACACCGAAGCCCAGATAGGGATTCAGGAAATAGGCAGCTTCTGCACCAAGCACCGTGCTAATACCTTGCTTGATGTTGAGCGGGCCTCCAGCCTCAGTGATTTCATCGGGTATACTTTTTGCACCCATCACAAAGCCTGTGCCTGCCTGTAGCGAGAAGAACGACGGATGTTCGCTCACATCGTTCAGGTTTTCCATCTCGCGACGAATCGTGTACTTGTCTTTGAAGATGAGGTCGGAGATAGCGTAGCCAAGTTCTGTGGAGAGGATACCGATGCCGGCTCCCGTCAATACATCGCTTACCCAGTGGCGATTGTTCATCACGCGGAAAGTGGCGATACCCGTGGCGACCGTGTAGCCTCCGACGCTATACCAAAGGCTGCGCGTCAGACCGTATTCTTTGTGCAGGACGGTGGCTGCCATGAATGCAGTTGCCGTGTGGCCAGAGGGGAAGGAGTTGCAGGTCGAGCCGTCGGGACGCTCTTCTGCTGCGGAATACTTGATGCCATTCACGATAGCAGCCATGATGGCACCAGAGAAGGCATTGCTTACCAGCAGTCGTCCCCATTGCGAGCGTCCCTGGTAGCCGGTTGCCTTCAGTCCGTATGTGAGTGCCAGCGGTGCCCACTGGATGTAGTCGTCGGCTCTGTTGTGGAAGCCTGTATTGATGTCGGTGTTCACCTTGCGCACATCTCGCTTGATGGTGTGTGCTGTGATGCCGAGTACGATGTAAGGCACGCTGGCGAGCGTGAGGTCGCGCTTCACTGTCCAGTATCTCTCCGACTTGTCCGACCAGTCCGATTTGTCTGACTTGCCCGACCAGCCTGGCCAATCCGACCTTTCTGGCCAGCCATACTGCCTTTGGCACATGATGGAGACAGGCATCTCATTGGATGATTCGTCAAGCAGGAGTTTTGACAATTCCTGCTCCTTGCTCTGTAGTTCGTGTAGCGTGGTGGGCAGTTCCCAGTGCAGTGCAGGAACTTGTGTGTCGATGGCAAAGGCTTGGAGCGAAGCCATCAAGAGGATAAAGGAAGCCAGATGTTTTGACATATTTGTGTGTTTTTCTTGCAAAGATATAAAAAAGATTAAGGATTGAGGGCAGATAATTAAAGCTTTTTTGTACTTTTGCAAAATAATGTCAACGATTGAGATAGATAATATCAAATTATGAAACGTCTTCTTTCCCTTGTTTTGCTTTTTGCGGGCTGTGCGATGCTCAATCTTCAGTGTACAATGGTTTTCGCCTACGAGTTCATCTATGGCGACGATACCCGAACGGGCACGCTCTTTGCCAAAGACCCGATTGTGGTCTTTCATGGCGGACGCTACCTTATGTATTATAGCATCCCGCCTCATAATAGTAGGGATTGGGAGGGCTGGAACATCGGCATTGCCGAGAGCAGCGACCTTCGACATTGGCAGAGAATAGGCGAGATAACGCCCCAGGCCGAGTACGAGGCAAAGGGACTCTGTGCGCCGGGAGCGATTGTCAGGAACGACACCATCCACCTCTTCTACCAAACCTACGGCGGAGGACGCACCGACGCTATCTGTCATGCTTGGAGCACGGACGGCCTCACCTTCGAGCGCGACAAGACGAACCCTATCTTCCGACCGACAGGTGCCTGGAACTGCGGACGAGCCATCGATGCTGAGGTCATTGCCTTCAAGGGAAAATACTTCCTTTACTTTGCCACACGCGACCCGCAGTTCGAGCGCCAGTTGCTCGGTGTGGCGACAGCACCCATCGGCACAGACTTCCGCCGCAGCGACTGGACGCTTGCCTTGGACGCTCCCATCTTGCAACCCGAACTGCCGTGGGAAGGCAAGTGCTGCGAGGGTGCGACGGTCATCGAATACAAGAAGAAGCTCTACATGTTCTATGCTGCCGACTACAACAACTGCCCGCAGCAGATTGGCTTAGCGGTCAGCAAGGATGGCATTCACTGGCAGCGTTGCTCCGACCAGCCTTTCCTTCGTAATGGTCTGCCGGGCGAATGGAACGAGAGCGAGAGTGGACATCCCTGCGTCTATTGCGACCAGCAGGGGCAGACGCATCTCTTCTTCCAGGGCAATAACACGCACGGACGGCACTGGCTGCTGACGAGTGTGCCGCTTAAATGGACAGCCCCCTCCCCGCTCCCCCTTTGGGGGAGTGCCCCATTGCCGCTGGTTGTCTATCCGAAAATAGCACTTCCTCACTCCCCCAAAGGGGGAGACGGAGGGGGCTGGAGCGGGGTGAGGCCCGTCATCGACGCCGATGCGCCCGACCCCTCTGTCATCCGCTATGGCGACACCTACTATGCTGCTGCCACGTCGGGCAACAAGCCACAGGCATATCAGCGTTATCGCTCGAAGGACTTGCTGACGTGGGAACCGATGGGATTCATCTTCGACGAGTGGCCCGAATGGACGTGCGGCAGCTTTTGGGCACCAGAACTCTTCGACCTCTGCGGCCGCACAATGTGCTACTACACAGCCCGACAAAAGAGCGACAGCACCAGCTGCATCGGTGTGGCGATGGCAGATGGTCCCGAGGGCAAGTTCAAGGACTACGGCCCCCTCGTTCGCACCACCAACGAAGCCATCGATGCCTTCGTGTTTCGCGACGGCACACAGCTCTATATCTCGTGGAAAGCCTATGGCCTCGACCCAAGTCATCGTCCCATTGAACTGCTCTGCCAACGCCTCTCGGACGATGGCCTGCATCTTGTGGGCGAGCCGTTCACACTGCTTCGCGACGATGAGCGGCAGGGGATGGAGGGACAATGCATCTTCCGCCAGGGCGACTGGTGGTATATCCTCTACAGCATCCGCGATTGCTGTTCACCCAAGAGCGACTATGCCGTCAGCGTGGCTCGCAGCCATTCTATTCAAGGACCTTGGGAGAAGTACGAGAAAAACCCTATTTTAGAGGGAAAGACCCCCTCTGACTCCCCCTTAAAGGGGGAGAAAAAGAAGTCTCCCTTTAAGGGAGATTTAGAGGGTCTCCAGAGCTGCGGTCACGGCACAATGGTTCGCACACCGCAGGGCGACATGTACTACCTCTGCCACGCCTACTACTGGAATCGCTATAAGGAAGGCCGCAAAGCCGTCCTCTTCCGCCTCGACATAGGCGAAGACGGCTGGGTGCGTAAAATGGATTAGAGATTAGGGATTAGAGATTAGAGGTTCGGGATTAGGGAATAGACAAAGAAAGCCCCCACAGTTGTGGAGGCTTTCTTTCGTTCTCCCCATTACGGGGGAGTTAGAGGGGGTCTTTATACGATGCCCTGAGCCATCATTGCTTTGGCAACCTTCATGAAACCTGCCACGTTGGCACCCTTCACATAGTTAACATAGCCGTCGGGCTGTGTGCCGTACTTCACGCAGTTCTCGTGGATGTTCTCCATAATCCAGAGCAGCTTGGCATCCACCTCTTCTGCGCTCCAGCTGAGGCGCTCGCTGTTCTGAGACATTTCGAGACCTGATACAGACACGCCGCCTGCATTGCTGGCCTTGCCGGGAGAGTAGAGAATCTTAGCTTCCTGGAAGACGCGGATTGCACCGGGAGTGCTGGGCATGTTGGCACCTTCGGCAACTGCGATGCAGCCGTTGGCAACCAGAGCCTTTGCCTGCTCCTCGTTCAGCTCGTTCTGCGTAGCGCAAGGCAGAGCGATGTCGGCCTTCTCGAACCAGGGCTTTGCACCGTCGCCAACGTATTTGGCTGTGGGATACTTGTCAACATATTCCTTGATACGTCCGCGATAGACCTGCTTCAGCTCCATGATGTAGTCGAGCTTTGCGCGGTCGATGCCGTCGGGATCGTAGATGTAGCCGTCGGAGTCGCTCATCGTCATCACCTTGCCGCCGAGCTGCAGCACCTTCTCGGCTGCGTACTGAGCCACGTTGCCTGCGCCGGAGATGAGCACCTTCTTACCTTCCACGGTGTCGCCCTTCGTCTTCAGCATAGCACGGAGGAAATAAACGGTGCCGTAGCCTGTTGCTTCGGGACGGATCAGCGAACCGCCAAACTCGAGACCCTTGCCAGTCAGCACACCGCTGTACTCGCGCGTCAGCTTCTTGTACATGCCGAACATGTAGCCTACCTCACGACCACCTACGCCGATGTCGCCTGCGGGAACGTCCGTGTCAGGACCGATGTGGCGCGTCAGCTCAAGCATGAAGGCCTGGCAGAAACGCATTACCTCGGCGTTGCTCTTACCGCGAGGGCTGAAGTCAGAGCCACCCTTGCCACCACCCATTGGCAGCGTGGTCAGCGAGTTCTTGAAGGTCTGCTCGAAAGCCAGGAACTTCAGGATGCCCAGGTTCACGCTCGAGTGGAAACGGATGCCGCCCTTGTACGGGCCTATAGCGTTGTTGTGCTGGATGCGATAACCCATGTTGGTCTGAATCTGACCCTTGTCGTCCATCCAAGTCACACGGAACTGGTAGATGCGGTCGGGGATGCAGAGTCGCTCGATGAGGTTTGCTTTCTCAAATTCGGGGTGCTTGTTGTACTCTTCTTCGATAGTGCCCAGCACTTCTTCTACTGCCTGATGATACTCGGGTTCATTGGGGAAGCGTCTTTTCAGATCTTCCAAGACTTTCTTTGCGTCCATAGAATAAATAATTAGTTTAGCTAATGGTTGTTATTTGTTATCCGGGCGCAAAAGTACAGCAAAAAGTTCAATCCTGCAACTTTTTGAAAGAGAAAGTTGAGAAAATGTCGCTTTTTGTTATATTATCCCGCATAAGTCAAGGGGAAGATGCATATTGTTGCTGTTTCGTCGGCACAATGCAAGGCGAGGGCGCAGCTGCCGAGTGTGGCACCTGTCGTCATCACATCATCGACAATGACGAGGTGTTTGCCTCGCCACTCGTCGGGTACAGAGGCTTGGTAGATACCTTCGGCGTTCTTTCTTCGGGCTTCGCCTTTGAGCCGCGACTGCGGCTTTCGGTTTTTCGTGCGCCTGATGAGATTCACCACTGGCAGTCCTGTCACTTCCGACATGCCCCGTGCCAGCATTTCAGCCTGGTTATAGCCTCGCTTCCATCGTCTCCATCGGGTCAATGGCACAGGCACCAGCGCATCGACTCCCTCCCAAAAGCCCTGCCTCTCTGCTTCCAGCGCTGCCCACTTGCCCAGCTTGGCGGCGAGGTCGCTCTTGCCGTGGAACTTGATGCCGATGATGAGGTTGTGGTAGGGCGAATGGTGGTTGTAGGAGAGGAACGTCGTGGCTTGCCGCACGTCGGCCTTGTCCCAGACCATGCGAAGCAACGGGTTGTCGTTGATGTCCATGATGCGATAGCGCGGCAGCCCGATGGCGCAAAAGGCACAGAGCACATCCTCGCCCGCCATCAGCAGCTTGCCGCACACCGGGCAGGTACGTGGCAGCAGAAGTTCCTTCAGGTCAGTCAGCAGACTCATTGTCTTTGCGCATATAGTATAAATAATGTATAGGGACAATCTTCCTGCAAAGGTACAGAGTTTTCTGTCTTATCCCAACTTTTTTTGCTGTTTTCTTTGTGCGTATCGAATAATTCGCTAACTTTGCAAAGCAAACTGCCCATTATGACTGTAAAAGAGAAGGAGATAATCCAGAAGTTAAAGGAGACCAGCCATAGAGTCGTCCCACCCGAAGGAAAGGTGTGGCTCTATGGCTCACGTGCTCGTGGCGATGCTCACGAAGGTTCGGACTGGGACATATTGATTCTCCTGAACAAGCCCAAACTCGAGGCAGATGATTACGGCGTAGCATATCCATTCCGAGAATTGGGCTGGGACATTGGAGAGGAAATAAATCCGACATTGTACGCCAAAAATCAATGGAATTCATGGACATTCCTCCCCTTCTATAAAAATGTTGAAAAAGACAAAATAGTCCTACTATGAGCTTAAGTGATGAAGAACGTAGAATAGTTGTTAGATTAGAATACGAGAAAGCATGTAAGACCATTGATAAGGCAGGAGAGTATCAAGCACTTGGTCATTGGGATACAGTAGCCAACAGATTGTATTATTCTCTGTTTCATGCCGTGAATGCGTTGCTTATAAACGATGGCCATTCCGTTAACACCCACAGAGGAGTTATCAGTGTGTTTGGCAGTGACTATATTCGTACAGGCATCTTCCCGAAGGAAGCAGGCCGCCTATATTCGGATTTACAAACCTTACGTAATAACAGTGACTATAATTGCTCTTTCGATGCAACGGAAGAAGAAATAAAACCATTGATTGAACCAACAAGGCAGTTGATAGAAGATATAGGGAAATATCTACAACATCCAGATGTTTAATCAGTTTCCCATTGTCAATTATCAATTCTCAATTATCAACTACAAATAGTGTCGCCTATGACATAACCAAAAGGAATTAGATATACATAAGAAAGAAGCGTCCGCTTAGATTCTTGTTCTTTCCAAATTCGCCAAATTTAAAGAACGTACACAAGAGTAAAAGTGTGGATGCTCACGCCAAGGCGTGGGCTTTTACTCGTAAATGTGTACAAAGGTGTTTGGCGATACCTGGAGAGAACGTAGACGAATGAAGTCCACGTTTTCTTTTTGTGTCCTCTCCAAAGCTTAAACATTTAATAACCTCTTAATAAACAAACATTATGAAGAAGATTTTACTTTTAACGTTATTGGCATTGTGTATGCCTGTGATTACAAATGCGAATGTTGCGTCCTATGGCTTCGCGGCAAATGAAACGGAGAAGAACGAGAAGGATGCCACTGCTCCCAAAGATGAGATGCCTACCGACGATGACCTGGAGATTATGAAACAAGAATTATTGATGCAAGCATATCTTTGTTCTGAAATTTTGACGATATCAGAAATGGAATTGCGCGAGATGGATCCGAATTTTGAATATGCTTATGACCTTTACAGGACATTCTATGAATGCCTAAGTGAATTACAAACTTTAATGTATCGCATTGAATACGCTTCCACAATGGAAGAGTTGGAAAGCTGCAGGCAAGAATTAGATTTACTTGTTTCTAAGATAGAGCAACTCCAAAAGGATATCGAGGCATTGTCCATTATTGTGGCCGTCACCAAAGAAGGCATTGAAATGACTTTCAAAATTCTTGATATGAAGAATAAGATTGTTCAAGTAGGTGATTACAAAACATCTGCTGTGTCTCAAGACACAAAAGGCATAATTACCATCCCTGCCGAGGTGAATGGCTACAAAGTTGTTGAAATTAGCAACAATGCTTTCAATGGCTGCAGCGGTTTGACATCTGTTGCCATTCCTGATAGTGTGACCTACATAGGTGAAAGTGCCTTTTATAATTGCAGCGGTTTGACATCGGTTACAATTCCTGATGGCGTGAAATCCATAGGTGGAAGTGCCTTTTATAATTGCAGTAGCTTGACATCGGTTACCATTCCTAAGAGTGTGACCTACATTAGTACATATGCCTTTTCTAATTGCAAGGGACTTAATAAAGTTATTGTGCCCGATATTGCCGCCTGGTGTGGAATCTCATTCGTAAATGAAGTTGCGAATCCGTTGTATTATGCGAAACATCTTTACAGCGATGATAACACAGAGATAACAGAATTAATCATACCAGAAGGTGTGAATAGCATTAAAGACTATGCCTTTTATAATTGCAAAAGTCTGATTACTGTTAACATCCCCGCAGGCGCGACCAGCATCGGCATTTCTGCTTTCAGAGGTTGCAGCAGCCTAACCTCTGTCACCATTCCCAATAGTGTGACAAGCATCGGCAGTTCTGCCTTCTGGGGGTGCAGCAGCCTAACCTCTGTCACCATTCCCAATAGTGTGACAAGCATCGGCAGTTCTGCCTTCTACGGTTGCAGCAGCCTAACCTCTGTCACCATTCCCAATAGTGTGACAAGCATGAATAAATATGTTTTCTATAATTGCAGCAGCCTAACCTCTGTCACCATCCCTAACAGCATAACCAGCATTGCTCAGGGAACTTTCTATGGCTGTGAAAGAATGACCTCAGTCACTATCCCTAATAGCGTGACAAGCATAGGTCCTTCTGCCTTCTACTATTGCAGGACTCTGTCATCTGTTACAATCCCTAATAGTGTGACAAAAATAGGTTATTCTGCCTTCCAAAATTGCTGGAGCCTGTCGTCTGTTGTCATTCCAGAGAGTGTAACAAGTATCGACTCTGAAGCCTTTTACAACTGCGATTTGGGTAAGGTCTATTGTTTAGCAGAGAATGCTCCAGTGACAGACAACTCTGCATTTTCATCTGAATATGGTTATGTTTATGATTGGGCCAAACTCTATGTTCCCGCAGGTTCTATAGATTCTTATAAAGCGACTTCGCCTTGGAGCAAGTTCGGTACAATTATTGGTCTGACGGAGGACGATATAGACGGAATCCTGGAAGTTGAAAGTTCAAAGTTGAAAGTTGAAAGTACCGCCTATGACCTCAGCGGACGTCAAATAGTAAATGGTCATTTGTCAAATGGCAAGTTGCCTAAGGGCATCAATATCATCCGCTACCCCGACGGGACGACAAGAAAAGTCTTGGTGAAATGAAAGAATGAAAGAATGAGAAAATGAGAAGAGGCGGCAGTTGCTCCGAAACGGGCGGCTGCCGCTTCTTTGAAATCTTTCCACCGCTACTTCAAGCGCGTGTGCGGCATGACCGCCACTGATTATGCGAACAAGTCATCCATCAGGACTTGCCGCAGAACCATGCCGCTGTGCTTGCCGTAGGTGATACCGAATGTCGTCACCATTGTCAGATGAACGGTCTGCTTGGCACTGAGCGTTTCTTTGAGAGACTCAATACGGACCTGCAGTTTTTCCGATTCATCTCTGTCAATCGTGTATGGCGTGCCGACAAACTTCATCTCGCAGAGGTTCACTACTTTGTCGGCCCTCATAATCAGCAGGTCTATCTGTGCACCTGCGTGTTCGCCGTCGCCCTTTATAGCCCATGCGGAAATGGTGGATTTGTTCCACGTTGCCGGACTGCCTGTATGGGACATAGCGCAGGATAAAGTCGCTTTCCACTAAGGCTTTTAACGTATCAGAAAGACCACCGCTTGAATCTCCTGTTTCCTGCCAATAATGTTACTCATAATATGCCATATTTTGCCGCAAAGGTACAGAAAATATCACATTCGGCAAAATATAATATACTAAATTCTGCCGAACAGAATCATTTTTAACTGACTTTGGCAAGATTGTGAGGAAAGAAGAATGAAAGAATGAGAAAACGAGAAGAGGCGGCAGTTGCTCCGAAGCGAGCGGCTGCCGCTTCTTTTTTTGCTTCCCGGTGTTTGCTTTTGTGCAAAGATATGACAAAAAGACTAAATAATTCATAATTCATAATTCATAA
>JAFXVN010000006.1 GCA_017524545.1 Bacteroidaceae bacterium
GCTTCATCCCATTTTGCACCTTCAGCCTTAGCCTTGGCAACAAGCTCCTGTAAATCAACTTTCTTGTCTTTGCTGCAAGACATCATGCCGATACCCATGCAGAGTACGAACATTGCAATCACTAATTTTTTCATTGTTTTTCTTTTTATGTTAATAAATAGGTTAATTTGGTTGAATGCTTAGAACATATCCTCAGGAAGATTGAACTCCTTCTTTATTTCCTCTTCGAAAGCTTTGTCGTCCATGAGTTTCTTGGCAATAGGATTCTTCTCTGCGATCGCATTGAACTCTTCCATCGCTTTCTCCATTGGCTCAAACTTCTTCTGCATGGCCTCAGCATCTTCCATGAGTTTTGCTGCTGCAGCAGCCTTTGCTGCATCGTCACCCTTTTCTGCCTCTTTCATCTTGGCTTCCAAATCTCTTGCGTAGTCAATCATAGGAGCAAGACCTCTGAACATATCCTTGAAAGCCTCTTTCCACTGAGCCTCGTCCCAGTTTGCACCTTCAGCCTTAACCTTTGCTACAAGCTCGTTGAGGTCAACAGTCTTTTCCTCTTTTACCTCTGCCTGTGCTTCAGTAGCAGCAGAATCCTTACCGTCCTTGTTACCAGCAGCTTTGTTACCGCATGACATCATGCCCATTGTTAAACACAATGCGAACATTCCGATTACTAATTTTTTCATAACTTTCTCTTTTGTTTAGTTAATAAATAGGTTTTATCGCCGCAAATGTAAAGATATTATTTGAATTTAGCAAATTTTTACACATAAAATTATTTTATATATTCGCTGAAATCGGTCAGACGCATGTCGCCTTTCCGTAGGAATGTATCGTGGAAAGCCAGCGCAGCACGCATGTGTTGCGGCTGATGACCCATCGGTGCAATGTGCTCCAGATAGTCGCGCAACAACGGTTTATAGTCAGGGTGCGCACAGTTTTCGATGATTTCGTGTGCCCGATGAACAGGACCCTTGCCGCGCAGGTCGGCAACACCCTGTTCGGTCACAATGATATCGACATCGTGCTCGGTGCTGTCCACGTGGCAGCACATCGGAACGAGCGACGAAATCTTGCCGCCCTTAGCCGTCGAAGGTGTGGTAAAGATAGAGATGTATCCGTTGCGTTCGTAGTCGCAAGAGCCGCCGATGCCGTTCATCAGGGCCGAGCCGCACACATGACTGGAGTTCTCGTTGCCGTAAAGGTCGCACTCCAGCGGCGTGTTGATGGCGATGACACCCAATCGTCTGATCACCTCCGGCGAGTTGGCAATCTCGCTCTGACGGATGGTGAGATGCTTCGAGAAATAGTCCATGTTGGCATATACCCGCTGCAAAGCCTCGTTGGTCACCGTCATCGCAGTGGCCGACGCATAGCCGATGCGGCCCTCCAGCATATAGTCGATAGCGGCATCCTGTACCACTTCCGAATAGACGTTGAAACGGGGAATCAGCTTACTCGTTCCCAGCGCTTTCAGCACCGCATTGCCCGTTGCGCCCACACCGCTTTGTATCGGCAGGAACTGTTTAGGAATACGGCCGCACTTCATATCGTTGGCCAGCAAGTCGGCCACATGATGACCAATGGCCATAATCTCATCGTCAGGTTCCTTGAAGGCGCGCGCCTCCTCAGGGATATTGCTTTCGATGACGCCTACAATCTTCTTTGGATCGATGCTCACATAGTCCTTGCCGATGCGGTCGTAGGGTGAATGGATATCCATCACCTCGCGATTGTCCCACACCTCTCTCGGCTCCCACGTGTCGTGCAGATAACGGGAGTTGGGGTTATGGAACTGGTTGTGCTCGATGATGATGCGCTTGGCCAGTCTGACGATGGTACTCACGATACCGCCGGCAGAAGTCAGATAGGCTTTACATTCGTGCTCGCCCTCTTCCATATCGCTCACTTCGATAATCGCCCAGTCCACCTCGCCATAGAAACCGCGGCGCAACCGCTCAGCCATGTGTCCCAGGTGCATATCCTCGTATTCCACCTCACCCAGATTCGTGTGGGTGCGGAAGTCCTTGTTCGTAGAGAATGGTGCACGGAACCGCAGCGCATGAGCCGCCGCCATATCGCCCTCTACACTCTGACAGGAGGAGGCACCAGTGAGGATGCCCACACCAAACTCCTGTCCCTGTTCGTGCAGTTTGATTGCGCGTTTCGACAGTTCACGGAAGATGGCTTTCGGATTGCCGTTGGGCGTAAATCCCGACAGCGCCATCATATCTTTATCCTTAATCATAGCAGCTGCCTCAGCCGCCGTAATTCGTCTGTATGACATATTTTTAATCAATTTTGTCGGCAAAGGTAGTGCAAGCCGAGCGAAAAACCAAATTTATTTGAGTTTTTCCGAGGCGCAGCCTACCTTCGAGCTTTGGAAAAGGTCAAAGATACTATTAAGAAAGAAAAATAAACGTGTTTATTTTGTTCTTCGCTCAATTTACACTAATTTTGCACCATAATTTCAAAAAAGATGAAGAGACACCTATTATTATTAGGTATACTGACTATCTTTGCCTTGCCCCTCTCGGCACAAGACAAATACTGTACCAGCTACGGCGACTACCTGATGGGCAACTGGCAGGAAGTAGCGGGGACGGTGACGCTGAGAAGTGAGCGCGACAACCGCCTGGCCTACACGTTGCAGAGCGACGACAAACGGCTGCGGAAGGTGTTGCGCAAGAATGCGTTCTGTCTGAGACACCAAGGCGACCTCTATCTGAACCTTCGCAACTCGAAATGTTTCGATGAGGTCTTCGTCAACGCCTACGAACTGCCCGGCGGACAACTCCTGTTTGCCCGTCCCGATGTCACCCGTACGCCAGGAGGCATCTATGTGGGCTATGGCGACCGCTCCGTTCCCCTCTCCACACGCGGCTTCAAGAGCAAGTCGAAACTCGAAAACCTTGTATGCTATATGATTCAGGGAGCGAAGGAGCGAGGGAGCGAAGAAACGAGGGAAAACATCAACTTCTTCAAGGTCACCGAAGAAGTGATGCGCCAACTGCTCTTAGGACAGGAAACCCTCTGGGACGAATACCAGCAGCTGGAACCTAAACGCCGCGACGATGCTGATGTAGTCATCGACTTCCTAACAAGAGCGGGGAAAATATAGGAGACCCTCCCCTGCCCCCATCCCGAGGGAGGGGAATGAAGGCCTCCCCCTAACCCCCTCCTAAAGGAGGGGGATGAGAATGAGAATGAGAATGAAAAATTGAAAAATAGAAGAAATGATGAACCAGACATTATTGATTTATAATACCCTTTCGAGACAGAAAGAACGTTTCGAACCCCTTCATGCCCCCAATGTCGGCATGTACGTCTGTGGTCCCACCGTCTATGGCGATCCACATCTGGGACACGCCCGTCCCGCTATCACCTTCGACCTGCTGTTCCGTTACTTGAAGCATCTCGGCTATAAGGTGCGCTACGTCCGCAATATCACCGACGTAGGCCACCTGGAGCACGATGCCGACGAAGGCGAAGACAAGATTGCCAAGAAAGCACGACTCGAACAGCTGGAGCCGATGGAGATCGCGCAGTACTATACCAACCGTTACCATCAGGCAATGGAAGCACTCAACGTGTTGCCACCCAGCATCGAGCCGCACGCCACCGGACACATCATCGAACAGGAGGAACTCGTGAAGGAGATTCTCGCCAACGGCTTCGCCTATGAATCCAACGGCAGCATCTATTTCGATATTGAGGCGTATAATCAACAACACAAATACGGCGTGCTTTCTGGTCGTACCCTGGAGAATATCAAAGATGCCAGCCGCGAACTCGACGGCGTGGGCGAGAAACACAACCAGGCCGACTTCGCCCTGTGGAAGAAAGCATCACCCGAACACATCATGCGCTGGCCCAGTCCCTGGAGCGACGGTTTCCCCGGTTGGCACTGCGAGTGTACCGCGATGGGCCGCAAGTACCTCGGCCGACAGTTCGATATTCACGGCGGCGGCATGGACCTCGTCTTCCCTCACCACGAGTGTGAGATAGCACAGGCTGTAGCCTCACAGGGCGAGCCGATGGTAAAATACTGGATGCACAACAACATGATTACCATCAACGGACAGAAGATGGGTAAATCATTGGGCAATTTCATCACCCTGGAGCAGTTCTTCACCGGCAACCACGAGAAGCTGGAGAAAGCCTACAGCCCCATGACCATCCGTTTCTTCATCCTCTCTGCCCACTATCGCGGCACTGTTGATTTCTCCAACGAGGCACTGCAGGCTGCCGAGAAAGGACTGGAGAAACTCCTCACCGCCATCGGCGACCTCGACCGCATACAGCCCGCCGACAGCTGCGATGCCGATACCGACCGCATCGTCAAGGCGCTGCGCCAGAAGTGCTACGACGCGATGAACGACGACCTCGCCACCCCGCAGGTCATCAGTCACCTGTTCGAAGCCTGCAGCGTGGTCAACAAACTCATCGACCACAAGGCCACCATCTGTGCCGACTGCCTGCAGGAACTCCGCGACACCATGCACCTCTTCGCCTTCGACATCCTCGGACTGTCTAACAGCAAGGGGCAAGGAGCATTCTCAACTCTTAATTCTCAATCCTCAATTTCCGAAAGCTGTCTTGCTGCTTACGGCAAAGTCGTCGATATGGTCTTAGAGTTGCGCGCCAAAGCAAAAGCCGATAAAGACTGGGCCACCAGCGACCGCATCCGCGATGAACTCGCCGCCCTCGGCTTCGAAGTCAAAGACACCAAAGACGGGGTAACGTGGAA
>JAFXVN010000065.1 GCA_017524545.1 Bacteroidaceae bacterium
GCACAGAAGGATGAGGTGTTTGCCAAGGCGCTCTTTACAATTGAGAATGGAAAATGGAGAAATGAACAAGAGGAGGGATATGTGAAGTATCTTATTCCTGACGGTGCTGGTATTGTCATCGATTCGCGAACGGGCAGCTGTGGACTATCCTAATTTGGAGGTAGTGACCTATTCTCCTCCATACAAACCGGAGTTTTCGGAAGAGGACAATCAGGCAATGATACAGGCCATCAATACAGCCAACCCCGATTTGCTATGGATAGGCATGACGGCACCCAAGCAGGAGAAATGGACGTACCAGCACTGGAAGGAATTGGATATTCATTGTCATGTGGGCACCATCGGTGCGGTGTTCGACTTCTATGCAGGAACGGCGAAAAGGGCTCCCATGTGGTGGCAGAAACACTCGATGGAATGGCTCTACAGGTTGCTTTCTGAGCCTAATCGGATGTGGAGGAGGTATGTGATTGGAAATCCTTTGTTCTTGTGGAACATTCTTAAAGAGAAGATAGGAAAGGAATAAAATGAGAGAATTATAATACTAACAATTAAATAATATAAATTATGACAGACAAAGTAGAAATTGATTTGGAAGACCTCGACGACCTGAAAGATATCTTAGGTGAGGAAAGACAAGAGTCAACCTTAAACTTCCAAAAAGTATTTACACATCTGGTGCTGAACTGGCAGTGGTATCTACTTTCGGTTATCATATGCTTGTGCGGTGCCTACCTCTATCTGCGCTATACCCAGCCCATCTATCAGGTGACAGCAAGAATGCTCGTCAAGGATGAGGAACAGAAATCGGCAATCAGATCGTCCAAGCAGATGCTCCCAATTATGGAAGACTTCGGCATCATGAACAACTCCAGCGGTTTCGATAATGAAATGGAGATACTGGCGTCGCCGGTCACGGTACATGATGCCGTGAAGCGACTGAAACTCTATACTGAGTATCGGATTGACGGACGCATCAGTAAAAAGCTGATCTATTCCCATCAGCCTGTCAGCGTGGACATTGACCCTGTTTCACTCGACTCGATGGACTACTACATGCTGGAAGGTGTTTATACCATACAGATGTCTATCACAAAGAAAGGAGAGGGCTATCATGCTGACATTGATCTGGTTTACAACGGAAAGGTCATGAAAGGGTATAGTGAAGACATAGATTCGCTTGACACATCACTCAAGACAGATTACGGTACAATCTCTTTCGCGAGCAACCCAAAGTATAGAATTCGCAAGAAAGACCCTTTCCAGGATGGGAAAGCTCTCCTCGTCACCATACGTCCGCCCATGGTTGTGGCGCTCGACTATATGCGACGGTTGAACGTAGCCCCGACATCGAAGGAAACCTCGATAGCTGCAATCACCCTCAACGACGAGAGCATTATCAGAGGTGTCGATTTCATCAACGAGCTTGTGCTTTGCTATAACGACCAAGCCAATGTGGACAAAAACGAGGTGGCAATGAAGACAGAAGAGTTCATCAACCAGCGCTTGGAAAAGATTGATGCCGAACTGGGAACGACAGAGAGCTCCCTGGAGAGCTACAAGCGACGCAATTCTGTCACCCGGCTGGAGGCTGACGCGGAGCAGTCGCTGCAACTCTCAGCCCAATATGCGGCCCGTCTGGCTGATGTCAACACGCAGCTGCAGTTGATTGACTATCTCCAGCAATATGTTGGTGACCCCGAAAACCGCTATAAACTGATACCTGCCAATATCGGCATGGAAGACAAGGCATCCACACAGTTGATATCTGACTACAACAAAATTGTACTGGAGCGTAATCGACTGATGCGTGGTGCCAGCGAACAGTCGCCCCAGGTGAAGAGGCTCACTGCCACGCTTGACGATTTGGAGACATCCATCCGCGAGGCACTCGTGCAAGCCCGCCATTCTGACGAACTGCAACGCAAATCCATTCAGAACCAATATACCAGATACCAGGGTCGCATCGGCAACACACCAGAGCAGGAGCGTGTGCTCACACAGATAGGCCGCCAGCAGGAAGTGCGCTCGGGACTCTATTTGCTACTGCTGCAGAAGCGCGAGGAGAACAGCATCTCCCTCGCAGCAACTGCCGACAAGGGGAAACTCATTGCCACGCCACTGCTTAGCGGACAGGTCAGTCCGCGAAAAGGCAGGGTTTATATGCAGGCTTTCTTGCTGGGTCTGCTCTTCCCATTTGTCATCTTGCTTGTCAGAGAACTGCTACGTTACCGCATTGAGGGACATGATGATCTCACCTCGCTCACCAAAGTGCCTATTGTGGCCGATGTGCCCGTGGCTAACGAAAAGGCCAAGAACGCCGCTGGCATTGTGGTACAGGCTGACACGAACAACCAAATGGACGAGGTGTTCCGCTCGCTGCGCACCAATGTGCAGTTTATGATGAAGGAGGGCGAGAAGAACATCCTCTTCACCTCGAGCATCTCCGGCGAAGGAAAGACGTTCCTCGCAGCCAATCTTGCGATGTCGTTTGCTCTGCTTGGCAAGAGGGTCGTCCTTGTGGGATGCGACATCCGCAAGCCCGCACTCGGACGGCTGTTTGGGACATCTAACTCGAAACAGGGCCTCACCAATCTGCTCAGGGTGGAGCATGTCACCGCAGATGACCTGCACAAAGAGTCTTTCAACTCTGGTATTCATCCCGGCCTTGATCTCCTTTTGTCGGGTCCTATTCCTCCGAATCCTACGGAAATGTTGAGCCGTGATAGTCTGAAGGAGGTGCTCGATTTGTTGAGCGAAGAGTACGACTACATCATCCTCGACACAGCTCCCGTGGGACTGGTCACCGACACCCTACAGCTGGCCCGCTATGCCAATGTCTGCTGCTTCGTATGCCGTGCTGACTATACGCCCAAGGCGAACCTCGCTCTGCTCAATTCGCTGGCTCAGGATAACAAGCTGCCTAATGTCTGCTTGGTGCTCAACGCGGTTGATATGTCGAAGAGGAAGTACGGCTACTACTATGGCTACGGACGCTACGGCAAGTATGGCCGCTATGGTTATGGCAAGTACGGCTATGGTCACTATGGCAGTTACGGCAACTACACCAACTCCCACTACGGAAACAAGAATGATGATAGTATAAAGAAATAAAAAAGATTCCTAATCTCACGACCAAGAATCTCAACCTTAAAAATCTAATACCATGAAAAACACTTTTTACTTCGCGGTGCGGACGGGACTCGAACCCGCGACCCCTAGCGTGACAGGCTAGTATTCTAACCAGCTGAACTACCGCACCTGCTGATTTGCGTGTGCAAAGGTAGGGCATTCCTCCGACATACGCAAATTTTTCGCTTACTATTTTCCTCTTTAGCGCGTTTTTCGCGCATTATTCTATCACGACGCGCGTCCAGCCGTGCTCGTCAGGTTCGATGCCGTACTGGATATTGCGAAGCTTTTCGTAGAGCTTGCGGCAGACGGGACCTGGCTGACCGTCCTTCGAGATGATGAAGCTCTGCTTGGTGTCGAGGTCGTCGATGCGCTCGATAGGGCTGATGACGGCAGCCGTGCCGCAGGCTCCAGCCTCCTCGAAGGTGGCAAGTTCTTCCTCTGGAATCTGCCGGCGCTCCACCTTCATGCCAAGATCCATAGCCAACTGCATCAGGCTCTTGTTGGTAATGCTGGGCAGTATGCTTGAACTCTTCGGCGTAACGTATGTGTTGTTCTTGATGCCGAAGAAATTGGCAGCACCGCACTCGTCCATGTACTTCTTCTCCTTTGCGTCAAGGTAGAACTCGCAGCTGTAGCCGAGGTCGTGCGCCATTTTGTTGGCCCGGAGGCTGGCTGCATAGTTACCACCCACCTTGTAGATGCCTGTTCCGAGGGGTGCCGAACGGTCGTACTCGCGGATAATGACGTATGGGTTCGTGGCAAAGCCGCCCTTGAAATACGGGCCGACGGGTGTAACGAAGATGATGAAGAGGTACTCGCTGGCAGGGTGTACGCCTACCTGTGCGCTTGTGCCGATGAGCAGAGGACGGATGTAAAGCGTTGCTCCGCTCTCGTAGGGCGGGATGAAACGCTCGTTGAGGCGCACCACTCTATCCACCATTTCATTGAATTTCTCTGTAGAGATTTCGGGCATCAGGATGCCGCGACAGGTGCTTTGCAGACGAGCTGCGTTTTCGTCGCTGCGGAACACACGCACCTTGCCGTCGGGACAGCGGTAAGCCTTCAAGCCCTCGAAAGCCTCCTGTCCGTAGTGCAGACACGTCGCTGCCATGTGCAGGGGGACGGTCTCTTCGCTACATACTTCTATTTCACCCCATGCGCCGTTACGGTAGTAGCAGCGCACATTGTAGTCTGTCTTCATGTAACCAAACGAAAGGTTACTCCAATCGATTTCTTTCATAGTTTTCTTTTAATTAAGGAGTTATAATGGGAAGTTATAACTCCTTTTTTTATTCCTCATTTTAACTTCTATTGATAAGTTGGGTGCAAAGTTACACCTTTTCTTCGACACTGAGCAATGATTTGCAGTTTTTTTCTGCTTCGTATAGCTTTTTGTGACAATACTTCATCAACTCTTGTGCTTCCCGAAGGCGGTTGGCCATGTCATCGATGCCTATTTCGCCTTGTTCCATCTGTCGTGCCATTGCCTCAAGTTTCTGCATGGCCTGCTCGTAAGTCATCTCTTGTTTCATAGTTTCCTATCTACTTAACTTCTTAACTACTTTTACTATCGAATATATGTTCCCTTCTTCTGTTTGTGTCGTCAGAACTTCACCTTCTGTGAGACCTTCGATGCTGCGGACAAGTTTCCCTCCGCATATCGTGATGGTATAGCCGCGACGCAACAGGAGCTTCGGGTCGAGAGAATCGAATCGTTGCTTTAACAGTTCGAGCCGATGATGCTCGCGTTCAATGCGTTGACCACATGATGATGTAAGCCTCTGGCCAAGCAGAAGCAGCCTACCGGGTTCTCGCTCAAGCTGTTGTTTCGCCGCTCCTGTCAGACGTTGTGAAAGGAGGGCAAGCTTGTTCTGCTGCCTCTGGTAGAAACCCATGAAGAGCAAGGGCAGCACAGCTTTCTGCCTTTCCATGCGTTGCTTCTCGCGGAGTATTCTTTCTTGGGCAAATCGCGTGATGCGCAAGTAGAGGTCATCGAGCAAAGCCGCTTCCTGTGCCTGATGGTCGATGATGAAAGCCGCCGCTGCCGTGGGTGTCTTGACCTTTGTATGCGCCACATAATCAAGCACCGTCTCGTCGCGCTCATGGCCGATTCCAGTCAATACCGGCAACGGATAGAGCGCAATGCAAGCCGCCAGCTCGTAGCTGTCGAAGTCGCTGAGGTCACTGCTCGCTCCCCCACCCCTGATGATGACGACGAGGTCGAAAGGCAGCCCCCCACCCTCCTTCTCCTCCGAAGATATTGCTTCGAGGGCAGCGATGATGCTCTCCGGCACCTGTTCGCCTTGCATCACAGCGGGGAAAAGCTTGATGTCGAAATGGAAGCCGTAGTCGTTCTCTTCGAGTTGGTGGCAGAAGTCGCCATAGCCCGCTGCCGTCGCACTGCTGACGACGGCAATGCGCTTCAGCAGTCGCGGTAAGAGCAGGTTCTGGTTGTCGTGCAGTATGCCGTCCTTTTCCAGTTGCAAGAGTATTTCGCGACGACGTTTTGCCAGGTCGCCAAGGGTGAACGACGAGTCGATGTCAAGCACATTGAGCGCATAGCCGTACAACTCGTGGAACGTCACCCTGACCTGCAGCTTCACCTGCAAGCCCTTGCGGAGCGTCTCGCCTGCCTCACGTTGGAAACGCAGCCGCAACATGTTGTAATTGCGTGCCCAGCAAGTGATGCGTGCCCGTGCCACGATACGGTCGGCCTGCTCGTCGCGCTGCACAAGTTCGCCGTAGAAGTGTCCACCGAAGGCTGGCGTACTGACGTCGCTCAGCTCGCCCACCACCCAGTACGGCTTGTCGAAGCTTCCTTCGATAAGCTCATGCACCAAGCTGTTCAGCTCGAAAAGCGTCAAAGCCTCATTTCCACCCATACAAATCCGTTTACGATTGCAAAGGTACGAAAAAATTCAAGAATGAAGAAGCTTTGGCGCGGCAAAGTCAGAGAAAGAGGCAGAATTTAGAATAAAGGGGATGGCAGGCTACGAATGTTAGAAGTCATTGAAGTTGTTGTTCTCCGCTGACTTTATCGCAATGCATTCCATTTCGATGAGCCATGTTGGGCGGCACACGGGAGCGAGGGTGAAGACGGTGGGGATGTCGGGGAACTTCTCGCGGAACATGCGGCTGACCATCTCGTAGTCGGCCGTGTCGCGCAGATAGACGATGAGCTGTGCTGCGTCGTCC
>JAFXVN010000066.1 GCA_017524545.1 Bacteroidaceae bacterium
CGTGGGAGGCGCCTAACTGCTCGTGGTAAAACTCCTCCGTGGGACCGATGCCATATTGCCAGTAGTCGTAGGTGGCAATGGCAAAGATATCTTCTATGCTCCTGCCGCCCGCTATGTCAGGTCTGATTTTGGCACGTGTTTCCAACTTCTGCTTAATGTCTTGGATGATCCACTGATTGTAGATTTCAGGATAAGCTGCTACGATTTCATGGCCGGTACGAATCTGATAGGCCTCGTCTTCACTTGCGTACAGTTTCATAAATTCGTTTTTCTATTTGCAGAACAGGTTGTCAAATTCACGGACTTTCTCAATAATGAGTTCCAAGTCATCATCGGTAATGGACTGATGAATTGGAAGGTTCAATGTGTGGTCTGCGGCATAATCTGCATTCGGGAAATCACCAGGCACACCATAACCAGGCACACGATGAAGCGGATAATATCTGTATGTCGTATAAATACCATTCTCACGTAAGAATCTCGCAAACTGATCACGCTTGCCGTTCTTAATCTGAATGTGATAGAAATAGTAAGATGTCTCTACATAATCAGGCAAAACAGGTGGTAACGCTATCCATGAGAATTGTCTGAAATGCTCATTGTAGTACTGATGTATCTCAGCACGCCTTTTCATATATGCAGGTAGTTTCTTCAGTTGTTCCAATGCCATAGCAGCAGTTATATCATTCATAATAGCACGATGACCAAAACTGGAAATGTCGAACTCCCACCATTTCTGAGCCACGCTGTTTGTATAGCCACTCTTGGTTTCAAGGCCAAAATAGAGCCAGCGGTCTGCCTTCTTGCGAAGTTCAGGTGTGTTGAAATGAAGCATGGCACCATCTCCGCAAACCAAAATCTTCATAACATCAAACGACCACATACCCATGTCGCCGAAAGTACCAACAGCTTTCCCCTTATAGAAAGAAGAAACGCCTGCATTGGCATCCTCGATGACTTTTATATCATGTTTCTTACAAAGCGCCATGATTTCATCCATTTCACAAGGTATTCCTCCATAATGCAGAAGCAAAAGGGCTTTTGTCTTGGGAGTTATAACCTTTTCAATATCCTCAGCACGAGCATTCAAAGTGTGAGGATCCACATCACAAAGCACCATTTTGGCACCATGAGCACAAACGGCATTGCCGGCTCCAATAAAACTGATTGTAGGAAGAATGACTTCATCACCTGGTTTTATATCCAGAAGGTGCATGGAGGAAAATAATCCCTCGGTACAGCAGTTTGTTGTTAAAACCAGGTCTTTCGAGGATTTGATATGCTCGGCATACTTCTCTTCAAATTCTGCTACTCGTTTGCCTTTCCCAAGCCAATTGGACTCAAACACTTTCTCAATAGCATCGAGTTCTTCTTTTCCTAATGAAGGCTGATAAACATTAATCATAATTATCCTTGTTTAATATATTCATACGAAGTGATAACGGTCCAACATGTCATGCAACTCATTGCGCGAACAGTACATCATCGCGTCGATGATGCTCAGGTCGGGGACGAACTCGTCACAACGTTGCTTGTAGCGGATGTCATCGTTGCGACGTATAAAGTGGAGGTCTATGCCCATATTGCGGAAAGCGTCCTTGGCGTAGAATTTCGTTCCGGTGATAGAGTTGATATAGTCCGTACAACCGCAATGTAAGCATGTGCGACGGATAACTTCTGGAGCCTTGCAATCCCAATGGGCTGACACTTCCGAAAGCAACCTGATATCTGTCGTAATGCCCAGATATTCGGCTACGGTCCTCAGTTGCCCCACGAGATAGCGCGTCAGGTCAGTTTCCTCGTCCATTAGGATAGGCCTGACGATATCCATCGTCTCGTTGTAGTATGGCGCTTTGCTGTAGTAGTACTCCAACACCCGGCACATCTTATCAGCTCGTTTAAGATTGACCACGCGACCCGTCTCACAGATGTAGTGGTTGCAGGAAGCATGGCTTACTTCGATGCCGAAGTCCAGCGGTTGGCATCCTTGACCTAAGATTCGGTTGTGATTTATCCAGCCGTTTTTGATATAGTGGGCATTATCGCCAACAAAAAACATATCAGCGGCATGGATGACTTGCCAATAGCCGATGTACGGAAAGAAGTACGGCTGCCAAATGGCAATACATTTTTTCCCTTCAATCATAATACAAAACATTTTTTTTTCAATTCCTCATCGTCACTATGAATGACGCACATCTTCCGGTCATCGACCTTGTTGCTCACAGGGGCGCTGCTGGTACGGAACACGCCACTGTCGAAATAGCGGTCATCCATACACATCATCATACCGCAGACATACTCATCATAATGCTTGCCTTCCCACTCGCAGGGATAGGTGCGCTGTTTCACAAATGGCTGGAGGATATAATTTGAATTTACAATTGATAATTGACAATTGATAATTAGGCTGCGCCAGGTTTCATCATCGGTCATTACGCCAGCATAAAGCCCTACGCTCTTGCCCAAGTCGTAAGGCTTGAGGATGTATTTGTCCTTGTTTATGAGGGCATCTTCCCATATCTCCTTATACATATTATTATATAAATAGGTGGGGATGGTGTGCGTGCGCAGGAAGGCGGTTTCTTCTTCTGTTAGACACTGGCGAGTGAAGTCATCCACGAAGATGAGATGTAAGAAGCGTTTGTCATGAGCTAGGAAAATGGTTCTGAAGTCGTTCAGCATCCGTGCATCAATCATCGCCTGCAGGGTCTCCATCTTGAAAGAAAGCAGGTCTTCCTGATTGAGCGCACTGATCACTACAGCATCATGGCTCCACAGGTCCGTATGTGCTTCCACTTCTCTTGCTTCATAGACAACAACCTCGTGTCCGTAATACTCATAGAATTTCGTGTAGAAAGCACTCTCACTACCTCGGTCGCTACTCTTTAGCACGTAGATAGGCCAGTCTGCCGGGATGATGCCACGCATATAGGTCAGTAAGTCATTGTAGCGGTTCTCCCAAGATGCGTCGGGATGCTCAGCCATGAACTGTTCTGCCTTGACTACTGAGGGATAGTTGGCCCAGATGCCATGAGCAAAAAAACGACTGGTAATTTCAACAAACAGCAATCTTCCATCGTCGCTGATAAGATAGTCGGGCCTATAGGCTCCAGCTCGGAAGGGGAAGCGACTCTGGCGGTCCAAAATCTCCATCACCTTCTCGTCTAAAGGCATATAATCCGGTATCCACTCGCGGTAGTGTCCCGCCATATAGACGATGCACTTATAGAGCAAGGCCTGCATGCGCCGCAATTCGTCGCGCCGCTCTGAGGTAATCAGCATTGGCTTGGCGTGATACCAATGATGATAGTAGTCGGTCTTGTCAGCAAACAGCTGAAAGCAAACATCTTGACAGGTCATTCTTTGTTCTTAAACAATCTCGACTGGTAACCTAGACACTGGAATCCGTTGCGATTGATGATGGGGATGATGCTGGTGGGTACCTGCAGCTGGTTGCGCACCCAGAAGCAGATGCTGGTGGACATGCCGATGGTGTCGGTGTACTTCATCAGCCGCTGGATGTTCTCTATCGAGAGCGCACGGTTGGGGGCAGTACGTCCGCGCTGCTTGCGGTGGTCGGCGTTCTTCGGGCTGATATAGTCCATGTAGAGGTCACGCTCCATCGTCTTGTCGAAGTAGCCCAGCCATTGGCCCAGCTGTGCCAGGTTCTCCATGCAGGCAGTAAGGAATTCCGGCTTGTAGTTGATGATGCCGGCATCGTGGAGCATGTCGAAGAACTCCTTGATGTGCTCGTCGGTGAGGTAAGGTACAAAGATGGGCTGTACCAGAGCCGAGTTGGCCTGAATGCCACGTTCCTGACACATCTTCACAGCTGCCAGACGCTCTTCTATCGGGGCGGCATAGGGTTCCAGCAGGTCGCGGAAGGGGGTTGGCATGATGCTTACCGAGGTATTGAATTGCATCTTGTCCTTCAGCTGTTCGAAGAGGTCGAGGATGGTCTCGCCCTCATTCTCCACCAAGAGATGCTTGGTGCCGGCCTTTGATGCGATGAAGAGGCGGGCGTTGCTGTTGGGGTACTTCTTGAAGTGGGCAATGAACTCGCGCAAGATGCGGTGGGCGATGCCGGTGTAGAGCGTAGGCTCTTGCAGGGCTTCTGTCTTGGGCGTGAAGTAGTAGTAGTGGTTCCAGTTCTTGCCGCGGCTCAGTGCCACAATCTGACGCTCTATGTCCTTCTTCTTCTCTGGTGCCTCGACGATGGCATTGGCCAGTTCCTGCAACAGGCGACTGCGCTCCCTGATGTCTTCCTTAGTTACGGCATTAGGATTCTCGCTGCAAGCACCGTTCATCTCTTCCAAAAGCTTGCGCACATAAAGGTGATAGTTCTCGTAAGCCACCAGCTTCTGTTCGTGTACGCCATCAGTCACCAAGCAGTACTGGCATCCCACGTGACAGCCCTTGATGGGGTTCACCTCGAAGGTCAGCGTCGGGCAACGGCCCGTATAGTTGTGAATTTCTGTTTCTACCGTTTCGGGGTCACAATCTTCCAAGTAAAGCACAGACTTGGGGATAACAGTATGTTCCTCCAAGCGTTTTATAAATAATTTCGACCCTCTGATGAGTCCTTGAAGTGTTTCCTCAGAGGGTTCAATCGTTACGCCAAGTTCTTTCAGGTACTCGGCATCGACAATCTGGGGCTTGAAGCCTTCCAGATTGTAAGCGTCAGTCTCATGCTCGTAGAGATTGTGCATTTCAATGGTTTCTTTCATTTTTGTGTATTTGTTTAACTGTTCTGTTTTTTTTGTTTTTATCAGTAGTTTTTAATAAGCTTTCTCGTCTCTCTTGAAGATCGTCTTGACCGTCATCCAAATGATGCGGAGGTCGAGCCATAGGCTCCAGTGCTGGATGTACCAGATGTCGCGCTCCACACGTCCCTCCATCTGCCACAGCTCACGGGTCTCGCCGCGGAAGCCTGTTACCTGAGCCCAGCCAGTGATGCCGGGCTTGACGAAGTGGCGCACCATATACTTGTCTATCAGTTTGTCGTACTGTTCCGTATGTGCCAACATGTGAGGCCGTGGCCCCACGATGCTCATGTCGCCAATCAGTACGTTCCAGAACTGCGGCAGCTCGTCGATATTGGTCTTTCGCATGAAATTGCCGAAGGGGAACTTGCGAGGATCGTCCTTGGTGGCCTGCAGGCGGTCAGCATCGCTGTTTACATGCATGGATCGGAACTTATAGCAACAGAACTCATGGCCGTCAATCCCGGTGCGCATCTGGCGGAAGAACACGGGGCCTGGACTTTGACGTTTTATCGCTAACACGATGAACGGCAGCAGTAATACTGTGGGTATCAGGCACAGGACAGAGAAGACGATATCGAATAATCGTTTCAGCAATCTGTTCAACGGTTCTTCCAGCGGACTGGTGTAAGTGGTCATGACCCCGATGTCATCGATGAGGACGGGCTGCAGGTTCAGTTTCTCTTCTGCAGTAGGCAGATAATAGAACTTAGCCATGCGGTGGTCGCAAAGACGAGCTGTCTGTTCAATCAGCTCACGTTCATTGCGAGGTACACACAGGTAAACCTCATCGCCCAACTGCAAATCATCCAGCCGTGATAGTAATGCCTCGAAATCGCTGATGCTGCCGTCTAGGGTCAGCCCCTCCATGTCTCCGTAGATGTGACTAACCCTGTAACCATAAGTTGGGTTGCTCTTGAGTTTGTAGTATAGGCGCAACAGTTCTTTGTCCTCGCCAACAAGCGTGACACTACGTGTGTTGTAGCCCGACTGCCTGAGTTTCTTTACTAACCATCGCTCTATGAAGCGCAACAGAATGATGGCAACAAGCATGACAAGCCCCATGATGAACAATTGCCAGCCCAGTCGGGACGTGAAGTGAATGGCACGCAGCAGCAGATAGGATAGCAAGGTATGCATCGCTACAAGCATCGTGCTGCGGCGCAGTATGTCGTTGGCACCCACCACACGCTCATGAATGACAGAGGGAAATAAATACTCGGCAACAGCGAAGGCAAAGGTGCATACCAGCCAGAACGCCCGACCTTTTTCTTCGTCCCAGCCTTCCGACCGAGGTATGGTGCCAATTAGGTAGTAGAGCAATACCCACAGCATCGCGAAGTCTCCCACGATGATAAAGAGCTGAATCAGCCTGTTAGTGTGTTTGTTGTTCTGTATTCGAATTTGCATTATTCAATCTTTAGGTACATATCCCACCGACACCCCTGTTTGTGAGCTTTTGGCTTCGGGGAGGGCATCAGGGGTAAACCTGACGCAGAGAGGATTTGTCTCGCCTCTTCGAGTTTGCACATTAGACAATGTGCTCACGGCAGACCATTTAAGGTTATTCGTATCGAGCATAATGACGCGCTCGTTGTTCAGTTTTCGGTCATTATTACGCTCGCATAATCATAATTTGACGTGCAAAGATACTCAAAAATCCCCACTTTCGCAATTACACAAGCAAAAAATCAATCGATTCAATACAAATAAGCAAGTTTCAGTCAGGATTATTCTGCCTTGCAATACAAAATAGCAAGCGAATTGGCACACCCTCTTGTTTTTGAAGTGCGACGATTACTGTCGGCCTTGGCCTCCTTGTTGTCCAACAGCTGCCGGTACAGCTTGTAGGCATCGCGGAACTGCATACAGTTGTAGAGCGAATCGGCCACACTCATGGTCTGGTTGAACTCTGCATCATGTGAGCGGCCAGTCGCATCCTTCTGGCCGCCACTGCCTGCTCACCCTGTCATCAGGGCTGCTATCATTAGAATGAATAGGTATATGGACTTCTGCATCGTTTATTATATCTTTTGTATGAAGGCTGTTGGTATATATGCCGTTGAAATGAGCCCGATGCTCGACAGGGAGACAACCACTCTCTGCTGTCCAGCCACTCGGGCCACTCTTCCTTCGACACCGGCAAACGGCCCGTCAATGACTCGGACTTGATTTCCTCCCTTGAAGTGACACTGCGATGGCTGCACAAACAGCAAATGCTTGTTCATGTTGCAGGTGGCACGAATGAAGCGATTCATCTCCTCATCGGGAACCGTCAGTGGGGGATTCTTCATTTCGCCAACCAAGGCGAAGTGGTCGTAATAGAAACTCAAGTAAGAGAGAGCTGACCTGTCGCTAACATATTCCTTAGCCTTTTTGTCCGTTGTGTAGGCAAACAGCAGATTGGGTATGAGGGTTTGCAGATACCTCCTGCGCTTTCCTCCCACATACTTCTCCACCAGCTTCTTGGCTATGTATGTATAGGTGCCGTCTTCCACAAGAAAGTCCGATGCCTTGTCTCCTCTTCCGTATGAGACGCGAAAGACATACCATTTCTTGTCTGGCTCTGGCGCATACCTCACCACCGCCCCTGTCTTTGAGCTTTTGGCTTCGGGGAAGGTGTCAGGGGCAAGCCTGACGCTGGGAGGATATGTCTCGCTGCTTCGAGTTGTCACACTTTGTTCTTATACGATGCCTTGGGCGAGCATTGCCTTGGCAACCTTCATGAAACCAGCGATGTTGGCGCCCTTGACGTAGTTGACGTAGCGGGAGCTGCCGTCTGCCGCTTGTTCTGTGCCGTACTTGACGCATTGCTCGTGGATGCCCGACATGATTTGGTGCAGGCGCTTGTCCACTTCCTCGGCAGTCCATGAGATGCGCATGGAGTTCTGCGTCATTTCGAGTCCGGAGGTTGCCACTCCGCCTGCATTGACAGCCTTGCCGGGAGCGAAGAGCTGACGTGCGGCGATGAACTTCTCGGCGGCTTCTGCGGTGCATCCCATGTTGCTGACCTCGGCAACGCAAAGAGGCTGGAAGGCAAGTATCTTGTCGGCATCTTCGCCGTTCAGCTCGTTTTGCGTGGCGCAGGGCAGATAGATGTCGGCCTTCTGCTCCCACGGCTTTTTGCCCTCAAAGAATGTGGAGCCGGGGAACTGGTCGGCGTAGGGCTGGCAGATGTCGTTGCCCGTGGCACGCAGTTCCAGCAGGTAGTCTATCTTCTCGTCGTCGAGTCCAGCGGGGTCGTAGATGTAGCCGTCGGGGCCGCTGATGGTGATGACCTTTGCACCCAGCTCGGTTGCCTTCTTTGCAGCACCCCAAGCCACGTTGCCGAAGCCGCTGATGGCAATGGTCTTGCCCTTGATGTCGTGTCCGTGCGTCTGCAGCATCTGGTTGACGAAGTAGAGTGCGCCGTAGCCCGTTGCCTCGGGTCGCAGGATGGAGCCGCCCCATTCGAGTCCCTTGCCTGTGAGTGTGGCTGCGTGGAACTGTGTGGTGAGCTTCTTGTACATGCCGAAGAGATAGCCTATCTCTCTGCCGCCCACGCCGATGTCGCCTGCGGGGACATCCACATCGGGGCCGATGACCTTGTACAGCTCCATCATAAAGGCTTGGCAGAAGCGCATGATTTCAGCTTCGCTCTTGCCACGCGGAGAGAAGTCGCTGCCGCCTTTGCCGCCGCCCATAGGCAGTGTGGTGAGTGCGTTCTTGAAGGTCTGCTCGAAGCCAAGGAACTTCAGGATGCTGAGGTTCACTGAGGCGTGGAAGCGCAAGCCGCCCTTGTAGGGGCCGATGGCGCTGTTGAACTGCACGCGGTAGCCGATGTTGACCTGTACCTCGCCCTTGTCGTCCACCCAAGGCACGCGGAAAGTATGGATGCGCTCGGGCTCTACGATGCGCTCCACAATCTTTGCCTTCTCGAACTCAGGATGTTTGTCATAGACTTCCTTGATGCTCTCCAGCACTTCGCGGACAGCCTGCAGATACTCTCTTTCGCCCGGATGCTTCTGCTCCAGGGATTGCATGATTTTCTCGACGTTCATAGTATTAAATTTAATTCATAATTTATAATTCATAATTCATAATTAACCCTTGCCTTATTATAAATTCTAACTCTCAACTCCTAATTATGAATTATGAATTGAGAATTATGAATTGACTCAGCCCAGCTCGTCGCATTCTTTGAGCCAGAGGTTGGCAGAGGCGTCGCTGGGCATTCGCCAGTCTCCTCGGGGGCTGAGGCTGCAGGACCCCACTTTGGGGCCGTCGGGCAGGCAGCTGCGTTTGTACTGCTGGGCAAAGAAGCGGCGGCAGAAGGTGCGGAGCCACTTGCGGATGGTGGCATCGTCGTATGTCTGGCCGAATGCCTGGCGTGCCAGCAGATATATCTTGGCGGGACGGAAGCCCCAGCGCAGCAGGTAGTAGAGGAAGAAGTCGTGCAGCTCGTATGGCCCCACAAGGTCTTCTGTCTTCTGTGTGATGTTGCCCTGCTCGTCGGCGGGGATGAGCTCAGGCGAGATGGGCGTATCGACAATGTCGAGGAGCGTCTGGCGTGTGCTCTCGTCCTTTGTGCGTTCTGCCACCCAGTTGACCAAGTGGCGGACGAGTGTCTTGGGAACCGAGGCGTTCACGCCGTACATCGACATGTGGTCGCCGTTGTAGGTTGCCCATCCGAGCGCCAGTTCGCTGAGGTCGCCCGTGCCGACGACGAAGCCATTCATCTGGTTGGCAGCGTCCATAAGAATCTGTGTGCGCTCGCGGGCTTGTCCGTTCTCGTAGGTCACATCGTGCTTGTCGAGGTCGTGCCCGAGGTCGGCGAAGTGCTGCAGGCAGGCTTCCTTGATGCTGATTTCGCGGATGGTGATGCCCAAGAGCTTCATCAGGTTGACGGCGTTGGTGTAAGTGCGGTCTGTGGTGCCGAAGCCCGGCATCGTGATGCCCACAATGCCTCTGCGGTTCTTGCCAAGCCTGTCGAAGGCACTGACGCAGACGAGCAGGGCAAGCGTGGAGTCAAGGCCTCCGCTGATGCCTACAACAACGGTTTCTGCTCCAGTGTGTTGTATTCGTTTTGCCAAACCTTCAGTTTGAATATCGAAAATCTCCTGGCAACGGTCGTCGAGACGTGAGCCAGTGGGCACGAAGGGGTGGGGGTCGATGATGCGTGTCAGGGAGAACGGACGGGCGGGAACGCGCTCGGTGTCGATAATTTGACAATTTGACGATTTGACAATTTGACTGTTGTCTTGCCCCTTGAAATTGTTAAATTGTGAAATTGTTAAATTGTGAAATTGTGTTGCGCAAGCCGCGAAGGTCGTGTTCATGCGTCGCTCGCTGCGGAGGCGGTCCACGTCAATCTCAGCTTCGAGCATCTGTTCCGTGTACAGATGTCGTTTTGTCTCGGCAAGCAGAGTGCCGTTCTCATAGATGAGACCCTTGCCCGAGAAGACCACATCCTGGGTGCTCTCGCCGAAACCGCAGCTGCTGAAGACATAGCCGCAGATGCACCGGGCACTCTGCTGGGCGAGGAGGCTCTGCAGGTAAGTGTATTTCCCTACTGCATCGCTGTCGGCACTGAGGTTGAAGATGATGTCGGCACCGGCGAGGGTGAGCGTCGAGCTGGGCGGTACAGGAGCCCAGAGGTCTTCGCAAAGCTCTACGCCAAACACGCACGACGGTGTGTTGAAGAGCAGGCGGGGGCTGACCTTCACCTGCTGTCCGCAGATGAGCACCGTACCCTCGGGGATATCTGCACCGCTCTGGAACCAGCGTTTCTCGTAGAACTCCTTGTAGTTGGGCAGGAAGGTTTTTGGCACGAGACCGAGTATCTTGCCGCGCTGGATAACCGCTGCGCAGTTGAGCAATGCTCCTCGATAGGGGACTGGCAGTCCGACGATGCTGATGATGTTGAGACTCCGCGTTGTGTTCATCAGGTTGATGAGTCCCATTTCTGCCTCGTCGAGCAGGAGCTGCTGTCCGAAAAGGTCGCCGCAGGAGTAGGCAGTAATCGACAACTCTGGCAAGCAGATGATTTCTATGCCTTTGCCTTCCGCCTGAATGACAAGCGACTCAATCTGCTGTACGTTGTACTGGCAGTCTGCCACCTTCACCGAAGGAATGGCCGACGCTACTTTTACAAATCCGTGATTCACCTTGAATGTTTATTGTTTGATGTATATTATTTCCCTTTTACGGCACAAAGTTACGAATAAGCAAAGACAAAACAAAATAAATTGTTTTATTTTTTAATAAGTAATTTAAGTTTCGGTAGTTATTTTAACCACGGATTACACTGATTTAACTGATTTATCCTATGCCCCCACCGAAGGATTTGTTTCGGATTTAACGGATTGGCATCAGGAGGGAATCCGCTTAATCCGAATCCAATTGACACATAAATCCGTTCAATCTGTGGTTTTATTAAACTTCTGAAACATGAGTAAGTAAGTGTTCGCAACACGATATAAACTTCCCGATAAAACGCTATAAAAGTCTTTTAGGCTCGTTATATAATTATTTTCAAGGCGTGAAAATATATTTTCAAGGCTTGATAATATATTTCCAAAGCTTGAAAATAGATTTTCAAAGCTTGAAAATAATTTGTAAGCACGCTGCGTGAGGTTTTGTAACACGCTCCGTGAGGTTATACAGCACGCTCTATGAGACTTTACAGCACACTGCGTAAACAATGTAAAAATACAGCGATTATTATAAAACAACGGATTACACGGATTTTACGGATTTAAGTGCTATTGATACTCAGCACATAAATGAATCCGTAAAATCCGTGTAATCCGTTGTTGTTAATTATAACACAGCCTCTTGTTCTTTCGGGCTGGTTCGTTGAATCGTTGGTTTATTCCCAGCCTTTTACCATCTTTATGGCTGTGATAGCGCATTCGTCGCCTTTGTTGCCAAACATACCTCCGCAGCGTTCCTGTGCCTGCTCGTGTGTGTTGCAGGTGAGGAGGCCATAGATGACGGGTATCTTGCCCTCGCGGTTCAGGTCTGCAAGACCTTGTGTCGCACCCTGACAGATATAGTCGAAGTGGGGAGTGTCGCCGCGAATCACGCAACCGATGGCAATGACGGCATCCACCAAGCCTGCGTTGACGAATCGTGCCGCACCATACACCAGTTCAAAACTGCCCGGGACAGGCTTCACGATGATGTCATCCTCCTTGACACCGTGCTTGATGAGCGTCTTGCAAGCACCGTCGAGCAAAGCACCAGTTATTTTGTCGTTCCACTCGCTGACCACGATACCCACCTTCATGCCTGTTGCGTCGGGCACGGAGTTGATGTCATAGTCGGAGAGATTGTGCAGGGAGGAAGCCATCGCTATTTACGGTTTGCCAGGGTTACTGTTGTGCAGCCTCGATGTACTTGTCTATCTCGTAGTAAACATTGCTCTGCTGATACTTGCTCTTAATTTGTTTGTAGCAGTCGAGAGCCTTGTCGTTCTGGCCGAGAGAAGCGTAAATCTGGCCGGCTTGCAGCAGACAGGTGGGGCTGATGGTGTTGTTGTCAGCCTGCTTTGCAGCCTTAACGAGGAGGTCTGCAGCCTTGTCGTTCTGCCCGAGAGCGGCATAGCAGTTCCCCTTGAGTGCAATGGCAGCGGGGCTGATCAGGATATCGCCGCAACCGTCGAACTTGTCGAGCATGTCAATGGCTTCCTGGTATTTCTCTGTAGCGGCATAGCACTTTGCAGCATAGAGACATGCGATGTTGCCAGCCTTGGTACTTCCGTATTCGTCGATAACGGAGAGGAAACCCATGTTTGCGCCATCGCCATTGAGAGCCTTCTCGTAGTTGCCATCCATGAAAGCCTGCTCTGCATAGAAGATGCTTTCTTGGGCACGGAGGTTGCGCGGTGTGATGTAGAACTGGTGTACAAGCAGTGCAATGATGATGACAGCCAATAAACCGCCACCTCCGTAGAGGATTGCGTTCTTGTTCTTCTCGTAAAAAGACTTGGAGGCAGCGAGTGTTTCATCAAACTCGTTTACCTGGACTTTTGCATTTTTCTTTGCCATAATATATTTATTGTTTAATCATTTACCAACTACGTTTTTGGATTTTTGCGTGCAAAGATACAAAGAAAATAAGAATAAAGGATTAAGAATTAAGAATTATTTTTGCTTTCCTGCTGTTTTTTGTTAATCTATGAACTATGAGCTATGAACTATGAACTTATTTTCGTACCTTTGTGCTCGAAATGAGACTGACAGACCTCACCATATTTAATTACAAGAACATTGCGGAAGCAGAACTCCATTTCTCTCGGAAGCTGAATTGCTTCATCGGAGGTAACGGCCAGGGCAAGACAAATGTTCTGGACGCCATCCATTTCCTGAGCTTCTGCCGCAGCTACAGCAGCAGCATCGACATGCTGAGTGTCCGGCACGGGCAGGAATTCATGTCGCTGCAGGGACGCTATGAGCATGAGGATGGGACGGAAGAGGACATCCATGTCGGTCTGAAGGTGGGGCAGAAGAAGGTGGTGCGACGAGGAAAGAAGGCCTATCGGCGCATTTCGGAGCACATCGGACTCATACCGCTTGTCATGGTGTCGCCGGCCGACCAGACACTTGTCTCGGGCGGCAGCGAGGAGCGCCGACGCTTCATCGACATGGTCATCTGCCAGTACGACCCCGCCTATACGGAGTCGCTGATACGTTACAACAAAGCCCTGCAGCAGCGCAACACGATGCTGAAGCAGGAACAAGAGCCTGATGCGGAAGTCATGTTGCTCTTTGAGGAGCAGATGGCTCGGGAGGGAGCGTACATCTACAAGATGCGCAACGAATACATCACCGAACTTGTCCCCATCTTCCAGCAGTTCTACAACCACATCTCGCAGGAGCAGGAACAGGTGGAGCTACGCTATGTCTCTCACTGCCAACGCGGTCCTCTGCTGGAACAGCTTACCAGCCAGCGCTACAAGGACAGGGCTGTCGGCTATTCCCTGCACGGCATTCATAAGGACGACCTCGAGATGCTGCAGAACGGCTATCCCGTGCGTCGCGAAGGGTCACAGGGTCAGAGCAAGACCTTCCTCATCGCCCTGAAGCTTGCACAGTTCAACTTCCTGAGCCAGACAGGAACCCGCACCACACCCTTGCTTTTGCTCGACGACATCTTCGACAAGCTCGATGCAGAGCGCGTGGAGCAAATCGTGAAACTGGTTTGCGGACAGCGTTTCGGGCAGATATTCATTACAGACACCAACCGCGACCATTTGGACGCCATTCTGGCATCGATGGAAAGCGACAGCCGAATCTTCATCGTCGATAAAGGAGAAATTCGGGACGTGAAGAACGAGGAGTGAGAACGACATGTTGAAAACAGAAGGCTATACTTCTTCTTATGGAAGTTGGAGAGGAACGGCTTCCATGCGCGATGTCCTGCTGACTTTCCTGCGCCGGGAAGGCCTGGAAACGCCATTGCTGGAATATCGCATCACACAAGCCTGGCCCGAGGTGATGGGCGAGACCATCTGCCACTATACTCGGCAGGTCTTTGTCCACGAAGGGAAGTTGCAAGTGCAGCTCACCAGCGCACCTCTCCGGCAGAACCTTATGATGGAGCACAAGCGCATCGCCCAGAAGCTCAACGACCATGTCGGCTCCTACGTCATCAGCGATGTCTGCTTCTTTTAATTTGTACGCATTATGACAACAGAAAGACAGGACAAGGTATTAAGCTTCCTCAAGGAGCACAACATCCCCTTCACTTGCTACAACCATCCCGAAGGGAAGACCATCGAGGAAGCAAAACGATGGTGGAAGGACGACGGCTCCGTGCACTGCAAGAACATCTTCATGCGCAACCACAAAGGCAACCAACATTACCTCGTCTGCTTCCATTGCGACCACGACCTTGACATCCACGACCTCGAAGCCCGACTGAAACAGGCTCTCCAGGCACAGGGGAAACCCTCTTGTGGCAAGCTCTCCTTTGCCTCGCCCGAGCGCATGATGAAGTTCCTTGGACTTGAACCTGGCAGCGTCTCTCCTTTCGGACTCATCAACGACGAAGAGCATCACGTTCACCTCTTCCTCGATGCCGGGCTTTTGGACGACAGCAACTACCCGGACCCAAGCAAGAAGACGCTCTCCTTCCATCCCAACGACTGCAGAGGGACTGTTGTCATCGCCCTTCAGGACTTTGAGCGATACCTTGCCGAAGTGGGAAACACATACGAGTACATTCAGCTCTATTAGACATTTTTTCAGACACACATTATATATATTATAAGAGAAAAAGTCGTACCTTTACGGCTTGAATTATGGTTTCGATAGACAATTTAAGTGTAGAGTTCAGTGCGCGGCCGCTCTTCAACGATATCAGTTACGTCATCAACGACCACGACCGCATTGCACTTGTGGGCAAAAACGGTGCCGGCAAGAGCACGATGCTGAAGATTATCGCGGGCATTCAAGAACCTACGAGCGGAACAGTCAGTGTGCCTCGGGATGCCACGATTGCCTACCTTCCACAGGTGATGGTGCTTACCGACGAGTGTACCGTCCGTGAGGAGGCAGAGCGTGCCTTCGAGCACATCACGGAGATGAAGGATGAGTTGGAGCGTCTCAACAACCAGCTTGCAGAACGCACTGATTATGAAAGTGAAGCATACATGGAGCTTGTGGAACGCTTCACGCATCTCAACGAGCATTTCCAGATGATGGGCGGCACCCACTATCAGGCGGAGTTGGAGCGCACTCTGCAAGGGCTTGGCTTCCGCAGAGAGGACTTCGACCGTCCCACAAGTGAGTTCAGCGGCGGCTGGCGTATGCGTATCGAGCTGGCAAAGCTCCTGCTACAGCACCCCGATGTCCTTCTCCTCGACGAGCCGACGAACCACCTCGACATCGACAGCATCCAATGGCTCGAGAACTTCCTCGCCACAAGCGCGAATGCCGTCGTGCTTGTCAGCCACGACCGCGCATTCATAAATAACGTAACGAACCGCACCATCGAGATTTCCTGCGGTAGAATATATGATTATAAGGTCAAGTACGACGAGTACGTCACCCTCCATGCAGAGCGTCGCGAGCAGCAACTGCGTGCCTTGGAGAACCAGCAGAAGGAGATTGCCGATGCCCGGGCTTTCATAGACCGCTTCCGCTATCAAGCCACAAAAGCCATTCAGGTGCAGCAGAAGATAAGGCAACTCGAGAAGATTGTGCCGATTGAAGTCGATGAGGTGGATAACAGTGCCCTGCGTCTGAAGTTCACCTGCTCGATGCGTAGCGGCGACTTCCCCATCATCTGCGACGAAGTGGGCAAGAGCTATGGCGAGCATTGCGTCTTCAAGAACGTGAATCTGACCATCAGGCGCGGCGAGAAGGTGGCTTTCGTCGGACGAAACGGCGAGGGCAAGACCACGCTCGTGAAGTGCATCATGGGCGAGATTCCCTTCGACGGCACACTCAAGGTGGGACATAACGTGCAAATCGGCTACTTCGCCCAGAACCAGGCACAGCTGCTCGAAGGGGAATATACTGTCTTCGACACGATAGACAGAGTGGCGAGAGGCGACATCCGCCTCAAGATACGCGACATCCTCGGTGCATTCATGTTCGGCGGCGAAGCAAGCGACAAGAAGGTGAAGTTCCTTTCCGGCGGCGAGCGCACGCGACTGGCAATGATAAAGCTGCTGTTGGAGCCTGTCAATTGCCTCATCCTCGACGAACCGACCAACCACCTCGACATGCGCTCGAAGGACGTGCTGAAGGCTGCCATCCGCGACTTCGACGGCACGGTCATCGTCGTGAGCCACGACCGCGAGTTCCTCGATGGCCTCGTCACGAAGGTCTTTGAGTTCGGCGGCGGAAAGGTTCGGGAGCATTTGGGGGGAATATACGATTACCTGACAGCCTCCCCCATCCCCTCCAAAGGAGGGGAGAAACATCCAACTGTCTCGCAATTTACCCCTCCTTTGGAGGGGCCAGGGGAGGCTTCGGGGTCCGCTCTTTACGCCGAGCAGAAGGCCCTTGCCCGCGAACAGAAAAAGAAGGAGAAGGCTTTGCAAGAAGCAGAGGACAAGGTGACGCAGCTCGAAGCCGCCATCCGCATCCTCGAAGACCAGATGTCAACACCCGAAGGCAGTCAGGATGTCTCGCTTTACGAAAAGCACGGACGGCTGAAGGCACAACTCAAGAAAGCCGAAGAGGAATGGGAGGCACTGATATAATAGCCCCCTCTAACTCCCCCAAAGGGGGAGAAAATCGTCATATCGTAATAACGAAATCACGAAATATCGATAAATAATAAAAACAAATGAAGAAACATTATTTAATGGCCTTTGCTTTGACGGCAATGGCTGCGGCTTGCACGAACGATAGCAAGCAACTGGCGTCTGGCATCGACCTCGCCAACCTCGATTCAACCTATCTGCCTGGCACGGACTTCTATATGTTCGCAACAGGCGGCTGGCAGAAAGCTCATCCCCTGACAGCTGAATACAGCCGTTTCGGTTCCTTCGACCAGCTTCAGGAGGACAACAACGAGCGCTTGCGCTCGCTCATCGACAGCGTGGCTGCACAGCAGAACGAAAAGGGTTCAATCGAGCAGAAGATTGCCGACCTCTACAACTCGGCAATGGACAGCACGAACCTGAACGAGCACTATTGGGGCGCCCTGGAAGAGTTCCTGCTCTGCGACGGCTATCAGAACACCCGCGAAATCACGAACCAATGGCTCAACGAAGTCTGGCCGCGCATGCAGAGGCAAGGCGTGCCCGGCCTGTTCGCCATGTACATCTCTGCCGACGAGAAGGACTCGAAGAACAACCTCGTGACCATCGTTCAAGGTGGTCTGACGCTCGGACAGAAGGACTATTACGTTGACAAGGACGCAAGGTCGGAGGAGATTCGCAAGGCCTACCAGAAGTACATCGTTGACCTCAGCCAGCATTCAGGCTTTGGCGAGGAGGACGCAAAACGCATCAGCGAGGACGTTCTCCGCATCGAGACACGGATTGCAGAGGCAAGCAAGAGCCAAACAGAACTTCGCGACCCGGAGGCCAACTACAATAAGATTTCCTACGCAGAGCTGAAAGAGCAGTTCCCCGGCATCGACTGGGACGGCTTCTTCAGCAACCTCGGCATGGAGGGCGTGAAGGAAGTCTGCCTCGGCCAGCCTCTTGCCATTCACGAGGTGGAGAAGGTAATGGCGGAAGAGACACCTGAAGCACAGCAGAACATTTATCTTTGGCACGCCCTCGACATGGTTGCCTCCTATATTGATGACGAAAGTCGCGCCCTCTGCTTCGGCTTCTACGGCAAGGTGATGAGCGGCAAGCAGGAGGACCGTCCGCGCTGGAAGCGTGCCGTCGCTGCCGTTGAAGGCGGCCTTGGCGAAGCCCTCGGCCAGCTCTATGTGGCAAAGTACTTCCCGCCAGAAGCAAAGGCACGCATGGAGAAGCTCATTGCCAACCTGCAGGTGGCTCTGGGCGAGCGCATCGACGTACAGGACTGGATGTCGGACGAGACAAAGAAGGTTGCACGCGAGAAGCTCGATGCCTTCTATGTCAAGGTGGGTTATCCCAACAAATGGAAGGACTACAGCGACCTGGAGATTGGCGACAGCTACCTCCGCAACATGCTCGCTGTAGGCGAATGGGAGATTAAGGACATGATTCGCACGAAGTTCAACAAGCCCGTTGACCGCGACGAATGGTACATGACTCCGCAGACAGTCAACGCCTACTACAACCCCACGACCAACGAAATCTGCTTCCCCGCCGGCATCCTGCAGCCTCCCTTCTTCGACATGCAGGCCGACGATGCCTTCAACTATGGCGCAATCGGCGTGGTTATCGGACACGAGATGACGCACGGCTTCGACGACCAGGGCAGCAAGTACGACAAGACTGGCAACCTCGTAACATGGTGGAGCGAAGAGGACACGAAGCGTTTTGAAGAACGTATCGAGGTCATGCGAGCCTTCCACGACAGCATCGAGGTGATGCCCGGCCTTCATGCCAACGGTTCCCTAACGCTCGGCGAGAACATGGCCGACCACGGCGGCCTGATGGTAGCATTCCAAGCCTTCAAGAATGCCACGAAGGATGCGCCTTTGGCTGTCATCGACGGCTTCACGCCCGAACAGCGTTTCTTCCTTGCCTACGCCAACGTTTGGGGTCAGAACATCCGCGACGAAGAGATACAGAAGCGCGTCAAGAGCGACCCGCACCAGCTTGGCATGTGGCGTGTGAACGGACAGATGCCGCACATCGATGCTTGGTACGAAGCATTCGGCATCACCGAAGCCGACCCGATGTTCGTGCCTAAGGAGAAGCGCGTCACCATCTGGTAAAAGACTCTGTCCCCTTCGTCTCTATGGAGATACAGAAACTGCAGAGCATTTTTGCAAGGCATCCAGGCGTGAAAGCCTTGGCATCCGTGTTGCAAAAGGATGCTTACAAGACGATACAGCTTTCCGGATTGCAGGGAAGTTGCGCTCCGCTTGTCTTTGCGTCACTTTCCCTGAAAGCGCCACAGGTTCTGAATGTTCCATACGTTTTTGTTCTCGATGACGAGGAGGAAGCCGGGTACTTCTACCACGACCTCACACGTCTGCTTGGCGAAGAAGATGTTCTCTTCTTCCCAAGCTCATACAAGCGTGCCATCAAGTTCGGGCAGCGCAATGCGGGGCAGGAGATATTGAGGACGGAGGTGCTGAGCCGTTTAAGCACTCCCCCAAAGGGGGAGAAAGGAGGGGGCTTCTTTATTGTCACCCATCCCCAAGCACTCTCCGAACTGGTTGTGACCAAGCAGAAACTCAACGAACAGACGTTGAGCATCGGAGTAGGGGAGCGTGTGGATATCATGTTTGTGCAGGAGACGTTGCTCAGCTTCGGCTTCCATCGCACCGATTATGTCTATGAGCCAGGGCAGTTCGCTGTTCGCGGCAGCATCATCGATGTCTATTCCTTCTCGCATGAGCTGCCATACCGCATCGATTTCTTTGGCGACGAGGTGGACAGCATCCGCACATTCGAGGTGCACAGCCAGTTGAGCCGCGACCGTCAGCAAAGCATCACGTTGGTTGGACAGTTGGACAATTCGCAATTCGACAATCTGTCGCGTGAGTGCTTCCTGAAGTTCCTGCCGGAGAATGCTGTACTCGTCACGAAAAACCTTGTGTTCCTGTGCGATATGGTCGAGCAGACCTACAGCGAAGGCTTCAGCCATTCTGCCATAACAGAAGGATTAGAAGTCAGGGAAGAAAAATTGGAGGCAGCGGACATGCTTGTCAATCCCGATGAGTTCCGTAAGCAGATTCCCGACTTCCGCCGCATCGAGCTGAACAATCAATTGTCAGATTGTAAATCGTCCAATTGTCAAATTAAGTTCAGGACTCATCCCCAGCCCATCTTCCACAAAAACTTCGACCTCCTTATCGATGCCTTCCGAAAGCTGCAAGACGATGGCACAGACCTCTATGTCCTTGCAGATAGCCAGAAACAGACCGACCGGTTGGAGAGCATCTTCTATGATAAGGAGACAGGCATTCAGTTCACGCCTGTTGACCATGCTCTGCATAGCGGCTTCATCGACGACGACCTGCACATTGCCGTCTTTACCGACCACCAGATATTCGACCGCTACCATCGATACAATCTGCGTAGCGACAAAGCTACAGGCGGTAAAGTGGCACTGACGCTCAAAGAGTTGCAGCAGTTTGAGGTGGGCGACTATGTGGTGCATATCGACTATGGTGTAGGGCGTTTCGGGGGCTTGGTGCGCATGAAAAACGGCGACCAGGTGCAGGAAGTCATCAAGATTGTCTATGCGGGCGAAGACACCGTCTATGTCTCCATCCATTCCCTTCACAAAGTGTCGAAGTACAAAGGTCGCGAAGGCGAGCCGCCACGCATCAGTCATCTTGGGACAGGTGCATGGGAGCGCATGAAGGAGCGCACGAAGAAGAAGATAAAAGACATTGCCCGCGACCTCATCCTGCTCTACAGCCGCCGTCGGGAGGAGAAGGGCTTTGCCTTCAGTCGCGACAGCTTCATGCAGCACGAGCTGGAAGCAAGTTTCCTCTATGAAGACACCCCCGACCAGCTCAAAACGACACAGGATGTCAAAGCCGACATGGAGAGGCAGCGGCCGATGGATCGCCTCGTCTGCGGCGATGTGGGCTTTGGCAAAACGGAAGTAGCCATCCGGGCTGCTTTCAAGGCATGTGCCGACAACAAGCAGGTTGCTGTGCTCGTGCCGACGACAGTGCTTGCCTACCAGCATTTCCGCACCTTCAATAGCCGCCTGAAGGACTTCCCTGTCAAAATAGAATACCTGACCAGAGCACGCACGACTGGACAAACAAAGGAAGTGCTCGACGGGCTGAAGGATGGCTCTGTGAACATCGTCATCGGCACCCATAAGCTCATTGGCAAGACGGTTCGCTTCAAAGACCTTGGCCTGCTCATCATCGATGAGGAACAGAAGTTCGGCGTATCTACGAAGGAAAAGCTTCGGCAGCTGAAAACGAATGTCGATACCCTCACTCTGACCGCTACGCCCATCCCGCGCACCTTGCAGTTCTCGCTGATGGGAGCGCGTGACCTCAGCGTCATTCAGACACCTCCCCCGAACCGCTACCCGATACAGACACAGCTCTGCCCCTTCAGTGCCGATGTCATTGCCGAGGCCATCGGCTTTGAGATGAGCCGTAGCGGACAGGTCTTTTTCGTCAACAACCGCATCAGCCAACTGCAAGAGCTTGCCACACTTGTTGCCAAGCATGTGCCTGATGCCCGGGTTGCAGTGGCTCACGGGCAGATGCCGCCAGAGGAGCTGGAGAAGATAATGGTGGATTTCACGAACTACGACTACGACGTTCTCATCTCCACCACCATCATCGAGAGTGGCCTTGACATCCCCAATGCCAATACCATCATCATCAACGGCGCACATAACTTCGGCCTGTCCGACCTTCACCAAATGCGCGGTCGGGTGGGGCGCTCCAACAAAAAGGCTTTCTGCTACCTGCTTGCGCCGCCACTCTCTGCGCTCAATATCGATGCCCGCCGCAGACTATTGGCCATCGAGAACTTCAGCGACTTGGGCAGCGGCATACACATCGCTATGCAGGACCTTGACATCCGAGGTGCGGGCAATCTGCTTGGAGCAGAACAAAGCGGCTTCATCGCCGACCTCGGCTACGAAACCTATCAGAAGATACTCTCGCAGGCCATTACCGAACTGCGCAACGAGGAGTTCCCCGAACTCAATGCCGAGGAGGAAACGGTCGATGGCCAGTCGTCAAATAATAAATGGGTAGATGACTGTCAGCTTGACAGCAACCTACCCATGTATTTCAGCGAAGACTATGTACCGACAAGCGGTGAGAGGATGCTACTCTATCGGGAACTTGACGGCATGGAGAGGGACGAGGATGTGGAGCGGTTCCGCAGTCGGCTCATCGACCGTTTCGGACCTCTGCCGCAAGAAGCCGAAGACCTCTTGAAGGTTGTCACGCTCCGCAGGCTTGGCAAACATTTCGGCTGCGAGCGAATTGTCCTCAAGTCAGGTCATGTAAAACTCTTTTTCGGTCCCGACGATGACAATCCTTTCTACGAAGGCCGCATCTTCGGGCAGATTCTGGATTTCGTTACAGCCAATGCCTACCGCTGCCACTTCAAGCTTGATGACAAAGGCAAAAAGAGCCTCCTCATCGACGAAGTCAACACCATCGGCGAAGCCGTGGAACTGTTGAAACAGATTATTTAATCACCAGCTTATCGCTTCCTGCGGCTTTGAAGCTCATGTCAAGCCCCTTGACGCTGTGTGTGAGAGCGCCGAAGGAGATGAAGTCCACGCCGGCTTTGGCATACGGAATCATCGTGTCGAAGGTGATGCCACCGCTCGATTCTGTCTCGCATCGTCCTGCAACAATCTCCACGGCCTTTTTTGTGTCCTCGGGAGTGAAGTTGTCGAACATGATACGGTCGCATCCCTCTGCCAAAGCTTCGTCCAACTCTTTCCAGTTCCTGACTTCGCATTCTATCTTCAGGTCTTTGCCTTTCTCCTTGCAATACTGCTTGGCACGGGAAATGGCATTATGAACACCACCGCAGAAGTCGATGTGGTTGTCTTTGAGGAGAATCATGTCGAAGAGTCCGATGCGATGGTTCATGCCGCCGCCAATCTTCACAGCTTCCTTCTCCAACATACGCATACCAGGCGTTGTCTTGCGGGTGTCGAGAACGCGCGTCTTGGTGCCAGCATCGATGAGTGCCTGCTGATACTTGTGCGTCATTGTGGCAATGCCACTCATGCGTTGCAGGATGTTGAGCATGAGGCGTTCTGTCTGAAGGAGGCTCTGCACCTTGCCCTTGACGCTCATCACAATGTCGCCGGGCTTGACGTGCGCCCCGTCCTCGATGTAAGTCTCGATTTCCATCTCGGGGTCGAAGCGGTGGAACACCTGCTTGGCTATCTCTACTCCGGCAAAGATACCTTCTTCCTTGATGAGAAGCTTGCTCTCGCCCATTTCTGATTCCGGGATGCAGCATAGCGTTGTGTGGTCACCGTCGCCGATGTCTTCGGCAAAGGACAGGTCGATAAGCCTGTCATTGAGTTCTTCTACTGTAAGCATAATCTTATTTAATTTTGCGTGGGTCTTCGTGATGATATGGCTCGCCGTTCAGGATGGTCATGGCTCGGTATATTTGTTCTACGAAGAACATGCGAACCATCTGATGCGAGAGCGTCATTCGGCTCAGGCTGATTTCTTCGTTCCCTCTTTTGTGTACAGCCTCAGAGAATCCGTATGGTCCTCCGACGATGAAGACAAGCCGTTTCGGTCCTGCTGCCATCCTCTTCTGCATCCATGCAGCGAAGTCCATACTGCTACGTTCGCTGCCGTGTTCATCAAGAAGCACTACATAGTCGCCTGCTTGGAGGCTGCGCTGTATAAGCTCGCCTTCGCGTTCCTTTTGCTCGTTCTGACTGAGTCCCTTGGTGTTCTTGAGTTCCGGGATGACCTCAACGGCGAAGGGGATGTAGTGACCGATGCGCTCCACATACTCCTGTATGATAGCATCAAAGCGCTTGTCGGTGGTCTTGCCCACCACGATGAGAACACCTTTCACGATTTAACACTCCTCTCTTTATTGGGTTATGTATTCGTAGCAACCGGCATCCGGACCTTCATCAGCGAGGCGGTTCACGCCTTTTCTGTCGAATACAGGCAGGCCGGTATAAGCAGGGTCGGCAAGGGAACGAATGGCACTTTCTGCCTTTGGCGTGAAGTCATAGATGTAATTCTTTGTGTCGAAGACAGCGAAGTTTTCCTGACGAACCAATTTCCCCTCCTCGCCACTCTGCTTGTCCCGGTCGAAGATGCAAGCCACGAAGTGCTCGCTATTGTCGGGAGGCGTATTGAGGAATGAATGGTGGAAAATGTAGTCGCAAGGCTCGGTGATGTTCTCGCCCATAATGACATCGTTGCCATAACCCGTGATGACACAATTGATGAAATGTGCTTTGCGCAGCATACCGTACTCGCCGCCATCGGCAGAGCTGGCAAGATGCAGGGCATTGCCTATCTCTGCGGTGAAGGGATAGAACTGTGCCAAAGTGCTATAGACAAAGGTGTGCGAACCTCCGTTGATGTTGACGGTATGCCCCAAGGTGTTGCTTATCTGGGTGTTGGTAACGCTGCTGACGCAGTTGTTTAGCTGCAAACCTTCGCCGCCGATGTTGTGCAGGATGCAGCAATCCAATGTAATCGAGGGATTCGTCTCGTCGAGAGTCTGTTGTCCTGTGTCTTCGCAGATGATGCCAAAACAGGAACTGTGCAGGTCGCATTGGAAGAGTTCGTTACCGTAGCTGCCACTATGGATGACGACACCTTCCCAACGACTCGGAGTGTTGTCGTAGAGGAGGTAGTCGAACATGTGGTCCATCCTGTCGCCTCGCAACACAACGGGTTTCTCGATACTGCCTTTTGCCACCAGTTTACCATAGACGTGCAGGGCGGCTTTGTCGTGGAACATCAGCCTTGTACCTTCGGCAAGCGTTAGCGTGGCACCCTCTTCTACAACAAGTGAGTTATAGATGACATAGGGCTTGTCTGTCTGGAGCGTTTCGTCGGATGCAACAACCAGACCTTCCTTCATGATGTAGGCATCGATGGAGCCGCCTGAAAGTAAGACGGTCTGAGTGACGCCGTTCTCCAGGAGGAAGTGAAGCTTGTCTGTGAAGTAGAGGGGTTCGTTATTGCCCACTTCGGGAGGTGTCATCTCAATGCGAATCACAAGGCTGTCGTGTTTCAGCACCTCGAAGTCGTGCCAAGCGCCTCCTGCCAAGAAACGTCCGTCAACATTGACACGGAACCGACTGTCTGCACCGCTTTCAAGCCGTATTGTGCTGATGCGAATGCCGTCATTGTTTTTGTTGAAAGCATACAGCGTCTTGGTGCTGCTGGGAATGGTGCTGATTAACGTGTCGAAAGCAATGGTGTCCTGCGAGAAAGAGAGTCGGAAACTTGAATCGTCCGAGAAGCTTTCATAGTCGGAACAGGCGGTAATCAGCAACACCAAAAGGGGCAGGAAGAACTTGGGGTTCATCTAATGTCGTTATTACGTTATATCGTTATTACGCCTTTGGAGCGTTTTCAAGGATGGCAAGCAGGTGATCCCAAACCATCTGAACTGTCGGGATGAGAAGCTTCTCGTCAGGACTGTGTACTCCGCGCAGCGTCGGGCCCATGCTTATCATGTCCATGCCTGCGAACTTTTCGCTGAAGAGTCCGCACTCCAGTCCTGCATGAATGCCGAGCACCACGGGGTCTTTCTTGAAGAGTTTCTTGTATTGCTCGACGGCAATGCTCAGAATCTGGCTATTTGGGTTCATCTTCCAACCGGGATAGCCTTCGCCAATCTCCACCCTTGCGCCTGCCAACTCGAAGGTTGCTGCAAAGGTGTTGGCCATGTTGACGCGGGCACTGTAGATGCTGCTGCGCTGGCTGCTGTTCACATCAATGGTTTTTGTCTCGGGAACTTTATGGATGCTTGCAAGGTTGCTGCTTGTCTCCACCAAATCGAGATCCTGACAGATGGCATAGACGCCATTATCGACTGCCTGCAGCGCCCGGATGAGCCTCTGTGAGCAGTCCTTTGCGACTGCACTTGTGGCGGGTGCTTCGCTTTCCAACGTGAAGGTCATCGTCTTTTCTGTGACGCTATACTCTTCCTCAACATCAGCCTGATAGAGGTTCCAATCCACGGCGACGCTCTCCTTGTCCTTGGCAGGAACGGCGCAAAGACACCAAGCTTCCCGGGGAATGGCATTGTGCAAGCCGCCAGCCTGAATATCGATGAGCCGCAAGTCGTATTTCTGTTGGCAGGTATAGAGGAAACGTGCCAAAAGCTTGTTGGCATTGGCTCGCTTTTTGTTGATGTCATCGCCACTATGTCCGCCTGTTAAACCCTTGATGGCAAGCGAGAAAGTGAAATAGCCGGTGGGCAATGCCTCCTCGGTATAGTCGAACTGAGCAAACGTGCGACAGCCGCCTGCGCAAGAAACGAATATCTGTCCTTCGTCCTCGCTGTCAAGATTGACCATCAAGCGGCCTGTCATGAAGTCTGACTTCATGCCTTCGGCACCTGTCAGGCCAGTCTCTTCGTCGCGTGTGAAGACACATTCCAGAGGACCGTGGGCTATGTCGGTCGATTCGAGCAAAGCCATCTCCATAGCCACGCCGATGCCATCGTCGGCACCAAGCGTAGTGCCTTTCGCCTTCATCCACTCGCCATCGATGTATGTTTGGATGGCATCCTTCGAGAAGTCGAAGTCAACGTCGCGGTTCTTTTCGCAGACCATATCCATGTGGCTCTGAAGAATGATTGTCTGCCTGTCCTCCATGCCAGGAGTGGCAGGCTTGCGGATGATGACATTGCCTGTTTTGTCGCGCCTTGTGTCGAGGTTGAGCTTCCGGCCGAAGTCGAGCAGGAAGTCTATCATCTTCTCCTCGTGCTTCGAGGGGCGCGGTATTTGATTCACTTGTGCAAAGCACTTGAATACACTTTGGGGTTGTAGAGAGGTTCTATCCATAATGCTATATAATGTTTGATGATTTTATTGTTGCGATTTATGTGCTATTTGATGATTGATTTAATAAAATAACTCCACATTATTATATTTTATTGTATCTTTGTGCCACAAAGTTACGAATAAGTGGGAGAAATACCAAATATAGCATGTAGTTTTAAGGCTAAAATCGCCAAATAAATAAATAGTAAATAGTAAATCGTTAAATAGTAAATGATTCGGCTTGCACTTATAACATTGGGAATTGTTGCCTTGTCTGTGCTCTTGCTGTGTGTGAAGATGATTCTGAAGCCAGGCAGCCGTTTTGGTAGTACCCATATAGGCGGCAGTAAGGCAATGCGCGACCGGGGCATTCATTGCGTACAAAGCATGGACGCGATGGAGCGACGGGAAGCGGATTTGAGAGCACGCAGGAAATCCCGAGTTACTTCATAGCAGACGTTCATGCATAGATGTCATCGGGACTGCTCAGGGTTGCAAACTCGCGGAGAAGTGTGGCATATCTGTCTGCAACGGCTTCTGCGAAACGCTTGCCTTTTTCTGCTGTAGCAAGGCGTGGGTCGCCGATTCCTGTGTCGGAAGTCACTTTTGTCCAATGACGCGGCAGCCAGGCCGTCTTCATCTGTAGGCTCTCAAGGGCAAATGGATGTGCTTTGCCAGGCCCAGCCTCGTCGAGATTGACGAGTTCGGGGTGATAGTGCATCATTACAGACGTTTCAAGCTCGTCTGCATGGTCGCCGGGGTCGTCGAACCAGTCTTTGGCTGGAAGCACAGTGAACCATTCGCTGGAGAGGATGAGGAAGTCCGGGTAATCGACGGCGAGGTCGCGTATCATGCTTTTGAAGCTGTTTCCGCCATGTCCATTGACAATCAGAAGCTTTCGGAACCCTTGATGATGCAACGAGCCAACAATGTCGGCAAGGATGGCACGCTGTGTGTCGTAGCGATAGTGGATGCAGAATTTGAGGTCGCGTTGTCCAGGATTTTGAGCACCCATCATTACAGGAGGCAACACCATTGTCCGCACGCCATACTTGTCAAGTGCCATTTGTGCCGCATCCACAGCTACATCGTGAGCCAGGATGCTGTCAGTGAGGTAGGGCAGATGCAGGTTGTGAGGCTCTGTTGCGCCCCAAGGCAAGATGACCATGTCGTAGTTCAACGGTTTTGTGACACCGTAAGCACTTATGCTCAAATCAATTTCTCTGTTCATGTCTTTGTGGTTTTTATGGTTGTTTTTCCTTCGCAAAGATACAAAGAAATATAGAACTACGATAACAAAACGAAATGAATAACCACAAGAAATTGGAATAATTACGCATTTTTTAAGTTTCATTAAGACTCCTATCGCTTGCGGTATGGCATTTTATCCGTACCTTTGCATCGCAAACAGAAAATAACACATAAATATGAAAAACTATTTTACCAGTGCAGCGCTTGTGGCTGCAGCACTGCTGATTGGTGCCTGTGGTGCCAAGAATGATGAAGAGGAAGTAACAAACGAAAGCACTCAGACGGAACAGACTGTCGGCGTGAAGATTGCTTATGTGGAACTCGACACGCTGATGAGCCAGTACCAGCTCTATAAGGACTACAGCGAGGTGCTCACCCGTAAGGGCAACAATATCCAAAAGACGCTGGCACAGAAGCAGCGTGCTCTGGAAAACCATGCTGCCGCCGTGCAGAAGAAGTACGAGAGCAATGGCTTCACAACACGCGACGAGGTAGAGCGTGCACAGGCTTCCATCCAAAAGGAACAGAATGACCTGGCAGAACTGGCCGACCGCCTGCAGAATGAGTTCGCCATGGAGCAGGCTCGCATCAACGAAGAGGCTCGCGACAGCATCCAGTCCTTCCTGAAGCGTTACAACAAGACAAAGAAGTTTGACTATGTCATGGTGAAGGCCGGCGACAACCTTCTTGTAGCCAATCCCAAGTACAACATCACAAACGACATTGTTAAAGGATTGAATAAGCGATACAAGATTAAATCTGAAGTGGCAGAGCAAATTAAGGCCATCAAAGAAGACCAAGATTAAAGTATTGCTTGAAAAATTGTTGATAACTTTCCTGCAAAAAGTTTGGGGCTCTCATGCATTTTCCGTACCTTTGCAGGCATGATTGAACTTTCAACACATATTGAGTATTTGCTCCTCAATCACTCGGAAGTGAGTGTTCCGCAGCTTGGAACATTCATTGTCAGGGACATGAGCAGCAAACGTGTCGATGAGGAAGGCATCTTTCTGCCTCCTTATCGCACAGTAACTTTCCGATGGGATGAACAGGAAGCAGGTGAGGAATTTATCGCTTCACTTTCCAAACTGCACGGTCTGTCGCGCCATGATGCGCGCATGATGTGTGTAGAGTATATAGATGAACTTCAGCAGACGCTCGACGAGGGAGGCACCGTATCTGTGGGCAGCATGGGCTACTTGCTTCGTGACGCAGACAGTCAGGAGATAAGCTTCATGCCCATGCAGTCGGGTATTGCTTCGCCTGCATACTATGGGCTGGACGCCATTCCGTTTGCCAAGCTGAACCATGAAGTCCGTCAGCACAGGGACAAGAAGCAGAAAGGGAAGAATACGAAGTTGACTTCCATTTCGACAGAACCTGACATCATCATCATCCGCATCAATCGTCGCGTCTTCAACTATGTGAGTGCCGTTGCTGCTTCCATCGTGATTTTCTTCACTTTCACATCACCCTATGGCAATCCCGTCGTAATGAACGGAACTCAGAAGGCAGATACAGAGCTCCTTCTGACTCCAAAGCTTGTCCCTGTCGCCAAGCCTCAGCCCAAGAAGGTGGAACAGCCGGTGACAATTTCCGAGCCTGCAGAAGATGCTCCAGAAGTGCAGCCGGAAGCAGCCAAGGCGGAGGAAGCTCCCCAAGCTGAAGTTCTCCCTCAAGATAAGACCGATGAGACTCCTTTTGTCATTGTACTTGCAAGTGCCATCAGCAAAAAGAGTGCCATTAGCTTTGCCGAGAGGCTTCAAAAACAGGGCTTCAATGCCAAGGCGTGCCAGTTTGGTGGTATGGTACGTGTCATCATCCCTGGTTTCGAGACGCAAGATGATGCATACGCAGAGATTCGGCGGATGAAGTCAGAAAACGATGAGCTTTCTCATGCCTGGCCCTGCCGTGTAAAGGATGAAATAATGCCAATCGAATAGGCTGTGAAGGGAATAATTGAATCGTTAATCCTTATAATAGATAAATAGTAGATGAAGAAGGTTCGTTGCCCCAAGTGCAACAGCTATACAGTTTTCGACGAGACGCGCTACCAACCTGGCCAGCGTCTCGTCTTTGTTTGCGCCGAGTGTAATAAACAGTTCGCAATAAAACTCCCGGAACAAGTGGCAAAGGGCAGGGAACCCCTTGCACCTTGCACCGATTCCTCTGAAATCGGGACTGTTATTGTCGTTGAAAATGCCTTTCACTATCGTCAGGAGATTCCCCTTGAGATGGGCGACAATGTCTTTGGCCGCTATGTTCACGGCACAAATATCAACAAGCCCATTGAGACGGTTGACCCCAGTGTTGATACGCGGCATTGCATCATCCGCGTCCAGCGAGGCAAGGACGGTCAGTTGCAATACATTCTTCGAGATGCACCGTCTGGTACAGGCACATTCTACATGAATGAGATTCTGCGCGACCAAGATCGTATTCGTCTGAGCGATGGTTCCATTATCACCATTGGTGCTACCACGCTTATTTTGAAACTGACAAGTGAAGAGTAAACCTAAACCGATGCTCCGTTTCCTTTCTGCTGACCTCGACGGCACGTTGCTTACTTCTGCCAAGTCCATCACGCCCTATACGCAACAGGGGCTCATTGAAGCTCAACGGCGCGGACTGACCGTTATACTTGCCAGCGGCCGTCCCCTCTACAGCATCCTCCCTTATGCCGAACAATTGGAGATGCAGAAGTATCGGGGCTTTATCATTGCCTATAACGGCAGCCTCGTCTGGGACTGTGCCGAAGGAAAGGTTATCAAGGAACAGACCATCCCTCTCAACATCATTCCCCTGCTTGCAGAAACTATTGGCGATGATTTCCGTATTCATGGCTACAAAGGCAATGGCATCGTCGTGCAAGGCACTCCCGATGACTGGTCAAGGTACATTTCACGAGCCAACAAAATGCCCCTGCTTGAAGTGAGTGATTTTTCCGAGGCCATTACCGACCCCCAGCACAAATGCATCATCACAGGACCGCCTCGCAAACTTTGGCACTTGGAGCGGAGAATAAAGAAGCTGTTCGACACCAGCCTCGATGCCTACCGTAGTGAGAGCTTTCTGCTTGAAATCGTACCAAAGGGCATCGACAAAGCCGAAGCTCTTCGAGAATTGTTGGAAAGCATTGGAGGAGGAACTGACAGCCTTCTATGCTGCGGCGATGGCTACAACGACCTGAACATGATGCGTTTGGCAGCCGTTTCCTGTGCCACTCGCAATGCAAAGAAGCCCGTCAAGAAGGCTGCGACATTCGTCACTGACAGCTGCGACAACGATGGCGTTGCACATGCCGTCGAGCACTTCTTCAAATTTCGTGCTTGAACTCGCCCTTTGCCTCCATGTTTGCCATCAATTACCCGTGAAGGAAGCAGATAATTGTTTTTTTCTTGGAAGTTTGTTTTCTTTTTGCTATCTTTGCAGTCCGAATAGTCAAAAGATAACGGTCAATGGTCAATGAAATAAGCAATATCGAGTCGCTACCTTGGCTTGTGATGTACAGCAACAGCGGCGATGTCGCCATAATTGACTTCCTGGAAGCAAAGCGGACAGAAAGTCAAACGTCTGGTATCTATGACTACTTTGTACCTCTCGATGTGACGCGCCAGGTGGTGGATGATAAGCCAGTCGAACACAAGCGTCTCATTGCTGGGAATTATATCTTCATCAAGGCTACTCGCGAGGATATTCTCCGCCTCAGGCAAGAACCGCCTTTCGATGCCACCCTTCGTTTCCTTCACCCTGCCATTTCGCCCAAAGGTTGCATCTATGTTACAGGAGAAGAGATACAGAACATGCGTCTTGCCGTTGAAAAAATGAATGGCGATGTGGATTATTTTGTGCCGAGCAGCAAGGAATTGGTGGTGGGCGACTATGTGCGCATATTAAATGGCAAGTATGCCGACATAACGGGTGTTTTGGAGAGTGTGAAGGGACACGAAGGAGGCCGTGTCATTGTGCCTCTTGGCGATGTCCTGGCTGTGCGGACACCAAGAATCTCAGCCGAAGACATCCAGCTTCTGGATCTTGCAAAAGCTCCAGACAGCCAAGGCAAATCCTACACTTCCCGTGCATATAAAAAAGTGCGTGTGCTTATTGCTGACAGCGAAAGGCTCCTTGAAGAAAAAAAGAAGCAGGGGGCCCTAAGTGAAGCATCTATGGCCGAAGCCAATCATCTGATTCGGCGTTTTTCCCAACTGAGCCTCACAGGAAAGATACGGATTCTGCTCGCACAGGCTATCTACAATATCCTCTTGGCGATGGGTGAAACGGAAAGTGAGCGTTTCTTCCGATTCAAGAATATGCTACCGTAATCCCTAAATTCCCCTCTTTTTCATTTCCTGCGGTATTCTGAAGCTTGTGTATAGCTCCAGAATGCATCCTATGGTGAGGGCAACGACCCATTCCTGACGGCGGCAAGGTCCCCATTGATGCTGTTGCATACTCATCATCACCAGTGCCAACACGAAGCAGCAACAGCCCAGAAGCTGTTGTCGGCGCAGACGCATGATGGTGATGTCCCGCCCCAGATACTCAGTCCGTACCTGCATGAGCGTAAACATGAGCGTGCCAATACCATAGATGAGCATACTGGTGTAGGGGAACAAAACATGTAGAGCCGCACCGACAAGCATCAGCACAGCTCCCAGTCGGAAGCAGAGATTCTCCAGCGTATTCAGTTCCTTCATTCTTCCACTTGTTCGTTCGCAAAAACGAACACGTCCTCGTTGGCGCGTTTCATGTGATAGCGTTCGCGGGCAATCTTTTCCACAGCCTTGGGGTTGTTCTCCAATTCGCGGATTTTGTTGTCGGCCTCGTCGTACTGGTGCTTGTAGTTGGCAATCTCCTGGCGCAGCATGTCAATGCGCACACGGCGCGGATGCCGGTTCAAGAAGCTGTCCTCATCGACAACACCCACAATGAGCGCGATGAACAGAATGGTAAGGAAGTATTTGTGCCTGCGCATGAAAAGCCAGGCGGAATGTATTTTGCTCATTATTCTCTTTTAATTAAGAAATAAGAAAGAAGATTTAAGATTTTGCGCAAAGGTACGAAATAATTCTCAAATCTTCTTTCTTATTTCTTAATTATTTTGTAACTTTGCACAAAATATATAATGTATATGGAAGAATACGTTGTTTCTGCGCTTAAATACCGTCCGCTCAACTTCGACTCTGTTGTAGGCCAGCGGTCGCTGACCACCACTCTGAAGAATGCCATCAGTAGTGGCAAGTTGGCTCATGCCTACCTATTCTGCGGCCCTCGCGGTGTGGGCAAAACCACTTGCGCCCGCATCTTTGCCAAAGCCATCAACTGCTTCGACCCGCAGGACGGCGGCGAGCCTTGCGGCAAATGCGAGAGCTGCCAGGCCTTCGACCAGCAGCGCAGCATGAACATCCACGAGCTGGACGCTGCCAGCAACAACTCCGTCGAGGACATCCGTGAGCTTTGCAAGCAGGTGCTCATCCCGCCACAGACGGGCAGGTACAAAGTGTTCATCATCGACGAGGTGCACATGCTCTCTAGCGCGGCCTTCAATGCTTTCCTCAAGACCTTGGAGGAGCCGCCTTCATACGTTATCTTCATCCTTGCCACCACCGAGAAACATAAGATTTTGCCCACCATCTTGAGCCGTTGCCAAGTCTATGACTTCCAGCGCATGACCACTCAGAACACCATCGACCACCTGATGTATGTGGCTCAGAAGGAGGGCTATACGGCAGAGCCAGAGGCACTTGGCCTCATAGCAGAGAAAGCCGACGGCGGTATGCGCGACGCCCTCTCCATCTTCGACCAGATGGTCAGCTTCTCGGGCGGAAACCTGACCTACGAGAGCGTCTGCCAGAACCTGAACGTCCTGAGCCAGGAGTACTACTTCCAGCTTGTTGACCATTTCCTTGCCATGCGCATTCCCGAGTGCCTGCTGCTGTTCAACGAGGTGCTGCAGAAGGGCTTCGACGGCGGCAACTTCGTGGCAGGTCTTGCCACCCACCTTCGCAACCTGCTCGTCAGCCGTGATGCGGTGACGCTGCCTCTGTTAGAGATGAGCGAGCGGATGCGTGCCCGTTATCAGGAGCAGGCCCAGCGCTGTCCCATCCGCTTCATTTACAAGGCACTCAAGCTGTCCAACGACTGCGACCAAGCCTACCGCACCAGCCGAAACAAACGCTTACAGGTGGAGCTGTGCCTCATCCAGTGCACACAGGCTGCGGATGCCGACAATGCCGACGCTTCCGGGCGTAGCCCTTCGGATGCACTCAAACCTGTCATAAAGAAAGAAGTCTCCCAGCCGGCAGCAGCTCCCGTCGTGCCTGCACAGCCGGCAGCGGCAGCAGCTCCGCCCGTCCAGCCTGCTTCCGTCCAGCCAGCTTCAATTCAACCAACGCCTGCCTCTTCTGCTCCTGAACCCCAGAAGCGTCTTCCTAAGGTTTCCTTCAAGCATTTTGGCGCAGGGAAGAAAGAAGAGGAGTCTCAACAGATGCCTGCCGACAAGCCTGTTGAGCATTTCGCCGAGCCTATCAACGTGGAGAAGCTAACCGCTTCCTGGTACACATACATCGGCACTCTTCCGCACGAGAGCGTGGCACTTGCCCAGCGCCTCAAAGGGTTGCAGCCCACGGTGAAGGACGACAACACCGCCGTGCTATCCGTCAGCAATCCGCAGGTGCAACAGACCGTGGAGAGCATGATGCCACAGATACTTGGCACAATGCGTCAAGTACTTAAGAATGATGATTTCCGCCTTGAAACGAAGCTTGAAGAAATACAGGAAGTGGTCAAGACCTACAGCGCTCCCGAGATGCTAAAGATGATGCAGGAGCAGAATGCAGGTGTGGGTGAATTGGTCGGCAAACTTGGCCTTGCCTTCGACTGATTCTCTTGTCTATGTTAAAAAGAATCAAGCCAAGGCGTTTTCTTGGTGCGATATTTGCATAGGTGATAAAATTTTTGTACCTTTGCGCGCGGAAATTGATTACCATAATGAAGCATCATGCTTTTATCATATATCTCATTCTTTGCCTCATAGCTGTCAGCCTGCAGGCTCAGCAGATAAAGATAGGTAACTACACTTTCCCCGGTGGCGGCGAATACCAGGGGGAGCTGTTCAAGGGTAAACCGTACGGAACGGGCAAGACTGTCTATCCCAATGGCGACTACCACGAAGGCGAGTACGTCAAGGGCAAGCGACAGGGTAGGGGTATCTACCAGTTTGCTGACGGCGAGAAGTACGAGGGCGAGTGGTTCCAGGACCAGCAGCATGGCAAGGGAACCTATTATTTTGCCAACAACAATCGTTATGAAGGTCTTTGGTTCCGCGATTTCCAGCAGGGACTTGGCACGATGTATTACTACAACGGCGATACATACGTGGGCTCTTGGCTGCAGGACAAGCGGAACGGTAACGGACGCTACACCTTCGCTCAAGGGGGTGCCTACTACGATGGACAGTGGAAGAACGACATGAAGGACGGACACGGTGTGTTCGACTGGATGGACGGCAACCGCTACGAAGGCTCGTGGCGGGAGAACCAGAAACATGGCAAGGGCACCTTCACATACGCCACCGGCGACTCCTATACTGGCGAATGGGCCGACGACCAGCAGCACGGCAGGGGCATCTTTATCTTTGCCGACGGCAACCGCTACGAAGGCCAATATGTCCACGGACAGCGCACGGGTGAAGGCATCTACACCTTTGCCAATGGCGACAAGTACGTCGGACATTTCAACGCAGGAGAGCAGGACGGCACAGGCACCTTCACCTGGCACACAGGCGCATCGTACGTCGGCCAGTGGCAGCACAACAAGCAGCACGGCACAGGCAAGTATCGCTGGGCAAACGGCGACGAGTACGAAGGCGGTTGGGTGGATGGCCTCCTCGATGGCGAGGGCATCCTGCGACAGGCAGACGGTGTTCGCTTCAAAGGCACTTTCCGCAAAGGACTTAAAGAAGGAAAAGGCATTCTCGAAGATGCCGACGGCATACGCTACGAAGGAAACTTCAGCAGAGACAAGAAAAACGGAGAATTCATCGAGAAGGACAAGAACGGCCTCCTGATACGCAGAGTTGTCTATCGGGACGGTGTTCCTGTCAGAACCAAGGACAATAACTAATAACACACTATAATGGCTCGTACAAAAGCAGCGGATTCAAAGAAATCCACCAAAAAGAACCAAAAGTCGGCGACCGAAGGTAAAGCCAAAGCTACATCGGCTGCCAAGAAAAGCGCACCAGTGCCTGCTGTGCTCAAGCTAATCAAGAACGACGGTGCGTTGGCAGAATTTGCCGATGCCATCAACGGACGCCACAACGAGGCGGCCCGCAAGATGGCGGAAATCACCAACGGCACCAACAACCTCAGTGAATTTGCCAGCGGCTATCTTTACTTCGGCCTCCACAAGGTCGAGGACGGATGGGTGTTGCGCGAATGGGCACCCAATGCCATCGACATCTTCGTCGTGGGCGACTTCAATGGATGGAAGGAGAGCGCCCGCTACGCCATGAAGCGCGTCAAAGGCTCCGCCGGCAACTGGGAAATCAAGATTAAGAACAAGAGCTTCCGTCACGGCTCCCTCTACAAGCTTGTTGTGCATTGGGAAGGAGGCCAGGGAGAACGCATCCCCGCATGGGCAACACGTGTCGTGCAGGACGAAGAAACACACATCTTCTGCGCACAGGTTTGGGATCCAGCAGAACCCTACCAGTGGCAGACAGAGAATCAAGGGCCTGCGGCTAACGGGAAAGTAAAGTTCCGCCCAACCACCAACCCCCTGCTCATCTACGAATGCCACATCGGAATGGCTCAGGACAAGGAAGGTGTCGGCACCTACACAGAGTTCCGCGACAACATCCTGCCCCGCGTCGCTGCCGGCGGCTACAACTGCATTCAGATAATGGCCATTCAGGAGCATCCCTACTACGGCAGTTTCGGCTACCATGTGAGCAGCTTCTTCGCCCCCAGCAGCCGTTTCGGTACGCCTGATGAACTGAAGTCCCTCATCGACAAGGCTCACAGCATGGGCATTGCCGTGATTATGGACATCGTGCACAGCCATGCCGTGAAGAACGAGGTGGAAGGCTTAGGCAACTTCGCAGGCGACCCCTGCCAGTACTTCAATCAGGGCGACCGCCGCGAACATCCGGCATGGGACAGCCTTTGCTTCGACTATGGCAAGAACGAGGTGCTGCACTTCCTGCTCTCCAACTGCAAGTACTGGCTCGAAGAGTTCCATTTCGACGGCTTCCGCTTCGACGGTGTCACCTCTATGCTCTACTACAGCCACGGTCTGGGCGAGAGCTTCATGTCCTATGGCGACTACTACAACGGTCATCAGGACACCAACGCCATTACCTACCTTACCCTTGCCAACGAACTCATCCATGCAGTCAACAAGAATGCCATCACCATAGCCGAAGAGGTGAGCGGTATGCCTGGCCTTGCTCTTCCTTTCAAGGATGGCGGTTATGGCTTCAACTACCGTCTGGCCATGAATATCCCCGACTACTGGATTAAAATCATCAAGGAGCTTAGGGACGAAGATTGGAAGCCGAGCAGCATCCTCTGGGAACTCACCAACCGCCGCCGCGACGAAAAGACCATCTCCTATTGCGAAAGCCACGACCAGGCACTCGTGGGCGACAAGACCATCATCTTCCGCCTCATCGACAGCGACATGTACTGGCACTTCAAGAAAGGCGACGAGAACTCCACCGTCAACCGAGGCATCGCTCTCCACAAGATGATTCGCCTCGTCACACTTGGTACCATCAATGGCGGCTACCTCAACTTCATGGGCAACGAGTTCGGACATCCCGAATGGATTGACTTCCCGCGCGAGGGCAACGGCTGGAGCTACAAGTATGCCCGCCGCCAGTGGAATCTTGTGGACAATAAGGAGCTGTGCTTCCACTACTTGGGCGACTTCGATGCAGCAATGCTCAAGGTGCTCAAGAAGTTCAAAAGCTTCGAGAAGCAGAACGTGGTGGAGATATGGCACAACGACGGCGACCAAGTGTTTGCCTTCCGCCGTGGCGAGCTTCACTTCTTCTTCAACTTCAGCCCCGTCAACTCCTACACAGGCTATGGCTTCATGGTCGAGCAGGGTGCCTACGAGTACATCCTCAACACAGACAACCCCGACTTCGGTGGCAACGGTTTCAACGATGACAAGCTCATCCACTACACCGTCTATGACCAGCGTCTGGCTCGCGACAACAAGGGCTGGCTCCAGCTCTACCTCCCCACACGCACAGCCTGCGTTCTCAAAAAGGTTAAGGAATAATTGAACACTTGCCAACTCGGTGTGGTTGGCAAAAGGCTATAGACGAAGGGGCTATGTCAAAACACAGTTAATAGTATAAAACAACGGATTTCACGGATTAAGCGGATTTTATCGATATTGATAATCATCAAATAAGATAATCCGTGTAATCCGTGAAATCCGTTGTTTTTAATAAGGAATATAAGAACTAAAGCTAATGACAGATAACGTGAATATAACCGAAGGCATCACGCACCACCTCAACCAGATGTACCAGAATTGGTTTCTGGACTATGCATCATACGTAATCCTGGAGCGTGCCGTGCCGCATATTGCCGATGGATTCAAGCCTGTGCAGCGCCGCATCATGCACTCCATGAAGCGGATGGACGATGGCAAGTACAACAAGGTGGCAAACATCGTGGGCCACACGATGCAGTTCCATCCTCATGGCGATGCCAGCATCAAGGATGCATTGGTACAACTGGGACAGAAGGATTTGCTTGTTGACTGCCAGGGCAACTGGGGCAACATCATCACCGGCGACGATGCTGCTGCCGGCCGTTACATTGAGGCGCGGCTCTCGAAGTTCGCGCTCGATGTCGTTTTCAATCCAAAGACAACCGAATGGAAGTGGAGCTACGACGGACGCAACAAGGAGCCGGTTGCTTTGCCAGTCAAGTTCCCGCTGCTTCTTGCACAAGGTGCCGAAGGCATTGCCGTAGGTCTGAATTGCAAGATACTGCCACACAACCTCGTTGAAATCTGCGATGCCGCTATCAGCTATCTGCACGGCGAGGAGTTCCATCTCTATCCCGACTTCCCGACGGGCGGCAGCATCGACATCTCGAAGTACAACGATGGCCAGCGCGGAGGCTCTGTCCGTGTTCGTGCAAAGATTGAGAAGCGCGACAGCAAAACACTGGCTATTACAGAGATACCTTACGGCAAGACAACAGGCACGGCTTCCAAGCCCAGCACCTTCATCGACAGCATCCTCAAGGCCAACGAGCGGGGCAAGATTAAAATCCGCAACGTGGAAGACCTGACGGCAGCTTCTGCCGAGATACTCATCCACCTGACCCCCGGTGCCTCCAGCGACAAGACCATCGACGCCCTCTATGCCTGCACGGATTGCGAGATAAGCATTTCGCCCAACTGCTGCGTCATTCAAGACAGAAAGCCGCAGTTCCTGTCCGTCAGCGATGTGCTGAGGGCCAGTGTGGATAACACGCTGGCGCTGTTGAGGCAGGAGCGTCTTATCCGCCGGGGCGAGCTGATGGAGAGCCTTCACTTCGCCACCCTCGAACAGATATTCATCGAGGAGCGCATCTACAAGGACAAGGAATTTGAGCAGGCAAAGACGATGGATGCCGCCTGCGAATGGATAGACGAGCGTCTGACGCCCTGGTATCCCAAGATGGTGCGCGAGGTGACAAAGGACGACATCCTGCACCTGATGGACATCAAGATGGCGCGTATCCTGAAGTTCAACAAGGACAAGGCAGAGGAGAACATCGCACACATCAAGGCAGAAATAAAGCAGATAGACCGTGAGCTGAAGAACATGGTGGAGGTGACGTGCGACTGGTTCCGCTTCATCAAGGAGAAGTATGGCAAGGAGCATCCGCGCCTGACCGAAATCCGCAACTTCGACACCATCACGGCAGCCAAGGTCGTGGAGGCCAACGAGAAGCTTTATATCAACCGCGAGGAAGGTTTCATCGGGACATCGCTCAAGAAGGACGAATTCGTCTCGAACTGTTCCGACATCGACGATGTCATCATCTTCTATCGCGACGGCACATACAAGATTGTCCGCATTGCAGAGAAGCTCTTCATCGGAGAGACCGAGCGCAGCAAGAAGGACAAGAAGAAGGCAGAGGTCATCCATATTGCGGTGTTCCGCAAGAACGACGAACGCACCATCTACAATGCCGTCTATCGCGACGGAAAGTCGGGCATCAACTACATCAAGCGCTTCAACGTCACTTCCATGACCCGCGACAGAGAGTACGACCTCACGCAAGGCAACCCCGGTTCGCGCGTGCTTTACTTCACAGCCAACCCCAATGGCGAGGCCGAGGTGATAAAGGTCATCCTCAAACCCAATCCCAAGCTGAAGCGTGTGTTCTTCGACGAGGACTTTAGCAAAATTGCCATCAAGGGACGTGGCAGCATGGGCAACATCCTCACCAAGCTTGACGTGAGCAGGGTGACGCTCAAGAGCCATGGAAGCAGCACTCTGGGCGGCCGCAAGGTATGGTTCGACAATGACATCAAACGTCTCAACTACGACGGGCAGGGACAGTTCCTTGGCGAATTCGAGGGAGAAGACCAGGTGCTTGTCATCCTGAACGACGGCCGTTTCTACCTGACCAACTTCGATGTCAACAACCACTACGAAGACAACATCTTCCGCATAGAGAAGTACGATGCCGGCAAGGTGTGGACCTGCATCTACTACAACTCGGCACAGAGCAACTACCTTTATCTGAAGCGTTTCCGTCTGGAAGCCAGCGTTCGTGTGCAGAACTTCATGGGCGAAATGCCTGCCGAGAACATCATGCTCGTCACCGACACGGCCTATCCGAGAGTGCTTGTCACGATGGGCGGCGTGGATGATTTCCGCGAGCCTATCGAGGTGGATGCCGAGACGTTTGTCGGCGTGAAGAGCTTCAAGGCAATCGGCAAACGCATCACGACCCTGCATATCGGCAAAGTGGAGGAGCTGGAGCCGCTAAAGACACCCTCTCCCGTCTCCACAGAAGAAGAGGAGACGCAATCGCCCGACGAAGCCAACGGCGGAGCGGACGGCGAAGCTGCCTCTCCCACGGAAGAGGAGTCTGACCCCTTCGACGGCAAGAGCCAGCAGGATGTGGCAGATGAAATGAACGGTCAGCTCAGATTGGACTTCTAATTCTCCTCTGTTATGAAGCGGGTGTTGTTCCTCATTCTGGCTTTGCTCCTTCTGTCCGCTGCATCCCATGCAGAGGATATGGTGCTTGAACCTGTGCCGGACAGGAGTCCGGCTGCAAGGGCTTTGCTCTTCGGCATAGGCAGGACGAATCAGCTCGACACCTACCTCTCGCCGATGGAATATACGGGCTTGCAGGCTTCTTTCATGTTGCAGAGCGAGCGGATGACACGCCTTGCCAAACATCACATCTCCTTTCAGAGCACCCTGCATGGCGCGTTCTCCTCAACGGACAATCCGGCCGGCACAGCCAACTGTTTGGGCGGGCGCCTTGCCTACGATGCAGCCTGGCACTATCACTGGTCGCCGCTGCCAAAGCTCGACGTGAAAGGTGGCGCATCGGTCGGTGCTGACCTTGGCTTCCTATATAATAATAGAAATAGCAACAACCCTGCCCAGGGACGGCTCAGTGCCGACATCTCCCTCTCGGCAGGAGCAGGCTATTCTTTCCGCCTGTGGCGTCTTCCGCTTCGGGCTGACTATCAGGCGGACATGCCATTGGTTGGCCTGATGTTCAGTCCAGAGTTTGGCGAGAGCTACTATGAGATTTCGCAGCAAGGGGTAGGGCACGACATCATTTGCGCATATCCGGGTAATGCCCTCAGCCTGCGCCAGCTCCTGACGCTGGACTTCTGCCTGCGCCGCATAACCCTGCGCATCGGCTACCTCTGCGACATCCGTCAGTCCAATGCCCGAAGCCTCAAATACCACGACATCAGCCATTCCTTTATGTTTGGCTTCGTACGTCACTTCCAACTGATGAAACGGACACACTAACTCCCTTCGCGTGGACCTTTAATGCCAAATGAACAGATTTGTTATTCATAATGTGATGCAATGGTTTTCTTCCGTCAAGGGGGGAGTGAAGGCTTTTCTGCTCATCTTCTTCCTTGTCCTGATGGGGGCTTGTCAGTCGGGCGAGTCGGAGTACGACACTTCGCCGCAAGGCAACCTCGACGCGCTTTGGACGCTCATCGACGAGCACTACTGCTTCCTCACATATAAGGAAAAGGAACTTGGCTTCAAGTGGGCAGACATCCACAGCAAGTACAGTGCCAAGCTGAATCCTGAGATGACGCGCGTCCAGCTCTTCGAGGTGCTTTGCCAGATGCTTTCCGAGCTGAAGGACGGCCATGTGAACATCTCCACCAGTCTCGACCTCGGCAGAAACTGGACTTGGAAAGAGGACTACCCCGAAAACCTCGACACGGAGCTTCGCCAGCAGCAATACCTTGGCACGGACTACCACATCGGAAGTGGACTGAAATACACCATACTGCCCGACAATATCGCGTACGTCGTCTATGAGAGCTTCACAGATGCCATAGGCGATGGCAACCTCAGCGATATGCTCTCCTACCTGCAGTTGTGCAATGGCATGATACTCGACATTCGCGGCAATGGTGGCGGAGAGCTTACCAACGCCGAGCGTCTCTCGCAGCGGTTTACCAACGAGAAGGTGCTGGTCGGCTACTTATGCCACAAGACTGGCACCGGCCACGATGACTTCTCGGAGCCGATGGCAGAATATGTCGAACCAAGCAGCAGCATCAGGTGGCAGAAGCCCGTTGTCCTGCTCGTCAACCGCTCATGCTACAGTGCCGCCAACATCTTTGTGCGCAACATGAAGGAGATGCCGCGTGTCACCGTAATGGGCGACCAGACAGGCGGCGGCTCGGGTATGCCTTTTTCCAGCGAGCTGCCCATAGGCTGGAGCATCCGTTTCAGTGCCAGTCCCAGCTTCGATGCCCGTATGCAGCAGATTGAGTTCGGCATCGAGCCAGACGTGCCTTCCTCTCTCGACACCGCGCTTGCAGCCGAGGGCAAGGACTCCATGATAGAGGATGCCAGGCGGTTGCTTTCTGGCTTTTGACTTGGTGTATAATCATACACACCGAGACACAAAACCCTACGCAGCCTGTCAACAAACTATTTTCAAGCCTTGAAAATATATTATCAAGCTTTGAAAATATATTTTCACGCCTTGGAAATATATTATCAAACCTTGAAAATAATTATGTGGCGAGCCTAATAGACTTTTGTAACACGTCTAATAGGCTTTTTAGGCGTGCCTAAGAGGTTGTTTAGCCATGCCTAAACCGATTTTGTCTCAAGCCGTGCGGGAGAATTATATTCCCTTCAAGGTGTCTTACTTCTTTTCTCTCGAACATGCCTGATGTGTTAAATTTGTGTTAAAAACACGAAAAGATTTGGAACATAACAGCAAATAGCCATACTTTTGCAGTGTACTATTAGACTAATACACCAATAAACGGAATAATCAGCAAATCGTAAATCGTCAATCGTTAAATAGTAAATGAAGTTATGATTAACATTCAGAACATCAAATTCGGCTACAAAAGCTACCAGCCAGTGCTGGATGGCTTTTCGCTCGACTTCAGTCAGAGCGGTGTCTATGGACTCTTGGGCAGGAACGGAACCGGCAAGAGTACATTATTATATCTGATGATGGGCCTGCTGCGTCCGCAGAGCGGCAATGTCAGCATCGACGGCATCTCGGCAACCCTCCGCCGTCCGGAAGTCTTGCAGGAGATGTTCCTCGTGCCGGAAGAGTACGACCTGCCACCCATCACCCTGCGCCGGTACATCAAGGCCATCAAGCCCTTCTACCCGCGTTTCAGCGAAGAGCTGCTCGAGAAGTGTTTGGCTAACTTTGAGATGACTTCCGACATCGACCTCGGAGCACTATCGATGGGGCAGAAGAAGAAGGTCTATATGAGTGTCGCACTTGCTGCAAACACGCGTTACCTGCTGATGGACGAACCCACCAACGGCCTCGACATTCTCTCGAAGAGCCAGTTCCGCAAGGCTGTCATCGAGAGCATGGCAGAGGACAAGACCGTCATCATCTCCACCCACCAGGTGCATGATGTGGAACGCCTGCTCGACCATGTCTGCATCATCGAGCGCAACCGCGTCCTCCTCAACGAACCGCTTGTTGAGAAAGACGAACCCATCAACCTCGAAGAGTTGTTCATTAAAACATTAAAAGACCCTCTCTAACGGAGAGAACCCATCCATACCAAAATCAATTAACACAACTGCCCATGACCCTGCGACGCAGTTCCCTCGCCCTTTAAGGGAGAGGGTTAGGGAGAGGGTCTTATGATATGTTTCAATTCAATCGTTTCCTCAACGTCGCCCGCAGGACCTCACTGTCAACAGCAAGTTCTATACCCGTGCAGCAATCCTCATGGTAGCCCTCATCTGCTCGCCCGTCGTGCTGTACTACCTCTATTCCATGCTCACCAAGGAGCACTTCTTCACAAGATATATTGTCGATGATGTGGAAGGCTTCAGCATTACAATTGCCCTGATAGGCTATGCCTACACGGTCATCTCGTCGGGCTACATATTCCACAACCTGCTCACCAAGCAAGGCCGCATCAACGAACTGACCTTGCCTGCCACGAACCTCGAGCGCTTCCTCTGGCATGTCGTGGTCATTGTCCTTGGCGTAAATGTCGTTTACATTGCCGGTGTCCTGTGCGCCGACCTGCTGCACTTCATCTTCCGCCTGATGATGCCGAAGGCAGACATCATGTCCATCACATACGTAAACCTCGCCGGATGTTATAGAAACTTTCCCGAGTTTGGCGACTACACCTTTGGCGTATCGTTGTTCTTCGTTCTGATGGTGTTCTGCTATGTCAGGAGCTTCTGCCTCGTCAATGCCTGGAAGTACAAGTACAACATCCCCCTGACGTTCCTCTTCTATTTCATCTTCCAGAATGTCTTCAGTCTGCTGGTGCTCTTCATCGGCATGCTATTCTTCTCGACAGAGTGGCTTATGAGTTTCGCAGAATGGCTTCGAGACACAAGTCCGACCACCGTCCTCGTCTTTGCAAACATCTTTGCAGCCTTGCTCTACTGCGGCATCTGGTTCCTGACCTACCGCCTCTATACCCGTGCACAACTGACAACCAAACGTAATCCTTAAGACTATGCAATTCAAAGACCATAAACCCATTTTCCTGCAGATAGCCGAACACATTTGCGACGACATACTGCAAGGAACCTATCCCGAAGGCGAACGCCTGCCCAGCGTGCGCGAATATGCGGCAGAAGTGGAGGTCAACGCCAACACCCTCGTCCGCTCCTACGACTGGCTCAGCCAAAAAGATATCATCTTCAACAAGCGCGGCATGGGCTACTACGTCAGCCAGGGTGCAAAGGAGAACATCCGCCAAAGCCTGCGCGAAGCATTCTTCCAAGAGACGCTTCCTGAGTTCGTAGGACAAATGCAAAAGCTCGGCATCACCGTCGAAGAAGTGGAACAAGCAATGAAAACTCAATCATGAACAAGAAAGTGAAGAAAGGATGCGGCTGCCTTTTGGGAGCAGTATTGCTGTTTGCCATTGCTGGAGCCATCACGCTGTATGTGCTTCGCCCCAAGTGGCACGACGAATATGGCGAGCGCTACAAGGATATTGCCTACGGAAGCCTCAAGAACAACACCTACGACCTGTACCTGCCCCATGATGCAGCCGAGAAGGACAGCCTGGCACTCATGCTCTATGTGCACGGCGGTTCGTGGATAGCTGGCAACAAGTGGGACCACAACAAGGAGTGCTACAAATGGGTGCAGGAAGGCTATGCCACTGCCTCGATGAACTACAGTCTGCTGACGGAAGACGAGACATCACTCTTCACCATGCTTGACGAGATAGAGGCTTGCATCCGACACATTCAAAGTTATACTGAGGAGAAAGGCATCCACATCAGCCAGATGTCCATCGCCGGCACATCTGCAGGCGGGCATCTCGCCATGATGTTTGCCTACTCGCGTCAGCATCCCATCCCCATCAAGTTCGCAGCCATCAAGGTGGGACCGGCAGACTTCCGCATCCTGTTCCCATACGACAAGAATGCCAAGCCCAAGCAGGAGGAAGTGGAGGGCTTCGTGTTCGCTTGCACAGGAGAGCACATGGACGTGTCCTCGCTCACACCAGAGCAGATGGACAGCATCAAGCTCATCGCCTCACCAATCTCTTACATCAACGACTCCACAGCTCTGCCCGCCATCTTTGCCTATGGAGAGAAGGACGGTATCGTCAAGCCAGGACACTATCACGCTCTGCAAAAACTGTACGACAGCCTCGGCAAACCTTACGACCTGATTGTCTATCCGAACTCGGGGCACCCTCTCATGGGCGACAAGGATTGCACAGAGCGTTATGAAAGCACCTTGGCAGACTATTGCAAGAAGTATTTCGGATATTAACTAAACATCGAAAAGAACATGAACAAGCGAACAATCAAGATTGCTGCCATCGCAGCTTTGACATCATTAACGACATCACTCGTTTCCTGTGATAATCCGCAAACTATGGCATGGCTCCATTATCATATGGCTAAAGACACTTTGGAAGCAGGCGACCCATATGCTGCACAGGATTATCTGAAACGGTCAAACTATGGGGATCCTAGGTTTGACAGCATCCTTGTCCGCAAGGCAGATTCCTTGAGGCTCGTCATAGAGAAAGCTATCGAGGAAGACAAAAATAAAGCAACAGAACAGTAGAAGAAACTGAAAGTGTGACAAAAGTTTGCAGAAGTGGAAATAATGCCGTATCTTTGCAGACAAATCAGAACTATAACTCTTAATTCTTAACTCTTAACTTCATTAAAGCTATGATTTCATCTGCTTCACAACTGCGTCAGAAAGGCGCAGACGACCTTAAAGGTCGCTGGGGCGAGGCCGCCCTCTTCACTTTCGTTTACATCATCATTTTGGTAGCTTTATCAAGTTTAGGTTCAATCGTGCCTTTTTTCGGCAGCATTATTGTCGGTTGGCTTCTTTTGCCTATGACTTGGGGATTCACCATGACCTTCCTTGCCAACCATCGAAAAGAGGACAACGACCCCTTCAATCTTAGTCACCTCATAGAAGGCTATCGCGACTTCTCTCGCATCTTCCTGACGCTGCTTTTGCAGAGTATCTACATTTATCTTTGGTCTCTCCTGCTTGTCATTCCCGGCATCATCAAATCATTATCGTATGCGATGACACCTTACATCCTGCGCGATCATCCCGAACTGAAGAATAATGCTGCCATCGAAATGAGCATGGACATGATGAACGGTCACAAGGTTGACCTGTTCTGGCTTCATCTCACCTTCATCGGATGGTGGATTCTTTGTATCTTTACCTTAGGTATTGGCTACTTTTGGCTCGCGCCATACATGTCAAGCGCTAACGCAAACTTCTATGAGGAAGTGAAGGCAGAGTACGAAGGCCGCATCGGTGAAAAGCCTGCTGAAGTCTTCGAGTCGGGCTATTCAAAGTCGGAAAGGTAAGGCCGTCACCCTTTGGTGATTTGCCAATAACCGTGCGCTATCGACTATTTTTTCGTACAAAATTTGCACAGGCGAAGAAAAAGTCTTACCTTTGCAGCTGTTTTGAATCTTGAAATAGCATATTTCTGATTTGAAGCACAAGGTCGGTCTGGTAGCTCAGCTGGATAGAGCAACAGCCTTCTAAGCTGTGGGTCCCGGGTTCGAATCCCGGCCGGATCACCAAACTAAAGCATCAAACCCCAGTATCTCATAGCTGGGGTTTGTTTGTTTGAGACGGGAAAGCATTGTAATTCAAGTATATAGTGTCTTATTTGAAAGCAATAGTAATAGGAGCCTCTTCAGGGATTGGACTTGAAGTGGCGAAACAGCTGATTGAGCAGGGCTGGACAGTAGGTGTAGCTGCAAGACGTGTGGAACTGTTGCAAGCCATCGGTGCCGCTGCCGTAGAACGGATAGATGTGACTACAGAAGAAGCAACCGAAGCATTACAGCGACTTATCGCAAAGTTAGGCGGCATGGATTTGTTTTTCTATGCTTCGGGCATCGGCAAGCAGAATCGTGAGTTGAAGGAGGACATAGAACTGGCCACAATGCAGACTAACGCCGTGGGCTTTACGAGAATGATAGGCGAGGCATACAGATATTTTGCCGACCACGGAGGGGGACACATTGCAGCTATCACATCCATCGCCGGGACAAAAGGACTTGGACCGGCACCGTCTTACTCTGCCACAAAAGCCATGCAGAATGTCTATCTACAGGCTCTTGAACAACAAGTTACAAGCCGTCGGTTGAATATCCGCATCACGGACATACGACCAGGTTTTGTAGATACAGCCTTGCTCAGTGGTGACTTCCATTATCCAATGATGTTGCAACCTGTGGATGTGGCAAAAGAGATATTATATGCCATCAACCATAAGAAGCACGTCCGCATTATTGACTGGAAATATCGCGTGCTGACTGCCCTTTGGCAAATGATTCCACGATGGTTATGGCGAAGATTCAAATTATAGACCATTATGACAACAAAAATTGATTGGTAATAGCCATTTAGCATAAATAACAGCGGAAATATTTGGTCGTTGTTTGTTAGTTTGTTATCTTTGCAGTTGAAAACCATGAAATTAGCATAATAAACGATGAGAAGATTGAATTTATTTGTATGGGCGGTGATGTTTGCTGCAGGTCTCTGCGCACAGGTTGAGAAACCGCTGCCCACACTACATGTCGAGGGCAAATGGCTTTGCGACAGCCACGGAAACCACGTGGTATTGCATGGTGTGATGGATACCCCAAGTATGTACTTCAACGGCGGACGTTGGGGATGGGGCGAGTACAACGACGACGCTGCGACGCGCTGCAAGAACTATTTCGAGAAAATCTTTGCAGGTCTGGAGCAAGCGAACTGCGACGTGTTCCGCCTCCACATGGACCCTGCCTGGACAAACGACCCGTCGAGCTCGTACACCTATTCCGGCTCGGTAGGTCAGCCAGAAGGGACTGGCGGCGAAGCCGACATCTCGAAGTTCAACCCCACGCGCTACAAGAAGTTCCTCACGTCGGTCTATTGGCCGCTCATGCAGAAGGCCATGAACCACAAGATGTACGTCGTGGTGCGTCCCCCAGGAGTTTGCCCGGGCAACCTGAAGGTGGGCGACTACTACAACGACTACCTGATGTATGTCTGGGACATCTTCTCGCAGAATACCAATATCAAGAAATATGCCGGCCAAATCAGCATCGAGCTCGCCAACGAGCCCGTGTCGCTGAAGAATGCCGAGGGACAGGACGACCCCAAGGCGCTGCACGATTACTTCCAGCCTATCGTCGATAAGATTCGAGCCAACGGCTTCTCCGGCATCATCTGGGCTCCCGGTACGGGGTGGCAGGCCAACTACACCAGCTACGCCGAGTACCCCATCGAGGGCGCGAACATCGGCTATGCCGTCCACGACTATACGGGTTGGTACGGCTGCAGCGACAGCCATCCGAACCCGCAGGACAAGATAAATCAGTTCCGCAAGCAGGTGCCTGTCGTCGATTTCGCACCCGTGATTATCACCGAGGTCGATTGGAGTCCTGAGAACCCCGATGCAGAAGGTCACTACAACGAGCACGGCGATTGGGTGCAGCCCAACTACGGCACCTGGTCCACGGGCTCTACCTCCAAGTGGGGCAAGGCATACAAAGCTTGTCTGGACTACTACGGCAACATCTCCATGACCCTCTCCGGCACGCACTGCCTCATCGACGTCGATACCCTCATCGACAAGAAAAAGGTCGTGCCCGCCTTCGACGGACTGGAGGAGGCTTGCGGCAAAGCCTGCATGGACTGGTATGCCGAGTATTACAATGTCGATTGGGCACATCCCGACTACAAGAACGTTTCGCTGAGCGACCAGGGCACAGGCAGATATAAGAATCCTGTCGTCTTTGCCGACTTCCCCGACCCCGATGTCATCCGCGTCGAGGACACCTACTACATGGTTTCCACTACGATGCACCACTTCCCCGGAGCCACCATCCTGAAGTCGAAGGACCTGGTGAACTGGGACTATTGTGCACAGCCCCTCGAGCAGCTCTCAGCTAAGGACCGCTACAGCCTGCAGAACGGCGAGAACGCCTACGCTGCCGGCATGTGGGCCTGTTCCATGAAGTACCACAACGGCAAGTTCTACCTACTCATCAACGGCAACGATGCAGGCGGTTTCGTGCTCACTGCCACCGACCCCGAGGGCCACTGGGAGAAAAAGGCCCTGTCGCGCATCTACTACGACCCGGGTATGCTCTTCGACAACGGCAAGGTCTATGTGGCTTGCGGCATCAACGACATCAAGATATGCGAACTCGACGAGCAGTTCAACTTCAAGCAGGAGAAGACCGTCGTCACGCGCGAGAACTCCGGACTGGAGGGCTGCCATCTCTACAAGATAGGCGACTACTATTATATATATGCCACCTATGGCGGCTGGCCCACCGCGCAGGTGGCTTTCCGTTCCACGAACATCTTCGGTCCGTATGAGGAGAAGGTGCTGCTGGAAAAGAGTATCAACAACACCGCCAATACCATCCATCAGGGCGCTCTGATAGAGACGCAGACGGGCGAATGGTGGACCATCATGCAGCAGGACCTCGGCTGTCTGGGACGTATGCCCAACCTCCAGCCCGTGACGTGGGACGATGGATGGCCCATCGTAGGAAACAAGGGCGTGCCCTACACCGCCTATACAAAACCCAAGACCGGCACAGCCTCGCCGCGAACCGGTCTGCCCACGAACGACAATTTCCGCTCCTATCCCCTGGGGATGCAGTGGGAGTGGAACCACAATCCTGATGATGGAGCGTGGAGCCTCTTCGAGCGTCCGGGATGGCTGCGGCTCAGGGCTGCCAGCATCACCGACCGCCTGACACAGGCCCGCAACATGCTCACACAGCGCATCTTCGCCTTCCACGACAAGGCATCAACACCATCCATTGGCACCATCCGCCTCGACGTCAGGAACTTGCAGGAAGGCGACCGCGCCGGCATCTGCATTTTCCAGGACCCATACGCCGCTATCGCCGTAGAGGTGAAGGACGGCAAGCGGCAGCTCGTCTGGTGGCAGGATACACTCCGCGTCGATAACAGCTTCACACCCACACAGCAGACGCAGGAGGTCCAGGTGGACAGCATCATCTACCTGCGCGCTGCCGTCACCTACGGCACCAGCAAGACGCAGTTCTCCTACTCGCTCGACAACGAAACCTTCACACCGCTCGGCGACCAGACTACGCTGAAGTACAGCCTCACCGTCTTCGTCGGAGCACGCTTCGGACTCTTCTGCTACAACACCGCCAGCGGCAGCAACGGCTATGCCGACTTCGACTGGTTCTCTACCGAGGCCGCCTTCGACGAGTCCAAGTACTTCCCCGCCGACTTCGAGGGCTTCAACAAGGACATGCTCACAGCCGAGACGCTTGAGATGGAAGTCGATGAGATGGAAGTCATGGTGGGCAACAGCAAGCCGCTGAAGCTCACCGCCACATTTGCCGACGGACACACCGAAGACGTCGCCGCCAAGGCCAGCTACATCATGGACGTCGATGGCGTCGTGACGTTCCAGAACGGTATGGTGCGCGGCCTGGAGGAAGGCTCCACCGTCGTCACCGTTGTCTATGCCGACCCCCTTGGCAACGAATTCCGCAGAGTGCTGAACGTCCGCTCCACATTCTTCCCCTTCGGAGCCGAGTACATCAACACCTCGCTCTTCTCGCAAGGCACCTATACCGAGAAGACGCGCCTTTTCAAATTCGGACAGTACGGACAGATGGGATGGGAATACCCCAGCGGTGCCGACATGTCGGGCTACAAGTATCTCGTGCTGAAGATGAAGAAGACCAACACCGCCGCCCACATCAACCTCTTCACCAGCGGCAGCATCTGGGGCGACTGCTGTGCTACGCCCGACTTCGGCAGCAATAAGCAGATTGTCCTCGACCTCCGAGAAGCCAAGTACACCAGCGACGACCGCACCGGCGAACCGCTCGACACGAAGAACATCCGCATCGTCTCCTTCTGGTGCAACAACGGAACCATTGTTGTCGATGACATGTACCTGACCAACAACGACGACTACAGCCGCGGTACGCCCGACGGCATCGGAGAGCTCTTCGACGAGGAAATGGTAAACGGTAAATGGTCAAATGGAGAATGGTATGACCTCTCCGGCCGCCGCATCACAGAGCCCCTGCACGGCCTGAACATCATCCGCTACCCCGACGGCACGGCGAAAAAAATCCTGATTAAGTAACAGACTTGCGGACTGGCGGCAGTTATATCAAATATGAAAAAGCGTTATGTAGTGGGACTCGGAGAAGTCCTGTGGGATGTACTTCCCGAAGGTAAGAAACTGGGCGGTGCACCCGCCAACTTTGCCTATCATGCTGGACAGTTCCTGGGCATGGCAGACACCATTGCCGTCAGTGCTTTGGGCAATGACAAACTGGCTGAGGAAACCGTAGAGGCTCTGAAGGAGCATGGGCTGAATTGCCAACTGCCCCGTGTGCCTTATCCCACCGGCACCGTGCAGGTGCAGCTCGACGAGCAGGGCATCCCCACGTACGACATCAAGGAGAATGTGGCTTGGGACAATATACCCTTCGACGAAGACATCGCCCGGATTGCTGCTGGCTGCCGTGCCGTCTGCTTCGGCTCGCTGGCACAGCGCAACGTAATCAGCCGCGAGACCATCCAGAAATTCCTCGATGCCACACCCGCAGACTGCCTGAAAATCTTCGACATCAACCTGCGCCAGCAGTTCTACACGAAGGAAGTCATCCAGGACTCGATGCAGCGGTGCAACATTCTGAAGATTAACGATGAGGAGCTGGTGCTGATAGGTCGCATGTTCGGCTATCCGGGTCTCGACATCGAAAACAAATGCTGGCTCATCCTGGGCAAGTACGACCTCGACATGCTTGTCCTGACCTGTGGCACGAATGGCTCTTACGTCTTCACCCCTGGTCATGTGTCGTTCCAGGAGACACCGAAGGTCAAGGTAGCCGACACCGTCGGTGCTGGCGACTCCTTCACCGGCTCCTTCGTGGGCAGCATCCTCAATGGCAGGTCTGTTTCCGAAGCTCACCGCATTGCAGTGCAGGTCTCTGCCTATGTCTGCACTCAAAACGGAGCAATGCCCACCTACCCGGATGAACTATTGAAATAAAGAATAGTGCTATACTGCATACTAAGCGCAGGGAACAGAGAGAAAATAGTGTAAGAAGGAAGAATCTTCAGCAAAATGATTGGAGGTTCTTCTTTTTTTTGTATCTTTGTAGCCAAAACATGTATTTTATGCTATGAATAACAAGGCTATCGTGTCTGCTCTTGCTCTTTTCTGCTTTTGCCGATTTGTGATGGCAAGCGGCGAGATTAAGCAGGTGCCGTTTACGGATGTGCAGGTGAAGGACTTGTTCTGGAAGCAGCGGTTGGATGTGATGCGGGGCACCACCATACGCTATGCTTTCCAGAAGGTGACGGATGCCGGGCAGATTCGCAACTTTGAGTATGCTGGCAAGATTGTGAGCGGCGAGGCCCAAGTCGGCGACTTGACGTTCCAGTCGGGCAATCCCTACGACGATGCGGAGGTGTACAAGGTGCTGGAAGGCGCTTCGTATGTGCTGACGACGCAGAGCGACGAGAGTCTGGAGTCGTATTGCGATGGGGTGGTGGATTTGATATGCTCCGCCCAAGAACCCGACGGCTATCTCCAGACGAACTTCACCATCCACAACCCTCTCCATCCTTGGTACAACGGGGAGAAGTGGAAGAGCGACTGGAACCTTTCGCACGAAACATTCAACGTGGCAGAGCTTGTGGAGGCTGGAATCGCCTATTACCTCGCCACAGGCAAGGACAAACTCCTGAACTGCGCCAAGAGAGCTGCCGACAACATGCTTGATGTCTTCAACGAAAACGGCATCAAGATGGCTCCCGGCCATGCCGTCGTGGAGATGGCACTGGTGCGTCTTTATGAGCTGACGCGCGAAGAGCGTTACCTGCTGGGCTGCAAATTCTTCCTCGATTGCAGGGGCATTCGACAGTTCGACCCCACGAGCAACGACCAGCGCGTGAACGGGAAATACTGGCAAGACCACCTGCCCGCCATCGAGCAGCGTACGGCCGAGGGACATGCCGTGCGTGCCATGTACTTCTACAGCGGCATGGCAGACTGGGTGCGCTACTCGGGCGACCAAGCCTACGAGACGGCTGTCACAGCCATTTGGGACAACATCGCAAGCAAAAAGTGCTACATCACTGGCGGTTTCGGTGCTCGTGACAACAATGAGGCCTTCGGCGAGGACTACGAGCTGCCCAATGCCTCTGCCTATTGCGAGACTTGCGCTTCGGTGGCTGCCAGCATGTTCAACCTCCGCATGTTCCGTCTGCATGGCGAAGGCAAGTACATCGACATGCTGGAGCGTGCCCTCTACAACACGGTGCTGGACGGCTATGGCATTGCGGGCAAGACGTTCTACTATCCCAACCGCCTTGCGTCGAGCGAGAGGGGCGACGCCCGCCCCGAGTGGTTCGGCACCAGTTGCTGCCCCACGAACCTCTGCCGACTCATCCCCTCAGTGCCTGGCTACATCTATGCAACCGATGACGATGCCCTCTATTGGAACCTCTTCGTGGCAAGCACAGCAACGGCAACAGCCGGTGATGCTACGTTCGGCATAACAGTCACTGGCTCTTATCCTTACAAAGGAGAGATGAAGCTGACATTCAATAGCGTGGAGGGTAACGCAAGCGGTAAAACCCTGAAGGTGCGCATCCCTGGATGGGCAGTGAACAAGCCAGTAGAGAGCGACCTGTATTCCTATACGAACCCAACGACAACACCGGTCGTCATCAAGCTGAATGGCGAGGAGGTCAGCTATTCTGTGGAGAATGGTTTTGCCATTCTCAATAGCGGATGGAAAGCGGGCGACGAGGTGACGCTTTCGCTTCCTATGGATGTCCACCAAGTGGTCTCGAACGAGAATCTAAAGAGCAACAAGGGTCTCTGTGCCTACGAGCGCGGGCCTCTTGTCTATTGTGCTGAAGGCATAGATAATGGCGGCAAGCTCGACAACCTCTATATTGAGAATGGTGCCACAGGAACAGCGACAGCGGCGACAACCGCCATGTCGGCTCTCTTCAAAGGAGGCCTGCAACAGCTGCGCATGAACGGCAAGCAATGCACTCTGAACGGCACGGAGCTGGAAGTGAAGGACAGAATCGTGCGTCTGCTTCCATACTTCACCCGCGCCCATCGCGACGCATCGCCCATGTTGGTGTGGATTCCGACGGATGCCAGCAAGATGCAGAAGCCCATCGACTACATCGACGAGGTGAAGGTCTGCAACACTTCGAGCGAAAGGGCACACAACCTTCAAGGCGAGAACATGAATACAGGCCCAGACCTTGGATGGCGCGATGCATACGGAGGGTGGATAAGCTATGACCTCAAGACCGACCCGGAGCGCCCCGTCGATTTCATCACCAAGCAGTGGGGGAGCGACGGCGGCAACCGCCGCTATGACATCTATTGCAACGGCACAAAGTTCTCCTACGACGAACTGAACAATTTCGCTCCAGGCGAGTACTACTACATGCGGCATTCCATTCCCTTCGAGCTTACGAAAGGCAAGGAGAAGGTGACGATAAAGATGCAGGCAATCAACGCCGAGAACACCGTGGGCGGTGTGTTTGGCATCTATACCGCCCTCTCGCAAGAGGTGCCCGAAGGGACGGTCCCTGTTGATTACTTCTGGACGTCGCAAGCCTCTTCCCACACCAGCCACAAATACACAAGCAACGGCAGCAGAGGCACTTTCCGCAACAGAACCTGGTTGGACGGCTATGGCACGACGGGACAGAGCTGGACAATGAAGGTGAACCCCACCAACCGCAACTATCTGATGATTCTCTATTGGGGCGACGAGGGCGACATCCGCAACTTCGACATCCTGTGCGACGATGTGCTGGTCGCTTCCGAGAGCCTCCTCCACAACGACCCGGGACGTTTCTTCATGCGATGCTATCCCATCCCCGAGGAAGGCACAAGCGGCAAGCAATCTGTCACCATCCGCTTCACTTCACCCTCGGGCACCAAGACCGGCGGCTTCTACTATGCCTACATGATGTCGGCGGGGGAGGATGAGACTGGCATATATGAAAAAAACAAGGAACCGTTAAGAATCAGAAATGACATCTTCGACCTGCAAGGGCGACAGTTGTCGATGGTGCCGAAGGGCATCAGTGTGGTGAACGGGAAAAAGATTATACGATAAGACTAACGCTTTGCGCTTATGAAGTGGCTAAACGACACATGGCATCTCTACTACGACGGCTTCCGCAGCATGACGCTGGGGCGCACGTTGTGGGCTGTCATACTGGTCAAGCTCTTCATCATCTTTGTTGTCCTCAAGCTGTTCTTTTTTCCTAATTATATAAAGGAACATGCGCGCGAGGGCGACGAGGCAGAGTTCGTCTCCTCACAACTCCTAAACCCCTAACTTATTAACTTTTATAATATCATGACTCACTTACTTAACATCGACATGGCAATGGTGGATTGGGCAAGAGCTCAGTTCGCCTTGACAGCCATCTACCATTGGCTGTTCGTTCCCCTGACCCTCGGCTTGGCTGTGGTCATGGGCATCATGGAAACCTTGTACTATCGCACTGGCAAGGAGTTCTGGAAACAAACCGCGCAGTTCTGGCAGCGGCTCTTCGGCATCAACTTCGCTATGGGCATAGCCACAGGTATCATCCTGGAATTCGAGTTCGGCACCAACTGGAGCAACTACTCCTACCTCGTTGGCGACATCTTCGGTGCTCCGCTCGCTGTGGAAGGCATCGTGGCCTTTTTCATGGAGAGCACTTTCGTGGCTGTGATGTTCTTCGGATGGAAGAAAGTCAGCAAAGGCTTCCACTTGGCTTCCACATGGTTGACAGGCTTGGGCGCCACCATCTCCGCGTGGTGGATTCTCGTGGCCAACTCATGGATGCAGCATCCTGTGGGACAGGCTTTCAATCCCGACACCATGCGCAATGAGATGACCAGTTTCGCAGAAGTGGCCTTGTCTCCTGTGGCCGTCGATAAGTTCGTGCATACGGTTCTCTCAGCATGGGTGCTCGGAGCTGTCTTCGTTGTGGGCGTCTCCAGCTGGTATTTGCTAAAAAAGCGTCATCAGGAGTTTGCCTGCAAGAGCCTTCGCGTGGGTGCCATTTTCGGACTCATATCCTCGGCCTTAATCATGCTGTCCGGCCATCATTCGGCATACACGGTGGCACAAACGCAACCCATGAAGCTGGCTGCAATGGAGGCACTTTACAAAGGGGGCAACGACCAAGCCCTGACCATCATTGCTGGCATCAATCCCTTCCAGCAGCCCGACTATGAGGCAGAGGACGAAGCACCGCTGAAGATTGCCGTGCCCTACGCCCTTTCTTTCTTGGCAACGAACGACCTGCATGGATATGTGCCCGGTGTGCGCGACATTCTGGATGGCTACACAAGACCCGACGGCACACGAGAACTTTCCTTGGACGAGAAGATAGAGCGCGGACGTTCTGCCATCTCTGCCCTTGCCGAATACCGCAAGCAAAAGGGAGAGGGTGATTCTGAACTTCCTGCTCTTCAGTCTTCGCTTAAAGAGAACATGCCTTATTTCGGCTATGGGTATGTGACGGAACGCAGTCAGGTGGTACCTTACATTCCTGTCTGCTTCTATGCCTTCCGCGTGATGGTGGGCGGCGGCTGTCTGTTCATCCTGCTGTTCCTCATCATGCTTTGGAAGCCCAAGACCTGGTCTTATTGGCTTGCCATACTCTGCATCCCCGTTGCCTACATCGTCAGCGAGGCAGGCTGGTTGGTGGCTGAGTTCGGTCGCCAGCCCTGGACTATTCAGGACATGCTCCCAACGTGGGTGAGTGTGAGCCAGTTGGGTTCGTCGTCGGTCATGATTACGTTCCTGCTTTTCCTCATCCTCTTCACCACGCTCCTGGCAGTCGAAATCAACATTATGTGTAAAGCAATCAAGAAAGGACCAGAAACGAATAATCCCTAATCCTTAATCCCTAATCTTTAAAATATGACCTATATATTTTTACAGCACTACTGGTGCTTCGTAGTGGCTCTATTGGCAGCCCTGCTCGTCTTCCTCATGTTCGTTCAGGGAGCAAACACACTCATATTCTCGTTGGGACGCACCGCCGATGAGCGACGTCTCGTTGTAAATGCCACAGGGCGTAAGTGGGAATTCACCTTCACCACACTTGTCACATTTGGCGGAGCTTTCTTCGCCTCCTATCCGCTCTTCTATTCCACCAGCTTCGGGGGAGCATACTGGCTGTGGATGGTTATCCTCTTCTCCTTTGTGCTGCAAGCTATAAGCTATGAATTTCAAAACAAAATGGGCAACCTGCTTGGGGCGAAGACTTTCCAGTGGCTGCTTGTCCTGAACGGCATCCTCGGCCCCCTGTTGCTGGGCGGTGCCGTGGCGACGTTCTTCACGGGCAGCAACTTCATTGTGGATAAAGGCAACATCGTAGATTCCCAAATCCTCAACCCTCAATCCTCAATCTTCAATCCACAATTGATAATCAGCCGTTGGGCGAATGCCTCGCACGGACTTGATGCCTTGCTCAATCCTTGGAACCTCGTCATGGGGTTTGCCGTCTTCTTCCTTGCAAGGATTCTGGGCTGCCTGTACATCCACAAACAAGTGGAAGACAAGGCGTTCGACAACCACAATCGCATCGTCCAACCCCTGCTGCGCAGCACCATCCTGTTCCTCGGCTTCTTCCTCGCATTCGTGGCACATATCCTCACATGCGAGGGCTATGCCGTAGAGCCACAGACAGGTGTCGTCTTCATGGAGCCATACAAGTATCTGCACAACCTCTTGGACATGTGGCCCCTGCTCGTCGTGCTGCTCATCGGTGTGGTGTTCGTGCTCTTCGGCATCCTATGGTCGCTGACGCACAAGGCATACAAGCGCGGCTTCTGGGTGGTGGGCTTCGGCACAGTGGTTACGGTAACGGTGCTCCTGTTGCTGACGGCTTGGAACGATACCGCCTACTATCCCTCGACGGCCGACCTCCAATCGTCGCTCACGATGCAGAACTCTTCAAGCAGCGAGTTCACCCTTCGCACCATGTTCTATGTCTCTCTGCTCATTCCCTTTGTCCTCGCCTACATCGTCTATGCATGGCGAGCCATCGACAAGAAAGAGCTGACCATCGACGAGATAAACGCCGACCACGCATATTGAACAAAACAAAGAAGATATATAATTAACGACAACGGATTGCACGGATTTTACGGATTATTTTATTTGCTGATTATCAGCAGCACTTAAATCCGTGAAATCCGTGCAATCCGTTGTTTTATAATAATAGCTGTATTATGCACACCTTCGTTGAAAAACACAAATGTTTAGCTTCGTGACACATTCTTGACGCCTTTGACGGTCTTGAGTTTCTTGACGAGCTGCTGGAGGCGGCTGGTGTCGTCGAGCATGACGGTGAGGGAGCCGTTGAAGAGGCCGTCGTGGCTGTCGATGCTGATGCTGCGGAGCAGGATTTTCTCTTCCTTGCTGATGATGTTTGTGATGTTGTTGACGATGCCAATGTCGTCGTTACCGATGACACGCAGGGTGATGGGGTACTGGCTGCCGCGCTTGCCAGCCCATTTTGCCCGGACGATGCGGTAGCCGAAGCGTTGGCGAAGCTGCGGGGCGTTGGGACAGTCCTCACGATGAATCTTGATGCCGCCGCCACTGGTGACAAAGCCGAAGACGGTATCGCCATAGACAGGCTGGCAGCACCGCGCCATCTGGAAATCGAGGCCTTTCAGGTTTTGGTCGATGACGAGGACATCAGAAGCCCCCGAGCCTCCCCCGTCCCCTCCCAAGGAGGGGTGAACGGATGGCAGCACAAACTGGTCGGCAGAAAGATTGGCTTTGTCGGGCGACTGATTCACCCCTCCTTTGGAGGGGACGGGGGAGGCTTTTCGTTGCAGTTGTGCGTAGGCTTCGAGGACAGTGTTCGTGTCGAGCTTGCCGTCGGCGAGAGCGGCGTAGAAGTCCGTGACTATCTTGTAGCCGAGCTTCGTCATGGTGTGCATCAGGACTGGCTCTTCGTAGTCGAGCTTCTTGTTCTTCATCTTGCGCTCCAGCTCCTCTTTCGCCAAGAGTGCCTGGCTGCTTTCCATTTCTTTGAGGCACTGGCGCACCTTGGCCCTGGCGCGTGTGGTGGTGACGATGTTGAGCCAGTCCTGCTTGGGCGTCTGGTTGTTGCTGGTGAGGATTTCCACCTGGTCGCCGCTTTGCAGCTTCTGGCGGATGGTGACGTTCCTGCCGCCGATGCGGGCACCGACACAGTGGTTGCCCACCTTCGAGTGGATGTGGTAGGCAAAGTCGAGCACCGTCGCGCCCATCGGGAGCTTGAAGATGTCGCCCTTGGGGGTGAAGACATACACTTCGTCTTCCTTCAGGTCGAGGCGGAACTGATCCATGAGCTGGGCATCGTCGTTCGTCTCCAAGGCGCTGCGCACACCTGCCAGCCATTCCTCCACACCGCTCTGTCCGCCCTTCACGCCTTTGTAGCGCCAGTGTGCGGCAAGCCCGTGCTCCGCAATGTCGTCCATGCGTTCCGTGCGAATCTGCACTTCCACCCATTTCTGTTCGGGGCCAAGCACGGTGATGTGCAGGCTCTCGTAGCCGTTGCTCTTGGGTACGGAAAGCCAGTCGCGCATACGCTTCGGGTTGCTCTGGTACATGTCGGTGATGATACTGAACACCTGCCAGCACTCCATCTTCTCGCGCTCGGGGGGCGAGTCGAGGATGATGCGGATGGCGAAGAGGTCATAGACGCCATCGACATCGACGTGCTGCTTCTGCATCTTCTGCCAGATGGAGTGGATGCTCTTCGTGCGCCCCTTCATGTGGTAGTGCAGGCCAGCGGCTTGCAGCTTCTCGTCGAGGGGTTTCAGGAAACGCTCGATGTAGGCATCGCGGCTGCGCTTCGTCTCGTTCAGCTTCTCCTTGATGTGGTAGTAGGCATCGTGCTCCAGATATTTGAGGCTGAGGTCTTCCAGCTCGCTCTTGAGCTTGTAGAGGCCGAGCTTGTGGGCAAGCGGGGCATAGAGGTATGCGGCTTCCATCGAGACCTTCCGCTGGGCTTCGGTGTTGGTCGTGTCCTTGATTTGACGCATCACGCAGACGCGGTTGGCTATCATGATGAGGATGACGCGCATGTCCTCGGCAAAGGTGACGAGCAGGCTGCGGAAGTTCTCGCTCCCGACCGTCGCGCTCTTGGCATAGACCTCGCGGATGCGCATCAGTCCGTGCAGGATGTTGGCCACCTCGTCGCCGAAGTCTCTCCGAATCTCGTCGAGGGTTGCCGCCCCGCACTTGACAATCGAGTTCAGGAAGACTCCCAACAAGCTGCCGCGCGAGAGTCCAATCTCCTGTGCCACAAGCAATGCCGTCTCTATGTCCTTCACAATCGGACTGAGGCCGAAAGCGTCACGTCGGAGAGTGCCTTGTTCCAAGACATTGTCCAGATACTTCCTGAGCTTCGCTTCGTCGCCTTCCTGCATCACGTCGGCAGCCATCGCAAAGAGCTGCCTTTGGGCAGTCGTGACCCGTCCAAGCTCCTCTTCGGTTAAGGTGTTTGTCAATTCCATATCCTGCTACGTTTGTTCAATTGCCCCGCAAAGATACGATAATATAATCAAACATGAAAGGAAAAGCCTGTTTTACTTCCGAAAGTTCTGCTGTTGATTCGTTGATTTAACAATTTTGTGTGCAAAAACACAAAAAATGTGGCGAAGTTCCATAATTCTGAACTATGAGTTATGAACTATGAATTAAAAATCGTACCTTTGTGGAGAAATTAACCCATAAACGAAAGAGATATGTTCAGCAAAGAAGACATTCTGCAGATAGAGCAGAAAGGTATGAGCGAAGCGCAGATAGAGGCGCAGTTGGAGAGTTTCCGCAAGGGTTTTGACTTCCTGAAACTGAAGGGTGCAGCCGCAGTGGGCGAGGGCATCGTCGCCCCGACAGAGGACGATGCAGAGGGCTACATCAAGGCTTGGAACGACTACAAGGCAGAGGGACACGCCATCACCAAGTTCGTGCCTGCCAGCGGCGCAGCAAGCCGCATGTTCAAGAATATGTTCGAGTTCCTGAATGCCGACTACGACGTGCCCACCTCGGACTTCGAGAAGACATTCTTCGCCCGCATCCACGACTTCGCTTTCTTCGATGCACTCAACGATGCCTGCTTCCTCAGCGAAGGCAAGGGTGTGGATGCCCTCATCGAGGAGGGGAACTACAAAGCCGTGGCTCGGGGTATGCTCGAAGAGGAAGGCTTGAACTACGGTCAGCTTCCAAAGGGTCTGTTGCAGTTCCATGCCTACGACGACTGCGCCAAGACACCCGTTGAGGAGCACCTCACGGAAGCCGCTCTCTACGCCAGCAGCAGGGGAGAGGCAGAAGTGCACTTCACCGTCAGCAGCGAGCACAGGGAACTCTTCGAAGACCTCATCAGTCGCGTTCTGCCCGAGGCTCAGGACAAGTATAAGATTACCTACAAAGTGTCTTTGAGCGAGCAGAAGCCAAGCACGGACACTATCGCCGTCAACATGGACAACACGCCCTTCCGCACCGCCGACGGCAAGCTCCTCTTCCGCCCGGGCGGTCACGGCGCACTCATCGAGAACCTCAACGACCTGCAGAGCGACATCGTCTTCATCAAGAACATAGACAATGTGGTGCCCGACCGCCTGAAGGCCGACACCGTCTTCTGGAAGCAAGTCATTGCCGGTGTTCTGGTGCAGGTGCAGAAACAGGTGTTTGCCTACCTGCGTCTGCTCGACAGCGGCAGGTACAGCCACGACGACATGGAGGACATCATCCGCTTTGTCCGTCACACCCTCTGCTGCGACGTGCCTGGCCTGAAGAACCTGGAGGACACCGAACTGTGCATCTTCCTGCGCAAGAAGCTCAACCGCCCCATCCGTGTCTGCGGCGTGGTGAAGAATGTCGGCGAACCCGGCGGCGGCCCCTTCCTGGCCTACAACCCCGACGGCAGCATCTCCCTGCAGATTCTCGAGAGCAGCCAGATAGACCAGAACAATCCCAAGTACATGGAGATGTTCACGAAAGGCACGCACTTCAACCCCGTTGACCTCGTCTGCGCCATCCGCGACTACAAGGGCGAAAAGTTCAACCTGCCCGCCTACGTTGACCCCGCTACAGGCTTCATCTCCTACAAGAGCAAAGATGGCAAGGAACTGAAAGCATTGGAGCTGCCAGGCCTTTGGAACGGCGCCATGAGCGACTGGAACACCATCATGGTCGAAGTGCCTCTCTCGACCTTCAACCCCGTCAAGACCGTCAATGACCTCCTGCGTCCGCAGCACCAGAAGTGATAGGGTGGGGACTGTTATTACAGCCCTTGTCGTGATGCAATCCTTTTGCAGAGTGTCTTCGGCGTGGAGGACATCACAGAGTTTATCCGCGTGGAGATACGAACCTATAAGTAATCCCCGCCGAGGAAGAACCGCAGCGGGGATGGTTGTCTTAGAAGAAAGCTTTGTTATTCTATCGCAACAATGCGGCCGAAGCTACTCCAAGGAGATTGCGATTTGTAGCTATTCACAGACCTGGCTGGCACATGGAGCGTGGCGGAATAAATAGGGGAGTATATAAACGCATCACTAATTGTGCTGGGGACATTTTCAGCATAGCAATAGACATCTGTCAGGCTGGTGCAATCATAGAAGGCACGTGTGTCGATGCTGGTCACGCCACTTCCGATGGTGACGGAGGTCAGGCTGGTGCAATTATAGAAGGCAGCGCTACCGATGCTGGTCACGCCACTTCCGATGGTGACGGAGGTTAGGCTGGTGCAATTATAGAAGGCACATCCCCCGATGCTGGTCACGCTGTTGGGGATGGTGACGGAGGTCAGGCTGGTGCAATCATCGAAGGCAGAGCTGCCGATGATGGTCACGCTGTTGGGGATGGTGATGGAGGTCAGGCCGCTGCAGCCACGGAAGGCTTCGTAGCCGATGCTGGTCACGCTATTGGGGATGTTGACGGAGGTTAGGCCGCTGCAATTATTGAAGGCTCTGCCTGCTATTCCTAATGTTCCGTCTTTTATTACAATCTCTGTTCCTTCAGGCATTGTTCCTTTATACTTGTATGTCACTTTGCCTGCATATACCAGTCCGTCTGGCTGATTGTTATACCATGCTGTGCCATCGAAGGCATCGCTGCCGATGATGGTCACGCTGTTGGGGATGGTGACGGAGGTCAGGCCGCTGCAGCCACGGAAGGCAGCGTCGCCGATGCTGGTCACGCTGTTGGGGATGGTGACGGAGGTTAGGCTGGTGCAATAATAGAAGGCACCCTGGCCGATCCTGGTCACGCTGTTGGGGATGGTGACGGATGTCAGGCTGCTGCAATATTCGAAGGCATATTCCCCGATGCTTGTCACGCTGTTGGGGATGGTGATGGAGGTCAGGCTGCTGCAATATTCGAAGGCATAATTGCCGATGCTTGTCACGCTGTTGGGGATGGTGACGGAGGTCAGGCTGCTGCAATATTCGAAGGCACCGCTGCCGATGCTTGTCACGCTATTGGGGATGATGATGGAGGTCAGGCTGGTGCAATCATCGAAGGCCCCATACCCTATTTCAAGAACTTCGTAGGTGTTACCCTTATACGTTAGCTTTGAGATGATTTTGGCGATGCCTTTGAATCCTGTCTTGTCGTAACCGCTTACAGCCAGATGCCCTTCGGTTACAGTGTATTTTATGTAATCGACGTAAAAGTTCTGGTTGTCTATGGCTGAGAAGATGCTGCCATTGGATGTCGTGCCGTCTTCATTGACAACGACAACTATCTCTGGGACTTCCTGGCTGCCATTGTTGCCATCATTGTTACCATCATCGTTGCTGCCACCGTCGTCATTGGTGTTGCTGCCGTTGTTGCCATCTGTGTTGACTGGTGGTTGTACAATTTCATCGTCGTCGCCGCATGAAGTGACGGTAATCAGCGCTGTCATCGGCAGCAGTGCCATCAGGGATAGCAACAGGTATTTTCTCATATCCGTTCCTTTTTAGGTTAATACTATCATTCCCGTTCTATGAGCCAACACTCTCTCGGCTTTGCCGCTTGGCTTGTCCAAGAACCTACGGACATAGGAAAAGCGCAGACCCAGCCATATCTCAGCCAGGCTCACCACAAGCCCTAATACGTTATGGAGAAGTTTACGCTCTGTACGCAGCTTCATTACGTATTAGTTAGCTCTATTATTCTCTTTCGAGGTGGTGATTCAGCAGAGAGATTAAGCAAATATGATATGCATTCCTTTCGGATTGCAGGGCAAAGTTACGATTTCTTACTGAAACATCAAAAGTTTTTGCCACATATTTGCACGGCAACTAAATTATAGTTACATTTGCAGGCGTAAAAACAGAACCAATAAAATGGGAACAAGAGAGAAACTACGCGAAAGATTCCTAAAAATGCCTGCTGACTTCACTTTCGAGGAGATGCAGCGGCTGCTGGAGGGCTATGGCTACGAAAAGGGCAACAAGGGCAGGACATCCGATTCCCGTGTCATCTTCAAGAATGGAGACAAGCGCCCCATCATGCTGCACAAGCCACATCCGGGTAATATCGTGAAGGAGTATGCAATGAAGCAGGTATTGGATGATTTACGCGGAGCAGGTTTTATTAAATAAGTATTGGGAGGATTCGGATATGAATACAATGACGTATAAGGGTTACATCGGGTCGGTGAACTACAGCGACAAGGACCAGGTCTTCTTCGGTAAGATTGAGGGTATCAACGGTCTTGTGAACTTCGAGGGCGAAAGCGTCAAGGAGTTGGCTACTGCTTTCCACGAGGCTGTGGATGACTACCTTGCCTATTGCGAGGACGAGGGCATAGAGCCTGACAAGAGTTATACGGGCGTGCTGAATGTGCGCCTCACTCCTGCCATCCATCGCCAGATAGCGATGCTTGCCCTTCAGGAAGGCATTTCCATCAATGCCTTCATCAGGAACGCGGTTGAGTCAAAAGTTGAGTATGGCGTACGATAGACATATAGACAAGACAGAAGAAGCACTCTGTGAGCTGAAAGGAGTATATGCTCAAAACGATGTGAGTCGTTTTATAGACGGAATGTCGTCGGGAAAAATTGACACAGAAGAGAAAGTCATTGAGTTCACGAATTACATACGAACCAGCGATGGCCTCACACAGTTGGAATACTCCCGTCTGAAAAGGCTGCATAATGAGGGTTACATTGAGAAGTTTGCCACCAACTACAATAAACGGTACAGCACATGCCACATGCTCATGAACAAAATGCGCAGCGGCATAAGCCGGGGAGTGAAAATGCTTGAAAACCTATGCGAAAAGAAGCGTTCGCATGGATATTTCAAGGCGAAGCACAAGGTGGTGACAAACTCCAAAATGGGTAAGGGTGCATATAATCTGTCATTCTGGGGCTTGGAGCAATACAAAGAATCTGTTCACACACTATACGACGAAATTGTTTCCTATAAGAGTCACTTGACCAAGTGTATAGAATTGTGCCTGTACGTTATTGGGCAAGTAGCCTACATTAGGAACCATCCTCCTGTTGCCCACGAAAAGCACCAAAAGAACCGTCAGGAGGTATTGCTGAACAATCGTTCTGTCATTAAGCGTCTTATCGACCTGGATGCAGAGATGGAGAACGAACTTATGGAGAAGGTTGAAGCATGGAAACAGGAAAAGAAGAGCATGGAGGAAATCAGTGCCATGCTTTATCATACCCTGGACGTAAATGAATACCATGACTGGGTTATCAGCGAAGAGGTGATGGAAGCACGCAGAGACGGCATTACGAATCAGGAGCGTGCTCTTTGGGGTGATAACAAACAGCAGGTGATGCGCTGCAGGGTTGCATACTCGCATATTGACGAACTGAACCCGGCAGGACAAAAAGACCGCATCAGTGGCATGTTCCTTGCCTTACTATATAGGTGGTCTAATGTTAAGTCCCGTGGCTTGGATTACTGGCTCACATACTTCACTGACTATTATAAGGCAAGCCGCGGAACTTTGACGCCTGTCAAAGTGGGAGCCGTAAAAAGATGCAATAATCAGATAACGAGGCAAATAATCAAGCCTGCCGATGTTGACAAATTTAATCTGAAGATGAACAATCTGGTCAAGAAATACATAATACCAGCATCAGACGAAAGAAATGACATGAAAAAGGCAGTCAACTTTTGACTTTTTTCCTTTCCGACACACACGACAGGGTTAGTCTTTACGAGGGCTAACCCTGTTACTTTTGACCGGAATTTCTACATGCTTAGTCAAAAGATTTACTGACTTTGACCGTTCTTGTTATGTCATCGGTCAATGGTTTCATCAACTTTGTCTGTTACCTTCTCACTGTTGGTCAATCCTTATACTTTTCATCGGTCAAATTCTTTGTAAATCAGTCAATTCTTGTCTAAATGCAGAGTCAAGAAATTTCATTGCCATATTAGAAGAATGTCGTACCTTCGCGGCGTAATTACACACCGATGGCATACCAAACCGAGCACGGGCCATCGGACTGTCGGCATGATTAACCCAAGCGCCCTCACTAAGTGACCGGCAGCGTGCAAGTGAAGGGACTTTAATACTTCTATTAAATATTATGGCAGAAAGTATTAAAGACACAGAAGTCCTGGCAAACGACATCGTGAACCAGGCAATTGCTCAGCCTACTGAGCGAGAGGAGCGGCTCGCGTTGCTCCAAGCGTTTCGCATCACCACGCAGACGGAGGTGAAGCCTGAGGCTTATGCCTTGAGCGTGGACGGCGTGGGCATCTTTGCCCTTGGCGACATTCACGGCTTGAAGGGCAAACAGAAATCGGGCAAAAGCTCGGTGCTGAAGGTCTGTGCGGCGGCTTTGCTGAAGGGGCGGCAGTTCCGAGTGAAGTCGGAATTGACGGAGCCTGTCGTGTTCTACCTCGACACGGAACAGCAGTCGGCAGACGTGAAGCTGGTCATTGATGAGGTGAAGCACATGACTGGGCTTGCCGACGACTACATCGACAGTCACCTTCATGTCTTCACGTTGCGACGCCTTAGCTACGACACGTTGCTCGACGACACGCGCCTGCTTATCGACGAGATTCGTCCGCAAGTAGTGTTCATCGACGGACTGGTGGATTATGTGGCAAGCTTCAACGACGAGGTGCTGTCGCGCCAGCTCATCAAGGACTTGCTGATGCTGTGCGAGGAGTTCGGCTGTGCCATTGTCTGCGTGCTGCACGAAAACAAGGCTGCCGACGACGAGAACATGCGAGGCCACCTTGGAACGGTGTTGAGCCAGAAAGCTGGAACTGTCCTGCAATGCAAGAAGGTGAAGTCGGGCATCATCAACGTGACTTGTCCCGATGCCCGTCACGGCACCATGCCTGCGTGGAACATCTCGTTCGACGGCGAGGGACACCTTCTGGATGCGGATGCCATGCACCAGCAGGAGGTTCGTGCAGCCAAGCAGCAGCGCGATGCACAGCGTCAGGCTGAGAGGGAGTTGATAGTTCAGCAGCGACTGGACGTCGCTCTGGGCTTCATACGCTTGGCAAATGGCAGCATTCCTCGCAATGAGCTGACCGCTAATCTGGTTGAGAAGCTGAGCCTTTCACGCCCGGTTGTCTCGAAGTTCATCACTCAGATGCTGAAGGATGGCAAGCTCTTTGAATCAGGTAAATACATCATGGATTCATCGAACATCGTCCTTCCAATCTGAGGCAGAGCAATTATGTTCCTGTGCGTTTGTTCTTCCTCCCTTATATATAGGGGAGGAACGAACGAACAGGAATGCAGTAAGAACAAACGAAAAACAAATTAAATCCTTGATATGATGAACACAGATTATCGTTATCAACTTGAGACACCCCGCGTGACGGGTCGCCGTCAGCAGAAGTTCCAATGTCCGCATTGCGGCAGGAAATCATTCGTGCGCTATGTCGATACCTACGACAATTTCAGCTACCTCGCAGACTGGGTCGGCAAGTGCGACCACCAGAACTCCTGCGGCTACCACTACAAGCCATCAGACTACTACCGCGACAACGCCTGGCTGAGGGACAACCCAGCCCGTCGCATCGTCCAGACCCCACCAAAGCCGAAGCCGGCACCGCCACTGCAACCCCTATCGATGGACCTCATGGCGATGTTCCACAGGCCGCATAGCGACTTCTGGCGATGGTTCTCAGAAGTGTGCGCCGAAAAACTAAAGCTCAAGCCCGAACTCGTGCGGCAAGTTTATGAGGACTACCGCATCGGATGCACCAGGGAAGGCAATGTAATCTTCTGGCAGATAGACCGCCATTTCCGCCTTCGCACAGGAAAAATCATGCGCTACGGCGAGGACGGACACCGCATCGGAAACCCCAAGTGGGTTCACAGCGAACTCAAAAGGCTGAAGCTTTTGCCCTCCGACTGGCCTCTCTACCAGTGCCTCTTCGGAGAACACCTGCTCGCAAAATATCCCGACAAGACGGTCTGCCTCGTGGAGAGCGAGAAAACGGCCTGCGTCATGGCAGCCTACGTGCCCCAATGCCTTTGGCTCGCCACAGGCGGTTGCGACGGACTGACGGCAGAAAAGCTGGAATGTCTGCGAGGAAAGAAGGTTAGAATCTTCCCCGACAGCGGATGCTATGCCAAGTGGAAAGCAAAGATGCAATCCATCGCAGGCATCGACTACCACATCGACAAATCGATAGAGTCGCAGCCCCGCAAC
>JAFXVN010000067.1 GCA_017524545.1 Bacteroidaceae bacterium
ATGATATTCCTAATCCCTAATCTCTAATCCCGAATCTCTAATCTCTAATCCTTATTCCTCACTCGCTTTGAACTTAAACACATCGATAATGGCTGTCTCTGTGATGGAGACAATAGCCCATTCGCCAAGTGTTCCCTTCATGCCTTCATCGAGACGGGCGAGAGCACGGTGGAAGTCGTTTGCCTGTATGAGGACGGACTGTACGGTACGTTTTTCCGCGCCGCTCTTCTCGTCGAGTGTGATATAGGCGATGCGGGCTTTGAACCAGCGGTCGTCGTTGAGGTCGTCGCTATCGAACAGGTCGGAGAGCCGTGCCCGCTTGATGTCCGTGACGATGAACTCGCCCGTCATAAAGGGTTCTATCTCCTCGATGAAGCGCTTCTCGGCTTCTGTGAAACTGAGGGCATCCACCAAATATGTCTCTGTGGTCTTCTTGATGAGACCGCTTTCCAAGGTCTTGTCGTAACGAACCTTGCATTCAAACCATTCGCTTTGCATCTTGATAATTTACTATTTGACGATTTACGATTTACAATTTATTTACGATTTGAGTATTTTACCATTTTTCTCCCCTCTCCTCGGAGAGGGGTTGGGGGTGAGGCTTCCTTGTACCAGAAGAAGAAGCTGTTCTGCTCGCGCTTCTCCTCTGGTGTCTTGGCACTATAGATGGGTTCGAGCGTATAGGGGTGATAGCCTGTTGCCCAGCAGGTGGTGCTGACGGTCAAGGGCGTTGGCGTGAAGTCCTGCACTTGCTCCAGCTTGTAGTTCATCTGTTTGGTGATGGCCGCAAGCTCTGCCATGTCGCGAACCGTGCAACCCGGGTGACTGCTAATGAAGTAGGGGATGATTTGCTGCCTTAGCCCTGCGCGACGGCAAGTCTCGTCGAAAATGCTCTTGAAGCGGCGGAAGAGGCCAAATGAAGGCTTGCGCATGATGTTCAGCACCGTATCGCTTGTATGTTCGGGAGCCACCTTCAGCCTGCCGCTGACGTGCTTCGTGATGAGTTCCCTCGTATATTCCGAGGCTGCGCGATTCAGCGTCTCGTCCTTCCAGTCGTGTAGCAGCATGTCGTAGCGGATACCGCTGCCGATGAAGCTCTTCTTGATGCCGGGCAAGGCATCGACGGCCCGATAGATGTCGAGCAGAGGACGATGGTCGCCGTTCAGGTTCGGACAAACGGCCGGGTGGATGCAAGAAGGCCGTTTGCACTTCTCGCATAGCTCCTGCCGCTTGCCCTTCATCATGTACATGTTGGCACTCGGTCCGCCAAGGTCGCTCAGGTAGCCTTTGAAGTCGGGCATTTTGGCAATGGCCTTCACTTCCCGAAGAATGCTCTCTTTCGAACGGCTCACGATGAACTTGCCCTGATGGGCGCTGATGGTGCAAAAGGCACAACCGCCGAAGCAGCCGCGATGGAGCGTCACGCTGAACTTAATCATCTCGTAGGCAGGAATCCGTTTGCCCTTGTATTTCGGATGTGGCAAGCGTGTGTAGGGAAGGTCGAAACTCTGGTCGAGTTCTTCGGACGTGAGAGGCGGGTAGGGCGGATTGACCACAACCCAAGCAGCCCCCTCCCCGCTCCCCCTTTGGGGGAGTGCTTTTGAGCGGCGAGGCGGTGAGAATGGGGCACTCCCCCAAAGGGGGAGCGGGGAGGGGGCTTCTTGCAAGAGTCGCTGGGCATGTATCTTGTTACTCTCTTCCTCTATGTGCCGGAAATTCTCGGCATGAAGTTTTGGTTGCTTCAGACAATCCTCGTAACTGTGGAGCACAATGTCGTCGGCCTTGATGCCGCCTGGTATCTCTTCCTTCCTCCAGAGAAATACCGTCTGGCGAAGCTCCTTCTTGGCTGCTACTTCGCGCAGCAGCTTGCGGGTGATGCACGGTTCGCCGTTCTCGTCGTAATGGAGTAGGGGATGGCAGTTGTTGATAGCTTCCGTCAGGAGGCGCACAAGTTCCAGCGTCGGCTTCTCGCCCATGCCGTAGGTGATGAGGTCGGCATCGCAGTCGCAAAGGATGCTTGGGCGGAAGCGTTCCTGCCAATAGTCGTAGTGCATCACGCGCCGCAAGCTTGCCTCGATGCCTCCAAGCACAATCGGCACGTCGGGATAGAGCCTCCGCAGGATGTCCGTATAGACAATGGTCGGGTATTCGGGGCGCATGTCGTGGCGGCCGTCGGGACTGTAGGCATCCTCGCTTCGGAGGCGGCGGGCAGCTGTGTATTTGTTGACCATAGAATCCATGCAGCCTGGCGAAATGCCGAAGAAAAGGCGAGGCCGTCCCAGCTTCTTGAAGTCGCGGAAGTCCCCATGCCAATCCGGCTGCGGCACGATGCAGACGCGCAGTCCCTCTGCCTCTAACAGCCTTCCTATCACGGCAGCTCCGAAAGCAGGATGGTCCACATAGGCATCCCCGCTGAAGAGAATCACATCAGCAGAGTCCCACCCGCGCAAGTCCATTTCCTTGCGTGTCGTCGGAAGCCAGTTGGTTAGGTTTGTCATTGAACATTAAGCGATGCTTTCAGCGCATCGAGTTTCTCTTTTTCCCATTCAATGTAGAGCAGAATGAGTTGGTGCAGACCGAAGGCCTTCATGTCGCTGTGAAAGAGGACACGTTCACAAAGGTCAAGCAGCTGTGGGTCTGGACTTCCCTTGAGATTCAGCAATGAACGAACATTCAGGCGCAGTTTCTCCAGGACACTGTCTTCGACAATGCCATTGCTGTCGAGCAAGTCTGTGAAAAGGGCATAGCGTTCAATGGTATTCAGGTGGGATTCCTCGACATTGAGCTTGCGGGAACCCTTCATGTTGCAGAGTATTGTGTACATCTATTTCTTTTACTATTTGACGAGTTACTAATTGCGATTTACTGTCCAAGCAGGAAGTCGATGGAAATGCCAAGTATGTTGCGTCGTGTTTCCGTGTCTGTAATACATTCCAGAGGGAAGCCGAATGCCATGACGCGATAGCCAGGGCCTGGGTAGGCAATGGCTGCGGAATAGCCTCCCGATGCGTATGCCATTGAACTGAAAGCACCGCCCATCGGTTCGATGACATCCGTGTTTCGCACCCAATAGCTTTGTTCGCTTGGGCGGCTGCAGATGGTTGCAGCGTTGTTGAGACCTTGGACGTTGCAGATGCTGTCGGTCGGCATGGTTGCAGCGAAACGGAACTTCAGCTTGTCTGCCATGAAGCCGTCTTCTCCGGCAGTGTGTGTGTCGCTGCCAATAAAGGCACCGCTCACCATGATTGACGAACCTTGAAGCGTCAGCTGCGATATGGCGTTAAGCATCTCGGGGCTAAAGGCTTTGCGACGGGTGAGGGAATAGCCGTCGTCCTTCTGTGCGCCAAGGATGAAGTCGGCAATGCGATACCTCCTCAGGTCGAGGTAGGCAAGCTGCATCGTTGTGGTGCTGCTGATGTTGCAGTCTGGATGTGTTGCGATGATGTCTGATGCATGGCGAACACTATAGTCGTGTGTGTTGCCTGCCAGAATCATGCCTTCCAGCTCGTTGCCGCTTACGCCGAATCCATCATCTGTCTCTTTGCCGTATTTGGTTTTGTCGAAGCTCAACTGGCGGCCGCAGTAGCCTGGCGACTTCACGTCAATCACGCCGGGGTCAGCCTCGAAGTCGAAGCCGCCGGTCGTCTCGTTGTCGAATGGCAGCGGACCAGCCAGTCTTTGGAACGCATCGACAAGCAGAATGGATGGAGCGTATGCATTTGCAGAGACAGCGGCGCAGACCTCATCGCTTGGCAGACTGGCACCACCCTCGTTGACGGCAACCACACGGAAGCTATAGAGCGTCCCCGTTTCGACAGGTATCTGGCAGTAGCAGTTGTCTCCATCTACATAATGCCCATTGTCGAAGTCTCCGCCTGCCTTCTTCGTATAGACCACATATCCGTCGGGCTTTGCTGTCGGCTCTGCAACGTCCAGTCTCGGAATCCAACGCAAGGTGATTTCGCTCCTTTCGCTGTTTGCTTCGGCGGAGAGGCTTGCCACGGGCAACGGCTGCACAACGCACTCCTTCCCGCCGTGAATGGTGGTGATGAAGCGCAGAACAGCCTTATAGATGGAGCGCGACATGAGGAACTTGAAGTATGGGTCGTGTCCCAAACGCATGTCCGCCCAGTTCTGATGGCTGAGCATCTCAAAGAGTGTTGAGGGGACTTGCGGGTCTCGCGTTTCTCCATAGTTTCGGTCGTATAGGTCACGACGGTTCCAAGAGCCCAGTTCGCGGCTCAGGTCCATGGATACCTGCGTCATCACCAAGTCTGCGAGGTCACGGCAGACAAGCCTTGACAGGCCTGTTGCAGTACGCCCTTCATAGAAGCCTGTCGTATAGATGCCAAGGGAGCCAACCAGCGTGTTGTCTGTGCGGAAGCCTGCATCGCTGTGCACACCCATGCAGAGTTCTATTGGCACGCAGAGACCGCTGTCACCCGGCAGATAGTTGCTGCCCTTGGCAAGATAGTTTGCGGTGAAGGGGCGTGTGTTGACATCGTCTTTGCCATCATCGTTGCCGCGACGGGAATAGACACTGTCGGGCATTCCGTACCATTGGGCGGAATAGCGTGCAGCCTCCAGACATCTTGGCAAGTCGCTGCCGATGGGAAGAGCCATTGTGGAGTCTCCACGGACAATGTTGCCCATGCCGCCTCCAAGGCGGACGGCATCTGCCGTGACAACGCCCTTGTGGTCGCTCAGGTTGGAAAGCATGACGCAGTTGTCCTCGCTCTTGCCTTTCGTGAAATGGAAGGTGCCAAGATAAACCCATGTGCCGCCACCCATTTGCTGGTTGACGCGGAACTGTGTGGCGATGCCACCGTGCTTGACGGTATAGCAGGCATCGGGGATGCTGTTCGGCAAGGTCTGATAGGAGACATAAACCGCATAGTCGTCCTCGACGAGCACATCTGGCATCCAGACCACGTCGCTGGTCTGCCTGCTGTTCTGTGTCGCTTCTGTTATCTGGAATGTGCCTTTTCGGAAGGGGTTATCGCCGTTCTCGTACCCTTCCTGGCGATGTGCAAAGCCCACGCCACCGTATTGCCAATGGAATTTGCTGACGCGCTCTTCGTAGCGGCTGCCGTCCAAGATGCAGTCGTTGTCGATGATGATTTCCTGCTTCTGCCAGTCGCGTTCGCGGGAGGTGAAGACCACGGCACCGGCATTCTGGAGCATGGGGATGAGGTAGGGTATCACAAACGTCTGCGTAAAGAGGTCCTCTGTCGTGCAGAAAAGCCTTGGGCGTTGCCATATCCATTCCTGTTTGAGGTGGCTAAAGTATTTGCCGTGACTTTGCGTGACGCATAGATGTCTGCCCTGCAAGCCTCTCTTGATGTTGTAGGGCAGGTTCATCGGTGTCACCCAGGGATTGCCTTTGTAAAGCTCGCGCTTATAGACTCGGGACGTGTCGGCACGATCCATCATGCTCGTAGGGATGAGCTGTTCGATGGGCGTGCCTGCGGCTAAGATGCTCACGTCGTAGGCTTTGAAGGTTGCTGGCAGAAGCCGCTTCACTTCCGTATAGAGTTCGACCACGACAAACGGGGTGAGGGGCTGGGCGATGAAGTTGTCGCTCAACACAACAGTTATATGCTTGGTCTGGGCATCTGTCTGGATGTCCTCTACGGTGATTTTGCCGAGGTTGGGGAAGTTTGGGTTTGTAAAATTAGCAAAGTATTGGCGCAGGTTGCCGATGCCGTCCGTCTGGGCAAGAGCTAAGTGAAAAGTGAATAGTGAAAAGTGGAAAATGAAAAGAAGTATCAGGCGTTTCATAACTATAAAGCTTTTGCTCGACGTTAGTCAACAATGAATTATGAATTATGGACTATGAACTGCTCTGGGTGCAGACCCTTGAAATCGGCATAGTATTCCTTTATCTCCTGCATCTGTGCCTCAATGTCGCCGTTGGGGAAAATGGTCTTGGTGCAGACAATCTTCCGCTCGGCAAAGTCGAGGCCGTAGAGCAGAATGGGTATTTGGGCTTTGAGGGCAATGTAGTAGAAGCCCTTCTTCCAATCGGGCTGTGCCTTGCGGGTGCCTTCCGGCGTGATGCAGAGGCGGAACTGCTTTGCTTCCTTTGCACGTTCCGCAATGAGGTCGGTGGATTTCATCTGCTTGCTTCGATAGACGGGGATGCCGCCAAGCCTGCGCATGAAGATGCCCATGGGAAAGAAGAACCATTCTTTCTTCATGAGGAAGTCGCAATGGAAGCCTTTGGCTCGGCTGTAGAGGTTGCCTATGATGAAGTCCCAGTTGCTCGTGTGCGGAGCGAGGGCGATGATGCATTTGTCGGGCAGCGGCTCTGTGACGATTTCCGTAAAGTGGCACCAGCGGAAGAGAAGCCTATGGCTGAATGACTTTAGCAATCCCATTGCACATAAATTGTTAATTGTACATTGTTAATTGTACATTCTTCAGAGGTTCTGTATTTGCTCCACGATTTCATCTGTTCGCTTCTGCATGTCCTCCTTCAGTTTCTTGAAGAACAGCTTTGTGCTGCCTGGCTCGACATGCGAGAGACGGCAAACCCAGTCGTCCTGCATTTTGAGGATGCTCAACATGACGTTTTCAATGTCCTGTTTGTTGTCCTTCTTACCGTATTGGGCAGAAGCGATGCACTCTGCCAGCAGTTCGCTGCACAGGTAGTTGATGTGTTTTTTCAGGTCCTTGCGTTTCATGATGTCAGAATTAGAGTTTCGGCTTTTACACTACAAAGATAGAGATATTTTTTGAACCGACAAGCAAAAACGACAAAAAAATAATGTAATGATGCATGTTCCGCTTTTTTTTCACCTTACAGCATTTTTCTTGACTTATAACTCTTAACTCTTAATTCTTTTTTGTAACTTTGCAGCCGAAAACTCAATAACCAATAAACTATAACCAATAAGCATTATGAAGAAAAGTGCATTACAGGTGGCTCGTGCCGCCTATCAGCCCAAGCTTCCCAAGGCCCTTCAGGGACCTGTTGTAGCTGTTGAGGGCGCTGCCACACAGAGCGTTGGCAATCAGGATGAAATCAAGGCTATGTTCCCCAACACCTACGGTATGCCCGTCATTACCTTCGAGGCAGAGACCCTCTCTAACTCTCCCTTAAAGGGAGAGAACAAAAAAGCGGAAGGTTTGGAAGGGTCTGTGGGCATCATCCTCTCTGGCGGTCAGGCTCCTGGCGGTCACAATGTTATCAGCGGCCTCTACGACGGCGTGAAGTCTCTCAACAAGCAGAGCAAGCTCTATGGCTTCCTGATGGGTCCCGGCGGTCTGGTTGACCACAAGTATGTGGAGTTCACCGACGAGTTTATCGACGAGTACCGCAACACCGGCGGCTTCGACATTATCGGCTCTGGCCGCACGAAGCTCGAGAAAGAGGCTCAGTTCGAGAGCGGCATCGAGATTCTCCGCAAACTCGGCATCAAGGCTCTGGTTATTATCGGTGGCGACGACAGCAACACCAACGCTTGCGTGCTGGCCGAGTACTATGCAGCCAAGAACTATGGCGTGCAGGTCATCGGTTGCCCCAAGACCATCGACGGCGACTTGAAGAATGAGCAGATAGAGACCAGCTTTGGCTTCGACACCGCTTGTAAGACCTATAGCGAACTGATTGGTAACATCCAGCGCGACTGCAACAGTGCCCGCAAGTACTGGCACTTCATCAAGCTCATGGGCCGCAGCGCAAGCCACATCGCCCTCGAGTGCGCCTTGCAGACACAGCCCAACGCCTGCCTCATCAGCGAGGAAGTGGAGCAGAAGGCTATGAGTCTGGACGATGTTGTGACATACCTCGCAAAGATTGTGGCCGACCGTGCTGCCGAGGGCAACAACTTCGGTACCGTCCTCATCCCCGAAGGTCTGATTGAGTTCATCCCTGCTATTAAGAAGCTCATCGCCGAGCTGAACGAAGTCCTGACCGACCCCGCAACAGGCGAGAGCCGCGATTTCGAGAGCAAGGACGCACAGGTGGCTTTCGTGAAGAGCCACATTGCTCCCGAGAACCTCGCTGTTCTGGAGAGCCTGCCCAAAGACGTGGAGCGTCAGCTCTGCCTCGACCGCGACCCCCACGGCAACGTGCAGGTCAGCCTCATTGAGACCGAGAAACTGCTCTCTGCAATGGTAGCTATGAAGCTCGACGCCTGGAAGAAGGAAGGCAAGTACAACGGCAAGTTCTCTCCCCAGCACCACTTCTTCGGCTACGAAGGCCGCTGCGCTGCTCCCAGCAACTACGATGCCGACTACTGCTACAGCCTTGGCTACAATGCCAGCCGCTTGATTGCCAATGGCAAGACCGGCTATATGAGCGTCATCAAGAACACCACAGCTCCTGCTGCCGAGTGGATTGCAGGCGGTGTGCCCATCACAATGATGATGAACATGGAGCGCCGCAACGGTGCCATGAAGCCCGTCATCCGCAAAGCTCTCGTTGAGCTGGACGGTGCGCCCTTCAAGTTCTTTGCCAGCAAGCGCGAGGAGTGGGCCAAGAACACCTGCTACGTTTATCCCGGTCCCATCCAGTACTGGGGTCCCAGCGAGGTGTGCGACCAGTGCACTAAGACCTTGGCGTTGGAACAAGCATAAAGCCCCCTCCGACTCCCCCTTTGGGGGGAGTGAATAATTCAGTATATGGCAAAAAAGTCCCGTTCCCGTTCCTCTTCTACTGGGAGAGTAAAAAAGAAGCACTCCCCCAAAGGGGGAGCGGGGAGGGGGCTTTCTTTTTTCCGCCGCTTCCCCTCCTGGCTCCTGTGGCTGGGTGGGGTGCTTATTATTGCCGCCTACGTTGGCTTCTTCTATCACTTCTTCGTCAGTCCATTCAGTTTCCGCTGGCGTGCCATCTACGGCGAACCCAAATACCCTGATGGCTATGAGGTGCGCGGCATCGACATCAGCCATTATCAGGAGCGCGTCAATTGGGAAAAACTGCGCAACGCCTCCATCGGAAACGCCCCTGTCAGCTTCGTTTTTATTAAGGCGACAGAGGGTGAAAAGCTGTTCGACAACAACTTCAACCGCAACTTTGCCAATGCAAAGAGAAACGATTTATTCAGAGGTGCTTATCACTTCTTTGTGCCTGGTATCAGTGCGCGAAAGCAGGCGGAGTTCTACTTGTCTATTGCCCAGCTCGAACCAGGCGACCTTCCTCCCGTCTTGGACATAGAGAAAAAAGGCGACTTGACTCCCGAGCAATTGCGTCGGGACGTGAAGACCTGGCTTGATATTGTAGAGAAGGAGTATGGTGTCAAACCCATACTCTATACCGGCTACAAGTTCAAGATGCAGTACCTCAACACCCCCGAGTTCGATGCCTATCCCTATTGGATAGCGCACTACTACGTCGAGAAACTCGCCTACAAAGGGAAGTGGGCCTTTTGGCAACATACCGATTGCGGTAAAGTCGCAGGTATCAACGGCTTTGTCGATTGCAACATCTTCAACGGCTCACTCCAGGAACTCCAAGCCCTCACTTTGCCAGAAGTGAAATAACACGGCACCAAATTCTTTTCGGCACGTTATATAATCCTCCCCAACACTTTATAAAAGTCTTTTAGGCAGGTTACATAATTATTTTCAAGGCTTGATAATATATTTTCAAACCGTGAAAATATATTTCCAAAGCTTGATAATATATTTTCAAGCCTTGAAAATAGTTTGTAGGCTCGTTGCTCAGGTTTTTATAGGCTGGGCTAAATGGTTATTCTCTGTGTTTTTCGCGGTTTTGTGGCCATACACATTTGTTGGTAGTGCATGGCTGGAGATTCGCCATAGGTAATAATTATTTGGTATTCAGGTAATGACAAACGAGTAACACCTTCAATGTGCTTGTGGCAAAATACTCATTTCTGTGTATTGCAGCTTCGCCGAATCGGACTTACCTTTGCAGCCAAAAAACACAGAAAGTATATTATGAGAACCATCTACACAGCTTTTCTGCTGCTCTGCGCAAGCACTGTTTCGGCACAATGGAACACGGACTCCACCGAGATTGACTCCTACAACCGTTTCCGCGTCGGCGGTTACGGCGAGGTGGTGGCAGCTTTCAAGGACTACGGAATAAACCGCTTCTACGGCAGCAGCGAAGGCAACGTGCGCACCCACCGCAACACGATTTCCGTCCCGCGCTTCGTGCTGGCAGGAGACTATAAGTTCAACCGCCACTGGAACGTCGGCGTGGAGGTCGAGTTCGAGAGCGGTGGCACAGGCACAGCCTACGAGATAGAGAACTCGGAGAACGGCGAGTATGAGACCGAGGTGGAGAAGGGCGGCGAGGTTGCCATCGAGCAGTTCCACCTGACCTACCACCTCAACCAGTATTTTAATGTACGCGCGGGACACATCATCGTGCCTGTCGGACTGAACAACGCCCACCATGAGCCTATCAACTTCTTTGGTACCGTGCGTCCCGAGGGAGAGACGAGCATCATCCCCAACACTTGGCACGAAACAGGTCTCTCGCTCTTCGGACAGGTGGGGCGCCGCTGGGCTTCCTTCAACTGGGAGGCGCAAGTCGTGGCTGGCCTCAATGCCAACGGCTTCGACCGCAACAACTGGGTGAAGAAGGGCAAGCAGGGCTTTTTCGAGGCCGACAACTTCACGTCGCCCGGCTATGTGCTGCGCATCAACTACACAGGTGTGCCAGGCCTGCGTCTCGGTGCCAGCTGGTACCACTGCCAAGACGCTACATCGAACGCCGACAAGCTCACGACATATAGCTTCAACGTGCCTGTCAACCTCTGGAGCGTCGATGCGCAGTACCAGAACCGCTGGACAATCTTGCGCGGCAACATCCTGAGCGGCAAGGTGGGCAACAGCACACTGCTCAGCGCCCGCAACGTCCGCCAGAGCAACGCCAGTCCCTACTCGAAGACGGCTCCCATAGCCAGCCGCGCCGTCAGCTATGGTGTGGAGGGAGGCTTGCGGTTGAAAGGCTTCTTCAACAGTATGAAAGCACCCGACATCATCCCCTTCGTGCGCTACGAGTACTACAATGTCCAAGAGAAGGGCGAGGAGAAACAGGTGATGGAGGCACGCCTCAAGACCTCGATGTGGACGTTTGGCCTCAACTACCGCCCCATACCTTATATTATAATAAAGGCCGACTACACGACGCGCCGCATCGGTGGCGGCAAGTACAACAGCGAGAACGAGTTTGCCCTGGGCGTAGCCTTCACAGGTTGGTTCAAGGGTAACAGGAGATTTGACAGCCAATAGTTGCTATATCCACTATAGAAACTATGGCTACTATAGCTACTATTGAAACTATTTAACCTATAAACACTATGAGAAAGAACATCTTTATTCTTGGCCTTATGGCCATTGCTCTGACTGCTGCCTCTTGCAGCAACGACGATGCAGAAAACGACGACAACGTCATTGCACCCGAGAACAACACGATGCCCGAAGGCACAGCGGATGTCACTATCGATGAGACAGATGCCAACTATGCCGACTACGCCACGAACTGGTGCAAGTATGCCGTTGCCGTATCGTCCCTCTTAAAAGACGATGCCGCAATGCTCTACAAAGCATGGAACGAGGGCCTGAATGGCGAGGAAGCCTACCAAACTACCTTCAAGGAAGCCAAAGGTGCCTACACGAGTCCCAACAGATGCATCGAGCAGATTATCGACGGCTGTATCGACATTGCCAACGAGGTGGGCGAGAGTAAGATTGGCGACCCGCGCGACAAGTGGGAGAACCGGAAATACACGGAGGCTGTCTATGCCGTGGAGTCTTGGTACAGCTACCACTCCATCCAGGACTACGCGAACAACATCCGCTCCATACAGAATGCCTTCAACTGCACCTACAAGAGCAATCAAGGCGGGCATAGCATAGCCGCCTATCTCAATGCAAACGGACAGGCAGAGCTTGCTGGCCAGGTGAACACCAGCATCACAGCTGCCATCAACGCCATAGAAAGCATGGCAGCTCCCTTCCGCAGCCACATTGGAAACCCAAGTGTCCTCACGGCGATGGAGGCTTGCAACAACCTGAAGACTGTCCTCAGGACACTCAAGGCAAAGGTCGAAGGCTTCGAGAACCAGACAGAGTTGAAGGCTATCGTCGCCGACTATGTGGATGTTGTCGTACTGCCCACCTATAAGGACTTGGCAGAAGCCAACGCCAATCTTCATGCAGCTGTGCAGAACCTTGCAGCCAGCCCCTCAAACAAGACTTTTGAGGATGCGGCAAAGGCATGGATGGCAGCACGCCAGCCGTGGGAGATGAGCGAGGCATTCCTCTTCGGTCCTGTCGATAAACTCGGTCTTGACCCCAACATGGACTCATGGCCTCTCGACCAGGATGCCATCAAGAATGTGCTTGAAAGCGGTGACTTCAGCGACCTGAGCTGGGACGAAGAAGACAGCGACGACGACATCGAGGCTGCACAGAACATCCGAGGCTTCCACACTCTGGAGTTCCTGCTCTTCAAGAATGGTGAACCGAGAAAGATATAACCCCATCATGCCCATTAACCCCATTAAGCCCATCCTGCTCCTCGCCTTCCTCCTTGCCGCTTGCGACAGGGAGGATGAGAGCTTTACTGCTGCCGACTTTGAGGCTCCCGACGGCTATGCCTTGAGCGCAGGCACCAGCACGGTATTCATCAACTCTTCCTTTGCCTACGACACGGAGGCCGATTGGGTGGAGGACATCAAGGCCAACTCGCGCCGCTTCATCAATGGCGACGGCCTCTATGACGATGCCTTGACGCAGGCTGCCGGACTGGGTCCTGTCTATGCAGGCTACTCCTGCGGCTCGTGCCATCGCAATGCCGGTCGCACGAAGCCTGCCCTCTGGACTCAGACAGGCACCGATGCCGACGGCACACCGGTCTATGGCTCTGGAACATACGGCTTCAGCGCGATGCTGGTCTATGTGACACGCAAGAACGGAGCCTTTTTCCAGAACTACGGGCGCGTGCTGCACGACCAGAGCATCTACGGCGTGACGGCAGAAGGCAAGCTGGAATGCCGTTGGCACGAACAGCAGTTCACCTTCCCCGACGGTGAGCCGTACAGCCTTGCCTATCCCGAATACACCATCACCGACTGGTACAAGGGCTACGGAGAGACAGGCGAGCCCATCAACCCGGAGGAACTGTTCTGTACGGTTCGCATTCCGCTGCGACACGTCGGCATGGGTCAGATGATGGCACTCGACCGCAACGAGATAGAACAGCTTGCAGCGAAAAGCAACTACCCGGAGTACGGCATCAGTGGCCGCTGCAACTACATCACCGAGCGCGGCGTGCGTCAGCTCGGGCTTTCGGGCAACAAGGCACAGCACGCCGACCTGACCGTCGAGCTGGGCTTCTCGTCGGACATGGGCGCAACGAACAGCCGCTATCCCGAGAAGATATGCGAGGGTCAGTCGCAGATGCAGGAAGGCTCGATGATGGGACTGCTCTACGACCGTCTCGATGTCTCGACAGAGGACATGGAGGATGTCGATTTCTACCTGCACGGACTTGGCGTGCCGGCACGACGTTTGGGCAGCACAAAGCAACCCGCCGCGTATAAGGGGCGCACCATCACAGAAAGGGAGCTCATCAGCATTGGCGAGCAGAAGTTCTACGAAGCGAAGTGCCACCTCTGCCACGTCACCACGCTCCACACCAGACCTCGCGGCGCGACCCTTCTCAACGGCACAGAATTGCCTTGGCTGGGTGGCCAGACGGTACATCCCTACAGCGACTACCTCTTGCACGACATGGGCAGCGAGCTGATGGGTGTCGGGCTGAACGACAACTACGTCAGCGGCTTGGCTCGCGGCAATGAGTGGCGCACCACGCCGCTCTGGGGCATCGGGCTTCAGGAGAAAGTCAACGCGCACACCTACTTCCTGCACGACGGCAGAGCACGCAACCTGACGGAAGCCATCCTCTGGCACGGCGGCGAGGGCGAAGCCAGCAAGAACATCTTTGCGAACATGGCGAAGGACGACCGCTCGGCACTCGTCAAGTTCCTGGAGAGCCTGTAATGAAATTGAAAGTTGAAAATTGAAAGATATCTATGAGAAAGACATACATATTATTATTGGCAGCCCTCTGCGCTCTGCCACTTGCGGCAGAGGAGAAGCAGGGCATTGACATGGAGAACGGCGTGCTGGGCATTGCCGACGACAGAGGTTTCACCCTTCAGTCGCGCGACAGCCGCTTCATCTTCAAACCCTATCTGTTCCTCCAGACAAGGGGACAGTACAATTACTACGACGACGAGGGCTTGGACAAGGCGTACAATCAGGACAACGTGGCCAACTCGGGCTTCTCTGTTCCTTACGCCATTCTGGGCTTTACCGGCACGACATTTGGCAGACTCGACTACAATCTGAGCATCAATGCAGCCGGCAGCGGCGGCAACGTGCTTCAACAGGGCTGGGTGGACTATCGCCTGTCGCCCGCCGCACGCTTCCGTGCTGGCAAGTTCAAGACACCCTTCTTCCACGCTTACCTCACGACTTTGGGCGAGACACTCTTCCCCTGTCTGCCAACTTCGCTAACGGCCCCCGTCATCATGCCCTACAGCCTGAACGCTGTAACGCCGTCCATCGGTATGGGCTTCGACCTTGGCTTCCAGTTCCACGGCAAGATGAAGCTCAACAGGAAGCCGGACAGCTGGATGATGGGCTACGAAGTGGGACTCTGGAACGGCAGCGGCAGCAGCGTGAACACGGCGACAAAGACGTTGAGCGACGATGCCCATATTCCTTCTCTGCTCTATGCCGGACGACTCACCTTCATGCCGTGGGGCAACATGCCTGCCACGCAGGGCAACAGCAAAATGCTCAAAGGCCGCCACATGCTCTTTGGCGTGAGCGGCGGCATCAACGTGGAGAGCGAGAGCGAGAGCACCAACGACACACGTCTCGGCTTGGAGTGGAGTATGCTCTATGGCCGCTGGTATGTTGCCGCCGAAGCTTACTGGATGCACGTCAGTTTCACACAGCGGCAGAAGATTGCAGAGAACTACAACTACTGGGGTGCGTACGGTCAGGTGGGCTACTTCTTCACAAAGAGCCTGCAGGCTGGCTTCCGCTACGATTTCCTCGACCGCAACGGGTCGGGACGTGACGGTTTCCTCAACATGCCGGCAGCCGTCGTGAACTACTACATCAACAAATGCAACCTGAAGCTCTCGGCCATGTACCAATACACAGGCCGCTACGGACACAAGACACAGCTCGACCGCGACAACGACGACCTCGGCCTCAGCACGCACGCCGCCACCCTTCAACTGCAATACAGCTTCTAATGTAAATGGGAGTTATGAGAACTATGAGAAGAATGGGAACAATGGGAGTTGTGGCCGTTGTCCTGCTTGCCGCTTGCGACAGCGGCGACATTGCCGACAAGGTCTATACTGTCGATGAAAAGGGCTATACCGTGAAGATGACTGCACGGATGAGCGGCCTGTCCGAGTGGGAAGGCAGCGACTACACGCTGGCTGTGGCGGGCTTTACATCCGAGAGCAAGTTTGCCCTCTTGCAGAAAGCACTGCCTTCGTCTGCCGAAGACGGCACTCCCGTCAGCCTGGTTCTCTCGAACCTTAGCAGCGAAGTGCAGACGGTGGAGCTGGCGCTGACCAATTCCCTGCGCAAACGCATCATCACACTTGCGAGCATCAACATGGCAGACTATGCCGACAGGAGCGCACACGACACGATTCTCCTCGATCTCGGCACATTGGATGCGGGACGATTCGGTATCCTGCAGACTGGCATCTTAAACCGTGCCTGCATACAATGCCACGGGGCAAGCGGACGTTCGGCAGCAGGACTGAACCTGACGGAGGGCAATGCCCAGGCCAACCTCGTGGATGTGCCGAGCGCACGGCGCGAGGGCTATCTGCGTGTGGAGAGCGGCAACGCCGAAGGCTCCCTGCTGCATCTCATCCTCAGGGAAGGCGGAGAGAACCTGCTCGCACACAATCACACGGAAATACTCAGCAGCCAGTTCAAGACGAACCTTGAAGAGGTGGAGGAATTGATAGACAATTGGATAGAACACCTCACACCATAACCATACATCGCACCATGCAATTCAAGAAAACATACCTGGAAGAACTCGGTGCCACCATCGAGCTGACCGCCTTTGCCCCGGAGGGGAAAACGGCGGAGTGGCACGCCATGCTGCACGTCGAACCGCGCACCGAAACCTTCCTCCTGCAATACCGCCGCATCCGTCTGGCGGAGGCGCATCTGCTGGGCATGGAGGAGATGAAGGGTGCAAAGCCAGTCTTCAAGCGCTACTTCCTCTCGGATGCCACCAACCAGCAGCCCGTCATGGAAGAGGAGAACGCCTGCACCGTCTCGTACATCCAGCAACCACCGCTCGACGGCAGCAAGCTCGCCCTGTGGATATACCTGCAGCGCGGCACGGAGGTCGTTCCGATGGCCGACCGCCTGCGCTCCACCCTTGTGCGCCACAACGGCTACGAGCACCTGTGGACTATGGGCATGACAACGGGCGACGGCAGCAGCTACGGGCAGACGGAAACACTGCTCACAGACTACGAGAAACTGCTCGAA
>JAFXVN010000068.1 GCA_017524545.1 Bacteroidaceae bacterium
GAAATTTGAATTTTGAATTGTTCCGATGCCGTCCGCATCCTCCTCGAAGCTCATGTTGAAGGCCTTGATGCTGGCTGCGTCACCCAACAGATGGAAGTAGGCACGGAAGCCGTTCATCGCGCTGCCGCTGCTTGCCCACGTCAGCGAGTTGCCGCCGCTGACGAAGAGGTAGCTCTTGTCGTCAATCGTCAGCGCCGTCGGGTTGATGGCGGGTACGAATTCCACCACGTCCTCAATCGTTGTCGCCGTCGTGCCGTCCACGATGGTTACGTCGTTGAACGTCGGGTTCACCACAGCGGACTCAACCTGCACCAGATAGGCTTGCCCAGCCACGATGCTCGCGGCATCGTCAAATTCCAGCGTCAGCGTCTTCGTACCTTCGTCGTATTCCGCACCGGTCAGTTCCTTAACCGTCCATCCGCTCGGTTGGGCAATGCTGAACGGCACAGAGAACGTGTTCCAGCCGCCCGTCTGCAGCGTGCGCGTCAGGGTGACGTTGCCAACTAACTTGCCGTCATTGTCAGCCTAAGCAACACTATTGTCCGTTTCCTCGCTGAGTGTCAAAGAAGGAATGTAGTCAGGAGCCGTGATGTAGATTGTCCTTCCAGAGACAGAGTAGATTTGAGTGTTATGGCCTGCATCGCTGTACATCTTGGTATCCGCGGTATTCATGCGGATTAGGTTGCTGGCGTTGGAAAAAGCACTACCAGCACTGCCGACACTGCCGGAAGAGCCAGAGGAGCCATAATTTCTGCCATTATATGAGCCGGGAGAGCCGGGAGAACCACCAGAGCCAGCATTGCCGCCGATGGCATCCACGTTGCCGCCATAGACGGTCAGCGTGCTGGTGAAGGCTGTGCCGCCAATGCCACCCTTACCGCCATTACCGGCATTACCGCCAGGGGAATTAAAATTATTTGTGCTGCCGCCGTTGCCACCACGACCACCAGTACCGCCAGTACCGCCTTGAGCAACTATCTGGCCACTGTAGATAACGACTGCGCCCGAGAAGGCTGCGCCGCCAGTGCCGCCAGTGCCGCCATTGCCGCCGTGGTCACCTATTCCCCAGCTGCCGTCTTCGCCGTTGCTGCCGGCACTACCAGTGCTACCTTGGCCGCCAGTGGCTCTCACGGTAGCGCCCTGTACGATGATGTTGCCTCTAACGGCTATGCCGCCGCTGCCTGCGCCGTTCACCACCAGCGTACCGCCGCCGACGACGGTGAGGGTTCCGCTGGAGACGTTGAGGCCGTTGTTGACGGTCACGGTCACACCCGAGTTGATGGTAATCGTCATGTCTGACGACACGGTGACACTGCTGAGCGTAGCATTCGACGAGTATGGTGTCGTCGTGAACGAATCCGCCCATGCGCTTGCTACTGTCAAGCAGAGCAGCGCGAGCATTGAGAGTAATTTTCTTCTCATCTTTGTTGATTAAATTGTTTTTAATAAATAGGTTTATATTTGAATTAACACTTGTTTTTAGGCAAAGCGTCTCCGCCAAAGGGGGACAAAAAACGCTCAGGCTTCCCCCGCACAGGTGGCAGGGAAAACCTTATCTCGCCATGTCGCGCCGCCCCTCCGGGCCGCCGCTCCATGTTTTTGGTCAGTAAGAGAAGATGTGAGTGAGTGAGTGAGTAGCAGATTATTTGAAACATGCAAACAATCCGCGTTAATAATTGTTATAATCTCGCTCCTTCTCATTGCCGAAATCCTGAAAATCGGGTGCAAAGATACAACATTTTTCCGAACCCCCATCGCCTTCCCCCACATTTTTTAATATATATTACGCGAATACGCACAGAAAAAAGCCTCTTAAAGCAAAAGCGGACAGCCCCGTCTGTCGGCTATCCGCTCTCTTGCCTTTATTATATTATATAGTACGACTATTTCTTGCAATTATACATTTAATTTTGGTTCCCCCTTTCTGTTCATCAACTCATATAAATATGCTGGACTCTGTACGTAGAGTTCGCCATCCTCGTCTTGCAGGGCTGTTGTCAAAGGAGAGTTATAGACGCGCTCCATAGCCTCCTCGATGGTGCAGCCCGTGTCCTCGATGACGTATTTCACCAGCTCGCTCAGGGCGTAGTCGGTGAGATAGTTGGCTATCTGATGATGTGTGGGCTGGTTCATACGGCTTCGACGTTGGTGAGGCTGATGCGGTCGAAATCAGCGTTGGTGCCGTGATAGAGTATCATGCCAGTGTCCCTCCGTTCTTTTGGCAGACGATGAGCAGGTCATCGATTGTCTCGTCCATCGACTGCAGGTGCTCCACGTCGAAGAACTCGATGAGGAATGTCAGCCCCTTATGTTCGTGCAGGTAGCGGAATGCCGCCTGCCGCGTCATGGAGAAACGCTGGGCGAAGGCCTGAATGCTGGCCGTGAGATAGGGAATCTCGTACTTGCTCATGTCGCTGTTGTTTTTGGACTGTGTTTGTCTAATCGTGGGCAAAGTTACGAAATAAATTCCGAACCCCGTTGCCATACTCTACATTTTTATATTTATTAGGCGAATATCGGGTGAGGAAGGAGCAATAAGACTAACGAAGTTATGACAATCATCAGGACTTCTGCCGTGCGGTTCACGCGGATGGCGGTTTGCATGTCGGCAGTTGTAAGGGGACGGTCGTTCTCTCCAATGTAAGGCTTGTCGAAAAGTTCACCGAAATAATAATGCGGACCACCGAAACGACAGTCCAAGATGCCAGCAAGAGCTGCTTCGGGATAGCCGCTGTTGGGCGAAGCGTGGCGGCGTCCGTACTTGCGGACGAAGCGAAGAAGCCTCCCCCAGCCCCTCCAAAAGAGGGGTGAATGAACCCTGCTTTTCTCCCCCTCTCTTGGAGGGGGCAGGGGGGAGGCTACAATCATCAGCAGGGCGGTGAGGCGGGCTGGGATGTAATTGGCGATGTCGTCGATATGAGCAGCCCAGCAGCCGAAGTCACGGTAGCGGTCGGTCTTGTAGCCAATCATCGAGTCGAGCGTGTTGACCATCTTATAGGCGAGCATTCCCGGGACTCCGAGCATGGCGAACCAGAAGAGCGGAGCAATCACGCCATCGCTGAGGTTCTCGGCAAGTGTCTCAAGAGCGGCAGTACGTACCTCCTGAGCAGAAAGTTCGGAGGTGTCGCGACCTACGATGCGAGCCACCTGCTTACGGCCTTCATCAAGACTCCTGTCAAGGGCAAGGAAGACAGCTCGGACTTCCCGAATGAGCGTAGTGCCGGCAAGACAGAAGAAGACGACAATGAAAGTGAAAAGCGAAAAGTGAAAAGTGAAAAGTAGGCCTACGCCGTATGTCGCAGCGATGAGGACGATAGCAACCAAAGCTCCTTTTAGCTTTCGATGGCTGCCACGATTCAGTTTGTGCTCGCATACAGCGATAGCTTTTCCGAACCAAACCACAGGATGCGGCAACCAAGCAGGGTCGCCAAAGAGGAGGTCAAGCAACCAACCCAGGATAAGTGAAAAGTGTAAAGTGAAAAGTGAAAAATCTGCTGCCGTCATGGTCAATGTTCAATGAAATCCCGTATTGCTTCGACGAGGGCATTGTTTTCTTCAGGTGTCTGAGCTGCAATGCGGAAGTGGTGAGGAGTCAGTCCCTTGAAGTTTGATGCATCACGAATGAGAATGTGATGCTCATTTGCAAGGTATTCCTTCAATTCTGCTGCCGTGTGATGCTCCAGCCTACAAAGCATGAAGTTGGTCTGTGTGGGGGCGACTTCTATTCCCTCTATCGCACAAAGTTTTTCTCGAAGACGTTGTGCCTCTTGCAAGTCTGGACGGCAGATTAGTTCATCGTGCTGCAACAGGTACTTGCCTGCTTCCACGGCCAATGTCGACACACTCCATGGACGCATGTGCCTACGAATTTGTTCAGTCAGACTCTCGTGTGCAGTGATATAACCCAATCTCAGTCCTGGCACACCGTAGTCCTTCGTCATGGAATGAATGAGGATGAGGTTTGTTGCGATACAATCGCAACAAACGGGACGGTCGGTGTAGTTCGCATAGCTTTGGTCGATTACCACAAGCTCGTGCTCTGCCATCATCTTGTCGATGTATAGCTGGTCATAGACCTCGCCAGTAGGATTGTTCGGATTACATATCCAACAGCATTGACCATTGACCTTTGACCATTGACCATTGATTATTGAACAGGCATCGGCATATTCGCTGAACGTCGGCTCTGGGATGACAGGACGCAAGCGGAACGTCTGGGCGATGAGATAGATGGCTTCTGTTGCACCACTGGTGACGATGACCTGCTTGGGGTCAATGTCATGCCTTTCCGCTAACATCCTTTCCAGTGTCCATGCTTCTGGTTCAGGATAATGGTCAATGAGTTCTGGATGGGCAGCAAGATGGTTCAGCAGGTTTTGATGACTGCCATGAGCGCAGATGTTCGAAGAGAAGTCGCTCTTGATGTCTTTATATTTGTATGCGTCGTCGCCGTGTCCCTCAATCATGATTGGTCAATATTTGGTAGATTCGTTCCATATCGACATGCTGGCGCACATGGTCAGCAAGTTTGTTGTATTGTTCCTCCTTAAAGTCCGCGTAGTCTTGTTTGTTGCTCCGCACCTTATCAGTGCGCCTTGGTGCTAAAGCATCCAAGAATTTTGAATTTTGAATTTTGAATTTCCCTAACAGATGATCTATTACGGGTGCATTGTCGAGGAAGCCATGAATGTAAGTGCCGATGCAATGGTCTGTCTGCAAGATGGCTTCGTCCGTGTCGCTAACACCTTGATGAATCTCGTAACCTTTGCACTCCTGACCGTTGAACTCAAAAGTCACCTGCTTGGTGGTCTTCTCTGATGTCATCACGGTATGGATGGGCAGCAGACCAAGTCCTGGCAAGCTGGCGATATTGCCTTCAATGCCGTTTGGGTCACTAACGGTCTCTCCCAACATCTGATAGCCTCCACAAATGCCGACAACCATCTTCCCATTACGATGAGCACGGACAATGGCCTGAGCACAACCGTTGCGACGCAACTCCAGTAGGTCATCCAAGGTTGCCTTTGTGCCAGGCAGAATGATGATGTCTGCATGACTGATGTCCGAAGTGTTGTTGGTATAAAAGAGATTGACGCGAGGGTCGCGTTCCAAAGTGTCGAAGTCCGTGAAATTCGAGATATGCCGCAGTAGCACGACGGCAACTTGTATCAATTTTGAATTTTGAATTTTGAATTTCTTGCTTTCCAAGCAAACGCTGTCTTCTTCCTCGATATAGATGTCTTTATAGTATGGAATGATGCCAAGCACTGGCACGCCGCAGATGTCCTCAAGCATACGACGTCCTTCGTCGAAGAGTCGCATGTCGCCTCGGAACTTGTTGATGATAATGCCCTTGATGAGCTTTCTGTCCTCTGGCGTCTGCAACATGATACTGCCATAGACGGAGGCAAAGACACCGCCACGGTCGATGTCGCCCACAAGAATTACATCGGCTTTTGCATGTCGGGCCATCGGTAGGTTCACAAGGTCTGTGTCGCGAAGATTGATTTCCGATATGCTGCCAGCTCCCTCCATCACGATGGGGTTATAACGTGAAGCAAGGCGGTCGAAGGCTACGCAGACCTCTTTCTTTAATTGAGAATTGAAAATTGAAAATTGAAAATTCTTTTTCCAATAGTCATACGCACTCTTATTGCCGATGGGCTTGCCATTGAGAACCACCTGCGATGTGTGGTCGGAGTTGGGCTTCAGCAGCAAAGGGTTCATGTCTGTATGACAGGGAATGCCTGCTGCTTCGGCTTGCACGGCTTGAGCACGTCCTATCTCCAGTCCTTCGGGTGTAGCGTAGCTGTTGAGGGCCATGTTCTGTGCTTTGAACGGCGCAGGATTGTAGCCATCTTGACGGAAGATGCGGCAGAAGGCAGCGGCAACAATGCTTTTGCCGACATCGCTGCCCGTTCCAGCAAACATGACTGGATGGAGTAATTTACAATTTGACAATTTACAATTTACAATTTAAGGTTTTGCTAAGACAAAAAGATAGTCGGAGAGGCGGTTCATCATTCTAAGGATGCTCTCGTTGAGTGGATGCTGTCGATGCACTGTCCACAAGCGGCGTTCGGCTGTTCGGCATTGGGCTCGTGCCACATGAACGATGCCACGAGGCAGAACAAAGCCAGTCGACACGCTGGCAGCATCTATGGCTTGCTCCATTCGTGCCGTAAGTTCGTCGCAATGCAATGGGCGCGGATTCTCCCTGCCATCAGGCGTTGCAACATGACTCATCACCACCATCAGTTCGCGCTGTATGTCGGTCAGGAGCGGGTTCTTCTCTGCAAACAATCCTATCAGAGAGTTAAGCATATCAATCTCTCCGTTGGCTTCAATTCGCGGGTCATCCTTGCTAACGCGGACACCATCGCGAAGGCTGGTCATACCTTCATCGCCCGTTTTTGTGTAAATCTGTTTCATAACTGATAGAGGTGCGTGTAGCTCGCCAATACGTTTTTATATTTGAAGACAGGTGTTGGTACTGGATTCCCTTTGGCATCATAGACCTGAACAATGCTTTTAGGAACTTTGCCCAAGAATTGCGTATAGTGGAACTCATGTCCTCGATACTCCTTTTCGTCAAGGACGAAGCGACGATAGCCCAGCGAGAGTTTGCGGTCTGCCCTGCGAGCTGTAATCTTATAGGGCAGGACACCACACATAGGAAACTCGCCGTCATCTGTAATGATACTCTGACAAAGGTACATCATGCCACCACATTCGGCTACGATGCGACCACCACATTCGGCAAACTCCCTGACCAGCTTACGACAGGCTTCGTTGCTTACCAATGCTTCCAAATGCTTTTCAGGATAGCCGCCAGGAAGATAGAGCAAGTCAATGCTATTCAACCCAGGCACATCCTGCTCTGGGTCGAAGAATGCAACATCGCCCAAGCTGTCAATCGTCTCCTGATAGAGAAACGAGAATGACTCGCGATTACGAGCTATCAAAACCTTCGTATTTGACGATTTGACGATTTGACGATTTGACAATTTAATCGTACATTTGTCCAGTTGTGGAATAATCCATTTGCCCAATTGTTCAATTGTCCATTTGTCCAATTGTGAAATGTTTGAGAAGTCAAGTCCCAAATAGCGTGAGCCTTGTTCGAGAGATGCATCTTTTGGCAGACACCCCAAACACTCAATACCTAAATCCTCACAAACCTGACGAAGCATCTGGGAATGCTTGTCCGACCCTACTTTATTGAAAATCACGCCAGCGAAGCGTATGTCTTTCCTGAAGTTGATGAAGCCGGATAATAGTGCCGCCATTGAGTAAGCTGCGCTCTTTGCATCGACCACCAACACGACAGGAATGTTGAGTACACGGGCAATCTCGTAGGACGAACCGCGCTCGCGGTCGTAACCGTCGAAGAGCCCCATCATGCCCTCTACGATACACACGTCAGCATCGGCTCCATACCGGGCAAATAGCTCCCGCACATGTTCAGGCGAAGCCATGAAGGTGTCGAGGTTGATACTCGGACGACCGCACACGGCTTCGTGGAACTTCGTGTCGATATAGTCAGGGCCACATTTGAAGGGCTGTACCGTATATCCCTTCTTAACAAGCAAGCCCATCAGCCCTCGGGCAATTGTTGTTTTGCCCAAGCCGCTGGTGGGTGCTGATATGAGGAAAGAGATTGTTTTACTCTGTGCCATCGTTAGAGTGGAACCAGTCGAGGTCTTCCTGCATGGCATCCTTGGTGTGGTTAATCCACAGTTGACGGATGGCAGGATAAGACAGCAGACCCTTCACAATCATGGTCTCGTTCGAGCAATCGTAGCCGCTACCACTGAAATAAACCTTCCAGCTAGTCTCCTCGTACTCGCCCTCGTCGTTCAGTTCCCAAGCATCGTCATCGCCAGCCATGTCGTTGTTGGCATGGTCGCCAGCGATAGACATCAGCGGAGCACAGAACACTTTGCCCGACGTATAACCTGCACCCTGCATACGACCCTTTACATTGGTCTTGAAGTTGTTCATCATGTCAACAGTGCCAACAAAGTAGCGGGTGTTCTTCTGCTGCAAAGCCTTCTCCAACTGTTCGTAACGGACATTGGCACTATAGGTGTCGTATTCGTCGGGGTTGCCATGACCCATGAAAAGCATAGCACCTTCAGCAACCTTTGCACCATAGATTGTGTGCAACTCGTCTGCTAACTTAGTCACATCGGTCTCACCGGCAGTGGGATCATCCTTGCCTGTAGCCATCAGCGGAGTGCCGAGGTGAATCTTCACGTTCTTCAGGTACTCGTTTCTGAGGTCGTTGTTACCATTGTTGGCAAAGTCCTTCAGCGCATTGACCACACGACCGTATTCCTCACCAGGAATGACCTGCAAAGACTGCACGGTAATGTCAGCATACTCCACTTTACCAAAAGCGTTCAGCCAACGCTCGGGAGCATAGTAGTTGCGCTTCTCTGCGCCCAAATCCTCTGCATGTTCACCTGCTGCTGCACGGTTGCGGCAGATTGCGGAAGAGAACGAAAGGAAAACATCGTAGCCGGGGAATTGTTGTTTGTAAGCCTCTACTGTGTTGTCAAAATCCTTAAAGGCTTCGGGCCATGTGGAGCCGAAAGCCACCAGCAAGATAGCCTTGTCGCTCACTTTCTGACTTTGGACGGTTTGCAGTACGATGTCTTGATACACCTGCTCGTTAGCAGTTGTATCGTCACTATCACTGCTACAAGATGTGAAACTTGCGCTGGCCAGCATCGTCATGGATGCCAGCATGAAAAAACTAATCTTCTTCATTTTCATTGATTTTAAGGTTAGACTTATAATTGTTTTTAAGATTCTTTCCATGTCGGAATCGGATTGTCAGCGTACCATATACAGTGGTGCCGGGAGTGGTTGTACCCAGATGCAGACCATGATCGGTGCGGTCCACATAGTTGAAGATGTTGTCTATGCCTGCTTCCAGCTGCCACGCGAGTTTCCCCGATGCCCCCAAGTCATGGGTCGTTGACAGACGCCATATCTGGTAGCCCTTTCCGTCGCCATTGATTTGGTAGAAGCGTTTGGAGGACATGCGTCCGTAGAGTCCTGCGCCCAAGGCATAACGCTTGCAGAAGCGATGGTTCCATGTCACATAGACATTTCCCTTATGGTGGGCCATGCCGTCGATGATGACTTTGTCAAGGCTGTGTGTCGTCTCGTTGTAAACATCCGCCTGCGTGTCCAAATAGCTGTAACCCGCGCCGAAGGTCCATTCGCGATGCACATAGCGGACAGAGGCATCCACACCGTATGTCTTCGCGCGTTCCATGTTATTATACTGGCGCACCTTGTTCAACGTCTCGCCATATTGCTTCTGATATTGCGCAGGAGCCTCAGAACGAGGGATAGTAACCAGTGCTATCATGTCGCCCAAACGGTTGTAATATCCTGTGACTGAGAGTGTCAGATTGGCGATGGTATATTCTGCGCCTAAAGAGAAGTAGTTGCTCTTCTGTGGTTTGAGGTCTCGATTGCCAAGGAAGAGGATTATCTGTGTCATTTCGCGCACATAGCGGTAACGCTGTTCCTTCAGCGTAGGTGTCTTGAAGCCTTGGCTCCAAGTGGCACGGATGCGAAGGTCGTGCCAACTCAGCATTGAGGACACTTTGGGCGAAAGGTGCCAGCCAAACTGCTGGTTGCGAATCAGACGCAAACCTCCGTTCAAGTGTAACCCTACAGACTTGCTCAAACTGGCTTGCCACTCGTCTTGCGCATACAAGGCTTCCGTATTGTCGTTGGCTTCACGTCCCTCAATGCTGGTAGGCGCATTTAGCCAATCATAGCGGTACTCCATTCCGGCACTCAGCAGATGCCTGTGAGGAAGGTGGAACACGCCTTTCAGGTGAGCGGTGAAGCGTTGCTGGTCGCTTTGCAGGATGCGCTGTCCAGGGAAATAAGGGGAATCGAGTACGAAGTTGCCGTTTTTGTCTATTCCTTCTGTAGTGGCAATGGATGTAAATTCATGGAAATAGGCATGTTTGTTCCAGTCGGCATCCAGCGTCAGCAGGTTCTTTCCCATCTTCCATTTGCCACCAAAGGCTACCAAAGCATTCTGGTAACGCATGTCATAATATGTTACGTCGTACTTAGGATACTTCCCTTGGGGACGGAAAATGCCACGCTTATGGTAGCTGCCTTCTCCGTAGAGTTCTATATTGGGAGAGAGCTGAAAGGTCACTCGTTCGGCAATTTTCCAATTGGTCTTTGGGTTGGCAGTCATGCTGCGCGAGTCGGTGATGGGGGGCTCGAAAGAAGAGGTATGTTCCTTTGACGTGTTTTGCCAACCGTCAGTGCGTTGCAGGTGAAAATTCGTGTAGCTCGACAACTTGCCATAGCTAATAGCTAAACCATTGTGCTGGCGCACGTCGCCATAGCTGCCAACGGTGGTAGTGTTCTCCACGAGCAGACCTTCATCGTGCTTCTTGGTGATAATGTTTATCACGCCTGCAATGGCATCCGAACCATACAGGGCACTGGATGCTCCTTTTACAATCTCTATCTTCTCAATGTTCCGAGGGTCAACGAGGCTCAGGTCGTTCTCGCCGCCCACGTCGCCATGGATGCGCTTGCCGTCTATGAGAATCAGAATATAGTTATTGCCAAGTCCGTTCAACTGCATCTGGCTTCCCATATCGCCTTCGTTGAAGGCAAAGGATGCTGTCAGTGAACCAAGTATCTCTTCTATGCTCTTGCCGCCAAAGCTGTCCAACATCTTGCGACTAATGACTTCTGTTTGCACGGGCACATCCTTGAGCGTATGCTGAGTTCCGGTAGCTGTGACAACAACTTCCTTCATCGCTATCTCTTTCTCGTCGGTCTGCCCCAAAAGCAGCAATGGGAAGCAGAGTATAATATTTAATAATGTATAGCGCAAAGGCATTCTAAATTCTTCTTTCTTAATTCTTAACTCTTAATTTGAACGAGACGAAGACGCAGCGACCCGGGTGCAACGTGGAGAAGTTGCTGTTCCAGGGACGTGTGTCGCGTTTATTGAAGATGTTCTCTATGCCAAGGCCGGGAATCAGTTCCACGTTCTTCAGATAGAACGTATGGGTCGTATGGAGGTCGAACTGCGTGAAGCTTGGTGCCCATCCATAGCTGGTGCTCCAGCGGCGGCCTTGCAGATGGCCGTTCAGGTCGATGTTGAGCCGATAGTTTCCCCAAGTATGTTCCCATCCCGCAAATACGCGCCCCGTGTGCTTCACGCTACGGTCAGTCGGTTCCGTGGTGGACTCGTACTGCTGCGTCTTAGTATTCAGTTCTATCGTCTCGGCCTCTGTATCGGTAAAGGTATAGGCTCCACCCAAGCGTATGTTTTGTGGCAGATAGAAAGTGGCACCCAGGTGGAGTCCCTTAACCTTCGCTTTGTCTATGTTGTCCCGTTGTTGGTATTTCGTGGCAGTAGAATACTTTGTGTCCAAGCCGATAGCTGCTACCTCAGCATCGGTCAGTACGCGATAGGATATCATATCACGCACATCGTTGATGAAGCCACCGACCTTTAGGCTCAGCCACCTGTTGTTGTATTCGGCGCTTACATTATAGTAGTTGCTCTTCTCGGGTTTCAAGTCCTGATTGCCGATAGTGATGTTCTTCGTCTCGTCGTTCTCATAGTACATCTGCAGCAAGGTAGGCGTGCGATAGCCAGCACTATACCCTGCACGGAAGCGGAACTTGCCGGGGCTGTACATCAGAGCAGCACTTGGTGTGGCATAGCTGCCAAAGTAACGGTTATGGATGTAGCGAAGCCCCAAGACACCTTGCAGGTTCTTCAAGATGCGTATCTCGTCTTGGGCAAAAAGGGAGAGCGTGTACATTGTGCGGAAAGCGAAATTATAGCTCTCGTAAGTCTCGTGAACATACTCTGCGCCTGCCGACAGCTTGTTCCAACTGCCCAGACGGAAGATGCCTTTCAGTGTACCATTATAATAATGCGTACGTTTGGTGAGTTGTGTGCCGCCTGGTCGGACAGTATCAAAGGAGTCTCGCTCGCTCATCAGGTTGTCGCTGTAGAAGTCTGCTTCGAGGTATGTCTTGCTGCTGACCTTCCAAGTGGCTCCAAGTCCGTACATATAGTCCTGGCGGTGAAGGTCGTAGCTATAGGCTTTCGTTTCCGTGTAGATTGTATCCTTGCCGCCTGCCTTATTCTTCTTCGTGGAACTCTTGTAGTAGCTTGCCATCTGCGGACGGTCGGTATGGTAATCGTAGAAACTGCCTTTCAGATAGACTGTTACGCCCTTGCCCACATCCCAAGTGAAGCGCTGGTTCAACTGGTTGCTGTGGTAGCCCTGACTCATCACCCTGCCCGTAGGCATCAGCCTGCCCATGACTTCCTCTGTCGGGTTCACCTGCCAGTTGTTTGCCTGAAGGTGTTGGAAAGAAGAGCTGCTGCTCAGCCTTCCCTTCTCGATATTTGCTGCGATGCTTTCAGCGAAGCGACCTTTGCTGGTATAGGATGTGGACCCCTCTATATCTCCCCTTAAAGGGGAGACTCCCTGCCCTGTCTCCTTCCCTTCAAGGGAAGGTCGGGATGGGTCTTTTGTGATAATGTTGATAACCCCGCCTATTGCCTCGCTACCGTACAAAGCCGAACTTGCGCCAGAAAGTACCTCAATACGCTTCACGTTAGCCATGTTGATGCGCGTATAGCGGTCGTCGCCTGTCAGACGCTTGCCGTTCTCCAGTATCAGGATATAGTCCTCGTTCAGGCCGTTCATCATCATGGTAGTACCCATGCCGTTGGTCATCGTGGTGACGCTCGAAGTCAGTTGCTTCAAAGCATCCTCCAGGCTTGTGACGTGCATCCTCTGGAGTTCCTCGGAAGTGATAACCTGAACAGGGACGACGGCATTCTGCGCCCTGTTGTGCGTGCCAGTGCCCGTCACGACGACCTGAGTCAGTTCGCGGTTACGCATAGTGCTGTCTGGTGTCGCCTTTTGGGCGAACAAGTTGGTGCAGCAAAACAGGCTCGACATCAAAGCGAGCTGTGTAGCTTGTAAAAGCTTCATCTTTTTCAAAGCATTTTCCTCTGCTATAATCCCGTAGCAGGCTTGGTTTTATTTTTAACGTTTCAACGTTTCTGCATTCTCAGGCAGGTTTCCTGACTTTGCCCTGAAGTGTGCGCCTTCCCATCAAACTTGTTTTTTTTGACAGTGGCTTTCTTTGGCACACTTTTGTAAAAGGGCATCTACAGTAGCGGGTACTGTTCGGGATTTTCGCCCGATTCCCTCTCTGCCTTTTGGCTGCTCAGCCAAAGGCATCACCTGAAATGCGCTGCAAAAGTACTCATTATTTGTGTAATAGGCAAGAATTCTTTCAGAAAAATAAATAAGTATGCATGTTTTTTGATTGAAGCAATAGAAATTTAATTGCCAGAGCGGGTGGTTCTTATATCTTCAAAAATACTTAGAAGTTGAAGGGAATATATTGCCCATTGACGAAAAATGCGTATTTGTGTAATTTTGTCGGCAAAATCGAGAATAGAAAGATGAAAGAATGAAAAGAACGATTATCCTATCAATGTTGGCCATGGTCTTTGCTCTGACGTTAAATGCTCAGACAGCATTGAAAAAGGTCTATAACGAGGTAGGGTTATCCATATTCAAGATTCGAGTTTCTTGGAAGATGGGCAAGGCTATGACCAGAAGAAAGTTCTGCGTTTCTTCAAGAGCTGGACTCCAAAAGCCGTGAAGCAATGACTGAGAAAGAGAAGATGTTGGCGGGCACAGTTTAATCTGCTGCGCCACTTTTTATAATAATGTTCGCGTGAGTGCAATCGCTAAAAAAGTCTAAGACTTTACATAAAAAGGGATTGTTAAGAAAAAAAGCTGTATCTTTGCATCATGTTAAGATTTAAACTATAGCATTATGACTTTATTCGATCAGATTAGCGAGGACATCAAGTCCGCAATGAAGGCTCGCGACAAGGTGCGTTTGGATACGCTTCGCAACATTAAGAAAGTATTTCTGGAAGCAAAAACAGCTCCAGGAGCCAACGACACATTGGCTGATGCTGAAGCATTGAAGATTATCTCAAAACTGGCCAAACAGGGCAGGGAAACTGCAACGACCTACACACAAGCAGGGCGTCAAGACCTGGCTGATGCAGAGTTGGCACAGGTGGAGGTACTTGAGAGTTATTTGCCGAAACAACTTTCCCAAGAGGAGATAGAGGCAGAGGTGAAGAA
>JAFXVN010000007.1 GCA_017524545.1 Bacteroidaceae bacterium
AAGTGTAATAAGACATGTAAGGATGGTCGTATATTTGATGTACTGACAAAAGAATACATAGACCAATTATGGTCAGAGTCGATGTACTACTATAAACATGATCCAAACATGTATTTAGATATTCCACAAGAATTACAGGACACTTTTTCAAATACAATGAGAGAGTTTAAGACTTTTAATGATGATGTGGTAATAGATTATGTCAATAACATGTTAGAAAGGACATATCATCTAAACAGTAAAGGTGAGTTCAAATCTGAAATGGACTTTTATCAACAATATACAGAGAGTAAGGATTATGATAGTAACGTGAAAAGTAAGATTGTAAAGATTCCATTCTCTTATGTGAAGTATGTGTTGAAATCTGTTTATCATGAAGAACGTACAGGGTCATATATTGATATGGGTCTGGGTGACGAGTGGAAATATAAAACTATTCGTTATAATGGTTTTACATGTAAGGGATTTGAGAGACAGAATTGTAACCAAAATTTGTAATTGTAACTGAATACGAATGAGTTTAATTGGTTATAATACGTTCAAACACTCCAAAAAGTTAGGTGTAACTGGTTACGTAACCAGTTTTCGGTTACACTTAACTTGCTGGTATATACTATGTTGTAGTAGTTGTAACCATGTAACCAAGAAAATGTATGTTATTAAATAAAATATTAATCTTATATAAGAATATGTATTATATATCGACATATGAAATTGCGGTTACATTGGTTACATGGTTACAAACTACAACTACTAAAATGACTTTAAATATATAATCAAAAGAAGAAATGAAAATAACAAATACAGAGATTGAAAACACCATGATAGGTGTTTACAAAAATGCAAAAACAACAAAGTATAGTGATATAGTTAGATTAAAAGACTTTCTAATATCACTACAAAACTATTGTAAAGATACTGTTTTAGAATTACGAGAAATCAGTGACGAACAACGACAAAAAGAGTATAAGATGAGTAATCTTTGTGGTGTGACTATATCTGCGTTGTTCGGAGAGTATAGGACATCAAATAACATCATCAAACATAATAACTTAATGTGTATAGATGTGGATGAAGAAGATAATAAAGTCTTGTTCTCAAAGTATGATATTGAGTATATCAAACAACAGATATTTAAATTGGACTTTGTTTATTGTGTATGTTTGAGTTGTAGAGGTAAGGGATTTTATTTCATTGTTCCTATACCAGACACAAAAGACATTGACATATACTATACATCTATGTATTACAAGTTAAAAAAGTTTGGTATCAATATCGACAAACATTGTAAGGACATAACACGAATAAGGTTTTGTAGTTATGACGAGAACATATTAATTAAACAGGATTGTGAGATAGAAGTGTTTGATGAAGTCAGTGAGGAACAAATCAATGAGAAAAGAATGGAACTTAAAAACACACAAAGACGTGTATCAAAGATAAGGTATAATACACACAATGAACAACTCAATTATTTAAGTCGGACTATTGACTATCTTATAAGTAAAGGGTATGATACGGGTGAACACTGGGCAGAATGGGCAACGGTCGGTAAGTATCTGAAAACATTTGGTGAAGATGGTAGGATGATGTTTCACAGGTTGTCAGAAGTTTCAAGTGGTTATAAAGGATATGATGATGTTGAGAAGAATTGGAAACGATTTGAACAGTGTAAAACAGAAGATGAAGGGTTTGGAAAATTCTATACGATGGTCAGAAATAAATATGGTCAGAATTGGAGAAAAGAGATGATGAAAAGTGAAAAAATAAAGTAAAAAATTACTCAATCTACCACACTATTTGTTGAAACATTAGTGTGGTAGATTCTATATTATTATATAGATGAGACACATAACAAATAGATGTTTAATTAGTATAATGACAAAAAATGATATAGATAAAATCATAAGTAAAAAAGGTCGTTGTGTAAAAGATACGTATTACGGTCTATGTATCAATGTTATGTCACAATTAGAAGACTGTGATAAAGACTATCTTGAAGAAAATAACATTGATGAAGATTTAATATCAATAGTATCTTATAATATAACATTCTTGTTCATGTCTGTTATTCTGGATAACTCAACTTTTTTTGAGGAAGAATTTGGTATAAATGAAAGAAACAGAAACAGGATAAGAAAAGACTTAAAAACAATGAATCATATTAAATACCCAGAAAAATATGATTTTCTTGATTTATATGATTATGAAGTACGATGTGTTGATGATTTAACACCAAAAAAAATATATTTTTTTTAAAAAAATATGGTAAACATTACTAACTGTTATATTTGGGACTTGTATGTGATATTATCTTTTTATATTATAATTTATGTACTCTCTTTTCATATTAAGTCTTGAATATAACAGAATAGTAATGATTCTAAAAAATATCATAGTATATATATGAAACGACTTAGACAGGCAATTAAAGAAGGTGTCAAATATGACAATCAAATAATGAAATCTATTGTAGAGAGATTAAAAGACACAAATGATGATAAAACCAAACCAAACAATGATAAACCCATACAAACAGATAAAGAACCAATCAATGTAAAGGTCTAATAATTGTATAATGTGTTTCATTAACCGTATAGTCAATAACGATTATACGGTTTTTTTGTTTGAATTTATAATAATATAAGGTATAGGTTAAGGACAATAAAAACGTCAAAAATCCGTTATTTATATAGTCGTAAATGACTTGAACTATAAACAGTTAGGAAAGTATGTACAATTCAAAGTGTTTGGTAATGAAACCTTTACGGCATTGTAAAATGTCGAGATGGAGATTTCGTAGTCATTCACGGACGTACAATAAAGTTCAAGTCATTATAATGATTGGTCCGCCGGGCAGCGGCAAAAGCATGTTGGCAAAGCGGCTGCCGAGCATCCTGCCACCCCTGTCGCTTCGCGAAAGCTTGGAGACGACGCAAATTCACTCCGTGGCAGGCAAGCTGAAGAACAACTGCTCGCTCATCGCCCAGCGTCCCTTCCGTGCGCCGCACCACACCATCTCGCAAGTGGCACTTGTTGGCGGAGGTGCCAACCCTCAGCCCGGCGAAATCAGCCTGGCACACAATGGTGTGCTTTTTGCCGATGAGTTGCCAGAGTTCCAGCGATCCGTTCTCGAAGTGTTGCGCCAGCCGCTTGAAGACCGCGTCATCAACATTTCGCGTGCCAAGTACGCCATCACCTACCCTTGTTCCTTTATGTTCATTGCCTCGATGAACCCCTGCCCCTGCGGCTACTACAATCACCCGGACAAGCACTGCTGCTGCACGCCCGGACAGATTGTAAAGTACCTGAACAAGATATCCGGCCCCCTACTCGACCGCATCGACATCCACTGCGAGATACAGCCCGTGCCCTTCGCCCAGCTCTCGCAGATGCAGCCGGGCGAGCCGAGTGCTGTCATACGAGAAAGAGTTATTAAGGCGCGGAAGATTCAGGAGGAGCGTTTTGCTCACCTCCCCCTCGGGGGAGGACGGGAGGGGGCTGTTCACTGCAATGCCCAGATGTCAGAGAAGATGCTCCATCAGTTTGCAGAACCCGATGCTGCATCAATGGACTTGCTTCGCATGGCAATGGAGCGCCTCAAGCTCTCAGCCCGTGCCTACAGCCGCATCCTAAAAGTCGCCCGTACCATCGCCGACCTCGCAGGCAGCGAAAAAATCCAGAGCCAGCATATTGGCGAAGCCATTGGCTACCGCAACCTCGACAGAAGTGATTGGGCTGAGAGGGGAATATAATTTAAGTTTTGGGAGTTATAAGATGGAGTTAAATAGAGATAAACAACCAAACGACTAAACAACCAACGAGATATGAAAAAGACACTTTTCCTGTTGTTCGCGGTCTTGCATTTGATGCAGGTGCAGGCTGCCTTTGACCCCAATTTCTACATCTTCCTCTGCTTCGGACAGTCAAACATGGAGGGTGCTGCAAAGGCCGAGGCTGTGGACCTTGAAAGCCCTGGGCCGCGATTCCTGCTGATGCCTGCCGTCGATGACCCTCAGCGCGGTCGCAAGATGGGCGAGTGGTGCGAGGCCGTGCCGCCGCTCTGCCGACCCAACACAGGACTGACGCCAGCCGACTGGTTCGGCAGGACGCTTGTGGCTTCGCTGCCCGAGGACATCAGGATTGGCGTGATTCATGTGGCCATCGGAGGCATCAAGATTGAGGGTTTCATGCAGGACAAGATAGAAGATTACAGGAAGAACGAGGCTCCGGGCTGGATGAAAGGAATGCTCGAGGCGTACGGCAACAGCCCCTACGAGCGGTTGGTGACGTTGGCGAAGAAGGCCCAGCAGGACGGTGTCATCAAGGGCATCCTGATGCATCAAGGCGAGTCGAACACGGGCGACCCTGACTGGGCAAAGAAGGTGCAGCAGGTCTATGATGCGCTTTGCAGCGACCTCAACCTGAAGCCCGAGGAGGTGAACCTCTATGCGGGCAACATCGTTCAAGCAGGCGGCGAGGGTGTCTGCATCGGCTGCAAGAAGCAAATCGACGAGCTGCCCAAGACCTTGCACACGGCTCAAGTGATATCCTCGGACGATTGCACGAACGGGCCAGACCGCCTGCACTTCGACGCTGCCGGTTATCGCGAGCTGGGCTGCCGCTACGGAGAGGCTGTGGCACGTCACTTAGGCTTCGAGCCGAAACGACCTGCTAATTTACAATTTAGTAATACGATTGAGGTTCCGGCAGATGCCGTCATTGCCGAGACGACCGTGCCGGGCAACGACTTCCCGAAGGTGGACAAGGAGGGGCGCGCCTACTTCCGCATCCAAGCGCCTCAGGCTCGCAAGGTCGTCGTGGACATCTGTAACAAGAAATACGATATGCAGCCCGACGGCAAGGGCGGCTTCATGGCTGTGACCGACCCGTTGGTCCAGGGCTTCCACTACTACTTCATGGAGGTTGACGGCATCCGCTTCGTTGACCCGGCCACCGAGACCTTCTTCGGATGCTGTCGCGAGTCGGGCGGCATAGAGATTCCCAAAGGCGAGGAAGGCGACTACTACCGTCCGCACGAGGGCATCCCTCACGGGCAGGTGCGTAGCATCTACTACTTTGCGAAGAGCACGAACGAGTGGCGGCACGCGATGGTCTATACGCCTGCCGAGTACGAAAAGGGCAAGAAGAAGTACCCCGTCCTGTACCTGCAGCACGGCATGGGCGAGGACGAGACGGGCTGGAGCAAGCAAGGCAGGATGCAACACATCATGGATAACCTGATTGCGAAAGGCGAGGCGGTGCCGATGATTGTCGTGATGGAGAGCGGCGACATCAAGGCTCCCTTCCGGGGAGGCGACCGAAGCGCGTACGGCAACTCGTTCTACAAGGTGATGACGGGCGACCTCATCCCCTACATCGACAGCCACTTCCGCACGCTTTCCGACCGCGAGCACCGCGCAATGGCCGGCCTCTCGTGGGGCGGACACCAGACCTTCGACCTCGTGATGAACAACATGGACCTGTTCGCATGGATGGGTACATTCAGCGGAGCCATCTTCGGCATAGACGTGAAGACAGCCTACGATGGTGCCTTTGCCCGTTCGGAAGATTTCAACAAGAAGATTCATCTGCTCTTCATGACCTGCGGCACAGAGGGTCTCGACCGCTCGATAAACGCCAGGCAGACGGTTAAGGAGCTGAATGGGATGGGCATCCCTGCACAGTACTTCGAGGCCACGGGCCTGGATCACGAATGGCTCACCTGGCGCCGCAGCCTCAAAGAATTTGTGCCAAAGCTCTTCAAGAAGCTTTAGCTAAAAGACTGAAGTTTCGGAAGCTTTCAAATCCACGTGCCATGGTACAGGTATATTGCATTACTTGAACAGATACACAAAATTTACGACCACTAAAGTCATCGCATGTATAGACATCCACTGCGAGATACAGCCCGTGCCAACAGCCGCATCCTCAAAGTCGCCCACACCATCGCCGACCTCGCAGGCAGCGAGCAAGTGCAGCCGATGCATATTGGCGAGGCCATTGGGTACAGAAACCTTGATAGAGGTGACTGGGCTGAAAGAGGGGTACATAAAAAAACGAAAGCATGAAGTGTAAATGGATAATCCCAAATTGGTCATTAAAAGTGCAATAATCCGTGTTCAAGCCTGTAATGGACTGAAAACAAGTTGTTTGAAAAGATAGATTTCTTATATTATAGTAGTCATTGGGAAACTCAATTCACAAAAGCTTTGTCATCAAACAATTGCGAAAACAACCACGAAAAAAAGCCTTCCTAATGACCGATTTGGGTTATACCTCTCATCGTGGAGGAAGAAATGGACGATGATAAGCAACTTTATTTTGACACCTAATTCCGTTAATGCTTATTAAGATATGCCGGCCAAGAGTGTTATTTTTTTATAAAAACACGGGGAGGGGTTGGGGATTTAACATTAACTCTGTATATTTGCGTTAAAATTCTAATAAAAATTATATCAAATAAATATTACCCTTTAAGAAAATAGAGTCTTCATCATTCCTGGCGTATTTATTTCCCTTTTTGATATTAGACACTTGATATAATAAGGAAACAAATTTCGGAACGAATGATGAAGTTAAGAAAAAACACCTACCACATTATTTCTAACTCAAAGCGTTTGTCTAACGGAGGATTTTCTATGCTGAAAAATTTATGCGAAGTTTTTTTAACATACTTTAGATAACAACGCAAAAGTATTTGGGCAATGTGAAAAAAAAGAACAAAAACGGACATTGGGGACGATGTCGAATTGCATCAGAATTTGTATATACATTTTGCAAGCTATTGCATTTGAAAGGAGACTTTAAAATTAATATAATACATCAAGTACTAGGGAATGATATTCGTCAACGCGGACATGCGTGGGTGACTTGTGATGACAAAGATTTGTTTCTGACACCAGCTTATCGCCCACATACGATGATTAAAATCGGCGAGAGTAAAAAATATCGTTATTGGATTTCTACTAAATATACCCACTTTATAAGAACAAAGGTTAAAAAGGATACAAGACACCTATTATGGCAAATTTATATTTAACACACCATTGTTATCGGGGTTGTCCTTTTTGTTTTGCACGCAAAGTTTTGGCACAAAGGAAGAACCGCGACGAAATCCTGACGATGGAGGACATCATTAGGCTGTTAGATCATTATCACAATGACTTCCATACAATTGGACTGCTGGGCGGAGAACCATTCCTATACCCACACCTCGCAGAGGTAATCCAGTTGCTGCATGAGCGACATATTATGTGTAAGATCTTCACCAGTGCAACCGATCCGATGCCAAAGGAAGTGGAGGTATTTCCTGCCACGATGGACTACGTGAATTTTGTCGTTAATGTCGGAGAACGTTCTACCTACAAAGAGGATCAATTCCAGAACCTTGAACATTTCTTCGAGAAATTTCACGAGGTGATTGCCCTTTCGTTCACCATTTTCGACCTAAATGCTGACCCAACTTTCTTGTTCGACATGATTGACAAATATCATTTGAGCCGATCAATTCGGACAGGCATTGCCTTGCCTATCTATCAGGGTGGTAATAAGTATATCATGCCCAACGAATACAAGAAAGCCGGCGAGTACTTCATCCGATGCGTCGATCAGGCCGCAGCGCGGCAGATCAGCATGAACATGGACTGTGGCTTCCAAGCCTGTATGTTCAACGACGAGCAACGCGGCCACCTGCTGCGTCAGGGTACACAGATGGAGTTTGTCTGCGGTGCAGCCATCGATATCGGTCCCGGTCTGCAAGCCTGGAACTGCTTTCCGCTGTTCCAACTCGGCTATGTCAATGCATTGGATGCCGACAACGAGGAGAACCTCACCAGACTGCTGCACGAACAAGTAGCCAAAGAAATAGGTAGCGAGTATGGCGTACGTCCAAAATGTAAAGACTGTAAATTCCTCGCATGCGGTCTTTGCCAAGGCGGCTGCCGCAGTTTCAAATCAATCAAATAATAGAAAAAAATGCCGAATCTCATGCTGACAAATTACTGCAACTACAAATGCAGTTATTGTTTCGGAAAAGATATCATGTTTCCCAAGAGTCCGCGCCAGCTGATGACGCGTGACTGCTTCAACGGCATTGTCGATTGGGTGAAGGAAGGTCCCTCCGACCGCATCTTCCACCTCATGGGCGGCGAGCCCACGCTGAACCCAGACATCGATTGGATGGTGGCACGCCTGTTGGAAGAAGACATGAACATCCTCATCTTCTCCAATCTTGCCACGCCAGGTGCCGTAGAGTTAGCTTCGAAGATAGCCCATCTGCCGGTGAACTGGGTTGTTAATGTGAACGATCCCGCCCACTGGAATACTGCACAGCGCAAAAACATCACAGCCGCCCTTGAGCTTCTGAGAGAACGCGCCTGCCTGACCTTCAATATCATGCCCGATAAGGATGACAATATGTGGGCTCTGGAATACACCCAAAAGTACCATCTGAACAACAACATCAAGGTAGGTTTCCTGCTCCCAACATACAACCAGACCAATGTGGCTCTCGACGACGATGAATACACCGTCGTGGCCGCCAAGGTGACACGTCTGGCACTCGAAGCCGCTAAATTCGATATTCACCTCGACTACGAATGTGGAATCCCCACCTGCGCTTTCACCGATGAGCAGTTGGGCATTTTATGGCGCTGCGGCTCACAGCTACAGTCGGGATGCCAGAGCCGTCTCGACATCACTCCCGAGGGCGATGTCATCTACTGCCTTCCCTTGGCCACTTTAGGCTCCAAGCATTACACGGAGTTCGACTGCTACAACGATGCCTGCATCTGGTTTGAGCAACGCTTTGCCCCCTATCGTAAGCTAGGACGCCGTATCGAATGTGCCACCTGCAACCTGCACAACTCCATGTCCTGCAATGCCGGTTGTCTGGCCAAGAACCTGATTAATTGCAAAAATGTGAACCTGTCTTAAATAAGGAAGTTAAATTGGATTTTATTATGAAAGTACTTAACAATATCTCTTGGAAACAATTGAGTGACCGCGTGGTTGCCGTTGACACCAATAATGGTGACTACTACACTTTCAACGAGGTTGCCAGCACCATCTGGGTTGCTCTCAGTGAGGACAAGGCCATCGAAGACATTGTGGCACAAATCATGGAGGAATACGACATTATCGATGCCGCCAAGGTGCGAAAAGATATCGACAGCCAACTTGCCCAGTGGCAGGAAATGAAACTCATCGCTTAACTCGCAGCACCCGTTGCTGCATCATCTATAATCTATAACAATAACAACAATGAAACCCGTAAACAAAAAGTGCTATGCACAGCCGGAGACTGTCAAACACGCTTCCATGAACCTTGTGCAAGGTAGTAAGCTGTACTACACCACACTGTACACCAAGCTCTACTATACCACACTGTACACCAAGCTCTACTACACTACACTGTATTACTACCATTGATTCACCATGGTAGCATATTCAGCGCATGTACAGCTGTCTGATATCATTGTCCGTTTTGAGAGTGATCGGGAGCGTGATATTTGTGAACTGAAGAGTTTCTTCAAATATCACCTCATTGATACCACTGATGAGAGCGACTGTACCGTAGTGTTGAAAAGACAAGCATCCTTTCACATGCCAAAGGATGCTGAGATGCTGTGGCAATCTCTACGCCACGGCGATGCGAAACCAGCTCGAAGGTTTGGACGACGACGCGTCAGCGTCCCTTCCAAGCTCAACACAAACGGCCTCGCCTCGTGTTATTATTCACGCGCCCGCGAAGAATACTATTATGGTCTGATGCTGGATCTGTCCTGGCTTTGCTACCACCCGTTGGAGCATACCATCTATCACATTCTTCACCAACCTCCGCAGCGGAAGAACAAGGCTGTGGGCACCGAGGTGTCTAATCCGCTCAATGCCATGCCGCTGCTGATTCACGTCATCACCACCGTCCACGGCCGCTACCTGGCCCACGGCGCTGCCGTGGCCATCGACCACAAAGCCTCGTTGTTTCTCGGCAAGAGCGGCAGCGGCAAATCCACGTTAAGCACAGATCTCGCCCGACAGAAAGCCTCGTTCATGGGCGATGACCTGGTGCTTCTGTACACGAAGGATGGTGTGCCCATGGTTGGCTCCCTGCTGCTGCAGGCGAAACTCTATATGGACAAGGCCGACGAGAAGAGCAGTGTCGATGTCCCCGCAGAGCTGCAGACCGACTACTGCCTCTCCGCCCCTCTGGAAGCCGTATATGCCGTACAACAGAATGGTCTGCCGATGTCCTCCGTGAAGCCACGCCCTGCCACAGAACTGCTGCAGCAGCTGATGGAAGCCTCCAATGGAATGATGATGCAGTACGACCGGCAACAGTGGCTCACCACCATGTACGCCATCAGCGAGCAGACACCCTACTACCTGCTTCATTATGGTGCCCGTTCCTCACTCACCACGTCACTCCTGAAAAACCGCTAACCCTATGAATTCCTCCTCTTCTTTTGTGATGCAGATTGCAAATCTCTTCATCGAGATCTGCGGTTTCGACGACGAGGAGTCAGTCTGCTTGGAGGAATTGAAACGTGTATTTCGCTATCACGAAGTGCAGGGAACCAAAGAATTTCACCATAGGATTATCGTTTGTAAGCCAGATAAATACAATCTTCCGTCTAAAGCAGCACCACAATGGATAGCACCATGCCTGGGCGTAGCAGGAAGGATACCCAGCCGCAGGTCTTTTCTAGCTCGCGTCTTCGATAGGATCTTTGCCCGCCACGGGGTCAGACCCCTATTTGCCGGAACCTGTAATGTCCATTGCTACCGCGATGCAAACCGCCATACGGATTACTTCATTCCCGAGTATGGGGAGTGGCGCGTAGAGCACCACGCGGAAGAGCACATCACCTACGTCTATTCCGACAAGCCGCATCTCCAGTCCGACGGTCTCCCATCGATGCTACTCAATGTCATCGGGAGCCAGTACGGTTGCTATTTGGTCTTCGCCGCCTGCGTGGCCACCGACGAAGGAGCGCTGCTGCTGACAGGCAACAGCGGTGTAGGGAAATCCACGTTGTGCATGAAATACGTTCGCCAGGGTGCCGCCTACATGGGCGATGACCTGGTGCTGCTGTATCTCGACGGCGAGCGTGCGATGGCCGGTTCCCTGCTATTCCCGCTGAAGCACTACGCCGCCGGCGACCACCTCCACAAGCAACAGATGGATCCCCTCACCCTGTCGCCACATCGCCCGCCGCTGACGGCACCGCTGAAGGCCGTCTATCTGCTGCAGCGGGGCGAGGGCGCCGTGGATTCCGCGCCCCAGCGAATGCTCGGTGGGGAGATGCTTGGCATCCTACTCAAGCGAACGAACAGAGCTAACACGAATGCCGATGCCTTTCGTTTTGTCTCAACCCTGTCCGTTATCTGTGAAACTGTTCCTTGCTACCAACTGATTTTAGGCAACCATGACGAAGGATGAACTACAAGCACTGCTGACTGGCCCCGACCTCATCTTCCGTCACGCGGCCATCGATGATGTCGTCATGTCCTTCCCAGCACATGCCGACCTCTTCTTTGCCGCCTTCCACGAGGACGGCGCGTTGGCCAAGCAGTTGGCCGACGCTGCCCAGCAATGGATGCCAGCGCTGCGCGAGGGCTACGATGACCTGTTGCCACCCTTTGCGTCGCCGGAGCGTTATACGACGTTTCTGTCGCTGGCAGCGTCCCATACGGTCTTCCTGCGTGAGATACACAAGGATCTCGCGCAGTTGGATTGTGCCGCAGCCCAACGTGCCATCGACACCCTGTGGTATTATTTCCCCGGCCTGCGAGGCGATTTGCAGCGCAACGCCGCCTACCCGCAGCCCGAGGAACACCGCCAGCTGATGGTCTTCGTCACGGGCCAGTGCAACCTGCATTGTCCCTATTGCTTCTCCAAGGAGCTGCAGCGGTCCTCCATCTCTCAGACGGACATGCTCCGCATCCTGGCGTGGGCCGAGCGCTGCCATGTGCAGTCGCTGCTGCCGTGCGGCGGCGAGCCGCTGTTGTATGAGCACATGGATTGGCTCATGCGTGAGGTGGCAGCGCGCGGTCTGAAGATGTACTTCGCCACCAACCTGAGCGTTCCCCTGCCGGAGGCGATGCTGAGTAGCTGCCACGACGCCATCGGCCAGCTCCACGTGCATCTGACCGACGAGCTCTTCCGCAACCCGTCGCTGCTGTCTACGTTCCTCCATAACCTACAGCTTTGTCGCGAGCATGGCATCGACATCATCCTGCGCGGCAACGTCTATGGCGGCGAGGCGCAGCAGCCCTACGACGAATGGTTCGGCATGGCCAAGGACTACGGCCTCGAAGCCCTCAACGTGGCCCTCACGATTCCCAGCCACACGGGCAGCAACCGCTTCGTCTCCTTCGAGGCGATGCAGGCGCTGACGCCGCAGCTCCGCTACGTCTGGGAGCAGGGCCGCGAGCGCGATATCCGCGTCTCCATCGCCAAGCCCCTGCCGCTGTGCCTGTTCCCCGAGGAGATGGCCCTCGACATTCTCCGCCACGACTACAACGCCAGCTACTGCAATGTCGGCGAGGACAGCGGAATGCATAACCTGTCGCTATCTACCGACCTGCGCTTCTCGCCCTGCCTGGGCGTGGATGAGCCCAGCGTGCCGTTCGCCGACGACCTCTCGTGGGACACGCTCCGTAGCGTCTTCAGCCCCGCCGTCCGCGCGTTACAGTCGCAGCCGCTATTTGAGCGCTGCCAAGGCTGCTTCCTGTACCACCGCCGGCTCTGTCAGGGGGCGTGCCTGTCGTATAAACAAACCAGCAGAAATGGAGGTGTGCCATGCGCAGGATAAATGACATCGTCCGTCGGTGGTGCCGCTCGCTGGACCGCAAATACCTGCGGCCGGGCTATGAGCCGCACCTGCCTGACCAGATCAATATCGAGACGGCCAGCGTCTGCAACCTGCGCTGCTCCTGCTGTCCCCACGGCGCCGCCCGCAGTGCCATGCGCAAGCCGGGAATCATGAGCGTGGAGACCTTCCGCCGCGTGCTCGACCATCTCGACATCCCCCTCAAGCACGCCTATCTGCACATGCATGGCGAGCCGTTCCTGAACCCCAACCTCCCGACCTTTGTGGAGGAGCTGACACAGCGGCAGATCACCGTCAGCCTCTACAGCAACTGCACTGCGGCCGACGAGGACAAGCTGAAGGCCATCCTGCCCCTGCGCCACGTCACCATGAACTTCTCCGCCGACCTGCTCGGACAGCAATACTACGAGTCCATCCGCGTAGGGGCACGCTACAGCGACACCCTCGACAAGCTGGACATCGTCAACGCCCTGTTCGCCCGCCACAACAGGTTCTTCAACATCACCATCGTCACCGACAGCGCCTTCGCCCCCCACGCCGACGATCTCTACGACCACTGCCAGCGCCTCTTCACACGCTATACCCAGCTCAACGGCATCCTTCTCGGCAGTCGTTTTCCTTGGCCACGTCTGCCATGGACAGGCAACCTCACCAACCATCTCTCAAAGGAGCGCCAGCGATGCAACCACGCCTTCGAAGGCCTCAGCATCCTATGGAACGGCAATGCCACGATGTGCAGCTTCGACTACACCGGCGAGTGTGTCGTGGGTTCCCTGCTCGACGCCACCTACACCCAAGTCTTCAACAACCCCGCCGCACGCCGCTTCCGCGCCCTCCACTGGCGACACCGCGACACCGCGCTCCCGCTCTGCAACGACTGCCTGCTGGACCGCTATGTGCCGTCGTCCGTGAAGCTGCATAGGGCGGGATTCCTCAAACAAGACAGACATGAAACCCAACAAATCATCCAATCCCTCTTCCGGCATTGACAAGCTGTCCCTCGAGAGCCTCCTCCGCGAGTGGGGCATCCTGAAGTTCGCGTGGCAGATGGCCGAGCGCTACCACCTACCCCTCTTCGTGGTGATGGTGCTGGAGATCCTCATCGGCATCCTCCCCGCCCTCGCCATCTACCTCTTCCAGGACGCCGTCAGCGGAGCCGGCCACGATATCCTCAGCCTCGTCACCAAGGAGAACTTCATCTATATCATCCTCTTCCTCTTCGTCTATCTCCTGCTACAGAAGGGCATCAGCATCATCACCACCTACGCCATCATCGATGTGGAGTACAATATCCGCATGCGCTACCTCTCCAAGATCATCGCCCTCTCCATCGAAGATATCTCCAAGAACCTGGACAGCCGCTCGGCCTTCAGTATGACGCGCGAGACCTCTATGACCAGCGGCCTCATCCCTATGGTCTACCGCTCCTTCTTGCAGGCTCCCGTGGCCATCGTCTCAGCCATCATACTACTCCTCGTCATCTCACCCCGAATGCTCGCCGTTGTCACGGTCATGATGGTTGTCATTGTCAGCATCAGCTTGCTGCTACGCAGCCGTCTAAAGCAGTTCCACCGCGAGCAGTTCGATGCCACAAGTTCCCTTCTGCAGTATTTCAACGAATGGCTCTCGGGTCACCGTATCTTCCAGGTTTATGGCGCTGAGGGTTTCTACCAGCAGAAGATGACCTCCGCTTTCGACCAGATTGCCGATGTCAGCCGCCGCCACAAGCTATACAGCACCGCACAATCCATCCTCGTGGAGATCCTCACCTATGTCGCCGTCATCCTCTTCATTGTCTTCCTGGCCGACGGCCACGGCAGTATCTACATCGGCATCGTCATCTCCTTCCCTGCCATGATTCTCCTCATCCGCGGCGAGATCCTCAAGCTCGTCGGCGGCTACCAGCAGCTGGCCAACACCGAGAGCTCCATCTCCCGCCTCCAGCTCGTCCTGCAGATGCCAGAGCCTACGGACACAGGCTTCGAATGGAACGAACAAATCACTGCCGTAGACCTCCGCGACCTCTCCTATGCCTACGACGCGCAGGCGCCCATCCTCAGCCATGCCAACCTACAGCTCGCACAAGGGCGTCTCAACGTCCTCACTGGTCCCAACGGCACCGGCAAGAGCACCACCATCAACCTCATCCTCGGTCTCTTCCGCCCACAGGAAGGAGCCGTCCTCTACAACGGCAAGGACATCCGCGACTACACCACCGCCACTCTTCTCTCCCAGTTCGCCATCGTCGAACAGGAACCTTTTGTTTTCCAAGGCACCCTCCTCGACAACATCACCCTCGGGCGCGACATCAATGAGGACACCATCCGCCGCTACCTCCATGACTTCGCCCTCGACTACCTCATGAACGATAACGGCGACCTTTCCCTAAAGATAGGTGCCAAAGGCCGCGCGCTCTCCTCCGGCGAAAAACAACGTCTAGCGCTCATACGCGCCCTCGCAGGCAGTCCCTCCGTCATCATCCTCGACGAGCCGACCAGCAACATCGACTACGCCTCCTCGGCCCTCATCCATAGTGTGATGCACAACCTCTCCGCCCACCATCTGGTCATCTGCGTCAGCCACGATCCAGCTATCACCGCCGACAATGATGCCAACACCTTCCATATAGAACATGGAAATTACCTACAACGCCACGCCCTCTGACCTCCAGCAACAAGTGCATGCAACGCTCCTCCTCAAGACCTTCGACGCCCTCTGTGCCAAAGCCTGTAGACGTTTCACGCTCATGCCTTTGAAAAGGATCGACCTCGTCCACAGCTTCTATGCCGACACACTCGACCGCGAGTTCAAGGACTTCGACCAGCTCGTCCTGCCAACGAAACACACCACAGACTTTGTGACCATGTTGCCACAAAACGGCTATCGACCCGAGTTCGCCTTTCCCATTGACCCAGTAGCCTTGGCCGAAAAGCTGATGGCCCCCAAACTCTCGTCCTCCTATTCTATGTGCATCTGTGCTTATGACTTCCTTCGGCCTGCTGCTGCACACGGCGCAATACCATATCGTTTCCACCGTCCATTGCTGTTAGCCCTATGAAACATCGTATTGTTTGTTGCTGTATCTTTTTCGCAGCAGTCATCGCAGCCGTGACCTTATCTTCGTGTAAGGATGACAATGAGCCCCCAAAGCCCTACGAGGTACAATACACCGACAACGCCATCCTCTTCACTGTCCGAGGAGCCACTTTCACGATGATTCGTGTGGAAGGCGGCACTTTCGAGATGGGTGCCACCAACGAACAGGGCCTTGACGACCCCGACAACAACGAATATCCCGTACACACGGTCACCCTCTCCTCTTTTTACATCTGCCAGACCGAGGTGACACAAGCGCTGTGGCAAGCCGTGATGAACGAGAACCCCTCTTTAATTCATGGCAAAAAAACATTACCTGTGGATTGCGTCAAATGGGACATGTGCCAGAACTTCATCGCCACCCTCAACGAGATCCTGGAAAACCAGTTTGAATTCCGAATGCCCACCGAAGCCGAATGGGAGTTCGCGGCCCGTGGCGGAAACCATAGCCAAGGCTACAAATACGCGGGCAGCAATCGTGTGGACGAAGTGGCGTGGTATGATGCCAACTCCGATGCCAAGACACACCCCGTAGCCTCGAATAAACCCAACGAACTTGGGCTCTACGATATGAGCGGTAACCTCTGGGAGTGGTGCTACGACTGGCAAGGATACTACCAGCCCTCCCCACAAACCAATCCCGACGGTCCCGACGAAGGCACACATCATGTCATGCGCGGTGGCAGCTGGACCTATGATGCCACCTTCTGCCGTGTCAGCCGCCGTAATTATCTCTCCAGCGTCATCCGTGCCTCCAACTGTGGGCTACGTCTCGCAATGACTTTTGACAGTCGTATTTTCATTGATTTGGATAGCTTATCTCAATAAGCATTTGAGGTCATTCGCGCTTGGATTATGCTGTATGTAACCTGCGAAGTCGGATTTTTACTTGTCGTTGATTGCAAAAGGGGCTTAATATGAGTTGTTGCAGGTGTAGATGTTCAGCACATGGTGTCTGCCGGTGTTTTTGAGTACTTTGACCAGCTGGCTGTTCAGCTTCGAGGCCGTGTTGAAGTCGTAACACTTTCCAGTGTCGGAGGTATAGGCTGTGTTGGCTGTGGACAGCTGGGAAATCCCCCTCATGATGGTGTCTGAGCTGCATGTGCGCAGAGTGGGATGAAGCGAGAGATGGGGCATCAGGTGACTCATCACATCCTCCACACAGCCACCACCACAGATGTAGACGCTTGACAACGCACCCGCAATCTCGCTGTACTGATAGTCGTATGACGTACAACGGAGACCCAGCACTTTGGCGATAACGGAGCCGACGTAACAGGAAAAAAGCTCTCTCTCATGAAAAATTCACGCAAAAGGAGTGATTTTCTCAGATTTTATGCTTACCTTTGCCTTGTCTTTGATAATTTTTACTTGTCTTGAAACGCAGCACTAAGATAAGTGAAAAATCTGACATGACAAAATCCATGGCAACTTTTTGTTACCCAGGAATTTACAAAGAAAGTTAAACTAAAGTGCTGCGGATTTTAGGGAGAAATAATATCCTTATCAGTTTTTATACAATAATGACACCTTTCGACAATACACATCCTTTCCACGATGCTGATTTGGCTCGTACATTACTTGTTCTCGACAATTACGAATGGATTAAACAGCAAGCAGCGGACATTGGAGTGAGTGTTATTCCTCTGAAAGGAATCGACCTGCTTCAGACAATCTATTCCGAAAGATTGGATCGTCCTGTGCGCGACATTGACATATTCTGTCGATGCGAGAAGGATTGTCTCCGATTGGTTGAGCGGTTATGTCAAAAGGAATATCATTTAGCGTTTCCCTTCTCCTTGTACCCAAAAGTGTTGGCAACAAAAAGAAAGGTCGTGCTGTTATCATGTAATCCTAACAAGGTGAATATCGACATTCATATGGCCTTTGTTACCAAGAATTTTTTCTCGCGAACCATCGGCTCCTTCAACGAGGATGCCTTGCATCGATGTACTGACAATTGCATGGAGGCGACAGACCGTTGGCTGTTTCTGGCTCAACATGCCGCTTTCCATGCCTTTTCCGACAGGAAGTGGATTCGTGACCTGTATCTTCTTTTCAACACTTTTAAGCCTGAACAGCAGGCAGTTTTGCGTGAAAAGGCACGGACCTATGGCTTTCGACGTGTGATGCTAGCAACAATCAACTGCGTCTTTATGCATGAAGAATCGCTACAGAAGGAGCAGTTTTCTGCGTTTGATCTTTCTCATTCTGAAAGACGGGTTCTGCGATTCGTCAATAGTTTCCACCGGCCCTTCGGTCGCAGTCCTATAGATCGCCTCATCACCTCATACTGGGAATTTGTGTTCATAGACCATCGCATCGACCGATTCCGCATGTGGCAACAGCTGATGTTCCCTTCATCTGGCATACTTACCAACATGTATCGCATTCGCAGGCCTATTGCCTTCTGGTTCTACTATCCGCTAAATTTCCTCATTTCTGGATTTTCGAGTGTTTTCTTTTTGATAATTTATTTGCTACGATCATGAATGCTTTAGGTCTTCTCGTCTTGTTCAGCTTAGATATAGTACAGAATCGTTTTCCAATCCTTTGAACTGGCATCTTAGAAACACTTTATGGACATAATAATAACATATGTCAATGGACTTGACCCTGAATGGCAGGCAGACTATGCTAACTATGCAGGGACAAATCAATCAATTAAGCGATACCGCGATTGGGGAACTTTGCCCTATTTGTTGCGTGGTATTGAGGAGTGCATACCCTTCGCTGAGAAAATTTTTCTTATCGTATCACGAGAAAGTCAGATTCCTGCATGGATTAACAGGTCTGCTGTTCATGTGGTGCTGCATCGCGATTTCATACCCGTGCAGTTCCTGCCAACCTTCAACAGTACGGCCATTGAAATGTTTATGCATAGAATCGAGGGGCTTTCGGAAGAGTTTATATATTTTAATGATGATTTTTTCCCATTGATGCCATGTTTGCCCACAGATTTTTTTCGTGATGGGAAGATAGCTGTTTGCATGAGACATCATTTGTGTACTTTCAAAAACATTTACCGAACTCATTCAAAACGGTCTGACCGATTAGCTCGTCATGCCGCAGGCCTCAAGGCTTTTGTTTCTTACGTTCGTCCTCAACACACCTGTGCTCCTATGCTAAAAACTATATGTGCGGAACTGTATGAACGTTGCTACGACGCCATTCTGTCATCTGTAACTCCCCTTAAAATTCGTGATAACTATAGTCAGTATATTTATACCGACTACGCTCACTTTACGGGACATACATTCAAGCAGGAAATGTCCAATCGTCATTTCTCCCTTTTAACCGCTTCCATCAAGAATATTACGGAATCGATAATTCATCCTACTAGCAAACTGATATGTATCAATGATGTGAATATGTCAAAAGAAAGGTTCTTGCGTTATCAGACATGTCTTCATAATGCTTTTCAAATGCGCTTCCCCAACAAGTCGCGTTATGAGAGATGAATTTACTCAACAAACACAAAAATCAAAAAAGGTGAAAGAGATGAACACCGCTCGAAGATCGCGTCATCAACATTTCGCGTACCAAGTACGCCATCACCTACCCTTGTTCCTTCATGTTCATTGCTCAATGAACCCCTGCCCTGCGGTTACTACAATCACCCTGACAAGCACTGCTGCTGCACGCCCGGACAGATTGTGATTATCAAAGCTCAGAAAATACAGGAAGAGCGGTTCGCTCACCTCCCCTCGGGGGAGGACGGGAGGGGGCTGTTCACTGCAATGCCCAGATGACGGAGAAGATGCTCCACCAGTTCGCAGAACCCGATGCAGCCTCAATGGACCTCCTTCGCATGGCGATGGAACGTCTGAAGCTCTCAGCCTGTGCCTACAGTCGCATCCTCAAAGTCGCCCACACCATTGCCGACCTCGCAGGCAGCGAGCAAGTGCAGCCGATGCATATTGGCGAAGCCATTGGGTACAGAAACCTTGATAGAGGCGACTGGGCAGAGAGAGGTGCCTGAACTTATCGCAAGACTTTGCGGAAGGAGCCGTCGCTGGCTTTCATAAGATATAGACCGTGACGGGATGGGGCAGAGACCTGCTTGCCGTCCAGAGTCCAGTAGCTATTGTACATCATCCCTTGCCCGTTGTCCGTCGTACATTCTGAAATGCCTGTCCACCCGCCGGTGTGCACCTGAACGATGTTGGAACGCAACTCGCTGATGGCTTGTGTTAGCTGCTCGTTGGTAAGCTCGAGTTCGCTTAAATCCTTCAGATAGCCACGCTGATAGTAAAAGCGCAGGAAATCCTTGGCTTCGTCGCTATATTGGCTGCCACTGAGCATTTCCTCTGCCATTGCACCGACCTGCTTGTATTCTGCCCAAAGCTCTGCATTGATGGCTATATTTTCCGAGGCGACATCGATGGCTTGCATGGCATTGTTGGCTTGCGACCGGGTGCTCGCTGTGGCGCTGTAGGCCGTGTTATAGGCTTCTTTGTAGCACTTGCTGACGGTCACGCCGGTATAGCTGAGTTTCCTCTTCCTCATTTCCACGAGCCATTGGCGATAGGAATCTGCCGTATTGCCATAGTATTTGAGGGTAAAGTCGTCGAAGACGCACCAATCCACGCCAGCCGCATTTTCCTTCCTGACACCGAACTTGAGCTTATGATTATAGACACCCGCGAAGATGACATTGTCATAAGCATTCAGCGAGTGCATGTAATACTCGGCGGAAATCATGTCGTCGGGGGTGTAGTAGGTCGTAGTGCCGTTCTTGACGGCAATCTCCCGGCCCACGCCTCTTGCCCTTACCACGCTCTTCGAGAAGGGCGAGACGATTGGGAAGGTCAGCGTCTTCGTACCCGTCGTGGCATAGAGTCGGGCATTACGCAAAGCCGTGTCCCTCAAGCGGTAGTGGGCATTTGCCTCCTCTGCCTCGCCTGCGCGATAGAAGGCCTTGACACCGACAGCATAGACACCGTTGGGAAGGTCTATTATCGTCTGGTATGTGTCGAAATTCTTGTTGTAGTGTTCCGCATTTTCGTTTGGGTTCACGGCTCCAAAGTCATCACCCTCCCACCCTTGCAGCATATTGCTGTTGAAGCAAGGATTGACGATTCGGGCACTCATGTCAATGGGTTTGCGATAGGTGCCCGCGTTCTCCTCCACCTGGTACATGTCTTGCAGATAGCGAAAGTTGTTGGCGATGATGACATCCACGACCTCCTGCCCTCTCGTGTAATAGCCGTTGCTCGATTCCACGCCGACATAGTCCAAGAGGACAATACCCGTAGGGCCGGCCGTGTGTGACTCGTCGTTCAGATAGTCGATGATGGCGGCATTGGTATGGGCAGCATTGTCGCGATAGCCGTCGCTGGTCGATATTTCCTGGTCGATGATTAAGGGGATGTAGAGCCTCGACACCTTGGAGTAGGCAGAAGCAAAGTTATAGACCCAGACGATGTTCGATGCCGAGTTGGTGACATGCTTCGTGCTGAAATCGAGCATCTGCCGCACTGCATCCACTTTTCTATCCAAGTCCCCCTCTCTGTAAGACTCGGCAAAGTCCTGCATATAGAGCTTTGCGACATCGCCTGATGCTCCCACAATCTGGCCTCCCGTCTGTGCGTTCCAGTCTATTTGTCCCGTCCAGTTGCGGAAGAAACCGCCCACAGGCTTTTCTGCATACTCGTCGCGACTGAGCAGCAGTATTTTGCCGCGCATCTCCCTAACGGTAAGCGTGCTCTTGAACTCTACGAAGAAATCCTTCAGGTCGTCACGCCCCAGCAGTTCGAGCAGCCGTTCGCCGTAATTGCTTGCGTTGTCATCGCCGGCCGAGGCATGGAGCAGGTGTATGACGACGAACTCCGAAGGGTTCTCTATGAGCTTGTCGCGCAGGAAGTAGATGGCATTGTCGAAGCGCAACTTGGTGGGCATGATGCCGTGATTGACATTGATGTAGCCGTCTGCAACGGCAGGACGGAGGTCGAAGGCACGGATGCCCAAGTTCCATTGTTCCTCGAAGTTCCTGTCCTGCGTGCGGGCATACTTGTCGCCGAACGGCCCATAGACAGACGTGGTGACACCAGGGAAGCCATTGCCTGTACCCGAGTCGTGGCTGCCAGGAATGGAGAGTGTGGAAACGTATGCGTCGTCGGGCAGGCGGTACATCCAGTTGTCTGCCGAGGCTGACAGCGCGAGGGCGGAGAGTGCGAGAATTGCGAATATGTGTTTCATATTTCCTGTGTTTGGGTACAAAGATATGAAAAGATTAAGGAATAGGGATTATGGAACAGGGATTTTTTGCATAAATATTTGGTCAATAGAAAGAAATGTGCTACTTTTGCCGTGCAACAGACAATTATTAGATGAAAAAAAGAACCATACTGCTGACACTTGCCTTTGCCATTCAAGCCCTTCAAGGCATCATGGCGCAGAAGATTGTCTATATCCCTGACAGTTGGCAATACGATGCGGCAACAGGGGAATACACAGAAGACGGCAACAGCGAACTGCAATGGTCGATGAGCCGCAGCCGAGAGTCGGACAACTGCATCATCTTCTGGCAGAAAGGCTTCGGCAGCAATCCCAAGCAGGCTCCTTCGATAGGCGGAACGTCCATGACTTTCGACGCAGACGATGTGCTGAGGGTTGCGGAGGAATGCTACGACCTTAATGTCAACACGCTGGGCTTTTCGAGCAGCAACATGCTGGACAAGTACAAGGTTCTCATCCTGATGAATTACACTACGACATGGACTTGCTACGGCGGCGGCTACGACTACGAGTGCAGCGCACTTTGGCTCAATCCCGCTACCGTGAAGCCCGCAGGTCATTCGCTGGCACACGAGGTGGGACATTCCTTCCAATACATGTGCTATGCCGAGGCTGCCCACTACAATCACACTTCCTCCACAACCATCGGGACAGGCTTCCACCTGCCCATCGGCAACGGGCAGGCCATCTGGGAGCAAACGGCTCAGTGGCAGGCCAACCAGAGCTATCCTTCGCTCATGTTCAGCCAGAGCTATCCCCTCTTTGGCAGCAATGCCAACTATGCCTTCTCGCACGAATGGATGCGCTATCAGAGCTACTGGTTCCACTATTACCTTTGCCAGCACTACGACGACATTACTACCATAGCACAAGTGTGGAGGCAACCCATGACGGGAGCGGTGGATTTCTGTCAGGCTCTGATGAAGCTGAAAGGGCTGACGGCCGAGGCGTTCTATCGCCTCTACTTCGACTATGCCCTGCATTGTGCCACATACGACTTCGATGCAGCTGCGCCCTATCGCGACGACTACATCGGAAGGTTCGACTATCGCGCCGTGCAATTGGCGGAGAATAAGTATCAGGTGGCATACGCCAGCGCACCTCAAGGGACGGGATTCAACGTCGTGGAGCTTTCTGTTCCCGAGGCAGGCACGACCATCACCACGAAGTTCACCGCCCTCCAGCCCGGATGCGCCCTCGACGAAGCTGACCCCGCAGAATACAACAACGGAAATGCTGGCACATGGCTCAGCGCGGGTGTAAGGAGGTACAACCGCATCAGCCCCATGGCACGCGGCTTCCGCATCGGATATGTGTTCCTGAAGAGCGACGGCACCCGAGAATACCAGAACGACGACATCGTTCATTGCAAAGGCACAACAGAAATGACAGAGGAAATTGCTGTGGCTGTTCCCGCCGGCACAAAAAGGATGTTCCTCGTTGTTGCCCCTGCCCTATCAACCTACATTCAGCACAAGTGGGACGAGGACATCAAGACCGACGACCAATGGCCTTATCAGTTCGAGCTTGAAGGCACGAGCGCAACCAGTGTCATCCCCTACATCAAGGAGCCAGACTTCGAGAAGGCCATCGACGGACGCGACATCGCCGACATCACCCTCACCTACGACATCGTGCTGCCACCCACGTCCGGCCACGACGGAGTCTCTGTCTCGTTCTCTGGAAGTGCCCTCAACGCCCTTTGCACAGCATTCCAGATGGAAGGCGACGAACTGTTTGGGCAAATCCTCCCGTACAGCAGCTCTCAGCCAAACGGCACCATCATGAACTATGCAGCCAGGGCCAACGGCAACCTGCAACGGGTGGGAAAAACAACAAATGGAGACTTCGGCCACTGGTTCAACGCCAGCGGGACAGCCATATCCTACGGCAGCAACTGCGTGGCTTTTGCCGAGTTCACGAAATCTAACAAGAGCGCCCTTGTCGGGCAGTACCCAAACGCCAACCAAAATGGCGCGAAACGTACCATACGCGAAGCGCTCCACTATAAGAAGGCCGACGGAAAGACGGCCACCGCCTACCTCATCTTCAACATCACCTTCCAGTCGGGAGGGACGGCTCACGGCTATCTTGCTGACATAGACTACACCGCACCCGAACCCGACGGCATCAGGGAAATTAAAAATGAACAATTAAAAATTAAAGATGTCTGGTACGACCTCAGCGGACGCCAAATCGTAAATCGCAAATCACATGGCATTTACATCGTGGGAGGGAAAAAATTTGCAAACTAATCTAATATAACTATGAACACAAAATCATTTCTCATGGCTTTTGCCTTCGCTGCGGCTATCGGCGCAAAGGCCCAGACGGAGGTAGCCGCTCCGCAGAATGTGTATGCCAGGCAGACTACATTGCTCAATGGCGAATGGAACTACTTTGTCGATTTGCAGGAACAGGGTTACTATGACTATCGGATGAATCCGACGAACTGGGGCTACTTCATCAATGCGAAGATGAAAAAGCCGTCGGACTTGGTGGAGTATGACTTCGATGCCTCTCCGACGCTGCACGTGCCTGGCGACTGGAACACACAGTCGCAGGAGCTGTTCCTCTACGAGGGGACAATATGGATGAAGCGCGACTTTGACTATAAGCCTCGCGCTGGCAGGCGTGCGCTGCTGTACTTTGGTGCCGTCAACTATGAGTCTATCGTGTATGTCAACGGAAAGAAGGCTGGCCGCCATGTAGGTGGCTTCACACCGTTCTGCTACGATGTGACAGACCTGGTGAAGGAAGGAAAGAACTTCGTGATTGTCAAGATTGACAACAAGCGTCACAAGGACAATGTGCCGACGCTGATTTTCGACTGGTGGAACTATGGAGGCATCACGCGCGACGTCCTGCTGGTGGACGTCCCCGAGACATACGTGGAAGATTACTGTCTCGGACTCGACAAGGAGGCAGTGGGCAAGAAGCGCAACCTGAACTTCTCGCTGAAGCTGAACAAACCCGTGGCAGACCAAGAAGTGACGTTGAGCATCCCGGAACTGAAGATAAAGCAGAAGTTCACGACGAATGCCGAGGGAGAGATTGCAACTTGCCAGTTGTCTGTTGCCAGCTCGAAGCTTCAGCTTTGGTGTCCCGAAACGCCTAAGCTCTACGATGTGGAACTGGAACTGGGCGACGAGGTCATCAAGGACCAGATTGGCTTCCGCACGATTGAGACGCGCGGCAAGCAACTGTTGCTGAACGGCAAGCCCATCTTCCTGAAAGGCGTTTGCTCGCACGAAGAGACGGCCTACACGAGCCGCAGATGCAACAGCGCGGAGGATGCGGACACGCTTTTGTCGTGGGCACGCTCGCTGGGCTGCAACTTCATCCGCCTTGCGCACTATCCTCATAATGAACATGCGGTGCGAGAGGCAGAGCGCCAAGGCTTCCTGCTATGGTCGGAGATTCCCGTCTATTGGACTATTTCGTGGCAAAACGAAGAGACCTACGCGAATGCTGAACGCCAGCTAAAGGACATGATTCGACGCGACCATAACCGCGCTGCCATCATCATCTGGTCGTTGGCCAACGAAACACCCCACAGCGACGCACGCGACAAGTTCCTCGGACGTCTGGCAACGACGGCGAAGAGCCAGGACAACACCCGACTTATCTCGATGGCAATGGAGGTGACGAGTGCATCAAACTATGTGAACCGCTTGCAGGACAACATGAACCAATACGTCGATGTGGTCAGCTTCAACCAATACATCGGCTGGTATCGCGACGTGAACGACGCGCCGAAGATGAAGTGGGAGATTCCCTACGAGAAGCCCGTTATCATTAGCGAGTTCGGTGGAGGCGCAAAGGCCGGCTATCACGGCGACAAGGGACAGCGCTGGACGGAAGAGTTCCAGGAGAACCTCTACCGCGAAAACCTCGCCATGCTGGAAAAGATAGAAGGTCTTGCCGGCACCTGCCCCTGGGTGTTGAAGGACTTCCGCTCGCCCCGTCGTCCGTTGCCCGGCATTCAGGACGGCTTCAACCGCAAGGGACTCTTCTCCGACCAAGGCAAACGAAAGAAAGCTTTCTACGTCTTGCGCGACTGGTACAAGAATAAATAGAATCACTCTACTAAGAATCAGCCCCACCCGATTTGCTCGGATGGGGCTGATTTCGTATTCACTCAATCTCTTAGTTTCTTATTTCAGAACCACCTTGCCGCCTACGATGTTGATGCCTTTCTGCATCTTCTGGAGGCGCTGGCCTGCGAGGTTGTAGATAGCAGCGTCTTCCTTAGCGACATTCGGAGTGCTGATTGCGGTGATGACGTCGGAGTTGATGTAGGTGACGGAAATCGTCTTGATGCGTGCCTGCTTGGTCTCCTTGTTGGTCAGGGTGACGGTATTCAGCAGGTTCACTTTGTCCTCCCATGTCACAACGGTACCCTCAATCTCGGGCTCAACACCCAACTGGTCTTCCCATGTCTGGGTGTAATCGGAAGTCGTGTTGAGGACAACCTTAACGATGGCATAGTCCTCGGGTACAGCCAGCTGGACATAGCTTGGCTCAGAGAGCACCTTTTCTGCCTCATCGCCTTCTCCCACTGTCTCGTACTTGCTGCCATAAATCTGGATATAGGTGCTGTTGCCGTATGCATTGTTGGTGGTGAGCGTAACGAGGTCGTCGCGCATAGCTGTGAAGCCAACGCCCTTCGCGCCGCTTTCTCCCTGGCCCTGGATGTCCTCATCGCTGAATGCAAAGACTGCGGTCTCGTAGCCTGCCTCCTTGACGGTAAGCGTGAAGCTCCTGCTGTCTGCCAGATAGGTCTCGGACTCAGCCACGTATGCTGTGATGGTGGTCGTGCCCTGTCCCACGAGGGTGATGTTGCCCTCTGCATCGATGGTAGCCACGGTCTCGTCGGAGCTTGAGTAGGTCACGGCACCGTCGGAGTTGGTGACAAACTGAGCGTTCACTTCGCCCCCAAGGTCAACAACCTGGCTCTCAACAATCCAAGAAGACTCAGGCAGAATCAGCGAGGTGAGCAGCTGGAACTCTTCTTCCGTGCGGGGAGCAATCTCCCACTTCTGCTTTGCCTTGTACCAGATGGCAACGCCCGTGGCATTGTAAGTCTTGCCGTCAACGAGAGTGGGCAGAGTGATGAACCTGTTGTAGGGGATGATTTCATTGTCGTCATCATCCACGAAGACACCCGCTGCTGCATTGTAGGTAACGCCCTCCAAAGTAATGAGGTTGCCCTGCATGTTCTTTTCGAGGTCAGAGATTGCGACTGTCAAAGGAATAGCGCCTTCGCCCTTCGTTACGGTCACGCCTGCGGTAGTAGCGGTGAGTCCGATAATCTCTGCGCATTCGTTGTAGAGTGTCAGAGTAATCTGTGCCGTACCCGTCAGGACATCACCCTGTTCAAAGCCGTGACCGCTCTGATAGAGCAGGACACCGTTCCTGCCGTCGGTAAAGTAAGCGTTCGCACCCGCAACACCCGTGCATATCCAATTGTTGAACTCAACGAGAGCAGGCTCTCTGGTTTCGGTTGCTGCTGCACAAAGCTCTGCGATGGAAGTTATGGCAGAGAGGAACTTGAACTCGGCAGAAGCAATGCTGCTGGCATTGTCGTCGTCGTTGTAAGCAATGGCCTTAACGGTGCAGGTGGAAGACAGCGTGAAGGGCGCTGTGTATTGTGTGCTTGCATCGGTTGGGTCTGTGCCGTCCAGCGTGTAGTAGATGGTATTGCCCTCGGAAGTAATCGTCACCTCCTGTGCTTCAACGAATGTTCCGCCATTGGGAGTGATGACTGGCTTTGCAACGACCACGTCACCGAGAGGTGCATAGAACTCGATGGAAGTCATATCCAAGCCGCCGTTGGTTGTCGTGGTGCTCGTCACGTTGATGGCAAACTTGTAGTAAGCATCGGTTGGCCACTCGGTGCCAAAGCCTGCATCGGGAACAAACTCCACGCTGCCTGCTGTGCCCACTTCGATTGTGGGTGTGAGCTGCACCTGGTCCAGGATTGTTTCAAATTCGGCATCGCTGGCAACCGTCAGGGTCAAGCTGTTGATTGTGATTGTGTTTCTGCTCACGCCGTTGTGATTGAAGACAACACGGCAAATGGCACTTGCCATCGGTGTCTTTGCCGTAATGTAGCGGTCAACGCCGTCAAGGCTCTTGCCGCCGATACGCCAAATGCCACCGTCGAGGCTCTGGTTGCCCGGTGCATTCCAGGTCATGTCGCCGACGGTAACGTCTGCATAGTTGGCATAAGCATTGTGACTGCCTTTCACGGCATTCAGCGTGTAGAACAGTTCGTCATCTGCCCGCACATTTCCACATACGAAGAGGAACAGCACTGCGAGCAGGGAAAAGAGAGTAGTTTTTTTCATAAAGATTTGTGTTTGTTGTTGGTTACTATATTCTTTGCGCACAAATATACAATTATTTATGTTAGCAAACGCACTTTTACATAATAAAAAAAGGAGAAAGGATTGTTGTTTGACATAAAAGGCATAACTTTGCAGGCATAAAAAGCAAATAACATGAGCGAAAACATTCTTTTTATGACGCTTGGCGCTTCTGCCATTGTCCATTTTGTCATAAGTGCCGTGATGGCACTCTTCGCGCGTCACCGCGTACAGTACCTCTGTCTGGCATGGGTGAACGGCATCTTTGGCTGCACGATGCTCACATTCACCTTCCTCAGCCAGACCATTGCTGCGGCCCAGCCCGGCATCCTTCATCCCGGTATGCTGCTGGCACTGCTCTGCGCCTGCTACCTGCAAAGCATCTATCCCCTCGACATCTCCATGCCGGGTTTCCTGCAATGGGAACGCATGTGGCGCTATGCAAGCCCCATCCTGCTGCTGCTCGCCATCTACTTCGGGGCGGCACTGCTGGGCAGCCGAATCGTGTATATCTACACCTTCGGCGAACTCATCGAGAACATCCTGAGCAGCGACATCCTGATGCGCCTCTGTGCCTTGGGTCTGAGCATTTATTATATCGCGAACATCTTCATGCTGCCACGCCGCCTGGCACGCCATGCCAATGTGCCGGGCTACCTGCTGGGCTATTGCTTCGCCATGGGGCTGTCGGTGGTCTTCTACACATACATTGCCATATTCTTTGACCTGACGCTCCTTGCCGTCTATATCGTCCTCTTCACCCTGCTTGACCTGTACCTCATGCTTCGCACACTCGAGACGATAGCACTGCAATTGCCGCGCCCCGTCATCAACGAAGTGGCCGAAGCCCCGGCAGAAGAGGGCAAGGAGGAAAAGGACCAGGAAGACTTCAACGAAGCCAACCTGTACCGCTTCCAGCGCATCAACTTCTGGATGCAGAAACATCGGGAAGAGTGGAAGGACAGCACCTTCGGGCGCGACCGCCTCTGTCAGGAGGTAGGCTACAACCGCCATCTTGTGCTGCAGAGCGTGCGCAGCCAGGGCTTCAACAATGTGCACGACTACATTTGCAGCTTCCGCGTGGCGGAATTGAAGCACATGATTGATCGCGGCGAAGTGAAGACACTCAGCGACACCCTCGCCGCCGGCTTCGGCGCCACCCAAACCGTCCGTGCATGTTTCCTGAAGGTCGAAGGCATCACACTGGACGAATACCTGAAGCAAAAAGACCTGTGACCTTTTCTGGGCAGGCCTGTGACCTTTTCCATGCAGGCTGTCCCAGTTTGTTTCGCATGGAGAAACAACTTGTTTCGCCCGTGAAACAAAGTGTTTCCGCGTGCGAAACAACTTTTTGTTGGTTTTTCATTTCACACGGAAATCACGGAAACCACGGAAAAGAAGCACGCTGTGCTTCCCTGCGAAGCATCGCTTCGCCTTTCTGATTTCTGTGCTTTCTGTGTGAGAAAACATTGTGTAAGATAATTTTGTGTGAATTCGTGCAATTCGTGGGTAAAACATAACAGAGGGTGTGTCCGCCTATTTGGACACACCCTCTTTGTGTTCCCTCCCCTTTGGGGAGGGTTAGGGAGAGGCTTTTTATTGCTGTGCCATGATGTCGAGGATGGCAACGAAGTCGGCAATGTCAACCTTCTGGTCGCCGTTCAGGTCGGCAGCTGCGTCGTAGCCGCTGGCAGCCATGATGTCGAGAACAGATACTGCATCGGCAATGTCAACCTTGCCATCACCATTGAGGTCGCCCTCAATGCTGCCACCTACGCTGATGCCGTTGCCGGGAGTGACAACAACCTTGTTGTCGGTGGGAATAGTGTAGCGGCTGAAGGTCTCAGTGCTTGCAGAAGCAACATAGAGGTTGTCGGCATAGTCGAATGCCAAAGCCGTGATGCGGCTCTCGCCAACACTGAAGGTCTTCTTCGGGTTGAGGAAAATCTTGCCATTCTCCATAGGAACATAGTTGGTCTCGTAGAGAACAACCTTGCCATTGTCCGTAGGAATAGCGAGGAAGTTGCCATTGGAGGTGACAGCGATTCTGCCACCGACAGTGGTGGAGCTGGTGTTGCTGTAGTCCTCGTTGCCCTCTGCATCGAAGTGCTTGATGGCAGGAATCTCGGCAGATACGTCGCTGCGACGCTGGATGTACCAGAGACCGCCCTGACCGTCCTCGTAGATACCTACATCGACAGGAGACTTGGTGTAAACACCGTCGAGAGGCTCGAAGTTGGCAGAGGGAGCAGCTGTCCATTCGGTAGCAGTACCCAAGTTGTAGATAGAGCAGTTGTAGTCGGTGATGTTGTAGTCACCGTTGCTGCGCTGTGCACCCAGAACGTACATCTTCAGGTCTTCGCCCTGGCCGTCGAATGCCAAGCTGAGGGCCATGCGGTTCTGTTCTTCGTCGCCTACGTAGGTGATACCTGTCTGCTCGTCGAGTTCACCGCCAGTGAAGACAGGCTTCCAAGCCTCGTCGAGGTTCTCAGGATTGATTTCCCAAACAGAGCTGTTGCTGGTGCCGGAAGCACGAGCCACGAAGAGACGGCCGTCATCGGTGAAGCGGAGGTCCTTGAGGTCGTACTTGTAGGTGCCTGCAATAACGAGAGGAGTCTCGCCCTGGATTGGGAGACCGCCGTAGAAACCGGGAGTGCCGTCGGCTGCGTTGATGGGCTGGAAGTCAGGATCGAACGCATAGATAGCACCAGGCTTTTGGCTGGACATGTAGCCTGTTTCGGGCTCTTCAGGATAAGACTCGGCAATGAGTACCTGACCGAAGCCCTTGCTTGCAGGATTGTTGTTGATAGCCATACCATAGGGGCCCCAAACCTTCAGCGATTCGCCAACCTTGGACACTTCGAGTGAACCCTTGCCAGTCACAGCAATCTTGAAGTTGAGTGCTGTAGGCTCGCTTCCAAGTTCGCTTGCAGGAACAGTTACCTTGTGGGCGCCTGCTGTGAAGACTTCGTTGGAGACTGCGGTGTAAACCTGCTCTTCGCCATTGTAGAAGTTAACTTCAACGGCTTCAGCCTCTGCGTTGAGGTCGAAACTTACGACAACATTGCTGCCTGCCAGTTTAGCATCGACATTATATGCAAAGGCATTGAGCTGGATGTTGGGCTTTTCGTTGATGTATCTGCCGGCATAGTAGTAAACAGTAGGACCGTCGAACAGATGAGGTGTTGCATCCTCACCGATGGTCTGGAACCAATACGGATTCTCGCTTGAGCTGCCATTCAGCTTCCAAGCAATCTCACCGCTTGCCAGCTGATCGGCACTTACAAGTGTACCTTGCTGACCACGGAAGTACTGGGAAACAAAGACATTCGTTGCGCTGGCACCTGAACCACGTGCGATAGTCTGGGAGTTGTCGCCCTCTGCACCGACATTGATGTACTCGGAGGTAATCAGGGTGTTCTTAATCACAAGAGCTGAAGCAGCCCAACCTGCGACACCACCAACATACCAGATGGGGCTTTCGCCTTCACCAATAAGCTGACAGTTGACGAGACAGTTGCTGATAAGGCTGTTTGCACTGCCGTTGTAACCAATCAAACCACCAGAAGAAGCATCGCCTGCGAGGTTAGAAGCAAAGTGCATGGCAACTTCAACCTGACAGTTATCGATGGTGCTCTTGCCGGACATATAACGTGTAACGGGACCAGAGAACTGATGGCTGGTATAGAATTCACCAGTCAGCTTGAGGTTCTTGACGGTAGCGTTCTGCAACTCGTAGAACATCGTAGCGGGATCGCCTTCCTGCATTCCAGAGAAGTATGTGTCTCTCATATAGACATTGGTAAGGGCATGACCCTGACCGTCGAACTCGCCGGCGAAGATGTGAACAGCGTTCTCATTCTTGTTGTGACCGATGGGCAGCATTGCAACACCTGTCAAATCAATGTCAGCCGTGAGCTTGGCCTTGGCATACTTGTCAACTTCGCTGGCAATGGTGCGATAAGTGGCAAACTGCTTGAGATTACCAACCAGATAGTAGCCGTCCTCGTCCTGTGTCGGAATAATCTCTGCAACAGCAGGATCAAGGTTCTTCAGCTTGGCAGCCTCTATAGCCTCTTCAGCGCTGAAAGTGCCATTCTGGTATGCATCGAAGATATCGTCATAGGCGTCATAGAGGATGTCTTGGTCGGCTTCGTTGATTACCGATTCACCAATCATGAACCAATCGCCAGTTTCCTCGTCTTTCTCCATCAATTCCAGATTGCCCCATTCGAAAGCCGTAATGGTTTCTGCAGCCTTGTAGAGTTGCACGTATGCCTGCTTGCCTACGTAGATGCCCTCGAAGGCCTCGGAGAACTTGGCTACGATAGCAGCCTTGGCCTCTGTGGTCTCTGCACCATCAATCTCGGCAACAGCGTCTATAAGTGCATTCTTCAGTGCTTCGGGGTAGTTGGGAGCAGCTGCTGCGTTGTCATAGTCAAACTCATACTCGATGATGGTCTGAGCACGAGCTGCCATGTTCTGCAGCACCTTGTCGAGAGCTTCGCCAGCCATAGCGTCCTCTGCCTCACCGCAGTAAACGACCTTGATGGCACTCCAGCCTGTCCAGTCGTTGCCGTAGTGTGTGCCTGGGTTCTTGATGCCGATGGTGAGCTTGCCGTCTTCGCCTACGTATGCCATGGTGTAAGCCTCGTAGCGGCCTGCCATTGCAGCAATAGCCATACCGGTCGGACCCTGCACAGCATAACCGAGGAGGGTTGCACCCACAGCATCTGCCTGATCTGCGCTGGTGGATTCGAAGTCGTCATAAATCTCAAAGTCGAAAGCGCTCTTGATGCTCAGGTTACAGTTCACACCGTCTTCTGCATCTTCAACCTTGACGTAGTCCTCGCAGGTAGCAGGGAAGTAGTTGAATGTGCCGTTTGCATAGATACCGGCAGCATAGTTGATGCTGTAACGGTTGTTGCTGGGACGGAAAGCAGCGTTGGTGCCAATGAGGTAGTAACCGGGCTTCATGCCTTCTACGGTCTGGTACATGTCGCCTTCGACATTCCATGCCTCAACACCACGGAAGGTGTTTTCTTCTCCATCCTGAACACTGGCGAAGTCGTTGCAGAAAGCATCTGTCCAGCCTTCCTTACCCTTGCTGAAATCGCTGTTGGCAATCAGTGCGCTGACATCTGTGCCAGGCATGTAGCCACCGGTCATGGCAGCAGCAAGCCACCTGGTGACGCGCTCTGTCTCTGCCGCGATTTCTTCGGAAGTAGCAGTGTGATTCTCTATGATGTACTCGAATGTACCGAGAGGATTCTCGTCGCTGGGCTCTCCTGCCTCATCAGCGAGATAAGCTTCCAGAGAGGTGCGGGCCTCACCCTCGAAGTCGGTGTGTTCTGCAAGATAAGCCTTGACTCTTTCGCACTCGGTGATGTAAGCCTGATAAATAGCTGCACTCTGTTCTACGAGAGCCTTTGCAGCATAGACAGCTTCAATGGCATCGGCAAAGGCCGGGATTGTCTCTGCTTCTGTCAGAGCATCAATCGTGCCACTCCATGCGTCAATCAGAGACTGAGTGGCAATGACGTTCTCGACAGCCTCTCTCTCGTAAACTTGAATATCATAGGCAACACCCTCAAGGTCAGCGTCGTCGAGTACAGAGAAGTACTGCTCTGCACCATAGATAACGATACCGTGCGTGTCGAATGGATAGGGGTGATCATCCTCGTCGAGGGTCTGGAACCATGCAGGTTCGCGGAACTGCTTTCCATTCAGGTTGTAGCAGAGCGCACCGCTCTCCAAATCCTCAAGAGCAAGCGGGTTGACCCTGCGCCTTTCGTCGGCGGGGTTCTTGTGCTGCTGCTTGTTGTCGGCAACGCCGTCAATGTCTGCTTCGTAGCAGTTGATGACAGATGCACCGCCGCGTGTGAAGGAGTCGTTGGAGTAGATAGCCGACTGCGGCAGGTAAGAAGTACTCCAGCAGTTGATAACCTCGGAGGCTGTGCTTGAATAGCCGCACATAGCGCCGGACTCGCGACCGCCATAGATAGGACCCGTTGTCCAGCAGTTCTTGATGTGCAGGGTCATAGAGCCGCCCTGGTCAACACCGAGGATACCTGCAGCATTCTGGTTTGTAGTGGTTACGCTACCTGCATTGCCGACGTTCTCGATGTAAATGTCGCCGGCACCACTTGTACCACCGATAACACCGCAGAAGGCGTTACCCTTGATTTCGCAGGTCTCGTCGAGAATGACGTTCTTGATGACAGCACCATTGCCGATAACACCAATCAGACCCTGGAAGTCTTTCTCACCCTGGATGACAAAGTTGCTGATGGTATGACCCTGGCCGTCGAAGGTGCCAACGTAAATCTCAGCAGGAACGAAACGCTCCATGTAGTCGCCCATATCGATGTCGTCGGTCAGCTTTACACAGGCATCTGAATGTGAGGAAGCATATACACTCCACCAAGCAAGCTGTGCACCGTTGCCAACCTCGAACCAACCGTCAACAGGAGTCAGATAGTGCTCGTCCATATTACCGCAGTTTGTACACCAACCATCCACATAGTTGTGAGGAGGTATCAAGCCTGCACCTGAAGCATTGTTCGAGTAAGTGACATCGCTGCCGATAGGTGTGCCGTCGCAGGAGTAGTTTGCTGCAACAGAATAAACGAATGCGCCCTCCTTCTTGATAGGCAGAGGCTCTGGGTCTGTGCCAATCAGCTGGAAGAAGCGGTCTAAGCCGTTCTGCTTGCCGTTCAGGAAGAATGCAAGCTCACCGCTGGCAATACCTGCCTTGTTCTCGTAGTGGGTATATTTGTCATGGTCCGAAACAGAGTTACCGAAGATGGGATTAACGACATATACATTCTCAGCGACCACGTTGCCCGGATTACGGGCGAGGTTCTGGGAATTCTCCGTATCGTTGTCCAAAGTCTGGTCGCCGGCACCGACGATGTTACCAAGGATGGCACAATTCTTGAAATAGGTCTTTGCTGCAGTCCAACCAGCAAAGCCGCCGACACGTGCGCATCTTGCTCCGGCTTCCGAACCTGGCAGCGTAAAGGTACCTGCATAAATACAGTTCTCCACGGTCTTTTCCTGGTCACCCATCCAGCCGAAGAAGCCGCCGGCGGTGTTGTCGCCTACAACAGTAGAGGTGATGTCAACGTCGGAATAGACATTGCGAATCAAAGCATTGCGGGCATTACCGCAGAGAGAGCCAGAACGTCCGTTGGCTGTCTGAATCGTGCCGTGCAGGATGAGGTTCTCAATGTTACCGTCCATCTCGGGGAACAGGGCAGCTTTCTCGCCAGGATTGACCATGCCGATGGTAAGGGTGTGACCGCCACCGTTGAAGTTGCCGTCAATCCAGTCGCTGGGGTTGAAGATATACTTACCTTCTTCAGCAATGTAAGTGATGTCGTTCATCATCTTCATGTTGAGACGGAAGCCTTGAGCGATACGGTTCCAGCCTTCCACCTTGTCGATGTCCTCTTCAGTCCTCAGGAGGACAGCTCTGTCCTTTTTGTCGAACTTGTTGGGGTCGTCAAATTCAAATTCATGGAAGTCGAAGCAACCGCAGACGGAGCAGACGCCATACTTGTCGAAGCTATGCGCTGTTGCAATTGCATTGCTTGGCGTGTTGCTAAAGGTCAGCTCGCCTTCTGACTTGCCGTCGCAATCAGTAGATGCGGAAGCATAGACCTGACCCTGGCCGAATGCCGCGGGAACAGGGAAGGGGTCGGTGCCAATCGTCTGAACCCAAGCGATACGGCTCTGGTCGTTGTTCAGCTGGTAGCAGATGCGGCCGTCGGCCAGCTCTTCGAGAGGCACAACGGTTGTAGCAACATTGTTGGTGCTACCCCAGTTGACGGTGACATAGTTGTTGTAGCAGGCACCCTTGGGACGATTGGCGTACGGATTTGAATTGTAGGTCTCAACGTCAATGGCAGCCAAGTTGCCTGCGTTACGTGCGATGTTGTAGCTGGCACCAGAAGAATCGAAGGTGCTGCCATCGCTGACAACCAGACAGTTCACGATGTTGGTGCGCTTCTCAGCCCAACCAACGACACCGCCACAGTTCTGAGTGGTTTCGCCCATGATGGCAATCTTTGCCAGACAGTCCTCGACGGTACAACCGCCCATACCTACGGCAACGATACCGCCGTGGGTGGCATCGCCTGGCACGGAGCTGTTGATGGTCACATCAACGTAGCAGCCACGGATGATACCGTAGTTTCGTGCAACGAGACCTGCGGCAAATTTGCTGCTTGTGGTGATTGTACCCTCCACCTTCAGGTTCTGGATAACAGCACCAAAGCCGGTGTAGCGGAAAAGCGCGGCATTCACGTCTTCCGGGTACATGTTGATTTTGATGGTGTGTCCGGCACCCTCGAAGGTACCTTGGTACTTGTTGGCTTCCGTACCAATCATCGTACCATCGATGCCTCGGTCAATGTCGGCTGTCAGCACGGCATTGGCATAGACACTGCCATCATTCACGAGCTGAGCGAACTCTTCCAAGTCCGCAGCCGAACCAATCTGATAGACACCATCCACTTCGGAAAGCGCCCATGCAGCTGTGGAGACAACGCTCAGAAGAGCGGTCATACACAGATTCAGTAGTTTTTTACTCATGGTTGATAAGTTTAGGTTAATAATTAAGGTTAATAATAGTTTTTTTTGTATGCTTTCAGATACTGATTGCCAAGCAAAGTTAGGCTTTTTTTCCTTTGCCTCAAAACATTTTGAAGTTTTTCTTTACATATAATAACATTTTTTTACTTCCATGCTATTTATTGTAATGCAAAAAGCCCCCTGCGGCTGTCCGCAGAGGGCTGTGAAGCACTCCCCCAAAGGGGGAGCAGGGAGGGGGCTTGTTTATTGCTGTGCCATGATGTCGAGGATAGCGACGAAGTCGGCAATGTCAACCTTCTGGTCGCCGTTCAGGTCGGCAGCTGCGTCGTAGCCGCTGGCAGCCATGATGTCGAGAACAGACACTGCATCGGCAATGTCAACCTTGCCATCACCGTTGAGGTCGCCCTCAACACTGCCACCTTCGCTGATGCCGTTGCCGGGAGTTACAGCGAGGTTCTCGTTCCAGCTGGGGATGACGTAGCGGCTCAATGTCTTGCTGCCACTGGAAGCAACATAGAGGTTGCCTGCATAGTCGAATGCCAGACCGGTTACACTGCTCTCTGTGGTAGAGATGTTGTACTTCGGATCGAGGAAGATACTGCCGTTAGCCATAGGCACGTAGTTGGTCTCGTAGATGACCACCTTGCCACTGCCCATCGGGATAGCGAGATAAGCACCGTCGAAGGTGACAGCAATCTTACCACTGTACGTGTTGGTCGTGATGTTGCTGTAGTCCTCGTTGCCTTCTGCGTCGAAGTGCTTGATGGAAGGAATCTCTGCAGAACGTGTGCCTGCGTTCTGGATGAACCAGATACCGCCCTGGCCGTCCTCGCGGATGCCTACGTGTGTGGGAATGGCAGCGTACTTGCCTTCGAGAGGCTCGTAGATTGCAGAGGGAGCTGCAGCCCATTCCTTGGCAGTGCCGACGTTATAGACAGCGCAGTTGAAGGCTGTGGGAGCAGCCTCTTCCACACCACCCTGAGCACCGAGAACATACATCCTCAGGTTGTCACCCTCGCCTTCGAGAGCAAGGCTGACAGCGGGACGGTTCTGTTCATCTTCGCCAACGTATGTGATACCTGTTGCCTCGTCGAGTTCGCCACCCGTGAAGAAGGGCTTCCAAGCCTCGTTGAGGTCGTCGGGGTTAATCTCATATACAGAGCTGTTGCTGGTGCCGGAAGCACGGGCCACGAAGAGACGGCCGTCCTTAGAGAAGCGGAGGTCCTCGAGGTCGAGCTCGTACTCACCGAAGAGCTTGAGAGGTGTCTCGCCTGCAATGTCAAGACCGCCATAGTAGGAACCGACAGGCTCGAAGGCAGCGTCGAATGCGAAGAGCGCACCGGGAGTGCCGGTAGAGAACATGTTGGCCTTATCCTCTGTGGGACGGCTCTCGGTAACAAGTACCTGACCGAAGCCTGCACTTGCAGGATTATTGTTGATGGCCAGACCGTAAGGAGAGTTGAACTTGTAGCTCTCGCCCACCTTGAGGACATCGAGAGAACCCTTGCCTGTGACAGCAACCTCATAGCTGAGTGCGGTTGCATCGGCGCCAAGTTTGCTGGCAGCGACGCTAATCTTGTGAGAGCCTGCTGTGAAGACTTCGTTGGAGACTGCGGTGTAAACCTTGTCCTCACCATCGTAGAAGTTAACAGCAACACTTTCTGCCTCTGCGTTGAGGTCGAAGCTTACAATAACAGTGCTGCCTGCCAGCTTAGCATCGACATTGTATGCGAAGGCATTGAGCTGGGGATTCGGCTGCTCGTTGATGTACTGACCGCCGTAGAAGTAAACCACTGCACCTTTGAAGAGCTGAGGAACAGTGTCGGTGCCGAGGGTCTGGAACCATACGGGAGCCTCGCTCTGGCTGCCGTTGAGCTTGTATGTGAGCTCACCGCTTACCAGCTGCTCTTCTGTAGCCTTTGTGCCGCCTGCCGTGCCGAACTGCTCTACATAGAAGACATTGCTTACTGTGCAGTTGTCCGGGTTACGGCTTACGGTGTAAGTGCTGCTTGAGCTTACAGTGCTGCCCTGAGAGAGAATCAAGGTGTTCTTGACGGTAGAAGCATTGGTTGACCAACCGATAACGCCACCGCAAGAGGTTGTTGCTTCACCGAACATCGGGCAGTTGACGAGACAGTTGCTGACAACAGTACCAGAATCTTCGTTCACACCGATGATACCACCGTGTGTACCGTCGCCCTCAACGGTAGAGTACATCTTCACTGCCACGTCGCAGTTGTCGATAGTACATGTGCCGTAGGTCTTACCAACGATACCGGCGATGTACTTAGCGCCGCTGTAGTACTCACCTGTCAGCTTGAGGTTCTTGACGGTAGCACCGTCCATGCCGCCGAACAGAGCTGTACACTCTGAACCATGATTGATATAGACATTGTTGAGAGCATAGCCCTGACCATCGAACGTGCCAAGGAATTTGAAGTCTGTGGTGTTGATGGGCTCCATAGCGATGCCTGTCATGTCTATGTCGGCTGTGAGCTTTGCCTTGGCGCTATTGTCTGCATAAGAAGCAATAGCACGGAAGGCTGCAAGCTCCTTAGGAGTAGAGATGAGATAGAAGCCTTCCTCGTCCTTGGCAGGAAGAATGCTCATCACAACCTCGTCTGCCAAAGCAGCGGGAGCGAGAGCCTCTTCTGTGCTGTACTCGCCATAGAAGTATGCATCGTACATCGCATAATAGATCTCTGAGAGAGTCTGTGTCTCTTCGGAAGTGAAGATGGTCTCACCTGTTTCTATCCATTCTCCGCTTTCATCGTCCTTCTCAACCAATGCAAGGTTGCCCGATTCGATGCAACCGATACTTTCTGCAGTGTTAAAGAGTGCGATGTAAGCCTGCTTGCCCTCGTAGATTCTCTGGAAGATGTCCGAGAACGCAGCAGCGAGTTCTGCCTTGGCCTCAACAGTTCCTGCACCAGCCACCTGACCGACGATGTCAGAAAGTTCTTCCTTCAGTGCTTCGGGGAAGTTTGGACCTGCTGCAGCAGTCTCGTCGGCGGGTTCATAATCGAGGATGGTCTGGGCGCGTGCGCTCATGTTTTCGAGCACCTGGTCGAGAGCTTCACCAGCCTTTTCTTCGTCGTCGCCGCAGTAAACCACCTTAAGAGCACCCCAGCCTGTCCAGTCGTTACTGTACTTCGTGCCAGGATTCTTGATGCCGATGGTCAGCTTGCCATCCTCACCAACATAAGCGATGGTGTAAGCCTGATAGCGGCCTGCATTTGCAGCACAAGCCATACCGGTCTCGCCATGAACTGCATAGCCGATAAGTTCTGCACCGCCGTCAGCGTTTGTAGAGAAGTTGTCGTCGTAGATAGCAAGGTCGTGAGCGCCTGCACCTTCAAGGTTACAGTTAACCTGGTCAACAGCTTCCTCTACGGGAACAATATCCTCGACAACTGTGGGGAAGTAGTTGAAGATGCCGTTAGCATAGATACCTGCAGCATAGTTGGTGCTGTAGCGGTTGTTGCTGGGACGGAAGGCGCCGTTGATGCCTACCAGATAGTAACCGGGACTCATGTTCTCGATGGTCTGGTACATGTCGCCTGTCTTATCCCAAGCCTCAACGCCACGAACGGTCTTGCCGTTTTCGTCCTTAATCTGGCCATAACCAGTGCAGAATGCATTCGTCCAATACTCCTTCTGCTTACTGAAGTCGTAGTTGGGAATCAATGTGCTGACATCTGTGCCAGGAACAACATCACCGGCGATGGCACTTGCGAGCCAAAGCTCAACACGCTCTGTCTCGGCTGCAATGTCCTCGGCAGAAGCAGTATGGTTTGTAACGATGAAGTCGTAGGTACCAAGCGGGTTCTCGTCGCTGGGCTCTGCATAATCTTCGAGGTAAACCTCGAGAGCTTCGCGAATTTCACCACCGAAGTCGGTGTGTTCCTCAAGATAAACCTTGATTTCTGCACATTTGTCAATGTAAGCCTGGTAAACAGCTGCATTCTCTGCAACTGCGGCCTTCTTTGCATTGACAGCGTCGATGGCATCGGCAAGTTCAATGATAGTGGTGGCATCGGTCAGAGCTTCGATGGCTTCCATGCAGTCGTCAAGTATTGTCTGAGTAGCAACTACGTCCTCGAGTTCATCTTCCTCGAAGCTCCTAATATCGCTTGCCACATCTGCCAGCTCATCCTCGTTGGATACAGAGAAGTACTGCTTGGCAGCATAGATAACTGTACCGTGAGAGGGGTCGGCGAAGGGATACTGATCCTCGCCAATCGTCTGGTACCAGTAAGAGGTGCGGAACTGTTCGCCGTTGGCCTTCCATGCCAGAGCACCGCTTGCAAAATCTTCCTCGCTGACAGTGGGTACCTGAGTACCATAGCGAGCATAGCAGTTGGTGAACTTGACATCGTCGGAGCCATAACGTGCGAAGTAGTGGGCATCGTCCTGAATGCCTTCTACGGAACCGACAGCGAAGCAGTTTGATACTTCGGCATAGCTACCGAGCCAGCCAGAGAACGAACCGTTCTCCTTCGGGCCATAGACGTTGCCGACCATGCCGCAGTTGTCGATGGTAACGTGGCAAGAGCTGCTCATCACGCAACCGAACACGCCGGAAGCATTGGGACCGCCGTTTGCCGTAACGTCGCCGCACATCATCACGCCCTTGATGACAACGTGACCAGCCCAAGGAGCTGTCATACCAACCAGGCCGATATAGCCACGGCCAAGGAGTGAGCAGCTCTCGTCGAGCACTACATTCTTAATATATACGCCCTCGGCTGCGCGTGCGTCAGCGTCGCTGATGCCGCCAAAGCCCTTAGTGGGCAAGCTGTTCATAACAGCAACGAGACCGACGCCGTTGCCATCAGGCTTATCAACATTGAAGTTGCTGATGGTGTGGAACTGGCCGTCGAAGTTGCCATAGAAGGGAGCACCTTCTGTACCTACGAGTGCCCAGTCTTCGCTATAGCCGTCCATGTCGATATCGGCTGTCAGCTTTGCACTGGCATCCAGATGCTTGGATGCATAGTGGCTCCACCAGAGGAGCTGTGCGCCTGTGCCGATTTCGTACCAGCCATCGACGGGAGTCAGGTAGTCTTCCTGAATGCTGCCGCAGACAGAGCAGAAGCCCTCTTCAAACTGGTGAGGAGGAATAAGACCTGCACCGGAAGGTGTGTTAGAGTAGGTGACACTGGTGCCAATGGGAGTGCCGTCGCACTGGTATGCAGAAGAAACAGCATAGACGAGTGCACCTTCCTTCTTGATAGGCATGGGGAAGAGGTCAACGCCAATCTTCTGGTAGAAGCGCTCAACACCGCCCTGCATACCATTCAGGTAGTAAGCGAGCTGACCGCTCTCAACGCCTGCTTCGCCACCATCAAACTCCTTGAACTTGTCGGTGTCATCGAAGCCGAAGTCCTGAATGAACCAGACATTCTCGGAGGACACATTGCCTGGGTTACGGCTGACGTTCTTTGAGTCGCCGATGGCACCATTGAGGGTACCGATGAAGGCACAGTTAGTGAAGTAGGTCTGACCGGTAGCCCAGCCGCAGAATGCAGCGAGACACTCGGTGTTCTCCGTGCCGTTGATGTTACCTGCATAGATAACATTCTCAACGCGCGTCTTTGACTCGGACACGCCGATGATACCTGCAGAGGTGTTGTCGCCGGCGCGGCTTACATTAAGTTCGATGTCGGAGAAGACGTTGCGGATAATCACATTGTCGCTATAGGTATGAGAGGTGACGGAGCCAGCAAACTGTCCGCTTGTGGTAATCGAGCCGTGCATGATGACATTCTCGAAGATGCCGGTGAACTTGGGGATGAAGGAGGCATTGTTGACCGTCATATCGGCGAGCTCGATGGTGAGTTCGTGACCCTGTCCGTTGAAGTTGCCGTCAACCCAGTTGGCATCGTTGAAGATAAGCTGATTCGATTCGGGTGCTACCTCGATGTCGTTGACCATCTTCATGTTGAGCTTGAAGCCATCGCCTACGCGGTTCCAGCCTTCTGCCAGATAGACATCGGCCGCACTTGTCAACAGGACGGTTCTGTCTGTCGGGTCGAACCTGGTCGGGTCATCGAAGTCGAAGGCATCGAAGTTAAAGCAGCCGCAATTGGTGCAGATGCCGTACTTGTCGAACTGGTGTTTTGTTGCCACGTCGCGGCCTTCGTTCGAGAAGGTTAAATCGACCACGCTCTTGCCGTCGCAATCGGTATTGCTGGAGGCATATACCTGACCCTCGCCGAATGCTGCTGGCACGGGGAATGGGTCGGTGCCAATGGTCTGAACCCAGTTAATCTTGCTCTGGTCGGTGTTCAGCTGATAGCAGATGCGGCCGTCGGCGAGATTGTCGTAGCTGACAACGGATGTACCGTTGTTGTTGCCCCACTGGTTGGTGACATAGTTGTTGAAGTTGGCACCGGCGGGACGGTTGGCATAGATGTCCTCATTGTACTTAGCCAAGTCGAACGTCCTCACGTTGCCTGCGTTACGGGCGATGTTGGCACTGCCGCCGTTGCTGATGTCGAGCGTGCTGCCATCGCTGATGACGAGGTTGTTCACCGCATTCATCGGATTGTCGAGCCAACCCACGAGGCCGCCGCAGTTCTGGGTGGTAGCACCCTTGATGACGAACTTGGAAAGGCAGTTCTCGATGAGGAGGCCACGGTTGCCGATAGCAACCACGCCGCCATGTGTGGCATCGCCGGCGAAGGAGCTGTTCACGGTTACGTCAACGTAGCAACCGCGAATGACACCGGTACACCAGACAGCGATACCTGCGGCCAGTTTCTGGTCGGTGGTGATGGTACCCTGTACCTTCAGGTTTTGGACGATGGCATGCACACCGACGTTGCGGAAAAGTGCCGTACCCTGTTTGCCCTGAGAGTACAAATCGATTGTAATGGTGTGACCCTGGCCGTCGAATGTTCCCTGGAAGTCTTGGCCGTCGCGACCAATCATGGAAACATCACTGGCAGGCTTCACTATGTCGGCCGTCAGGACGGCACAGGCATAGGGATTCTCACCATTCACGAGTTCTGCGAAGGCCACCAGGTCTTCGGCAGTACCAATCTGATAGACACCATTCACTTCGGAAAGTGCCCATGCAGCTGTGGAGACAACGCTGAACAGCGCAGTCAGACACAGATTCAGTAGTTTTTTACTCATAAGATTGTGTTGTTTTGTTAATAAAAAAGGTTAATTGTATGTTTGTTTTTACACTATTATGGCAATTTGGATAGCAAAGTTAACCTTTTTTTCTTTTGCTTCAAAACTTTTCACACTTTTTCTTTAAGCGCGATGCACTTTTGACAAAAAAAACACACATATAAACCCTTTGCCACAAGACAAAGGGGAAAAGGAAAGTGCATACTAAGGCAAGAACGACGAGATGTCGTGCCCGAAGTGCGCAAGCTCGCGACAAACCGAGCTGCTAAGGCTCGCTAACTGCGGAGAAGCAGGCAGCAGGATGGTCTCGATGCCCGTAAGCTGGCGGTTAACGTCCGCCATCTGCATCTCGTACTCAAAGTCAGCCGCGGTGCGCACGCCACGAATAATGGCAGCAGCACCAAGTTCCTTGGCAAAATCGACAGTCAGCCCTGTGTAGCTCTCCACTCTGACGCACGGCTCGTCCTTGTACAGTTTCCGAATGGCTTCAACACGCTCCTCGACAGACTTCCAGCCCGTCTTCTGCTCGTTATAGCCAACGGCGATAACGACCTCACCGAACAGCCCCAGCGCCCGCTTCACAATATCCGCGTGCCCCAACGTAAACGGGTCGAAAGACCCTGGATACAAAACTTTCTGCATATCAGAACAGATCAGAATGAGTACCCGTGTCAATCATAACAAGCAGCAACTCTGCATCGTGTTGTTCCCAAACGAGCAGCCAGTCGCCTTTTATATGACATTCCCACTTGCCTTTGTAGATGCCGGACAACTTATGAGGACGATATTGCGAGGGCAGCGAACCAGACTGCATGAGCAAGGAAATGACAATACGCAAGTCGTCCATTGGAAGACCTCGTTTCTTCATCCTCTCCACGCTCTTGTCGAAGCGTTTGGTCGTACGGACAGAATAGCTCATGATTAAATGCCCAAGTGTTCAAACACTTCCTCCGGCGTGGAGAATGTATCACTCACGCGTCCTAAACGGACATCCTCTAATGCCTCGTCAATGCCTCTTTTCTTGGCAACACTCTTACGTTGCGGCAGAATCCTCACACCATCCAAAGCATTCAGAACCTTCCGAATGCTGCTCATGATGGCAGGGTTCTCTATCTGGATTGTCAAAGTGTTCGTCATATTGTTGCTCTTTTGTTGTTATTCCGTTTCTTCGTTCGCCAGGTCTTCTTCTATGACAAGGTTGTCGATGATGAAGTTCTGGCGGTCCATAGTGTTGTCGCCCATGTAGAAATTCAGCAGCTCTGCCACTTGGTCGGACTTGTGGAGCGTCACCTGGTCGAGGCGGATGTCGGGGCCAATGAAATTGCGGAACTCTTCGGGACTGATTTCGCCCAAGCCTTTGAAGCGCGTTATCTCAGGCTCTGGGCCGAGGTCGTCGATGGCTTGCTGGCGTTCTTCCTCCGAGTAGCAGTACTGCGTCACGAAGTCCTTCGAGAGGCTGAGGTGGCGTGGACGCTTGCCGTCGCTGTAGGCGGCACTGTCCTCGGCATTGTCGCGGGCGGCAAGCTCTGCCTCGATAGCGCTGAGCTTTGCCTTTCCTATCTTCGTCTTCCTGCCGCGCACGCGGAACAAAGGCGTCTGCAGGATAAAGACGTGCCCCTTCTTGACCAGCTCCGGGAAGAACTTCAGGAAGAAGGTAAGCATGAGGAGGCGGATGTGCATACCATCGTCGTCGGCATCGGTCGCCACAATGACCTTGTTGTAGCGCAAGCCGTCCAGCCCGTCCTCGATGTTGAGGGCCGCCTGCAAGAGGTTGAACTCCTCGTTCTCATAGACCACCTTCTTGGTGAGCTTGTAGCAGTTGAGAGGCTTGCCTCGCAGGGAGAAGACCGCCTGTGTGTTGACGTCGCGGCTCTTTGTGATGCTGCCGCTGGCGGAGTCACCCTCGGTAATGAAGATGCTGCTCTCTTCCTGTAGCTCGCCCTTGGTGTCGGTCAGGTGTACGCGGCAGTCGCGCAGCTTGCGGTTGTGCAGGCTTGCCTTCTTCGACATCTCGCGGGCTTTCTTCGCCACACCTGCCATCTCTTTACGAAGCTTCTCGCTCTCCGCCACCTTCTGCAGGATGATGTCTGCCACATCGGTGTTCTTGTGCAGGTAGTTATCGACCTGTTCCTTGACGAAGTCGCCAATGAACTTGTCGATGGAGATGCCACCTTCCGGCTCTGTCGTGGTGCTGCCGAGCTTCACCTTCGTCTGGCTCTCGAAGAGCGGCTCCTGTATGTTGATGCTGATGGCAGCCACCATGCCGTTGCGGATGTCGGCATACTCATAGCTCTTGCCGCTGTAGTCCTTGATGACCTCGGCAATGTACTTCTTGAAAGCCGCCTGATGCGTGCCGCCAAGAGTGGTGTTCTGTCCGTTGACGAAGGAGTAGTATTCCTCGCCGTTCTGCTTCGTATGGGTGAAGGCAATCTCAATGTCCTCGCCACGAAGGTGTACGATGGGATAGAGCGGCTCGTAGTCCATGCGGTCGGAGAGGAGGTCGGAGAGTCCGTCGCGCGAGATGATGCGGCGGCCATTGAACATAACGGTGAGACCCGTGTTGAGGTAGGTGTAGTTGCGAAGCATCACCTCCACGAACTCCCCACGGAAGGCATAGTGCTTGAAGAGCGATGCGTCCGGCTCGAAGAAGACGGCTGTGCCGTTCTCGTCCTGCGTGGCCTCTGTGGTGTCGCTTTCAAGAATGCCTTTGCTGAAGACGGCACGGCGTGTCTGCCCGTCGCGGAAGCTCTGCACCTCAAACCGTGTGCTCAAGGCGTTCACCGCCTTGAGTCCCACACCGTTCAGGCCGACACTCTTCTGGAAAGCCTTCGAGTCGTACTTGCCGCCCGTGTTAAGCATAGAGACCGCCTCGACGAGCTTGCCCAAGGGGATGCCGCGCCCGTAGTCGCGGACGCTGACGCGCAAATTGTCCTCTATATCGACCTCAATGCGCTTGCCGGCTCCCATCTTGAACTCATCGATGCTGTTATCGATGACCTCCTTGAGGAGCACATAGATGCCATCCTCTGCCTGAGAGCCGTCGCTGAGACGCCCGATGTACATGCCAGGGCGCGTGCGGATGTGCTCCATGTCGGAGAGGTGGCGGATATTACCTTCGTCGTATTGTGCTGAATTCATTGTTTATTCGTTATTGGGACTATAGAGACTATAGAAACTATAGTGCTTTACAAAAGACTGCACGGCGCTTGTGGATGACGCAATCGAGGTTCTTCCACTGCATCTGGCTTGCCTTGTTGTCTTCAAGCTGGGGATGTGTCTCCGCCCACTCGTAGCCACCACTGATGCCGTTCGGTATCATGTCGGCAAAGAAGAGCGCGTTGGCTCCCTTGTCCTGATACTCGGGCAGGACACCCACCAGGAGCATGTCGAGTATCTGGTGCTTACGCTTGAACCACAGTTCGCGGGCTATATACCACCAGCCGAAGGGGAAGAGCTTGCCTTTGGCTTTCTGCACAGCACGGCTCAAACTGGGAATACATACACCAACACCGATGATTTCACCCTCAGCGTTCTCCACAACAGAGAGAAAGCGACGGTCTATCAGCATCAAGAAACGGTCTGCATACCAGTCCATTTGGTTCTCGTCGAGCGCACTGTAGCCATAGAGTTCTGCGTAAGCCCGATTGACAACGCCAAGCAACTTCTGCACATAACCGCCCTTCTTGATTTCCTTCTTGCTGTTGAAATGGCGGACGCGGAAGCCGTAGCGTTGCTGCGCTATCTGTGCCACGCGGAAGTATTTTGCGTTGTTCGCTTCGTGTTCACCCCTGGGGATGAACACCTTGCGCTCCACCCAGCCTGTTTCCTTCTCGAAGCCCAACTGGGCCAAATGCTGCGGATAATAGGGGTAGTTGTAGATGGTGCAAAGGGTGGAGAGCTGGTCGAAACCTTCAATCAGCATACCTTCGGGGTCAAGGTCGGTGAAGCCGAGCGGCCCCACGATACGTGTCATGCCCTTCTTCCGCCCCCACTGCTCGACAGCATCGAGCAAGGCACGGCTCACCTCAAGGTCGTCTATGAAGTCTATCCAGCCGAAACGCACCTCCTGACGATTCCAGCACTCGTTGGCACGTGTGTTGATGATCGCTGCCACACGCCCCACGATACGCCCGTCCCGTCGAGCCAGGAAGAAGGCTGCTTCGCAGAAACAGAAAGCAGGGTTACAGCGGGCATCGAGTACCTCCAACGTATCTTCGAGCAAGTCTGGCACAGCATACGGACATTCCTTGTACAGCTCATAGTTGAAGCGCACAAATGCACGCATTTCCTTGGCTGAGGCTATCTGGCTGACTGTTACATTAGTCATGTCGCGTTTTGTTCCTTTTATACATGTTTAGCGTGCAAAGATAGCAATAATTATCGAGACTATTGCCCTTTCCTGCCCGAAAAATCTGCAAAAACGGCGTTATTTTATCGTTTAACCTCTTCCGCAAGGACATTGAACTCGGCTCCAGAAGCGAAGTCTGCACCGTTCTGGCTGGAGAGCGCAGTGAAACGCAGGTAGCGGGCACGCTGCGGCTGGGGCAGCATCACCTTCTTCTCCTTCGACGAACCATCGAACTCGCCTTCGCTGACGGGGTCAGTCCAGTTCTTGCCGTCGGCACTGAGCTGCACGCGATAGCCCTTGATGTTACCGTTGGGGCTGCCATCCTGTCGAGGAAGGTAGCTGAAGCCCTTGATGAGCTTCTCCTCGCCGCAGTCGAAATCGACCCAGTGCGGGTACTTCGGCACGGTGATACTGTACATCGTGTGCCAGATGCTGCTCGGGTCGCCATCGACAAGGTTCTTGGCGTAGTCGCCGCCCGGGCCTTCCTCACTGCTTACATACACCACCTCGACAGGCACCTTCTCGATGCGCTCGAAGGTTGCTGCCGTCTGATTCTTCGGATAGGTCTTGTACCATGCAACCACCGTTCCACCCTCGCGCAAATCGAAGGGGCCGGTGTATTCCTGCTCTTTGCCCTTGCCTACCTTATAGCATATCTTATAGAGTTCCTTGAGGGTCTTGGGGTCTCCCGAAATGGTGACTTTGCCTGCCTTGTCTCTCAAGATGGCAACAGGACAAACCGGCCAAGCCCTGACAAGCGCACGCTTCGAGAGGTCGTCGCCTTTCGAGACGGGACGGATGATGAGCTTCATCTGATGCAAGGCCCCAAGCACCTGGTCGGGCTTCAACGGACCGCCTTGTCCGCAGCTGTTGCCGCCCAGTCCGTTCACCTTGCAGTCGAGGTGCAGATAGGTGCCGTCGCTCTTCGGAAGCTCGTGCGGATGGGCAGCCACAGTCATTTGCTGGGCACTCCAAGGCAAAGCCGAGGTGCTCATCACTTCGTCGCCGCTGATGAACTGCAAGCCGCTGCCGCTCTCGTTTGTCAAGGCACACCAGCGCACATCCTCGCGATTGCCCATGCTCTGAGGCTTGGGGAAGTTCACGAACTGCTCCTGCACGGTGCTCTCATACAGTCCGATGAAGGAGCCTGTCTTGCGGTCGTTGTAGTTGTTCAAGGGGCCGCGTCCGTAGTAAGTGTATTGGCTGTACTGGACAGGCAGCTTCAGCTCGTAACCCAGTCGGGGCAGAGCCAAGTCGGGGTCGCTCGTGACAATGGTGCTTGCAAGGGCAACCGTGCCGTCGGGAAAGACTTCATAGGTCTGCATGGTCGTGAAGGAGCATGGTTCGCCCTCGCCTGCCGGCTCATCCACACCTTCGTAGGGCTGACCGGCCTTGCCCGCACGACGCTTCGCGCCGCCAAAGCCCTTGGCCTGACTCTTGACAGTAAAGGTGACAAGCATCGAGCCATCCACCTCCTTTTCTATGTTGGGCTTGCCTTGGGCCTGATGCTGCAGAGCGTACAATCCCTGGCGGAACCATTGGTCGCGAGCCCAGTTGTCGTTATCGACAGGAGCACGGAAAGCGGACAACAGCAGAGGCGAATCCGAGAAGACGGTCTTGCCCTCATACTGCATCCCGCAAAGGCTGCCGGTCGCATTGTCGAAGGTGACGGTGAAGCCCTTGCCGCTCACAATCGTCTTGTCGGCGTTCTTTGTCAGCGCCAGAGGCTCCTTTTTGTCGTAAGGAATCTCGGCATAATCGGTACTCTTGCGTGTGCTGCCAAGCTCCAACTGCTCGTCCATCTGCACATAGCCCATCTTTGCCCAAGGCATATCGGCTTTGAGTCGGAACTCCACATTCAGGAAGTATTCGCCGCTCTCGCTCATATCGACGGGGCAGAGGGCACGTTGTTTCTGGCGCGGCTGAAGGTTCTCGTGCAAGGAGATGGGTATCTCCTTCACCTTCTTGCCGTCCTTGACGAGGCACGCCACGATGTCGTAAGTGTTGGTGTATATTGGCTCGAAGTAGTTCTTGTTGAAGATGGTGATGTCGGCAACTGTCCTGCCATTCTTCTCCTCGACATCCTTCAGGGTCACACCGACATTCTGATAGACCTTCTTCACCTCGAAGTATTGCGGCTTGGGGGAGAAGTCGGGCAGCAGGATGCCGTTCATGCAGAACATGCCGTCGTTGGGCCAGTCGCCGTGGTCGCCGCCATAGCCCATGTACTTGATGCCGTCCTTCGTATAGGTGTCAATGGCCTGGTCCACCCAGTCCCAAATGGCACCGCCACAGAAGAGGTTCGTGCTCTCCATTGCCTCCCAGTAATCCACGAGGTTGCCCAACGAGTTGCCCATCGAATGAGCGTATTCCGAGATATGATAGGGGTACTTGATGCCCTTTCTCATCTCCTTTGCGGCATAGCGCACCCAATCGACACTTGGATATTGGTTCGAGCCCATATCCACGATGTCGTTGTTGCGCTCGTACTGAACGGGACGGCTCGTGTCGAAACTCTTAATGGCATTGTAGGCTGCCACGAAGTTCTCGCCGGGGCCAGCCTCGTTGCCCAAGCTCCAGATGACGATGCAGGGATAGTTGATGTGGCTGTGCACCATCTCCATGTTCCTTGCCACATGCGCTGCCCGCCACTCTGCCGGATGCGAAAGGCTCTCCTGACCATAGTAATACTCATGGCTCTCTATGTTGGCCTCATCCTCAAGGTAGAGACCGTACTTGTCTGCAAGATAATAGAAGTAAGGGTCGTTGCTGTAGTGCGAGAGACGGACATGGTTGATGTTGCCTCGCTTCATTATCATCACCTCCTCTGTCATCTGTTCGCGCGTGATGGCGTGGCCTGTAGTGAGGTTCGTCTCGTGGCGGTTCACGCCCTTCAACTTCACGGGCTTGCCATTGACATAGAAGTAGCGGCCTGCCAAGCCGAACTCATCGTCCTTTGCCTCTGTGTCGCGTATCTCTACGGTGCGGATGCCGAAGTAGGTGGAAGTGCAGTCCAGAAGCCGCCCCTTCTTGTCCTTCAGCTCTGCCACAAGGACATAGCGATGGGGAGCCTCGGCGCTCCATAGGCGGGGATTAGAGAAGAGTGTGGTCGCCTTTACCTCTGCCGTTGCGCCTTTATCCATCTTCTCAAAAGGCGAGGCGTCTATTGTCTGCTGGTGGACGCAACCGCTTGTCTCGTCGGTATAGAGCTTGACAGGATAGATGCTGTAGGTCATCTTCATGCCCTTCTGTGCCTTATCCGTAAGGTTACTCAGCTTGTAGTCGATGCTGAGAGTGGCATTCTCGCCAAGCTGTGTAGTGCGCACCACCAAATCATTAATTTGCACCTTCGGGAAGGCAGTCAGGTAGGTGCTGCGGAAGATGCCGGGCAGACGGAACATGTCCTGCGCCTCGAGGAAAGAGCCGTCGCTATTGCGATAAACCTCCACGGCAACGATATTCTCACCTTCTTTCAGATATTCCGTGATGTCGAAGCGTGCCGTGTTGCGACTGTTCTTGCTGAAGCCGATGTAACGACCGTTAATCCAGAGATAGAAGAAGCTGTCCACGCCATCGAAGTTGAGGACAATCTGCCTGCCCTTCCATTCAGCAGGCATGGTGAAGGTGCGGCGGTAAGAACCTACCTCGTTGCGATACTTGTAGGTCGTCCATCGCTGGTCCTTCGGCTCGCGCATCACGCCCTCGCGCCAGTCGTCCTTCTTCACTTCGTGGTAGAAGATGACAGGCTGGTTGACGTAGATAGGCACGCCATACTTCATCTCGCCATGCTTGCCAAGTCCCTGGACGTTCCAACAGCCAGGCACTTTGATGTCGTCCCACCCCTTTATATCGAAGGAAGTGTCGGCAAAGCCCTTGGGCCTCTGCTCGGGGTTGGGCGACCAACGGAACTTCCATGTTCCGTCGAGACTCTGATAGTATTTGCTGCCTTCGGGCAATACAGAGCGTGCCGCCTCTGCATCGGCAAAGGGGAAGATATGGGCACGAGGCTGGAGCTTGTTCAGCGAGAGCTTTTCAGGACTTTGCCACTCGGTGCCGTCGGGTGCCGAAGCCTGCTTGTAGAGAAAGCCCTGAAGGGCATCATCGGCACTGGCACAGAAGGCAAGTGCAGAAAGAAGGATGGTTGTGAGGAAGGTTTTCATGGGAAGAATGGGTGTTTATGGGAATAATGGGCTTATATAGTTCTCTGTGCTGCGGCAGGTTTCGCCGGCGAAGCGGCAGGCTGTATCGACAAGGCGCTGCCAAGTGTCGCGACCAGCATGGGACAAGTCTTCGGGCATGATGCCTTCCCATACTATGGCACAGGCGAAGCCGGCATTGAAGCTGTCACCCGCGCCAACGGTGCTCACCACATTGTCGATAGGCGGTGCCTGGAAGTCGATGCACCCCACAGGAGTGCAGACCATGATTTGCCCCGCACCCGCCGTACAGATGAGGAGCGGGCAATACTGGCTGATATACATATTATATATATAACGCGCGTCGCGCGAGGCAAACAGCACTTCGAAGTCGTCGGCACTGCCTCTTACAATTGTGCTCTGGCGGAAGTTCTCCAGAATAGCAGGCATAAGGGACTCGCGTTCGTCCTGATGGTTGCGGCGGAAGTTGAGGTCGTAATAGACAACGGCATCCGCTTGGGCTGCACGCTCCTGCAACTGCTTTATCAGAGGACGCATACCGGCACACACCGAATAGTGGGAGCCATAGAGAAGCACATCGCCGCGTTTCATTTCAGGCAACGTCCAGGACGATGCGATATGAGGCGGTGTTTTATAGAAAAGATAGTTAGCGTCGCAGTTCTCACCGAGGAAAGCAAGGCTGATGGCACTCTTCTCGCCCTCTCGCAACTGGAAGTGTTCGGTGCCGACACCATTCGCTTGCAGGAAGTCCACCGTCTGCCGTCCCACGATGTCCGCGCCAGTATAGCCGACAAATGTACAGGGCACTCCAGCTCGCCCCACGCTGATGATGCTGTTGAAGCTGCTGCCGCCCGGCACTGCCGCTACAGGCTGTCCGTTGCGGAAGAGGATGTCCAAAACAGATTCGCCTACACCGACGACTTTCCTTGCGTTTTCCATTTGCTTGTCACTTACAGAGCACAAAGATACGAAAAATCACCTTCCCACACAAATGTCTTCGCACTTTTCTGTCTTGCTTTGTGTTAAATCATGCGCCTTCGCACCTTTTGTGTAAAATAAAGCTTCGTTTTTTTGTGTGTTTTATGTTTTTGTTTTAACTTTGCACTCACAACAAAAACAAAAGGATATGACAGTAGAGGAAAAGATTTCGATTCTGGTGGAGCGTTATTGCCGCAACCGCTCGCACCTCGCCGACATGATTGGCATTTCGCCCCAGGCCGTCAACAACTGGGTCTATCGCGACCACATTCCCCGTCGCGGCATCGAAGCCATTTTAGCACGGTTCCCACAAGTTGAGCGCGAATGGCTGCGTGGAAGCAGTGCGCCGCTGTCTTCCGGCCCACTGCCACTGCCGGAAGAGGAAGAAGAGGAGGAAGACGAG
>JAFXVN010000069.1 GCA_017524545.1 Bacteroidaceae bacterium
ATGCTTGTCGTCAAGCTGCTGGTTGCCCAAGGCAAAGCCGACGAGGCGTCGATGTTGCTGAAGTCTCCTACCGATGTGCTCCGCTTTCTTTGGTTCGAAAAGACCGGCTATGTGCAGATTATCGAGCCGAAGACACTTGTTGCCCGCGCCAGACAGCTGTATTCTCACATATGGGAACCACTCGACCAAAGCGCAGATGCGGCAAAGGTCATGAAGGGAAAGCTAAGGCTGAAGTACGACCGCAAGGCTTGTCTGCGCGTGGCGAAGTGGCTGAATGCGCTCCCGATGACAGCCCAACAAGCAGCCGAGAACATGAACCCCAAGCGTGGAATGTGGGTGAGAATGATTCGCGCCCTTCGCTTGGGAGAGTATTCGCGCAAGAAGGGATTCGGGCATCTGGCAGAGATACTCGACGTGTTCTATAAACAGGACTATTCCACTTGGCAAGGACGAGTGGACAAAGCTCGCACGGAGAACGATGCTGAGACGACTTTGTCTTTGCTGAAAGAGCGTCCGGGGCTTTTCACCCGTTGTCTTTTTGCCACGATGCTCCGCTTCGGAAGCGACAAGGTGTTGGCTGCTTTCAAGGAGATTGCCGACAAGATGCCAGCCCGTCTGTTACTGTCGCTTGGTAATGCGGCTGATGCATACTTCGATGTGAACGAAACGCGGCTGGCCCGTCCTATCACGGGTGGAACCCACAAGATTGAGCCTAACAAACTGCTAGCGCTCTATAGCGAATATGACCGAATGGCTATGGCTGGGGCTGTCAACAATCTCTATAAAGAATTGATGGCAAAACGGTTTGCTGCCCAGAAAACAGAAGCCCGAACCATCTTTATCGAACCGGCTTTGTTCAACATTCCTGTCAGCGTGGGCGACCGCTCTGCAACCATCCAAGACGCATCCTGCGCTCTGATGGGGACACGCTTTCCGGTAGAAGGCGACAGCGTTCGCCTGTTCCTCCAATGGGGAAAAGGCTTGCATGCTCAGCATCTCGACATGGACCTCAGTTGTCGTATAGCCTTGCCGGACAACAAGATAGCTGAGTGCGCCTACTACAATCTCACTTGTGAAGGTGCAAAGCATTCGGGCGACATTCGCTCTATTCCTAAAATGGTGGGAACGGCTGAGTACATCGAACTGTCTTTACCCGAGTTGGAGAAAGCAGGTGCGAAGTACGTGACCTTCACTTGTAATGCCTACTCCGTGGGCGCCCTGTCTCCTAATCTCGTGGTCGGATGGATGAACTCTGCCTATCCGATGAAGATTTCCGAGAAGAATGGTGTGGCTTACGACCCCTCATGCGTGCAGCACATGGTTCGCATCAGCGAGGGCAACCTCTCCAAAGGGCTGGTATTCGGTGTGCTCGATGTGGCAAAACGTGAAATCATCTGGCTCGAGATGCCGTTCACTTCGCAGACGTTGAGGGGTGCTGACAGCACGTCCATCGAGGCCTTGCTCCACAAACTGGAGTCCAAGATCTCCGTAGGAGAACTACTTGAAATCAAGGCAAAGGCTCAAGGACTTGCCTTTGTAGAAAATGCCGACGAAGCCGACGAAGCCTACACCTACGAGTGGGCGCTTAATCCGGCAGAAGTGACCATGCTGTTGAATGCGACGAATAAAAACTAAGAGGGCGCGGTATAAATCATACCACGCCCTCTTATCGTTTCTGATGCGGAGAGAACAGCGTGCCGACCTAATTCGATAAAACATAGAAAACAATGGAAAGCCCTTCAAACGACATTTGGTTTGAAGGGCCTTTATTTGTTAAAAACAGCCGTTTTTCTGATTTTAATTTCACATTCAACATTTTTTCTCATTTAGTTGATGTGAAACATCTACCAGAAATCCTCCAGCGGATAAGGGAGCATGACCTGACCCTAGAACTATGGATATACCTTTTCAAGTCATAAAGATTGGCCGCTATCCTGATTGACTGAGGGATAGCGGTCCTATTTTTCCAATCATAAGCTTAGTTTTTGGATAATCAGTCCCTCGGAGTATGTCATACACGTGAAGCCCGTAGCGACTCTCGCCGTATCATCTTACCAATCTTGCGCAGGGGCATCATGCGTCGCATGGTGGAGCGAACGGGCTGTACGTCATAAAGTAGCATAAGCAGCAGCGTGAGCGTACCGATAATGCACATCAGTCCGAACATCTCCTTTACGGCCACCATCAGCACCTGACTGTAGTCGGAATGGATGCCCCGACTGAGTGCATCGGCTATCTGACGACGAAGGCCATAACTGTAGAGACCTGAGCACAGGCTCTCGGCCACCCCGTTGCGAATAAAGCCCGACACAGTGAGCGCCATGAAAAACGTGGGGAACTCAATGAGGTCTTTCAGATAGATGGTCATCGTGGAGAAAAAGATGCCATAGCCGAAGGTGCGCAGAAAAGTGGGCAGATAGAGCCGCTGGATGTTCAGCGTGGGCGACACGTAGAAATAGAGCAGCACCTGGTACATGAGCAGAGCGGCAAAGCCGACGGTGAGCAACCGGGTGTATTTGAAGCCCAGTCGCCGCAACCATCCCCAGTTAGGGCAGCCTGCACCCCAGAGTATCGTGAAAATGCAGCCGAACGCATAGCCTAGGATTTCGGCAATGTACAGCTGGCTTGTAGTCGTAAAGCCCCAATGGAGCACACCTCCTGTGAGGGTGTTCTGCAGGGCATGGGGCGTGGCGTTCATCACTTCTGCCACGAAGAACATGGCAAGGATGGGTACGAGACGTGCATGAGGCCACACCTTCGGGTCGATGTACGGATGTCGGATGTGCAGCATACGGCCGATGCAGACCGCGAGTGTCAGCGGCAGACTGACAAGTACGCTTCGCCAGAGGGTAGAGTCCCACCAGTTGTAATATTCGCCGTAGGTGAAGATCCAGATTATCTCCAGCATCACAGCCGACCAGAGAAAGCACCCCAGCCAGTCGAGCGACACAAGTGGAAGTTGGAAGGGCATCATCCGCCAAGGATGTGTACAGGTATAGATGACCAGCACCACAATGAGCATCAGACCGACCATCAGCCAATGCATCATCTGCCAGGAATCGAAGATGATGGTGAGCTGCTGGGCTATCCAGTTGGAACCCGGCATGGCTCCCAATATGATAATGTACATCGAGGGTAGGAAGATGCCGAAATCCTGTTTGGGCGAGAGCCACAATCGGATGTTGGAAAAACACTCGAAGGTGCCACAGAGTTTGAAGAATCCGGCAATATACGAGATGATGCAAAGGGCGGGAATCCATGTGATATAGAGGCACAGGATGTTGCAGACAGCAATGACCAGGGCGGCATTGATGAGCAACTGCTGGTTGGTGAAACGCAGCTTATAGCGGAACAGGAAGGGGAAGGGCATATTAACCCCTACCACCCCGCACATGGCCACGAACTGGATGTCCTCGCGCATCAGACTCGTTGCACCCATCATCTGCTGCATGCTGCTGAAGTAGATGCCGCCCGACACTTGGAAGAACAAGGCGAACAGGACGTATATCCAAGGTCGCAGACGCTCTGGCACCCACGGATTAAACATCGGCATCGCAAACTTCTGATTTGGATTCCAGCCAGCCATCAGTATTCCACCTCCGTTTCCACGTTCAGTCCGGCCAGAAGTCGTGCAACATCCTCTTTCTTGTTGTCACCCGTCAAGCGTATACGGACAGGCACGCGCTGCTCCACCTTGACGAAGTTACCCGTGGCATTATCGACGGGAATCTGCGAGAAGGCCGACCCCGTGCCGCCACTGATGGCTTCGACCTCGCCCTGATAGACAACATCGGGTATGGCATCAGCCATGATGCTCACTTTGTTGCCGACGGCGACATGCTTCATCTGCGTCTCACGATAGTTAGCCACCACCCATACCTCGTTGTCGCTGACGATGCGGGCCAGTTGTTGTCCGGGCTGCACCAGTTGGCCTACATGAATGTCTTTGCGTGACATCACACCGTCACAGGTGGCCACAATGACCGTATAGCCCAGATTCAGACGAGCCAGGTTTACCGCAGCCTCGGCCACAGACGTTCCGGCATGGGTCTGAGAAAGCCGCTCTGCCTGTTCGCTCTTGACGAGAGCTGTTGACTGACGTTGCCGGCTGGCTTGCTCGTAACGGGCTTTGGTTGCCTCGTAGCGGGCACGGGCATTGTCATACTGCTGCCGTGTCACGGCATCCTTCTGCAAAAGGGCTTCAAAGCGCTCATAGTCGGCACGGGCGTTCTCCATGTTTACCCGCGCCTCCTCGATGCCTGCAGCAGCCACGCGCACATTGCTCGCCGTGGTGTTCATGCCAGCACTCACGACCTGAGAACCACTCCTCGAGCCTTTCAACTGTGCCTCTGCCTGGGCAAGATGTAGCCGGTATTCGGCATCCTCGATGATGACCAGCGTGTCGCCCTTGCTGACGTGCTGATAGTCCTCGAAGCGTATCTCGCGGATAAAACCTCCCACGCGGGCATTCAGTGGCGTAATGTGACGCCACACCTGAGCGTCGTCGGTATATTCTACACGGCCAAAGTGAATGAAACGGCTGCACACGTAACCTAAAGCCAGCAGGATGGCAGCGATAATCACGGCATTATATATTCTCTTGATGTTTTTCTTTGTCATTGCTTTTTACCTTTTTACTATTTTACCTTTTTACCTTTCACAGCGTTCCTGCGATATATTTCATTTTATAATAAGCGTAGAGGATATTGATACGGGCATCCACCTCCTGCAGTTCGGCATTCAATCGGATATTCGAAGCATCAAGCATGTCTGTGATGAGTGCCATCTGACTGAGATAGCGTTCGTTGACTACCTCGTAGTTCTGCCGTGCCAACTGCACACTCTTACGCTGAGTGTCGAGGTCGGCAAACGATTGCTGATACAGCGTCCATGCCTCGTGAATCTGATTATCAAGCGACTCAGCGACCACATGCTGCTGTTCCTGACTCTGACGGATGCCGATGCGTGCCTGCTCCAACTTCTTGTTCTTCTTGAAGAGCGAACTGAGAGGATATTTCACGCCTAAGCCCACATACCAGTAGTTGATGTTCTTGTCGAGCGGCGGAATGTCATAGGTGAAAGGCCCCGAGAAGTTGTCGGCTGCAACCAGTGCCACCTTGGGCAGCATCTCGCTCTTGGCCAGCCGCAGTTGTTGCTCGGCCAACCGGGTTGAAAGTTGGCTCTGCTCCATACGTGGCGACGAGGCGAGGGCTGTCTGATTCCAATAATTCATTCCTTCGTTGGAGAGTGCCGATGCCGTAATGGTCGTATCGGGAATGATCATGACCTTCTGGAGTCCTATCGTATTACACAGCCGATGGTTCAGCACCATTCGCTGGTCTTGCAGCCGGCGCAGTCCTAACCTCAGCGTCTCCATCTGCAGCTCATAGCGTGTCACGTCATTCTTCAGCGCCATACCCTGTTCGTGCTTGGCGCGGATGTCATCGATGAGCCGTTGCGTCAGGCTGATGTTCTGTTCCATCACCTGCATGCGGTTCTGAATCTTGTAGAGGTCAAGATACTGTCCGAGAGCCATGAAGCGCTCAGCCTCAGCGTTCATCCTATGCCCCGTCTGTGCCAAGTCGCGCTGCAACTCTGCCATGCGGATGCCTGCATCGATGGCGCCACCGGCATATACCACCTGCTGAGCCTCCAAAGCAAACGAGTTGCCGAAGTGGGGTGAGGAGTAGCCGTTGGCATTCGTGAAGTCACGATCCATTACCACCACGTTGCCGTTATATGAAGCCGACAGCGTAGCATTCACGTCAGGCAGCCGCTGCGAGCGGGCCGCCTCAATCCCTTTCTGAGCAAATTCTACGCTTATCTTCGTTTCCTGAAGAGTCTTGCTGTTGCTTTCTACCAGTTGAAACAAGTCGTCAACCGTCATTCTGCGCTCACTCTGAGCCTTCGCCGCAATCGCTGCGGGTACAACCAACATGAGCGCCAATAATCTCATGTTCATATCAATTCTTCTTAAAAATCGGCTGCAAAGGTACTGTTTATTTCTTTAAGTTGTGACCTCTTCAGAGGCGATTCTTAAGAAACATTAACGTTCATTGTAATGCAAAAATTGATTAAACAGAGCCCCGTTTGCATCTTAAAAAAATAAAAAAGTGATACACTATAGCGTTAGCAAGATCGACTTTTTTCTTTAACTTTGCAACTACAAAAAAGGACAAATCCATAACAAGAAGTATCACTAAAAACAAAAGAATTATGTCACAGACAGTAGAATTGCAAATCGAGAAAAGCCGCCACCTCATAGAAGGGCTACGCAAGCACCTGAAAGGTATTGGCGGAGGAGTAACCAACGAAGAAATCAACGCTATGGAGCAGGCCGTCAGTTCATTGGAGGCTGCCAATGCCGAGGTTGACCGTCTGCGTGAAGAACTGGCACCAAAGGTGAAGCATATGAACGCCATGATGGTTCGTGTAAAGGAGGCATATGGTGAGAAGAAAAAAATGCTGAAGGGCTATTACCCGCAGGAGCGCTGGAAGGAATACGGTGTGCCCGACAAACGATAATTCCATCCTTTAAATACAATAAGGGAGCGGCATAAAAATGTCGCTCCCTTTATCTGTACATTCGACATGCAATTGTCTAATGGGTTCAATTCTAGATTGAGCCTAAATAACGAGATACATAGCCCAAGTCTACGGTTAATTGATTTAGGTGTATAACCGATGAAAAATTGGGGTGGAATACCCTGAAAATGTTCCCAAAATATCCCCCTCCAAAAACGAAAAGCTAGGGAATATAGACAAAAAAAGTCACTAACCCATTGAGAATTAATGACTTTCATTTTGGCAGGTTGCGGAGAGAACAGGATTCGAACCTGCGAACCGGTTTTGCCGGTTACACGCTTTCCAGGCGTGCCTCTTCAACCACTCGAGCACCTCTCCATTGAAAAAGCGAATGCAAAGTTATCGCATTTATTTGAAAAAACACCAACTTGAGTGCGCAATTTAAGGTTCTTTAATGATTAAGTTGCGTCGATACCGAACACACGTTTCACGTTTTCATTCGTCTGCCGCGCCACTTCCTCTTGGTCCACACCATAGCTAACAGCCAGCTTTTCAAGTACACAAGCCACATAGGCGGGCTCGTTACGCTTGCCACGATGGGGCACAGGAGCCATGTAGGGACTGTCGGTTTCGAGGACGATGCGTGAAAGGGGTACTACCGAAGGCAGCACTTCGGGCAAGTGGCTCTTCTTGAAAGTCAACACACCGCCGATTCCTAAGACAAAGTTCTCGAACGAAAGCAACTCACGGGCTTCAATCTCATTCCCCGTGAAACAATGAAACACGCCACCTGGCAACTGATTCTCGTAACGGCGCAGAATCCTGAGCATCTCGTTTTGTGCCTTCCGGCAATGAATCATCAACGGCAAACGGGTTTCCACCGACCAACGCACCTGATCTTCAAAGGCTTCCATCTGCTCTTGCTCAAACTCCCGACTCCAATAGAAATCCAATCCCACCTCGCCAATGGCAATAGGCGAAGGAGACGCCGAATCGGGCAAAAGATGTGGGCGAATGGCTGCCAGTTGGTCGCGCCAATCCAGCTTCACTTCCTCGGGATGGAGACCATACATGGGATAGGCAAAGCCAGGATATCGGCGGCAGACTTCTTTAACCGTCCCGACAGTCTTGAGATCGATGGCTGGCAAGAATACTTTACACACGCCTGCTTCGCGAGCTCTGGCAACAACGTCTTCAATGTCTTGCGTGAACTCCTCGCCATCAAGATGCGTATGGGTATCTATGAAATTCATGGGGAAATGCTGTCCGATTTAATTGTCAATAGTCATGAGGCTCGTGTCGGCGATAATAATACACCACACCGAACTTCCTGCACTCTGCAAAACGCACCTCAGGAGGCTCGTTCTCGAAATGCTTTTCTATCTGATTCCACAATTCAAGCAAGATATCGTCCACCTCTGGACGTATGGCTTGAAGGTCGGCAACAACCTTTTGCGTGCGTTGTTGCAACCGTCGCTGTTGCTCAAACGCCTCACGGAAGATGTCAAGATGGGTGGAAACCATTCCGATTGAAGGATTATAGATGGGTCGTCCACCTTTCTTGATACGCTCTTTCTCGCCAGCGACAATCTTTTCGCCCCACTCCAACAGACGTTCAAGCGTCTTGATGTTAGGCACGGTGGTAGTGTCGGCCTCCAAGCCGTAGAGTGGCAACAACTGTCGTTTGGTCTCCCCACGCTCTACTGACATGAGCAACACCTGCACGAAGTGGCTCATGTAGATGGTGGCGTTACGTTGAAGTCTCTCCAACTTGGCAGTGTGACGGATTTGCGCCTGAGAACTCACACGATACTGCTCGTTTGCCGTCAGCAGACGGTCGTAAGCAGGTTGGGCACGATTCAACGTTTTCCAATCCAAGAATCTGTTCCTGACCACATAGACGTCATTGTTATCGAGCAGCGTTTTCAGTGCCCGCAGACGTGCGGCATCGGTTTTGGGTAGTCGGCGATAAGGCATTTAGTTCTGA
>JAFXVN010000070.1 GCA_017524545.1 Bacteroidaceae bacterium
TAGTGCATAAATCGAAAAGATTTGAGCTGAAAGGCGAGAGTTTGAGAAAAAAGTATTAACTTTGCCGCCGATAGAGTAAATAACCAACCGAGTGAACGGATATCATCGGAATTGGTGAACGGCTATCGCCGGAATACGCAAGTTTGTCCCCTATTGGTAAGCGTCATCCACTTAACCACGATTTACGCGTTCCGCATATAGCTCAATTCTAACGGGACATTTGTTCATATAACAGACGACTTACCAAGCTCCATGAGTAATCATTCCTTCTTTTTGTCCCCTTGTTATGGTGATGCTGAACATTCCATCGTCTTCTTCCCGTTCTCCTTTAGGGGTAGGGAATCCATTCCCCCACGTCACAGAGAAAGAATACTTGTTGCCGTCTCTTTTCCAACCAGTTTTACCTGTTGCTATCATCCTGTCAATCTCATCAAACATTTCATCTGAGGGCATAGTCTTGAACTCAAAGATAAATCTATCTTCATAGTCACCAGTGAAGCCGCGGCTCCCCTCATAATAATCTATGATTTCGTACTTGGGAACCCTTATTCCTGTAATTCTTTCAATCCTTGCAGGAGACCACTCTTGCCAGAAATATTCTGAATATATATACAGGCCAGCAACGAATAGCACAAGGGTCACAAACAGAACTCCGATAGTGACCAGAATCCACTTAATGGTTTTCCATATAAATCTTTTTGCAGTCATATTCTTAACTCTTTTCCCTACCTTTTATTATAAATAACCTAATAACTTTTATTATTATTGTTCCTGTTTTCTAAGCTTGTACATTTCTACAGACAATAATATTCTACATTTCCTCTTTATCAAACTCTTGCCTTTTGATTCTCTGAATAAGATAACTTACCGACTTAGGTGCATTCTCTCTACATGTTTTCAATAGTACACCAAATGCGTCCTCGTCCATGTCGGAATTGAAAGCCTCTATAAGTTCACTTTCATTTGGAGCCTCAAGCATGATGCCATGTCGTTTCATAAGCAAACGCATGGTGTGAATGCTTTTGTCATACTTGGGCTTTGCTTCCACGAGTTTCTGCATTAGCTCCAAACTGGGGGCACCAATGTGAAATTCATTTAGCATAGCAATCATGTAGAGAACCTTTGCATCGGGTGTTGAAATGTCAAAGACATCGCCCATCTGCTCATTCACATTATCAGCCTCTTGGTATCTGCCCAGCATCGTCAAAGCACGCGACTTCACGAAAAGTGCTTCTTGGCATTGATGATTTTCCAACACGTTATCAGAAAACTCCAAAGCTTGCTCGTACTTACCAGCATACAAGCTAAGCAATGCCACAAGGAACTTGCCTGCCCAATGATTGATTGTCTGCAATTCCGTTGGGATTTCCTCGATACAGCCCAAAAGGTTGTCGTCACAAATCAAAGTGTCAAGAAATCGCTTGGCTTGCTGCATAGCCTCTTTAATATCTCCCGACATAGCTTTTTTGTGCAAAAGCAGAAGATATTGTCTGGCAGCTTCGTCATAGTCATTCTTTTGGAGCAGGTCGTAAACAGCTTTTCCGCTCTCAATCTCACTATTGATGCTCTGCTCATCATTATAGCCATTTGCGTATGCTATTATCTCGCGGTTTGTATGTGCATATTGCGGAATGATGCCTCTTGAGAGAAAGAGACCATCCAGAGAACGCACTCTGCTTAATGCCACATATAGCTGGCCTGCTGCAAACAGCCCGCGACTAAGGTCCAATGCCATCTTGTCAAAGGTCATTCCTTGGCTTTTATGTATAGTGATAGCCCAAGCCAACTTAAGTGGGTATTGAGTAAAAGTGCCAGTTATCTCCTTTTTGAGTTTTCGCGTATCACGGTCATACTCAAAGCTGGGGGAATCCCAAGAACAACATGGTACCACATACGTTTCACCGTTGTCAAGCTCCACATGGATTTCATCTTTGGTGAGTTTTACAACCTTGGCAAGAGTTCCGTTTGCCCAACGCTTTTGCTGGTCGTTTCGTGTGAACATCACCTGTGCACCAACCTTCAAATGAAGATTAAGCTCAACTGGAAGTTTCTTGTCATCGAACTTGCCTGTAATTGTACCTTCATATACAAACTCCTTGGAATCTATCTCCGCAAGTCGCTGTTGGTTTATTCCATCGGCAGTATCGTTTCGAGATGCAAGCGTAATGACCATGCCATCTTCCGCCTGTGGCCTTTTCACGCGCTGATTGAGGTGCATGATGTCTTCTGGAGTCACTTTGTTCATGCGTACATTCTCCAATATGCGCTGGAACTTCTTGTCATCATCCTGACGATACACTTCCTGGAACTCTATCTTCACAAGACGCATTCGCTTAATTGCGTTTGCCTTGTAGAAGAAGAAATCATCTGTCTGATACATGTCGTGAAGCAGGTCTTTCTCTGCTCCTTGACGGACAACAGGCGGCAGTTGGAACATGTCGCCAACGAAGATGATTTGCTTGCCGCCGAAAGGCTGAGTAGTACGCAGAGCCTTACGGAGAGTATAGTCGATGGCATCAACGATATCACACCTGACCATTGACACTTCGTCAATAATGATGGTGTCAGCATGAAGAAGCGTAAGGATGCGAGCCTCATTCATTTTCCCACATGTACCAGGGGCGCAAACCTCCAAAGGCAGACCAAAGAAAGAATGAATGGTGTCGCCACCAGCCAAGATAGCGGCCACACCAGTCGGGGCAAGCGTTATGAACTGCTTGTCAACCATTTTCTGCACGTTACGCAGAAATGTTGTCTTACCAGTTCCTGCACGACCCGTGAGGAAGAAACTGCTGTTTGTGTTGGCAATCAGATCGAAAGCAAGCAACTGTTGCTTATTATTCTTGTCAAGTTGTGTCTCCATAGTTCGATTTTATAGTCCCCGTCACCAATATGCTTTGCAGCGTCAATCTCGAGGTGGTTTCGATGATTGACGCTGCAAAGGTAAGGCGGTTTTCACAACCCTGCAAGAAAAACAATCTTGCGAATGGTTCCGTTTTACTTGGAACCATTTGTGGCAAAAAAAACTAGTTCACTTACTATCCTTCTTATTAATTATAGGGATTATTCATCTTCTACATCTGTTTTTTCATCTTTAATAGGTGTTAACCAATCACTATCAGGACGACAAACTAATCTTGCACAGCGATAAGCCCAACTCAAACTATATATTGTTTCTCCTTGGAAGCGTCCACTTTTCCCTTTTGTAACGACTAAAGCAGCAAATGGAACAAGCTGCATCCTTTCCTTACCATCAAGGACTTTTGTCTTTCTTATGCACAAAGGTAAGAACCAGCCTAGCTTCTTTGAAGTAGGATCATAGTAGGGGATTGCAGTTTTATAATTCCATTGACATCTTTTGATAGACTCATCAATAGATTGTTTTAAAAAAGTATTTAACATTAAATTCTTTTCGGAGTCCTTTGGTAATAATTCTGAAACTCTCCTGTCGTATGCCATAGCGGTTTCATTTACTTCCCATTTAGCTTTTTCTCCAATAGCTTGTTCGAGCCACTCAGAGGGTAATCTAGATGGGTGTTCTCTAATTATGTGATCTTTATCTACGGGCAAATTATCTTTGGTCGGTTGACATAGTAAATCGGCTCCTTCAAAATACATTGCACATTCGGGCATCGCAGATATGTTATTATTCATTTCCTTTCCCTCATCTTCACCTACTATACAAAATGCTTTAAACATCCATCGATTCGTGGTGTCTTTTCTATACAGATAACAAAAGATTGGTTCATAACGATAATCTACAAGCCCAGTATTCCAACACGCATAGAGGCTATCATTTGAGATTGCTATTTTTTTCTCATCCTTTATTCTTGCATATGTGTACCGAATATAATTCTCTAAGAGACCATCGTCCCATTTTTCGTCCAGTGTCATTTCTCGAAGTTTTTCCATACTAGAAGGAAAACTATTTTTATTGGGGTCAAAATAGATATCATCTATGATCTCATATTTTGAAATATTATGGACTCTGACACTTTGATCCGTCGGATTAAACTGCAGAAAAGGATATTTCTGTGTTAATTGTTTTGGAGTGTCATCCCACTTTATTTCTTTCATAAAGTCTTTAATGGGCACCCATCCCTCTAGTTCTTTTACCAATTTCCGATATGCATTTCTAATTTCGTGTTGTTTCAGCTCATTACTGCTAGCTTGTACTAAAGAACGACATCCGTCTGTAGTTTTCGGGGCGAAAGCATCACTTTTATTCTTCTTGACTTTTGTGTCTTGTTTCTGGTCTGTTGCCTGATTATTAAAAGAAAATGGAATAGCTTTTTCATCTGCGAACATATTAACATTTAAATGTACATATTTCATGTTTGGATGCATAGAGTCTCCGCGTTCTTCACATTTGAAATCCACATCAAAAACAGACTTAAGCATTTCTATTAGTTTCTGAAATCCAATACTTTCATAATCAACACCTGCTGTCTTCAATACCGGAGCAATTTTTACTAATTCATACCAACCGTTTTCATTATTCATTTTTTCAAACAATATAGTGGCAATCCTTTTCTTTAAACTACTCTTTTCTTCCTCTGACATAGTTGGAATCGGTTTGGGTAAATATATCCGAATTGCAGGGAATTTCTCGTCTCCGCGTTTGTACTCATTTTCTATTTTTACCTTAAAACTGTCTTGAACAAGCTTAGTTAGAGAAACTTCGTCAATAGGATCCATAGACTGGGCTAAAAGAGCATTGTTAACAGCATTAGCCAAATCAGTCCAATTCTTGTAAAAACCAGGAAGTGTAGGGAGTTGCTCATAGCACTCTCTTACGATTGATAATTGTTCTTTCATAGCGATTATATTGTTTAATTGATATTGTTTGAATTCTTACGGTGTTGCAAAATTATAACATTTAAGTGTATGCTGCAAGGAAATCACCATTTCAAATGGTACCTTTTTCTGCGGAACCATTTTTCCTTAAATTAGTTCAGCGGTGCTGGGGATTCAGTCTTTTCACCAGCCACCTGCTCTGCATAGTGCTCCCTTGCGATAGCAATGGCTCGTTGAAGTTTCTCGGACAACAGCTTCTTGTCAGGCAGCTTCGTGTAGTACTGGGCAACTTTGATGGGGCTATCCTCGTCAAGCATCAGGTATTCGATATGTTCTGTATTTCCTTCTGAGCAAAGAATCAGACCGATGGGGCTTTCTTCCCCCTCTTTGCGTTCGTTCTTGTTAAGATAGCGGAGGTATAGGAGCATCTGACCTTCGTACTCGGGTTTGAACTTCCCCAATTTGAGGTCTATGGCAACGAGCCGCCTCAGCCCTCTATGGAAGAAGAGAAGGTCGATGTAATAGTCAACGGCATCCACCGTGATGCGTTTCTGACGATCCATGAAGGCAAAGTCTGAACCCAGTTCCTTGATGAACTGCTGTATCTGCGTAAGGATGGTTGCCTCTAAGTCACTTTCAGAAAAGATGTCAGGTAACCCAAGCATATCAAGGAAATAGCTGCTGCGGAACACCAAGTCGGGCAGCAGTTCATTGGATTGCCTCACCTGCTCCAATTCTTTCTTTATCAGCTCTTCGGGCCTGCGGCTAATGGCTGTGCGCTCGTAGAGTTGTTTGTCTATCTTGTCGGCAAGCGTCCTTGTATCCCAATGCTCGATATCGGTCATCAGAACATAAAACTGTCGGGCTAAAGGATCCTTTATGTACATGATAGTTTTCAGGTGAGTCCATGTCAATTGTCTCTGCGCAGCGGAGAGAATGTCCTCCTCCGAAAAAGTCTCCGCAGCGCGGAGACAATGTCTCAAACTCTTTTCACTCCATCCGCTCCCATATCGGTTTATTAGCTTAAGGGCCAGACGTTTTACCACCTTCTTGCCATATTCTGCCCGTCTGTTAAACAATACATCGTCCTTGATACGTTTGCCCACATACCAATTGGTCAAACAGACTTCTGTATTGACGTATGTCGCCACCCGCTTTCTGGTGCCATCAATAATTTCACATACATCATTATAGAGCAAGTTCTCTTCCCGCTGTTCGTTGGGTTGCAGTTCAATATCTTTATTCATATCTGAAAAACGTATTGCTTAGTCACTATATTGTGCCAGTTGTTTCGTTAGCGTTTCCCTTATCTGATCTCGTAGCGACAGAGGGCTGACGACTTCAAGGTTCTCGCCATAAAGCAAGATGCGGCCGCGCAGTTCTCGGTTGGGTTCTACCGTCAGGCAGACTTCACCATACATCTGCCCACCATGGTCTCCAAATGGCAGAGTTTCTTTTTGTGAATGATGGAGGGGCTTTGTGAGCAAAAGGCCATGTTGGTATTCTGTTTTTGTGCGGATGATAACCTCTTCGACCTTTGCATCTTTCTCATGGGTGACACCTATTATATTCTTGAAGTACTCTCGATAGGAACCCTTCGGGGCAGGGATGTATTCCATATCGTTCACCTCACAGACCTCACCAACAATTCTGTCCAAAGGAACATTGTAGGCTTGGTATGGTTCGCGGTCTGCTTCCCCAAACACAAACCAACGTCCGTTATATTCTTTCAAGAACTGAGGATGGAAGGTCAATGTGAAAGGCTCTTGTCCGAAGCGCTGATAAGCGAATTGAAGCACTTGTTTGTTACTAATGGCTTTATAAAAGAGAGGCAACAAGTCAATGTTAGTGAGATTCTGCTCCAAACTTGATTGAATTTGATTTGCTCCACCTTCTGCCTCTCTATTTGTGTCAAGCAACAATTGTGTGTTCTCAAAATAGGCAGAAAACCAACTCATCGGTAAAATGCCAGCTGAAGCCTTGCAGAATGCCACATAATCCTCCATTTTCTTTTGTTCTACGGCCTGCCTTTCTGCTGCCAATGGGTCGTCAAATTCTCCCACATATCGAAAGGCCTTACCTTTTCCCATCCTCCCATTATCCTCAATACATCCAGGGCATACCTGCTTTAGTGCCTTTATAAGTTCAGATGAAGCCTTTTTCAATTCCCCATAAGCCTTCTCACTGGATAATGTACGTTTAGGGTTGTTGTCATAGAAACCTTTAGGATGACCTTGTTCCAGGCACATAATGTCTGCAAGAGTCACAAACTCCCGCTTCATCAACTCTTCGTAAAGTAGATTCACGAAGACTGTTCTAACCCCGGCACCAGCAAAGACATTTTTAGTAAGCATAACCAATATGTTTGAGTATTCATTCCGCAGCCCAACCCGAAATATGCTACAAAGTTAGCGATTTATCCAATACGGACAAAGAAAACGAAGGAAAAATTTTGCAGTTGTTCTTTTATTGTTTACTTTTGCATACGCTATTAAGTAAGTGGACTTTCGTGCTTTTAGATGTCAAAACAAAGAACTATGAATATCGTTATTCTTGACGGCTATACAGCCAATCCGGGCGACCTCTCTTGGGACAGCCTCAAAGAGTTTGGCGAACTACAAGTGTATGACCGCACGGCGCCTGAGGAGTTGCTGGGCAGGGCAAAGGATGCCGAGGTGTTGCTCACAAACAAGGTCATCATCGATGCAAAGACGATGGCTGCGCTGCCCAAGCTTCGCTACATCGGGGTGCTGGCGACAGGCTACAATGTGGTTGACATCGCAGAGGCACATCGCCGTGGCATCGTCGTGACAAACATCCCCGCCTACAGTACGATGTCTGTGGCGCAGATGGTGATGGCGCACCTGCTGAACATCACAAACCAAGTCGCACTTCATGCCGAAGCGGTCAGGGAAGGTGCGTGGGAGCGAAGCCCAGATTTTAGCCTCACCCCAACCCTCTCCAAAGGAGAGGGAGTATCGTCCCGCTGCCTCGCCGTTGACTTCGACGAGCAATTGCTTCCCCCCTCCTTTGGAGGGGACGGGGGAGGCTGTGGGGCTTTGATTGAACTGGACGGTCTGACCTTCGGCATTGTCGGCCTTGGCAATATCGGTATGCAAGTGGCACGCATGGCACAGGCAATGGGCATGAAGGTGATGGCGGTGAGCAGTAAGCAGGAGGAGGTGCTCGGTCAAATGGGAATACAAAAGGCAGCGAGCTACGAGCAACTGTTCAGCGAGGCGGATGTGGTGAGCCTGCATTGTCCGCTGACCGACGAGACACGCCACCTCGTGAACCGCGAACGCCTGGGCCTGATGAAACCCTCTGCCATCCTCATCAACACTGGTCGCGGCCCGCTTCTCGACGAACAGGCTGTTGCCGATGCGCTCATCGAAGGCCGCCTCTATGCCGTTGGCGTCGATGTCCTGACAGAGGAGCCGCCCCGCCATGGCAGCCCGCTGATAAAAGCTCCCCGCTGCTTCATCACGCCCCATATCGCCTGGGCGAGTGCAGCCGCACGCCGCCGCCTCATCGACATTGCCACAGACAATGTGGCAGCTTTCTTGCGCGGCGAAGCACAGAACCGCATCTAAGAGAAGAGATAAGAAAAGAGGACCATACCTATCGGTACAGTCCTCCGTGACTTTTTTTGCTCGGCTGTTGATTACTCGGCGGGGCAAGCGCAGGTGTCGCAAGCGCAGGTGTCGCAAGCGCATGTATCAGCGCATACAACCTCTTCTACAGCAACGCTGTCGCTATCGCAGCAAGAACCCTGTTCAGTCTTCTGACCACAAGATGCGAAAGATACAGCTACAACAGCTGCGAACAAAAATGCTAACTTTTTCATTTTTTTGTGCTTTTTAACTTGTAAAACAATCAATTGCTTATTAAAACGCTGCAAAGGTACGACGATTTTCCGAATTACATGCAATTTTTGTGAACTTTTTTTCATCTTTTTTTGCTTATTTTTCTTAAGTGCTTGATATTCAACAAAGGCATTTCTTATCTTTTCTTAAAGAATTTGGCGTTTTCAGGGAAAAGTCGTAATTTTGTCGCGTGAACACTATAAAAGGAAAGAAAGCGGCCTATTACACGCTCGGCTGCAAATTGAACTTCGCCGAGACGAGTACCATCCAGCGGCAAATGGAGGCTGCCGGGGTGGAAACCGCAAAAAGTGGGGAAACGGCGGATGTCTGCATCGTGAACACCTGCAGCGTCACAGAGGTGGCGGACAGCAAGAGCAGACAAGCCATCAGCCGCCTCCGCCATAAGCATCCCGGTGCGCTAATGGTGGTGACAGGGTGCTATGCCAAGACCCTCTCTAACTCTCCCCTAAAGGGAGAGGACATCATCTTCGTGGATGCAAAGCAGAAGGGAGACATCCCCAAACTGATAGAAGAAGCCATGGGGACGCAAATCTCCCTCCCTTTAAGGGAGGGGCAGGGTGGGTCTTTTTCTCCCGCCTGCGCCTGCGGCGAACGCACACGCTACTTCCTGAAGGTACAGGACGGCTGCGACTACTTCTGCACCTACTGCACCATCCCCTTTGCCCGAGGACGCAGCCGCAACGGCAGCATCGCATCGCTCGTCTGCCAGGCAGAGGAGGCGGCAAGAATGGGCGGCAAGGAGGTTGTGCTGACCGGCGTCAACATCGGCGACTTCGGCAAGACGACAGGCGAGACGTTCATCGACCTGCTCCGCGCCCTCGACCGGGTGGAAGGCATCGAACGTTACCGCATCAGCAGCATAGAGCCGAATCTGCTCACAGAGGAAATCATACGGTTCTGTGCCGAGAGCCGCGCCTTCATGCCGCATTTCCACATCCCGCTGCAAAGCGGCAGCGACGAGGTTCTGCGCCTGATGCACCGCCGCTACGACACGAAGTTCTTCCGAGAGAAAATCGATGAGGTGCGCCGCTACATCCCCGATGCCTTCATCGGCGTGGATGTCATCGTGGGTATGCGCGGCGAGACAGACGAACTATTTGCCCAGGCTCGTGACTTCATGGAGGCACTGCCCGTGAGCCAGTTCCATGTGTTCAGCTACAGCGAACGCCCAGGCACTAAGGCTTTGCAGATACCGGGCAAGGTGTCGCCCCAGAAGAAGCACGAGCGCAGCCAGCAAATCCTGGCACTCAGCAACGAGAAGCTGCATATACATTATAATATATATAAGGGTCAGACACGACCCGTCCTATTGGAACATAGCAGTAAAGGCGGTGCCCTGCACGGCTTCACGGACAACTACATACGGGTAAGCCTCACCCCAACCCTCTCCAAAGGAGAGGGAGCATTGACCAACAGCATTGTCAATGTTCGTTTAGGCGAATGGAACGAAAAGGGAGATGCACTGAAAGGGGAAATTGTGAAATAGTTAAATTGTCAAATTGTGAAATTGAGCGTTGTCATACTAAACTGGAATGGAGCGGACATGCTGCGCCGATTCCTGCCTTCCGTCATCAGGCACTCGCCCGAGGCGGAGGTCATTGTGGCCGACAACGACAGCACCGACGATTCCCTGAAAGTGCTTGCAGAGCAGTTCCCCGACATCCGCACCATCGTCTTCGACCGTAACTATGGCTTCGCCGAGGGCTACAACAAAGCCATCGCCCAAGTGAATGGCGACCTCTGCCTACTGCTCAACAGCGATGTCCGCGTGGAAGCCGGCTGGATGCAGCCAATGCTCCGCTACATGGAGAGCCATCCCGAGGTGGCAGCCTGCCAGCCGAAGGTGTGCCAGGAGCAGTCGCCCGACATGCTGGAATATGCCGGTGCCTGCGGCGGCTACATAGACCGCCTGGGGTTCCCCTTCTGCCGAGGCCGCATCCTGAACACTGTGGAGCGCGACGAAGGGCAGTACGACAGCACCGCCCCCGTGGCATGGGCCACGGGAGCCGCCCTGCTCATACGGCGCAATGTCTATTTGGAAGCAGGCGGACTAGACGCACGCTTCTTCGCCCATCAAGAGGAGATTGACCTCTGCTGGCGGCTGCGCAGCCGTGGCCACGGCATCGTCTGCATCCCTGAGAGCGTCGTCTATCATGTGGGCGGCGGCACCCTGCCAAAGGACAATCCGCGCAAAACCTACCTCAACTTCCGCAACAACCTGTTGCTCCTCTACAAGAACTTGCCGAGGAAGGACTTCCGTTCCGTCATGTTCCGCCGCCGCCTGCTGGATGCCGCAGCCGCCCTGCGTTTCCTCGTCGGCGGCCAATGGGGTGCCTGCAAAGCTGTGGCGCAGGCGCATCGCGACTTCCGCCGGATGCGAAAGGACTTCACGGCCGACAGAGAGCGCAACCTGGCAGCTACGGTTGTGCCAGCCAGCCAAATACTCAGCCCCGTCAACCTGCTTTGGCAATACTATGCAAGGGGGCGACGGACATACAGCTGCTTAAAGATTGAAAAGGGGAAAAGTTGAAAAAGTGAAAAGGTGAAAAGGTAAAGCATTGAAAAGTTGAAAAGTTAAATAGTTATAGAACATGAGAATAGGCAACCTATTATTTTTGATGTTCTTCGCGGGGACGGCTTTTGCCCAGCAGAACTGGACTTTGCAAGAGTGCTTGGATTATGCGCTGAAGCATAACATCCAGGTGCAGAAGAACCGTATCAACGAAGAGCAAGGCGAAGTGAACCTTTGGCAGGACAAGGGGGCGCTCTTCCCCAGCCTCAGCTTCAGCACAAGCCAAAGCGTGGGCTACCGTCCGTTCACCGAAGTCATCAACGTGGTGCAGGGCGACCAAGTGACCAGCACACGGAGCAACGTCACCTATCAGGGCACCTACGGCCTGAACGCTAACGTCACCCTCTGGAACGGTGGCGTCAACTACAAGAACATCAAGGAGCAGGAACTCCAGAACCGCATCACGGCCCTTGCCACAGAGCAGAGCGAGCTCACCATACAGGAGCAGATAGCGCAGCTCTATGTGCAAATCATGTACACAAAGGAGGCAAAGAAGGTCAACGAAATGCTCCTTGCCACCGCACAGAGCCAGTATGACCGGGGCGTGGAGATGATGAACCAGGGACAGATGGCACGGGCCGACGTCGCACAGCTCGAGGCACAACTCAGCAGCGCACAATATTCTGTCACAAACACCGAGACAATGCTTGCCAACTACAAGCGGCAGCTCAAGGCTCTGCTTGAACTCGACCTCAACACTGCCTTCGACGTGGCAGGCAACATACCCACCGACGAACAGGTGCTGGCTGTCGTGCCCAGTGCTCAAGAGGCATACGCCAAGGCCCTGGAAGTGCGTCCCGAGATAAAGAGCGCAGAACTTGGCATCGAAGCTGCCGACATGCAGCTCGACATTGCCCGTCGCGGCTTCCTGCCCACCATCGGTGTCAGCGCAGGCCTTGGCAGCAACCACACCAGCGGCAGCAGCGACAAATGGGGCAAGCAGATGAAGACGAACCTGAACATGAGCGCAGGGGTCAATGTGAGTGTCCCCATCTTCGACAACCGCCGCAACATGTCGAACGTCAAGAGTGCCAAGCTGCAGCAGTTCTCCTCCAAGCTCGAACTCCAGGACAAAAAGAACGCCCTCTCCAGCACCATCGAGCAGTACTGGCTCGACGCCAACAACGGCCAGCAGAACTACATCGCTGCCAAGGCGCGTGTCAAGAGCCAGGAGGCAAGCTACGAGTTGCTGAACGAGCAGTTCCAGAACGGATTGAAGAACACGGTGGATGTGCTGCAAGGGCGCGACAACGTCATCAGCGCCGCGCAGGACTTGCTGCAAAGCAAGTACATGGCACTGCTCAACATCCAGCTTTTGAAGTTCTACACAGGAGAGAAGATAGAACTATAGGACCCCCTCTAACTCCCCCTTAAAGGGGGAGAATAAATTGTCAAATTGTAAATTGTCAAATTGTAAATGATTTTATGAATACATTCATCAAGGCAGCAACGCTGTTAGCAGCGACAGCCATCGTGAGCAGCTGCCACAAGAAGATTGACTTCGCCTACACAGAGGTAGAAGCAGCAGTGCAGGACGTCACCACCAGCGTGACGGCGACCGGCACCATCGAACCCGTGACGAGCGTCGATGTCGGCACACAGGTCAGCGGCATCGTCAGCAAGCTCTATGTAGATTACAACAGCGTGGTCAAGGCTGGCGACATCATCGCCGAGCTGGACCGCACCAACCTCATCAGCGAGCTGAGCAGCGCACAGGCCAACCTGAAGAGCGCACAAAGCGAACTCGACTATCAGAAGACCAACTACAACCGCTTCAAGGCGCTCTACGACAAGGGCCTCATCTCTGCCAACGACTACGAGCAGGCACGCCTCGCCTACATCAAGGCAGAGCAGACGGTGACACACCAGAAGGAGAGCGTCAAGAAGGCGCAGACCAACCTGGGCTATGCCACCATCACCAGCCCCATCGACGGCGTCGTATTGAAGAAGGAAGTGGAGGAAGGGCAGACCGTTGCCTCCAGCTTCAACACGCCGACACTCTTCACGATTGCCAAAGACCTCACCGACATGCGCGTCATTGCCGACGTGGACGAAGCGGACATAGGCGAGGTGAAGGAAGGACAGCGCGTGAGCTTCACCGTCGATGCCTTCCCCAACGACACCTTCGAGGGTGCCGTCACACAGGTGCGCCAGCAGCCCACGACGGAGAGCAACGTCGTGACCTACGAAGTGGTCATCAGCGCACCCAACCAGGACCTCAAGCTCAAGCCAGGCCTTACCGCCAACGTCAACATCTACACGCTCGAAATGCCCGGCGTGTTGGCAATCCCCAGCAAGGCACTCCGCTTCAAGCCCAACGAGGCGATGCTCAACGAGGGCGAGACGATAACCGACGTGGACAGCCGCCTGAAGGTATGGACGAAGGAAGGTCCCAACCTCAAGGCCATCGCCGTGCAGACGGGTGTCAGCAACGGCACACTGACACAGATAACAAGCGGCCTCACGGCAGGCACCAAGGTCATCACCGACGTGCAGAGCAGTATGCCTGACCTCGAAGACGGGCAGCAACAGAACAGCAACCCCTTCATGCCCAAGCCAAAGGACAGGAACAAAGACAAGAAGAAATAGTTAAACTGGAAGTTAAAGAGAAGTTAAAAGGAATGGAAGGGAACTTCCCTTTAACTTCAAAAGATATTAACGATGGACAAAGACAGAAAGGTAGTTATTGAGCTGCAGGATGTCCGCCGGGACTTCCATGTCGGCAGCGAGGTGGTGAAGGCGCTGCGCGGTGTCAGCTTCAAGATACACGAGGGCGAGTTTGTCACCATCATGGGCACCTCCGGCTCGGGCAAGAGCACACTGCTCAATCAGCTGGGCTGCCTCGACACACCCACCAGCGGCGAGTATATCCTGGACGGGGTGCCTGTCCGCAAGATGCGTCGCAGCGAACGCGCCGTCCTGCGCAACCGCAAGATAGGCTTCATCTTCCAGAACTACAACCTGCTGGCGAAGACCACTGCGGTGGAGAACGTCGAGCTGCCCCTCATGTACAACAAGGCATACAATGCCCGCCAACGCCGCGAAGCCGCCATCAAGGCCTTGCAGGCCGTAGGGCTGGGCGACCGCCTCGACCACAAGAGCAACCAGATGTCCGGCGGACAGATGCAGCGCGTCGCCATCGCACGCGCCCTGGTCAACAACCCCGCCGTCATCCTGGCCGATGAAGCGACCGGCAACCTCGATACACGCACCTCGTTCGAGATTCTGTGCCTCTTCCAGGAACTGCACCGCCAGGGGCGCACCATCATCTTCGTCACACACAACCCCGAAATAGCACAATACAGCAGCCGCAACATCATGCTGCGCGACGGCAAGATACGCGAAGACAAGGAGAACACCAACATCCTCAATGCCGCAGAAGCACTGGCTGCATTGCCAAAGGCAAATGACGACTAAAAAGCCTCACCCTAACCCTCTCCAAAGGAGAGAGAAAACAAATCGTAAATAGTAAATCGTCAAATAGTAAATAAACTCGATGAGCATAAAGAACCTACTTAAAGTTGCCATCACAGCCATTATGAGCAACAAGTTCCGCTCCTTCCTGAGTATGCTTGGCATCATCATCGGCGTAGCGGCCGTCATCATCATGATGGCCATCGGGCAAGGCTCGAAGCAGAGCATCCGCGCCGACCTGAGCAAGATGGGCACCAACCTGCTCACCATTCGCCCCGGAGCCGACATGCGGGGCGGCGTGCGCCAAGACCCCTCGTCCATGCAGACTCTCAAGATGGCGGACTACGAAAGCATCCTGAGCGAAGCAACCCTCGTCACACACGTCAGCCCGGAGGTGACAAGCGGCGGACAGGTCATCTACGGCTCCAAGAACACCAACAGCACGATGTACGGCGAGAGCCCCGACTACATGACCATCAAGCTCTGGGACATCAAGAGCGGCGACTGCTTCACGGAAGAGGACGTGCTGAAGAGCGCGAAGGTCTGCGTCGTGGGCACCACCATCGTCAAGGAGCTGTTCGGCAGTGAGGATGCCGACTGCGTTGGCAAGGTTGTCCGCTTCAAGAGCATCCCGTTCCGCATCGTCGGCGTGCTGAAGTCGAAGGGCTACAACAACTGGGGCATGGATCAGGACAACGTGATGATTGCCCCCTACACCACCGTGATGAAACGTCTGGCCGCACAGACTTTCTTTAGCAGCATCGTGATGAGCGCACTGGCCGAAGAACTGAGCGACGAAGCCATAGAGGAAGTGACGCAGATACTGCGCCGCAACCACAAGCTGAAGGAGGATGCCGAGGACGACTTCACCATCCGCTCGCAGGCGGAATGGATGGAGACGATGTCGAGCACAATGGACACCATCACCCTCATCCTCGTCGTGGCAGCTGCCTTCTCACTGCTCGTGGCTGGCATCGGCATCATGAACATCATGCTGGTGAGCGTCACTGAGCGCACCAAGGAGATTGGACTGCGCATGAGCGTCGGTGCTCGTGGCATAGACATCCTGAGCCAGTTCCTCATCGAGAGCGTGATGATTTCACTCACAGGAGCCTTGCTTGGCGTGGCACTCGGCTACGGCGGCAGTTGGCTAGCCAACAGCGTCTTCATGCTGCCCAGCAGTGTGCCGCTCTGGAGCGTCGGCCTCAGCTTCTGCATCTGCGCCTTCATCGGCATCTTCTTCGGCTACGTCCCCGCCCGCAAGGCAGCACGCATGGATCCGATAGAAGCGATAAGGTATGAATAAAGAAGACCCACCCCGACCCTCCCTTAAAGGGAGGGAGACAGACGGTAAATGGTAAATGATTAAATGGTAAATGTAAATAATATGTCAACTATGAAAACTAACTCATCATTAAGCCTCCCCTTTAAGGGGAGGTTTGGAGGGGTCTTTGTCCTTCTGTTCTGCCTGCCCCTCTGCCTCATGGCAGGAAAGAAAGACAAGGATCCCAAGTACCTGCTCGGCGCAGTACCTGAAGTGAACGGTGTCGTCACCTTCCAGAAGAGCTTCAGCGTCACAGACAAGAGCGAACAGCAAATCTACGACATCCTGCTCGCCTACATCACCGACTCCATCGCCGGCAAAGCCATCCAAAACCAGAACCCGCAATACACCCGCATCATCTCCAACGAAAAGGAGAACGGCACCATTGTGGCTCGCATCGAGGAGTACATGATTTTCCACAAGATGTTCCTCAGCCTCGACCGCACACGCTTCCGCTACATGCTGACAGCCAATGTGTCGGGACAGAAGGTGAGCCTCACCATCACACAAATCTCCTACTACTACAACGAGGACATGGACGGCAAGAACGGGGAACGCTACAAGGCCGAGGAGTGGATTACCGACAAGGAAGCCGTCAACAAGGCCGGCACCAATCTCTATCCCCGCAGCGGCAAGTTCCGCCGCAAGACCATCGACCGCGTGCACGAAATCTTCGGAGGCTTCATGGAGGCCTTCTCCACCACCACGAAACAGGGAGTGGTGGAAGAGTAGGAACCGTAAGAACCATGAACTATGAATTGCAAGATTTTTGTCCTCGCCCTTGCTCTGTGCGGCATCGTCGGCACTGCTGACGCAGGAAAGAAAAAGACCAGCGGCAATCCCATCTTCGAGGGATGGTATGCCGACCCCGAAGGCGCAGTCCTCGGCGGCAAGTACTGGGTGTTCCCAACCTTTAGTGCTCCCTACGACGAGCAGTTACACTTCGACGCTTTCTCCAGCAAAGACCTCGTCAACTGGACTAAGCACGAGAATGTCATCACCAAGGCAGACATCCCTTGGCTCCGCAGGGCACTCTGGGCGCCTGCCATCATCGAGGCAAACAACAAGTACTACCTCTTCTTCGGCGGCAACGACGTGCATGAAGGCGAGGTGGGAGGTATCGGCGTTGCCGTCAGCGACAAGCCCGAAGGCCCGTACAAGGACGCTCTCGGCAAGCCGCTCATCAACGAGATAGTCAACGGCGCACAGCCCATCGACCAGTTCGTCTTCCGCGACGACGACGGGCAGTACTATATGTTCTACGGCGGCTGGCGCCATTGCAACGTCTGCCGCCTGAGCCCCGACCTCCTCTCCATCGTGCCGTGGGAGGACGGACAGAAGTTCCACGAGATTACACCCAGCAAGGAGTACGTCGAAGGACCTTTCATGTTGAAACGAAACGGCAAGTACTACTTCATGTGGAGTCAAGGCGGATGGACAGGCCCTGACTATTGCGTAGCCTACGCCATCAGCGACAGTCCCTTCGGACCCTTCAAGCTCAAGGGTAAAATCCTCCAGCGCGACGAGAGCATCGCCCGTGGCGCAGGACACCACAGCGTCATCAAAGTGCCCGGCAAGGATGAGTACTACATCATCTACCACCGCCGCCCCCTCGAAGAGACCGACGGCAACCACCGCGTCACCTGCATCGACCGCCTCATCTTCAACGCAGACGGCACCATCCAGCCCGTCAAGATGACCTTCAAAGGCGTCGGCAAAAGCAAGATAAAGAAAAACAAGTAAAACAATCTCTGTCCCGTCCCTTTCCTGCGGATTGTATCCGCAGAAACATACCGTCCCATCACCTGCCAACCAGCAGCCGTCCAATCTCGTTCAAAGCTACGAATCTGTACCGCTGCGATTCCACAGGAATGGGACTGTAACTATAGTGCTTAGCCTCAGCCTTCCGTCGCAAGGTGTCCTCTGTCGCCTTCATCACAACCGGATTGGCAAAAGTCCCCCCATCAGGCTCCATCAGTAACAGCCTGCCTTTCGAACAAGCCTCGAAATAAACCCCACCTGGTTTATAAAAACGCTCATGGGGCGACCCCTCCTTCGGAAAGCCGTCGTTCAATAGCACCACTAACGGGAATCCCTGTTCGCGAACCGTTCTGGCTATTATTTGCTCCCCCTTGCTAATCGCCGCCGTATAGGTCACTGCCCCATTATGCGCTGCCGCCAACACCGATTGCAGCCGTTCCTCTATTTGCCCAACGCTGGCTTGACGACTCATCTCCACCAATTGTCTTTCAGGCCAATCCAACAGGAAGTGGTTGCCCATAGACGTGAACATCAACCCACACACTTCCGTCCTGCGGTGCATTCTGAACAGGTCGGGATTCTGCCTGCGCTGCCAGGCACGTTCCGCTCGGAGTCTTTTCTATGACAGCCTCAGAACCATTATGCGAGAGCTTGCCAAACAGCGCCTGCCGCGAATTGGCCACCATCGTCACATGTACGATGCATGGTTTGCGCCAAGCTCCAGGCTCCAACCACGTATGTGTCTCGTTCCTCGGTATGTTTACGTTCTCGTTTGTCATTAGCAAATACAATTTGCCGTCAAGCAACAGGACATCACCCATCCCGCTGCCATAACTATCCGCAAAGGTAAACATTATTTTGCAAACCTCTGCGAAAAAAGCAAATAATTACTGAGTCCCCCGTTCCTTTTTCCTTCGTTCCGTCCCTTTCCTGCGGATTGTATCCGCCCCTATGCCGGCAATTCCATGCTTCCGAGGCACAAAATTTGGAGGGAAACGATAATTGTTGTACTTTTGCAGAAAGAAACGACTGATAGCTATGAAAAAGCTCTTACGCAAGACCATCTTTCTGCTCTTACTCTTCCCGTTCTTGTCTATAGGGGCGAAGCCTCTCCTGAAACCTTTCGCAACGGGAACGATAACCATAAAACCTGTGGCACGGAACGCCGTGCGCATCCAGTACTCGGAGGGTGTAGTCGAAAACACCTTGCCAGAGTGGGTATATGTCCGTAATGATGAGGTGGCCGACTGCAACCTTAAAATAGACATAGACAAGAAGCACAACACCTTATCTATTAAGGATGCTCGCGGGAAGACCGTCTTCACAGCTACACGCCATCTGTTGAAGGACGGGCAGGCCACATTAGCCTTTTCGTCACCTAAAGACGAATGCCTGTTCGGGCTTGGCCAGTTTCAGGACGGATACAGCAACGTGCGCGGACTGTCGCGCCGACTGACACAGGTAAACACGCAAATCAGTCTGCCTATGCTCCTCTCCAGCAAAGGCTATGGCGTGCTGTGGAACAATTATGGTCTGACGGAATTCAATCCCTCCGACCAATCTGTGAAACTGACAAGGGGAAACGGCGAAGGCGTGCGTGAAGAGGTGGATGTAACCTCAACAGAAGGCGGGAAGCATGAAGTCCGTGAGCACAATTTCTTTGAGGCCACTCTTGATGTTGCTGATGCTGGCGACTACTCCCTGATGCTTGATGTAGGGCAGAAGATGGCCAGGCGGCACCACCTTGCTATCGACGGAAAGACGGTCATCAATATGCAGAACCTATGGCTCCCCCCAACAGCCTCACAGATTGTTCATCTTGAGGCGGGCAAGCATCAGTTGAGGGCAGAACTGACGCTCGATGATGCTCCTGTGGTCTATTACCGGAAGGTTACAGACGAGACGGTCTTCCGCTCGCCCATTGCCACCTGTGTGGACTATACCGTCTTTGTGGGTTCTGCAGATGAGGTTATTGCCACTTATCGCCATCTCACGGGCGAGTGCCCGCTTATACCTTCGTGGGCTTTGGGCTACATCCATTGCAGGGAACGTTTCCATTCTTCGGAGGAAATCTTGCAGACAGCCAATCGTTTCAAGCAGGAGAATATGCCCATCAGCATGATTGTGCAGGACTGGCAGTATTGGGGCAAATACGGGTGGAACGCTATGCAGTTTGACGAGCAGTTCTATCCCGACCCAAAGGCTCTGACGGATTCGCTTCACAAGATGGGAATCCGACTGATGGTTAGCGTGTGGTCAAAGATAGACAAGACCTCCGAGGTGGGCAAGCAGATGAAAGCCTCGGACTATTATATCCCTGGAACCGACTGGATAGACTTCTTCAACCCAGAAGCTGCCGCTGCCTACTGGAAGAATTTCAGCCAACGCCTCGTTCCCTTAGGCATTGATGCCTGGTGGCAGGATGCCACAGAGCCAGAGAACGATGATTTGGTGAGCCGTAGGGTAAATAATGGCAAATGGGCTGGCGAGCAGGTAAGAAACATTTACCCTCTGATGGTGAACAAGACCGTCTATGAAGGACTTTGCTCTCAACCCTCAACTCCATTTATCCTCACCAGATGCGGTTTCCCTGGAATCCAGCGTTATGGTGCCGCCTTGTGGAGCGGAGATGTGGGGAACGACTGGGAAACGCTCCGACGGCAGATAACGGCTGGTCTGGGTGTGCAGGCAGCAGGCATCCCTTGGTGGACATACGATGCAGGAGGTTTTTTCCGCCCTGCCGACCAATATACCAATCAGGATTACATAGAGCGTATGCTGCGTTGGATAGAACTCTCCGTTTATCTGCCTCTGATGCGTGTTCATGGATATATGAGCAACACTGAGCCTTGGAACTATGGCGAGGAAGCCAGGAACATCATCAGGGAATGCCTGCAAGAACGTGAACGTCTGCGCCCTTATCTGGAGGAATGTGCCCGTCGTGTCTCAACAGAAGGTTACACGCTGATGCGCCCGCTGGTCTTTGATTTTGCCGACGACCCTATTGCCTTACAGCAGAAGTACGAATACATGTTTGGCCCCAGTCTGCTTGTCAGTCCCGTTACGGAGCCAGGCGTTACCACTTGGAAGACCTATCTGCCAAAGACAAAAGGCCAATGGAGGGACAAACGCACAGGAGAAACTTACAAAGGCGGCAGGTACGTCACAACACCTATTGACAAGGCCCATATCCCCGTCTTTGAGTTAGTGAAAAACGCAGATTGATGCCCTGAGAAAAAACCGACGCGCATTAACCCTGTGCGCCGTTTCCGATTGCCCCGCGAAATTAACCCACTCTATCAAAATAATGTAGAAACTTTATCCCCAATCGGTTGTTAGATGTTTTTCAGTTCATGATGTGGCTGGAAGCCAACACAGCAGAGTAATCGGGGACAATATGCTGTAAAGCCTCGCAGAGCGTGCCACAAAACCCCACATAGCGTGCTTACAAACTATTTTCAAGGCTTGGAAATATATTTTCAAGGCTTGATAATATATTTTCAAAGCTTGATAATATATTTTCACGGCTTGAAAATAATTATATAACGAGCCTAAAAGACTTTTATGCCGTGTTACGGTGAGGTTTATTTTGAGTTCTTCAAGAGTTTGTCCCCTGTTGAACAGCGTATTACTTCGGCTTGTCACTCAATGAGAGGGTGCAATAATAAACAACAAGCAGGGAGCAACACAAACAAGTGCGGCTCCCTGCTTTTGCGTTATAAGGGATTGAGACTATCTCATCAGTACTTTCACTGTTTAATTTATTGGATTATTCTCCCAAAAGCACAAAAAAGTCAACTGTCTTTGGACTTCATTCCAAAAACTTTTGTACCTTTGCAGAGGAAGTAAATGGTAAATACTGAACTTTCGGAAGTAAAAATGGAAGTAAAAGCGGAAGTTAACTCGCTCCGCTCGTGGGAGTTAAAGAGGACAATACCAAATGAATTTCCTCGCATCCAAAGCTATCGGCCAGCACGAAGTGCTTAACTTCCAGCCAGCTCTGCTGGCTTAACTCCCTATTTAACTCCATCTTATAACTCCCGAA
>JAFXVN010000071.1 GCA_017524545.1 Bacteroidaceae bacterium
CGTAAGAACCTCTTCGGCGACACAGTAATGGTTCAGGAAATGCAGAGCGAAGGCGGCGCCGCTGGTGCCGTGCATGGCTCCTTGCAGGCTGGTGCCCTCACAAGCACCTTCACAGCCAGCCAGGGCTTGCTCTTGATGATTCCCAATATGTACAAGATTGCAGGCGAACTGCTTCCTTCTGTTTTCCACGTATCAGCTCGTACCGTAGCCACTCATTCATTGTGTATTTTTGGTGACCATAGCGATGTTATGGCTTGCCGTCAGACTGGTTTCGCTATGTTGGCCGAGGGCTCTGTTCAGGAGGTTATGGACCTCTCTGCTGTTGCTCATTTGGCAGCTCTTGAAGCACGCGTTCCTTTCATCAACTTCTTCGACGGCTTCCGCACCTCTCACGAGTATCAGAAGGTTGAGCTTCTTGAAGAGGACGATGTTCGCGACCTCGTCAATCAGAAGGCCCTCAGCGAGTTCCGTGCCCGTGCCCTCTCTCCCGAGCATCCTCAGGCAAAGGGTATGGCCGAGAATCCCGAGACATTCTTTGCTCATCGCGAGAGCTGCAACCGCTACTACGATGCCGTTCCCGCTATCGTGGAGAAGTACATGGCAGCCATCAGCGAGCGCACAGGCCGCAAGTACGAGCTTTTCAGCTACTATGGTGCTGAGGATGCAGAGCAGGTCATCATCTTGATGGGTTCTGCTTCTGAGGCTGCTCGCGAGGCTATTGACTACGCAAATGCAAACGGTAAGAAGTATGGTATGGTGTCAGTTCACCTCTATCGTCCCTTCAGCGTCAAGCACTTGCTGGCTGCAGTTCCCAAGACTTGCAAGCGCATCGCAGTCCTCGACCGCACCAAGGAGCCTGGAGCAAACGGCGAGCCTCTGTACCTCGACGTTCGCGACGCATTCTATGGTCAGCCCAACGCTCCTATCATCGTAGGCGGACGCTATGGTCTCGGTTCAGCCGACGTGACGCCCACCATGATGCTCAGCGTCTATGAGAACCTCGAATTGCCTCAGCCTAAGAGCCAGTTCACCGTAGGTATCGTCGATGACCTCACCTACACCTCTCTGCCCGTCAAGGAGGAGATGGCTCTGGGTGGCGAAGGCATCTTCGAAGCCAAGTTCTTCGGCCTCGGTGCAGACGGTACAGTCGGTGCCAACAAGAACAGTGTCAAGATTATCGGCGACAACACCAACAAGTATTGTCAGGCTTACTTCAGCTACGACTCCAAGAAGAGCGGCGGCTTCACTTGCTCTCACCTGCGCTTCGGCGACACGCCCATCCGCAGCACCTATCAGATTAAGACGCCTAACTTCGTGGCTTGCCACGTTCAGGCTTATCTGCGTATGTACGACGTGATTCGCGGTCTGCGCCCCGGCGGTCAGTTCCTGCTGAACACCATCTTCGAGGGCGAAGAGCTTGTGAAGTTCATTCCTAATAATATAAAGAAGTACTTCGCAGAGAAGAACATCACCGTCTATTACATCAACGCCACCAAGATTGCGCAGGAGATTGGTCTTGGCAACCGCACGAACACCATCCTGCAGAGCGCATTTTTCCGCATCACGGAGGTTATCCCCGTAGAGCTCGCAGTAGAGCAGATGAAGAAGGCTATCGTGAAGTCTTATGGCAAGAAGGGCGAGGACGTGGTGAACATGAACTTTGCAGCTGTTGACCGCGGCGGCGAGTACAAGGTGCTGCCTGTTGACCCCGCTTGGAAGAACCTGCCTGCCGACGAAGCTCCTGTCTATGACGAGCCCGAATTCGTCTCCAAACTCGTCCGTCCCATCAACGCCCAGAACGGTGCCGACCTTCCCGTCAGCGCTTACAAGGGCTATGAGGACGGTGCTTGGGAACAGGGCACAGCCGCTTACGAGAAGCGTGGTGTAGCAGGCTTCGTTCCTGTATGGAATCCCGACAATTGTATCCAGTGTAACAAGTGTGCTTTCGTTTGTCCTCACGCTGCAATCCGTCCTATCGTGATGGACGCAGAGGAAGTGAAGGGCTTCGAGGGCAAGACCATCGAGATGAAGGCTCCTGCCGCCATGAAGGGCATGAACTTCGTTATTCAGGTGGATGTGAAGGACTGTCTGGGTTGCGGCAACTGTGCCGACGTCTGCCCAGGCAACCCGAAGCTTGGCGGTCCTGCACTCAAGATGGTGGCCTACGACGACTCCAGCGCCGAAGCTGCTCAGGAAGCAAAGAACTGGGAATACTGCGTCAAGAAGGTCAGCTCGAAGCAAGACCTCGTCGATATCAAGCAAAGCCCGAAGAACAGCCAGTTCGCTCAGCCTCTCTTCGAGTTCAGCGGCGCCTGCTCTGGTTGCGGCGAGACACCTTACGTCAAGCTCATCAGCCAGCTCTTCGGCGACCGCGAGATGGCCAGCAATGCTACAGGTTGCTCCAGCATCTACTCCGGCTCTATTCCTTCCACTCCTTACACGAAGAACGCGAAGGGACAAGGCCCCGCTTGGTCGAACTCCCTCTTCGAGGACTTCTGCGAGTACGGACTTGGCATGGTGCTTGGCCGCAAGAAGTTGCGCAACAGAATGCGCAAGCTGGCCGAGGAACTCGTGAATACTACAGCCTTCGACTGGATGCGCGAGGCCACACAGAAATGGCTCGACACATTCGATGACTCTACCGCCAACCGCAAAGCAACCGATGAATTCGTTGCCGCTCTGGAGAAGGCAATACTGCCCATCGATGGAGCTATAGAGTTCTGGCAGGGCAAGGGCAAGGAACTGTATGGCGCTGAGGTGGCTGCACAGAAGTTGCAGGAAGCCAAGGATGCCAAGGCAGCAGGCAGCCCCATCTGCCCGTGCCGCGGATGCGCACTCGAGAGCGAACTGCTGGAGAACAAGGACAAGCTGGCTAAGGCAAGCCAATGGATTATCGGTGGTGACGGCGCAAGCTACGACATCGGTTACGGCGGTCTCGACCACGTCATCGGTTCTGGCGAAGACGTCAACATCTTCGTTATCGATACCGAGGTTTACTCCAACACGGGCGGTCAGGCTTCGAAGGCCACACCTATCGGTGCTATTGCTCAGTTCGCTGCCAACGGCAAGCGCGTGGGCAAGAAGGACCTCGGCCTGATGCAGGCTACCTACGGCAACGTCTATGTGGCTCAGGTGGCTATGGGTGCCGACCAGAGCCAGTGCCTCAAGGCCTTCCGCGAGGCTGAAGCTTGGCACGGACCTTCACTCATCATCGCCTACGCTCCCTGTATCAACCACGGCCTGAAGGCTAAGGGCGGTATGGGCAAGAGCCAGGCAGAGGAGGCAAAGGCTGTTGAATGCGGCTACTGGCACCTGTGGCGCTACAATCCCGCTCTGGCTGAAGAGGGCAAGACGCCCTTCCAGCTCGACAGCAAGGAGCCCGATTGGGACAAGTTCCAGGACTTCCTCGAGGGCGAGGTTCGCTTCCTCTCTCTGAAGAAAGCCGCTCCTGCAGAAGCCCAAGAGCTCTACGATGCTTGTAAGGCCGCTGCCCAGCGCCGCTACAAGACCTACGTCCGCAAGACGCAGGAAGACTGGTCAGTTTAATCACGTTATAACGTCATAACGACATATCGAAAAAAGGCAGGGACGCAATCGTGCGCCCCTGCCTTTTTTCGATAGTCACTTATTTTCGGACTTTCTTGCCATTAAAAATGTAAATGCCGTTGGGAAGTTTGGTGATGTCATCGGCAGTGTCTGATACAAGCGTCCCGTTAATACCATAGACCTTGCTGCTGGCTGCGGCATGGTCTTTTCCTCTGATGTCACCAACCGAGGTGGAGTTTTCAAAGCCGATGATGAAATCGCCCAATATGGGCATGTGGTCGGATGTCACTTTGTCGTTGACCACTTCATAGCTGACCTTCTCAACTCCTCCTATCGGGTCGTAGCTGATGATATTGTCAATGACGTAAATGCCATCGCTCCATGTCGGCGTAGTGAGGTCGGAATGATATGTGAAGCCGTTCTCCTGCAGATATGTGGTGAGCACGCCGCGTGCCCCTTCCATTTCAGCATCAGTGCCGTCGTCGTTGAAGTCGCCTGCGATGATGAGGGGCTTGCCTGTCTCAACCCATTCCTCGGCTGCAGCCTTGATGATGGGACCGCTGCCGCGTCTTGCACTTGCAGAGAGACCAACGTGAAGGCTTGCGAAAACGTAGTTGTCGTATTCGGCCATCAGCATACGACGAGGTTCGAAGTCGGACGTGAGTGACACGACCTTGATGGAGAGCGGCAGTTCCTTCGACAGGATGCCGATGCCGTAGCCAGTGAGTGCGCTGCAGAAGATGCCGTACATGCCTGTGGCTTCGGACAGTTCCTTTATCTGATACTTGTAGTCGGAGCGGGAAGAGAAGACGCTGTCCACCTCCTGCAGGGCTACCACGTCAGCATTCTGGGCCGAGATGACACTGGCCGTTCGAGCTAAGTTCAGCCCATCCTTGTTGCCGGCACAGTGCTTCACGTTGTAACTCAGTACGCGAAGCGGTTCCTTTTGGTACTTGTCATAGACAGGTTCCGTGTATTCGCCCCTCATAGCAGCATCGAGGTCGCTGAGATACCTCTCATAGATGATGTCGAAGGCACCCATTAAGACGGCTTCGTAGGCTTTGTTCCTTAGATTAAAGAGTAATTGCACCTGCTCCTCATTGAGAACACCAGAACCCATGTGACCTATATCTTCAACCTTGCGGGCAAGTTGCAGTCTTAACTGTGCCGACAGACTTCCTAATGTGGTCTTATCCACCTTCTGCAGTTTCCATGTGTTCAATTCGTCATAGGTGTTTTTATCGGCGAAGATATGTTTGATTTCACAAGTTTCCGAATCGTTAACAAAGAGCGTATCCCCGGCGGCATTGCATATATACAATGATTTGCGATCTCCCTGTACGGTTTTGAATGTCAACGGTGCCGGCTCATCTGTCATAACAATTTTGCCATCTTGGGTAGTGTTGCCAACATATTGTTCTGTCACGTAATTGCGAATCGTATATTGTCCCTTCTCCCTGTCAACAGCTTCTATGCGATAGATGCTGAACGGATCGCCGTTGTGCAGCAAGTTCCAGATGAGGCTGGAACCGTCATAGTCTTCTATTGATTCAGTCCAGCAGTTTTTCTCTGTAGAGCTGGCATTGGAGCCTATGATGTTATAGTAGCCGTTGGCCACGGAGAAGAACTCCGACGGCTCTTCCTCGCCCTGGTTGACCTTCAGCAGCTTCCAGCGTCCAGGATAGCCAGCCGTGGCTCCGTCGCCCGGATAATCGTCGTCGCCAACATTCTGCTTCGCAAGGCTGTTGTTGGGGCGGTCGCTGCGGAGATAACCTTGAACATGCGGCGAGTGCTCCGACTCGCTGTTGGTCATAAAGAAGCGGCCAGCACCGTCTTCAAGGTCGGTCAGCGTGTAGCCGACAGGCGTGCTGGAGAAGATGATGTCGGCCTCGGCAGGCATGTTCATGTTGCCCAAGTACTGGCCGTTCTCCTTGTTGAGGAATGACCACTGACCTTCTTCGCCTGCCTTCTGAGCCGTCCAGATAAAGCCGTCTGCTTCCTTGTCAAGGTCAGCCCAATAGACATACTGGTCGCCCCAGTTTATCTTGAAGTTACTCTGCAAGCTGGCCATTGCCTTGGGCAGACCAGTACTGTTGCCCTTGAACGCCTTACGGTCGCTGACGATGTAGTACTGCTCACCCTCCTTTATCTCATTCACACTGGTGATATAGGGATTACCCGTATAGCTCTCCACCTCGTAAATCTGCCAACGTCCGGGATAGCCGTTGGTAGCGCCATCACCAGGATAGCTGTCGTCGCCAACGCTTTGCTTAGCCAGACTGTTGTTCGGACGGTCACTGCGTAGATAGCCCTGCACATGAGGCGAATGGGAGTTGTCGCTGCTCGTCATAAAGAAGCGTCCCGCGCCATCGTCAAGATCAGAAAGCGTGTAGCCAACGGGCGATGTGGAGAAGAGCACATCGTCGTCGTAGCTGTTCTTCACGCCGAGGTACTGCCCCTTCACCTTGTTTTTGAAAGCCCACTGGTCGTCGCCCACCTTTTCGGCAATCCATTGGAAGCCCTCCTCGTCATCGCTGAAGTCGCCCCAATAGACAAACTGCTCGCCCCAGCTAATGGTGTAGCTCGGCAGCAGATAGGACATGCCTTTGGGCTTGCCAGTGTTGTTTCCCGCATACTTCGTACGGTCGCTGATGATGAAATACGCCTTGCCATCCTGCAGGTCATCGGCATAGAAGACACGTGTGTAACCTTCGATGAGGTTCTGGGCACTGATACTTGCACCTCCCAGCATAAATGCTGCACAAAAGAGTAGCAAGAATGATGTTAACTTTCTCATGATAAAAGTCCAATTAAGGTTAATAATTGCGTTTAATGGTGTTATTCTTAGCACAAAGTTACAACTTATTATGAACAAAACAAGGAAAAAGGAAGATTTTGTTCCAATATGTGCCCTTTTGAGATATACATTGACATCCTAACGATTACACGGATACTGCCTTTCTATCTAAGAGAAGCAGACACTTTCATTACCCACTCCTTTAATCAACACCATCTTACACGTTATTTTGGAACACATGGCTCAACAGGTCATGGTTCGTCTTGTTGATGACATTGCATTCAAGTGATTTCAGGTAAATCTCCGTTGTCTTCTCGGAATCGTGTCCCATAGACTGGCTGATGATTGAAAGGGGAACATTCTGCTGACGCGCTGCGGATGCCCATGAATGGCGACTGACGTAGGATGTGAGCTTCAGTCCGCCAAGCATCATGCCCAACATTTCAAGCCTGGCGTTGTAGCGTCCAAGGGCATAGCGGTATTGTTGATAGACGGCCTCCATATTGTCAGTCTTTGTCAAAATGGGCAGTAGATAATCTGTATCGGAAGGGTAGCGGTCGATGACAGCCTGCATCATCGGCTCCATCTGCACCTCTATGCGTTGTTTGGTTTTACGGCGCACATAAGCCAGCAAACTGCCAGAGATGCTCGACTTGCGCATATGCGCCAAATCGACAAAGGTCAGACCTCGCGCACAAAAGCAGAAAATGAAGATGTCGCGGGCAAACTCCAATTGGTGCTGCATGTTGTCCAGACGTCTGCCACTCTCGTAGTTACCACTGGATATAAGCGCACCTCGTATATCAAGTGTACTCAACTGGCACAACTCCGAAGCGTCAATGGCACGCTTAATTGTCCTTGCCACTCCGCGATAGGTTCCGCAGAACGGTTGGCGGTCTTCTGTAAGACTTTGGCGCACTGCCTTGTGATAGACAGACTGCAAGGCTCGGATATAGAACGATGTCGTGTTCCTGCAAAGGCCACAAGTCTGTAGCCAAGCTTCATAATCCGACACAAGCAGTGATGTCATCTTTTCGAAAGACACATCAGTCTTGTTTTTTGTCTTTAGGAAACGTGAGAAACTGTGGGCTGCACTGGCATAGTTGTTAGCAACACTGATGTGTCCATTCTGACGCTGGCGTTCCTTCTCATAATTTAAGAATGCAAGGAATCCCTTTCTCTTTTTTCTTTCTTTTTCACCTTGTTTCATAACCAATGGAATTATATTTGTTCGGAATAATTAGATAGGCTCACAAAAGGACATAAGCCTATTATTATATATTGCACGATTTCCCACTTTCATGATAGAAGTGGGAAAACATAGACTGCCTATACAAATACAATTTTGTGTTCTGCGAAGAGCAAAAGCAGTTCTGACAGATAGGCTAAAACAAGAAAAAATAATGTAATTGAGTGTGAAAGACGTTAGATTTTCACACCCTATTTGAGCCTTACTTAGAACCTCTTTATGAGGAAGCTGGGATTGACACGGAAATAGAGGCCGAATGAGAAATTAAAAGCACTCTCCCCGCCCTGCCACGTCTGAAATGCCTCTGCATCTGCACCGAGGGTGTAACCCTTTGCAAAGGTGTGGTGGAAGCGGACATGGGCTGTGGCTGTGTGCAGGCGGCCGTAGTCCTGTTCGTCGAGGGTGCTGAGCGTGGAATAGAAGTGGTTTCCATAGAGGCTGACGAAGTGGCGTGGGGCGAAGAAGTAGCCGGCACCAGCATCGAGGAATCGCCACAAGCCTACGTTTACGGCGGCATGGGCGGCGGCTCCGCTCTTAAAAGGCCACAGATGCCCCGTCTGCTGGTAAGAAAGCAGGGCGTTTGCCTCGACCGTAAGTGACTTCAGGACACGCATGGCTGCGTTCGCCCTCATTCCAACGCCTACCGCCCCGTTCCAAATGGTCTCCACACCACGATTCTCCACATTCTGCTCTCCGCCGCGATGCTGGGCGACAAGCTGGACTGGCAGGAACCAATGCAGGCGCGACTCGGGGGCATTAAGCGTGGCGCGCCAAGTAGTGCCGACGGTGAAAGCCTCCTGATGGGTATCCTCGCGGAAGATGTAGCTCTGCCAGTTGAGCCACACGTCGGCATGAAGATGCGGACGATCCCACAGAATCTGCAAACCCATCTCGGGGTCCTGCGTTAGGTCTGTCTCAGAATTAAAGAGAGGTTCAATGAGTCCGTGATTCTGGCCGCCATAGATGTTGCCCAGCACGATGGAGATGCGACGGAAATCGGCCTGAGCACGGAACCAGGGGAGGAAGTGTGCGCCTTTGGTGTATTGGTCGCCTTTCCAGTGCGCGATGTCGTGATAGACATAGTTGGGATAGCGGTTGGCACCGTTGAAGATAAGGGCTTGAAGACCAAGCTCAAGCTTTATCTGCTTGATGGGCATGTAAGTGAGCTTCGGCTGCACCCACAGGCCTGGCAGGGAATAGCCATCCGCCAATCGGCTCTTGAACTCATTGTCGCGGAAGAAGCTGATACTCTCCACCTCCACCTTCAAGGCACGCACATCGGCCGTGTCAAGGCGGTAAGGCGATGTGGCAAGTTGCTCCCACATAGTCCCTCCACCCCCTTTTAAGGGAAGTTTTTCCCCAAACGCCTTCAAAGGGAACAAGGGAACAAGGAGTAGGAGTATTTGAATCTTGAATTTATACATTTTGAATTAAAGGATAAAGCCTTTATTTCTTCACCCCTTTATATATAAGGTATAGCACCACAAAAGCTCCGAGGGCAAGCATGGCAATCTTCAGTTCGCCGCTGTACTGGGCAACCTTCTCCTCGAGCTGACCGCTGTAGTAGTGGCCTATGTACCAGCCCATGAAGGCGAGGATGGAGTTCCATATCGTGGCACCAAGCGTGGTGTAGAGCAGGAAACGGCCGAGGCTCATGCGAGCCAAACCTGCGGGGATGCTGATAAGCTGGCGCACGGCGGGAACAAGGCGGCCAAAGAAGGTGCCGATGGCTCCGTGCTCATCGAAGTATTGCTCTGCCTTCTCCACCTTCGCGCTGTCTATCAGGCACATATGTCCGAGACGGCTCTCGACAAAACGATAGACAAGAGGTCGGCCAAGATAGCGTGCCAGAAAATAGTTGACAAGAGCACCGATGCAGGCTCCCACAGAGGCGCAGAGCACTACGAGGAAGACGTTCAACTCACCTGTCGTGGCAGCCTTGTAAGCAGCTGGCGGCACGACAACTTCACTGGGAAAGGGAATAAAACTGCTCTCAATGGCCATCAACAAAGTGATAACCCAATAGTTCAAGTGCTCCAGGCACCATGCTATGAAAGGAATCGACTCCATCAAATTGAAAATTATAGTTAAAGTGGTTGGTAGATGACTCGCTTTGTAGGGACAAACGGGGCAGTCTGAAGCAGAATGCTGCGGCGGCAGAGAATTATGGAAGAGGTGGGACGGAAGATAGGGAACTTACGGCGGAAGAGGTTGAACGTGAGCCTGTGCCACCAATGCCTGCGACCAGTTCTGCCTACGACTACGTCTGTTTTCTCGCCTATGTTTTCCACCAGCCTGCTAATCCAATGCTCTCCCAGAGGGTAAGCAGAAAGGCGGCTTGGCAATAACAAAAGCCAATCGTAACATGCAGCTTTGGCACCCAGCATAAGTGCAAGTCTGTGGGTAAAGCCCCCACCCCGCTTCATTTTTGGAGGAATGCTTGCTGTCTTGGAGCAGAATGTGTGGCAAAGATGCGGATAGTGCACCTTCATCTCCTTAAGCCACTCAGCCAAATCCTTGTCGTGCGTCTTATCAACGACAATCACCTCGTACTCGCCTCCGTATTGAAGGGAAAGCAAACCGGGCAACAGTTGTCTGAGCTGTGACTGCTGCTCCTCACAAGTGACAATGATACTGACGCTGTTCAAGGGGAAATGTAATAATGAGAATTGAAATTATGCTACGACTCTTAACTCTGAAAATCCTCCATTGTATAGGCTTTAGGCAGTTCGCGGCAGTTGTAGCGGCTTGCCATAATCTCGCCGTATGCACCAGCAGAACGGATCGCAAGGAGGTCGCCCCTCTTGGTTTCGGGCAACAGACAATCCTTGGCAAAAGTGTCGCTGCTCTCGCAAATGGGGCCGACCACATCGTATTTACGATTTGACGATGTGCTGTTGCTAAGGTTCTCGATGTGGTGGTGTGCACCATAAAGAGCAGGACGGATGAGGTCGGTCATGCCTGCATCAACAATGACAAACTGCTTTGTGGCTGCCTTCTTGACATAGAGGCAGCGCGTGATGAGCGAGCCGCACTGACCCACAACAGCTCTGCCCAGCTCGAAATGAAGATGCTGCCCAGGGCGCAATTTCAGATGACGGACGTATGTGTCGAAGTATGCCTTGAAGTCAGGAAGAGGATGCTGGTCGGGATTCTCGTAGTCGATACCCAGGCCGCCGCCCACGTTAATGTTCTTCACTGCTATGCCCTCTGCCTCAAGTTGTTCCTGAAGCCCATTGATGCGAAGGCAGAGTGCTTCGAAGTCGTCCATCTGAAGTATTTGGCTGCCGATGTGGAAGTGCAGACCGACGAAACGGACGCTCGGCATCAGCTGGCTGGTGCGAATGACACGAACCATTTCCTCCCTCGCAATGCCGAACTTGTTCTCAGCACGCCCCGTGGTGATGTGAGCATGTGTATGTGCGCCTACATCAGGATTGATTCGGAAACTGACATCGGCCACCTTTCCCATGCGCTCGGCTATTTCTGCAATAACCTCCAGCTCGGGCAAGCTCTCCACATTGAAGTACTGGATGCCAACCTCCAGTGCCAGTTCAATCTCCCAGTCTGCCTTGCCTACACCGGCAAAGACAATCTCGCCAGCGGGGAAACCGTTCTCTAAACAAGTCCTGATTTCGCCGCCGCTCACACAGTCGGCACCAAAGCCTGCCTGTTGAATCTTTTGCAGCACTTTGGGGTTGGCGCACGCCTTAACGGCATAATGCATGTGCCAGCCTTCATGCTTGTCCGTCTCACACCTGATGGCTGCAAATGTCTCCGCCAGTAATTGGGTATCATAATAATAGAACGGCGTCTGGACTTGCTCGAAGCGTTCCCTCATGTCCTGTAACAATCCTTTGGTCATTTGTTGATGTTTTTGGAGTAATTACTCTTTTAGCTTCTTTGCCTCCTGCTTTTGTGTAATGGAGGTATAATCCGTTGCTTATTATTTGAACAATGTGTCGCTGAGGGCTTGGAGGGTGCGCTTCTTGTCCTCAGCCTTGACGACGAAGGAGATGTTGTGGGGCGAGCCGCCGTAGCTTATCATGCGGACGGGAATGTTCGCCAAAGCCATGCTGGTCTTTGTCTCAAAGCCCACGTTGTCGCTTGCCAGGTCGCCCACAATGCAAATGATGCACATGTCATCCTCTACGGCCACCGTGCCGTACTTCTTCAATTCGTTGACGATGTCGGCCAGATGGTTGCGGTTGTCAATGGTGACGCTCACGCCGACTTCGCTGGTGCAGACCATGTCGATGCTGGTCTTGTAGGTCTCGAATATCTCGAACACTTTGCGCAGGAAGCCGTAGGCAAGAAGCATTCGGCTACTGTTTATCTGGATGACCGTGTTGCCGTCACGAGCTGCGACGGCTTTGATAGTGCCGCGCTGGAACTCATTGTTGATGATAGTGCCGGGAGCCTTGGGGTCCATTGTGTTGAGCAGACGCACAGGAACACGGGCAAACTTTGCTGGCTGAATGCAGGTGGGATGCAGAATCTTTGCACCGAAGTAAGCAAGCTCTGCCGCCTCTTCGAAGTAGAGCTGGCGCACAGGTTCCGTGCGATCCACGAAGCGCGGGTCGTTGTTGTGCATACCATCGATATCCGTCCAAATCTGAATTTCCTCTGCCCCGACAGCTGCACCAATGAGACAAGCCGTGTAGTCGCTGCCTCCGCGAAGCAGGTTGTCTATCTCACCGTAGGCATTGCGGCAGATGAAACCTTGGGTGACGTATATCTGATAGCCGGGATTCGCCTCGAGCATCTTCGTGGTCTTCTCCTTGATGTAGTTCATGTCGGGCTCGGCATTCTTGTCAGTACGGACGATGTCGAGGGCATTGATGAGCAAAGCATGGATGCCACACTCCTGCAAGTAATTTGTCACCATATTGGTGCTGATTATCTCACCTTGTGCCAGAATGACCTTCTCTTCAAAGGAAGTGAAGTGCACCTTGGTGAAAGAACGCAGATAGTCGAACTC
>JAFXVN010000008.1 GCA_017524545.1 Bacteroidaceae bacterium
ACTTTTCACTTTTCACTTTTCACTTTTTTTCTTACCTTTGCTGGCGAAATCATTCAAGATGGCTAAGAGGGAATACGTAAGAACGGTCGTTGCCTATGGGGAATACTTCAAGGACTTCAAAAGGACAGTCTCACAGCAGGTCATCGATAAGTTCTATGAGATATTCCTCTATATTATGACTTTGGAAGTTATTCCGAGTGTCTGTTTCCGTTCCATTGAAGGTGTGAAGGGACTGTTCGAGATTCGTGTTGAAGAGGGCGGAAACATATACAGGGTGTTTTGTTGTTTGGACGAAGGCAATCTGGTTATCCTGTTCAATGCCTTTCACAAGAAGACTCAAAAGACCCCAAAGGGTGAGATAGAAAAGGCGAAACGAATAATGAAAGCATATTTTGAAGAAAAGAAAGGAACATGAGTATGTCAAGCGAAGAAATGGAGAAGATGCATCTCACGCCAATAACGGACTATATTGCAGAGGATTATGGTGAAGAGGGGACTCCGTCGAGAACAGAGTTCGATTCGAGGGTTGATGCTTTTATCTTGGGCGAACGACTTAGGGAGGAGCGTCTCAAGGCCGGTTTTACGCAGGAGCAGTTGGCAGAGCGCATCGGTACGAGGAAGAGCTACATCTCGCGAGTTGAGAACGGCCATGCAGACATTCAAGTTTCCACCCTCTTCAAGATATTCAATGGGCTTGGCCGCCGGTTGAGCCTGACAGTACTGTAATCACGATGGGAGTAGGCTTGCGCCTATTGGATTAGAAGATTAGGGATTAGAGATTAGGGAATAGGGATTAGAAGATAATTTTTCACTTTTCACTTTTCACTTCCGTGCTATATTCCCAGAATTTGTAGGACGAGTGGTGCAAGGAGGGCTGTGAGCAGGCCGTTGAGGATGAGGCCAACGGAAGCGTATGCTCCGTAGGTGTCGCCCTTTTCCATAGCCCGCGATGTGCCTACGGCATGTGAAGCGGTGCCGATGCTGAGGCCTTGCGAATAGGGATTCTTGATGTGCCACACCTCCAGCACTTTGAAGCCGAAGATGGCACCGAACAGCCCCACAGAAACCACGATGGCTGCCGTGAGCGACGGAATGCCGCCCATCGTCTGGCACACCTCCATCGCAATGGGTGTCGTCACGGATTTGGGGGCAAGCGAAATGATGGTCTCTCGGGAAGCACCCATCAGCCGTGCAATAACCACCACACTGGCCACACCGACGATGCAGCCTGCCAGTTGCGAAAGGAAGATGGGCAGGAACTGTCGGCGAATCTGTCCGAAGTGCTGATACAGAGGCACACCGAGCGCAACGATGGCAGGTTTCAGCCAAAACTCGATGAAGTTACCGGCATGGGCATACGTCTCATAGCTGATGCCAGCGACTTTGAGCAGCAGAATCAGCGAGACAATGGTCAGGAGGATAGGGTTCAGCACAATCCATCCCGTCCATTTCTGTAGCTGGCGAGCAGCATAGAAGATGCCAAACGTCAGCGTAAGCAGTATGATGTTATTCTGTAGCAGCTCCATCCTCTTTCACTTTTTTCACCTTTTCACTTTTTTACCTTTTCACCTTTTCAGCTTCTGGTGTGTCCATCCCGTGACGATAAGTACCAGTATGGTGCTGACGACCGTTGCCACCGCGATGGGGACGAACTCAGCCTTGATAATGTCGAGGTAGAGCATCAGAGCCACGCCAGGCGGCACGAAGAAGAAGCCCATGTTGGAAATCAGGAAGTCCGACATCCCCTTTACCCATTCCTCCTTGATGGCCTTCATTTGCAGCAAGGCAGCCAGAAGGAGCATACCGATGATGCTGCTCGGTATGGCGATGCCCGTCAGCCATACAATCAGTTCGCCGAAAGCAAGGCATCCGAAGATGATGAAGCACTGTCGTATCATAGCAGTTCCGTTAATTCGCCGACAAAGATACGACTAAGTAATCGAAAATGCAAGCCCGCCCGCCGATTTATCATAATAATCAAGAATTAGAGAATTAGGGAATTATTCTTCTTCAGAATTCAAGGGGGAATTTGCGAGAATGAGAGGAGATGTTTGCACAAGCAAACATTAATTCTCCAATTCACATGGATTCAATCATCAGCCTGTAAATAAAATTGATTTTCCCCTTCAGGCCGTCGAGCTAAAGCTTCTCAAATTCTCTAATTCTTGAAAATAAATAATGTCTGATTAGTGTATTTAGAGTCTTTATACTTTCCTGACATACCCTCTTTGCTATAACTCCGCCTTGTTTAGGGGCATAATTCGCACAAAGTACGCGCGAAACGATGCTGTTTTCATCAATTTGAATGAAGAATGTGTAAAAATCATCCCCTTTTTGCCTTCGTAAGAAGAAAAAATCCTATCTTTGCAAGCGAATTAACTTGCATTTGGTAAAAACAAGTAAATAAGCTTGTATTTGGAACAAACAAGTCTATGCGCTTGTAAATAAAATGTTGAACATTATGTATGCTGCAATTTCTGCCGATGTAGTTTCATCTACTTCTCTCTCTCGGGAGTCGATGATTGAACTCAACGAAAAGTTGAAAAAGTGCCTTCATATTCTTGACGGGCGTTATCAAGGTTTTTGGGGACGTATTGTTAGAGGCGACTCTATCGAATGTATCATGGACAGACCAGAAGATGCTTTTGAAGTGGCACTGATTCTGAAAACGTGGGTTAAATCGTTTGAACCAAGCAACGTACAAGATGACAAACGATTTAACAGGTATGGTCTTAGAATAGCGATAGGCATTGGTGAGATGAAGACTATTGACCGCTGGTTAGACATGATGGACGGTGATGCCATCTATCGTTCTGGACGCTCTATGGATAAACTTGTTGGACGAGCAAAGTATTCATTTGTAATATCAATGGCTGACAGTGAGCATGAGCAAGCGTTACAAGTTATATTGACACTGGTCAATCAACTGTTGAACAATGCAACTGCTCGCAAGTGTGAGACTCTGTGTGAAAGGATTCTTTCATCGGACACAAATAAAACGGCAGAAAAAATGGGTATCTCTGTGTCAGGTGTCAATCAAACATTAAAGGAACTTGGTTGGAGCGCCATAGAACAGGCAATTATATATTATCGAAAAGTAGCATCAAGACTATGATAAATTATTTGTTCTTCAATCTTATTGTTGCTCACATTTTGGGCGATTTTTATTTACAATGGGGTTCTTCTTGTAAGAACAAAATTTTGCATTCTGTAAAGGGGAAAGATTTGTGGTTACATTCACTGGTAATGGGAATACTCTCTTGGATTGCTGTATGGGATTTGGGGGGATGGTGGCTTGCTGCTTGTATAATGGTACTTCATTTCTTGACAGACTGGTTTAAGTCGTATATGCAACTGAGGTGTAAAATCTATAAGATAAGTGACTCCGATAGTACAGAATTGAAGGATGGAGAGAACAAACGGCATGATTTGTGGGTGTTTTTGGCCGACCAGATTCTACACATCTCTTTCATCATTGTATTTGCCTGTGTTTGGCTGAGGGTAAATAATGATTGGCAGCAATTCGGCTGGCTTCAAGAGTTTGCGATTAGTCATCCGCTGCGTATGAATACCATCGTAGCCATGATGTTAGCCTTAAAACCAGCAAACATCTTGATTTTGCTTATTCTTGGAGCTTGCAAAGTAAGCATTACTCCAGCAGAGAATGATGACCACGGTAATTTTCGTTCAGGAGAACTTATTGGATGGCTGGAGCGTGGACTCATGTTGCTATTTGTCGTTATGTCTCAATACGAAGCTATTGGTTTCCTTATTGCAGCAAAATCCATTCTTCGGTTCAATGAAGCGTCGTCGGGTAGTGAAAAATCCGAGTATGTGTTGACGGGAACACTGCTTTCTCTGACAATTGCATTATCATTAGGTATATTGATTCTAAAGTTGTAAGCTCTTAAAAGAGGAGAATCTGTTGTTTTACTTTGTCGGATGACGAGGCTTTCTTGTGATTGTACGGGATTGCAAATCCTTATATTCGTTGTGGTTGGATTACAAATCCACCCGAATGGAAAAACTTTCAACTCTAAACTTTCAACTTTCAACTTTTTGTCGTACCTTTGCAGCCGCAAAAAATATAAAGCCCCCCTAAGCCCCCTTTGTTTAGGAGGATATAAATGGTAAATGATTAAATCGTAAATAAACTGATGAAGATTACATTTGAAAACATCGACAAGGTGAGCGCACTGCTTACCGTGAACATCGAAAAGACTGACTACGAAGACAAGGTAAAGAAGGCTCTCAAGGATTTCAGCCACAAGGCAAGCCTGCCCGGGTTCCGTCCCGGCAAGGTGCCTGCTTCACTGATTCAGAAGCGCTTCGGCACAGAAATCAAGGCGGAGGAAATCAACAAGCTCCTCAGCGAAGAGGTGAACAAGTACATCCGCGAGAACAAGGTGAACATGCTGGCAGAGCCTCTGCCCAACGAGGAGAAGACTCCCAAAATGGACTTCGAGGCGCAGGAGAACTTCACCTTTGCATTCGACATTGCTCTGGCTCCCGAGTTCGACGCCAAGCTCTCCAAGAAGGACAAGCTCACATACTACGACATCAAGGTGGACGACGCTCTCGTTGACCAGCAGGTGCAGAGCTTCTGTAGCAGAGGCGGTCAGCACGTCAAGGCAGAAAGCTTCGAGAAGGGCGACATGGTGAAGGGTCTGATTTCACAGCTCGATGCAGAGGGCAACACGCTCGAAGGCGGCATCACTGTGGAGGATGCCACGATGCTTCCCGACTACATGAAGAACGACGACGAGAAGAAGAAGTTCGAGGGTGCAAAGCTCGGCGATGTCATCACCTTCAACCCTGCCAAGGCATACAACGACAGTGCCACCGAGCTTGCCAGCCTGCTGCGCATCACGAAGGAAGAGGCAGAGGGGATGAAGGCTGACTTCAGCTTCCAAATCTCCGAGATTATGCGCTACGAGCCTGCCAAGCCTACGCAGGAACTCTTCGACAGAGTGCTTGGCGAAGGTGTGGTGAAGGGCGAGAAGGAGTTCCGTGAGTTCATCGCAAAGGACATCAAGAAGAACTTCGACACCGAGGCCGAGTACCAGTTCATGCAGGACTTGCGCGACCACATCATCAAGCGTATTGGCGAGGTTGAGTTCCCCGAGGCACTCTTGAAGCGCTTCATGAAGCTCCGCAACGCAGACAAGGGCGAAGAGTATGTAGAAGAGAACTTCGAGAAGAGCCTGCCCGAACTGCTCTGGCACCTTGCCAAGGAACAGCTCTGCGACCAGCTCGAGGTGAAGGTGGAGCATGAGGACGTGCTCGAAACCGCCAAAACCTTCACTCGCATCCAGTTCGCCCAGTATGGCATGATGAACCTTCCCGAGGAGACCGTTGCCAACTATGCTGCCGGGATGCTCAAGAACGAGCAGCAGGCACAGGGCATCGTGGAACGCACCGTCGAGAACAAGCTTTCAGCAAAGGCCAAGGAAGCCGTGACGCTGAAGAAGAAGGAAGTCACGATGGAAGAGTTCAGGTCAATTCACAATTCATAATTCACAATTATGGCTACGCCCTGAGTAGCCACGAACAATCGTGAATGTGGAATTGTCTGTTGATTATGAATTATGAATTAATAATTATGAATTATATGAAAGACGAGTTTCGCAAATACGCTACCCGGCACTTGGGTATGAACAGCATGGTGCTGGACGATGTGATAAGCGCACAGAACCAGTACCTCAATCCCTATATCCTGGAGGAACGCCAGCTGAACGTCACACAGATGGATGTCTTCAGTCGTCTGATGATGGACCGTATCATTTTCCTTGGCACACAGATTGACGACTACACTGCCAACACTCTTCAGGCACAGCTGCTCTTCCTCGACAGCGCAGACCCGGGCAAGGACATCAGCATCTACATCAACAGCCCTGGCGGAAGCGTTCATGCCGGACTGGGCATCTACGACACGATGCAGTTCGTGGCCAGCGACGTTGCCACCATCTGCACCGGTATGGCAGCCAGCATGGCAGCCGTATTGCTTGTGGCAGGCAAAGAGGGCAAGCGCAGTGCCTTGAAGCACAGCCGCGTCATGATACACCAGCCGATGGGCGGTGCACAGGGACAGGCCAGCGACATCGAGATTACGGCTCGCGAGATTCAGAAGCTCAAGAAGGAGCTCTACACCATCATCGCCGAGCACTCGCATACCGACTTCGACAAGGTCTGGGCCGACAGCGACCGCGACTACTGGATGACGGCTCAGGAGGCACAGGAGTACGGGATGATAGACCGTGTGATGACACGTAAGGTGGATTAGGGATTAGGGAATAGAGATTAGAGATGACAGGCAAGAGAAAGAACCGCTGCTCCTTTTGTGGCCGTAGCGAGGACGAGGTTGCGCTGCTGATGAGCGGCTTGAACGGCCATATCTGCGACGAGTGTGTCCGCCAGGCTGAAAAGATTGTCAATGAGAACATGGGTAGTGAGGTTCGCCTGAAGAAAGGCGGACCGGGCTTTGATATGAAGGGCCTTCCCAAGCCTCGCGACATCAAGGCTTTCCTCGACCAGTATGTCATCGGACAGGACAGTGCCAAGCAGTATCTGTCTGTTGCCGTCTATAACCACTACAAGCGACTGGCACAGCCGGAGGATGATGGTGTCGAGATAGAAAAGAGCAACATCATCATGGTTGGCCCGACAGGAACGGGCAAGACTTTGCTGGCGCGTACCATCGCCAAGCTGCTCAAGGTGCCCTTCACCATCGTGGATGCCACCATCTTCACCGAAGCTGGCTATGTGGGCGAGGATGTGGAAAGCATCCTGACACGACTGCTACAGGTGGCAGATTACGATGTGACAGCCACCGAGCGCGGCATCGTCTTCATCGACGAGATAGACAAGATAGCCCGCAAGCAGGACAATCCCAGCATCACTCGCGACGTGAGTGGCGAAGGCGTGCAGCAGGGACTGCTCAAACTGCTGGAAGGTTCCATCGTCAATGTGCCGCCAAAGGGCGGACGCAAGCATCCCGACCAGGAGTACATACACGTCGATACGCGCAACATCCTGTTCATCTGCGGCGGAGCCTTCGACGGCATCGAACGCAAGATAGCGCAGCGCCTCAACACCCATGTGGTGGGCTACGACAGCGTGCAGAACCAGCAGCGCATCGACTCAAAGAACCTGATGAAGTACATCGTGCCGCAGGACTTGAAGAGCTTCGGACTCATTCCCGAAATCATAGGCCGTCTGCCGGTGCTGACCTATCTGAACCCCCTCGACCGCGATGCCCTGCGCCGCATCCTGACCGAGCCGAAGAACTCGCTCGTCAGGCAGCAGGTGAAGCTTTTTGCTATGGACGGCATCAAGCTCGTTTTCGAAGAGGAGGCACTGGACTACATCGTCGATAAGGCGGTGGAATACAAGCTTGGTGCCCGTGGCCTGCGCTCCATCATGGAGAGCATTATGATAGAGGCACAGTACAATGCCCCCTCCGAACACGAAAAAGAGCTCACTATCACCCGCCAGTATGCCGAAGAGCAAATAAAGAAGAATGAGGAAATGAAGAAATGAAAAAATGAAAGGGGAACTATTCGCTCTTCTTTCATCCTTTCATTCTTTTGCTCTTTCATTCTTTTATTCTTTCATTCTTTCATTTTTATCTTAAATTATTTGGTGGTTTGGGCAAAAAGCCGTATCTTTGTCTAACGCTTTTTCTAATACCACCCTAATACCACCCAAATGACAGAGATAAACTTGACAGAACAGCTGAAGCATTACTTCGGCTTCGATTCCTTCAAAGGCGACCAGGAAGCCATCATTCGCAACCTGCTCGATGGCAAAGACACCTTCGTGCTCATGCCCACTGGCGGCGGCAAGTCGCTCTGCTATCAGCTGCCCGCACTCATCAGCGAGGGCACTGCCATCGTGGTCTCTCCGCTTATCGCCTTGATGAAGAACCAGGTGGATGCCATACGCCAGCTTATGGACGACGACGGCATTGCGCACTACCTCAACTCCTCGCTCACCAAAGGACAGATTGACACGGTGAAGCAGGACATCAGCAACGGACGCACAAAGCTGCTCTATGTGGCTCCCGAATCGCTGAACAAGGAAGAGAATGTCCGCTTCCTTGCCAAGACGAAAATCTCCTTCTATGCCGTCGATGAGGCGCATTGTATCTCGGAATGGGGACACGACTTCCGTCCTGAGTACCGCAACATCCGCCCCCTGTCCGAGCAGATAGGACGTGCACCCATCATTGCCCTGACTGCCACCGCAACGGACAAGGTGCGTGCCGACATCAAGAAGAACCTCGGCATCCCCGACGCCACGGAGTTCAAAAGCTCCTTCAACCGTCCCAACCTCTATTACGAGATACGTCCGAAGACGAAGGATGTCGATAAGGACATCACGCGCTTTGTGCTCCAGAACAAGGGCAAGAGCGGCATCATCTACTGCCTGAGCCGCCGCCGCGTGGAGGAACTGGCAGAGATGCTGCGCACCAACAATATCTCTGCGCGTGCCTACCATGCCGGCATGGAGACGGCGGAAAGAGCACAGACGCAGGACGACTTCCTCATGGAGCGCATTGATGTCATCGTGGCAACCATCGCCTTTGGCATGGGCATTGACAAGCCCGATGTGCGCTACGTCATCCACTACGACATCCCCAAGAGTCTCGAAGGCTATTATCAGGAGACAGGACGTGCCGGTCGCGATGGCGGCGAAGGCATCTGCCTCACCTTCTTCTCTCCCCACGACCTGCGCAAGCTCGAAAAGTTCATGCAGGGCAAGCCTGTGGCAGAACAGGACATCGGGCGGCAACTGCTACAGGAGACAGCGGCCTATGCCGAGACATCCGTCTGCCGCCGCAAGTTCCTGCTTCACTACTTCGGCGAAGAATACGAACCCGAAAACTGCGGAAAGTGCGACAACTGTCTGCATCCGCGCGAGAGAGTGGAGGCCGCCGACGAGCTGCTGCTTGTGCTGCGTGTCATCAATGCCGTCAAGGAGGGCTTCAAGACACAACACATCATCGACATTCTCGTGGGCAACGAGACGGACGACGTGATAGCGCATCGCCACGAAGCACTCAGCTGTTTTGGCTGCGGCGACGACCACGAGGCTCCGTTCTGGAACGCCGTCATCCGTCAGGCCATGATATCGGGCTATATTCAGAAGGGCATCGAGAACTACGGCCTGCTCAGCATCACGCCAGAGGGACGCGAGTACATGAAAAACCCCGAAGACTTCTACATCACCGAAGACCGCGAGTTCGACGACTTCAACGATGTGGCAGGCGAGGGAACTTCTGTGCTCGACGAGACACTCTTCGCCATGCTCAAGGATTTGCGTCGCGATGTTGCCCGTCGCAAGAATCTCCCGCCCTACGTCATCTTCCAGGACCCATCGCTCGAGGATATGGCGACGTCCTATCCCACGACCGTCGAGGAACTGAAGAACATCAAGGGCGTGGGCGAAGGCAAGGCCAACCGTTACGGTGCCGAGTTCTGCAAGCTCATCGCGCGTTACTGCGAGGAGAACGAGATAGACCGTTTCGAGGACTTCCGCATACGTACTGTTGCCAACAAGAGTGCCGACAAGATTAGCATCGTCCAGTCCATTGATCGACAGGTAGATCTGGAACAGATAGCCAGGACCAAAGGCCTTGAGCTCGACGAGTTGCTCGACGAAATCTATTCCATCGTTGATAGCGGTACGAAGCTCAACATCGACTATTACATCCGTGAGGTCATGGACGACGACCACATGCAGGACATCTACGACTATTTCCGCGAGGCCGAGGACAACAACATCGACGACGCCCTCGACGAGTTCGCCGACGACGAAGACGAGTACACCGAAGAGGAAATAAAGCTCGTCCGCATCAAGTTCCTCGCCGAGAACGGACACTAAAAGCTTTAGTCAAGCTCTCTTAGGCATTTTTCCTGAAACAATCTGCAAATCTGCAACAGAGGTGCTCCATCATGCTGTGATACAGCACGATAAGCCTGTTGCAGATTTGTTGCAGATTGTAGGACTCCCTGCACATCTGCCACCTTGTGCCATTAAGTTTAACTATCTTAGAATAGTCAAGCGATTATGGATAAGGGCTTTGTATTGACGTTTCATTTCCTCCGTGACAAATGATTTGTCTATGCAGGCGTACCATTGTTCTTCGGCATTGATAAACTTCTGGAAGATATTTCGAATGGTTTTCTCTTTCAAATCGCTATTAAGCATAGCCTCTTCGAAGTCTGCTCGCATGAGCTTCTTCTTCCAACCATTCAATGAAAGTGCAAGTTCTTCAGTATCCTCAGGCATAGCTATCACCGTTGATAGCTGGTCGTAGGTCGGAGCAAGTAGATACTGCCCATCCCTCTTGGGGCAAAAGAGAGAAAAATTCTTGAGATGCATGTCGGCATTGCCGACAATCCACGAGAAGACAACCTGCTCCCAGAAGTTCACCAGATTAAGGATGGGTGCGGAAGAGTATTTACGAATCAATGCCGCAATCATTTCATAGCTCCCCTGGTATTTTTGTTCTGTCAGTCTTCCTGACACTTGGCACATGTCTTCCATCTTAAGTTTGTATCCATCTGCCGTGCGGTCAATGCGACGAGTTATATAGTTCAGTTCACCGTCTTCAAACCGTATCAGACAATGAGGTACGGTGGCTATTTTTGCAATGTCTGCCAGATGCATGGTCAGATCCTCCAACTCTGGCAGTCGCTCAAACCTCTCTGCCTGTGGCTTCAGTATGTAGCGTCCCATCAAACCGACAATAATCAGACGCGAAGGGTTCCCATCCGCATCGTGTTCCAAATCCATGGAAAGCTTTGCCTGAACGCCTGTAACCGTTGTCCTGCTGACAACCACCAATCGTGCCAACTCGTCCAGTTCCTTACGGGAATATGCAAGGCGAGGTGCCACGTCTTTTCCGAACATTTTGCGAGCGCACAATTTATGGAAATCATGTTCACCGGCGGACAACTCTTTGTAACAACAGAGACATTTTGCCATAATTACCGCTCCTCAGCTTCTTTTATTGGTTCCACTCTGACTGCTCCTATGCAGTCTTTGCAGCAAGTAAGCAATAAGCCCATCCTGTCGTTACGACGGATCTTCCAATTGCGTTCTGCCACTGCAAGCAACCATCCTTCTGGAATCAATCCGTCGAAGAAAGGGAATAGTATGCTGCTTTTGAATGGCTCTTCTTGCAGGGGGAAGACTATGCCAAGAGGTTTTGCATCCTTGCCACTCAGATATGACGCATTGTAGCGGAAGGTGTACCCCGTCTCGTCCTCCGTAAGGATGCCACAAGGTGTCTCATTTAAGAAGATACAAGCTTTTCTCATACGCTATTGTCCTCCCTTCTCTGTCTTACAGGTCCCATTTCCATTCCGAAGAGTTCCAACACCTGATTTACCTTATCAAGGCGAAGTGTTGACTTACCTTGTTCTAATTCGCGCACAAAACGAAGTCCCACCCCCGACTTCAGTGATAGGTCTTCCTGCGTCAGATTATACTCTTTGCGAAGAGCTTTTACGGTAGCAGACAATGTGTTCATATCAATAGCTATACCTTATGGGGTATAAAACACGGCAGTAGCTGCCAAATCATACCCTTTCGGGTGCAAATATAGCATTGTTTATTGATATTATCACCGAAAAGGTATAAAAATTTTTAATAAACTTACTCTTTTGGTGGAAATGCGCAGAGGCAAGCAATTAGCTCAATTGCCCCCGAAGGTCAACAAGGGACTTTCGGGGGCAATGATGTTTATGTCGTGTGGGTGTCACTTCAGCACGCCGCAAGGAGAACCTTGGCGTGCTGATGCTATCACTTCAGCACGCCGCAAGGAGAACCTTGGCGTGCTGATGCTATCACTTCAGCACGCCGAGCTCCTTACCGACCTTTATGAAGGCGGCGATGCACTTGTCGAGGTGTTCGCGCTTGTGGCCTGCGGAGAGCTGGACGCGGATGCGGGCCTCGCCCTTCGGTACGACGGGATAGTAGAAGCCGGTGACGTAGATGCCTTCCTCCTGCATCTTGGCTGCGAAGACCTGCGAGAGCTTTGCGTCATAGAGCATCACGGCGCAGATGGCGCTCTGCGTGGGCTTGATGTCGAAGCCAGCAGCAATCATCTTGTCGCGGAAGTAGTTGACGTTCTCCACGAGACGGTCGTGCAGCTCGTTCGATTCCTTGAGCATCTTGAAGACTTCCAAAGAGGCGCCGATGATGCAGGGAGCCAGTGAGTTGGAGAAGAGGTAGGGACGCGAACGCTGGCGCAGCAGGTCGATGATTTCCTTGCGACCCGTGGTGAAGCCGCCCAATGCGCCGCCAAAGGCTTTGCCCAGCGTGCCGGTATAGATATCAACGCGTCCGTAGGTGTCGGTCAGCTCACTCACGCCGTGACCCGTTTTGCCCACAACACCTGCCGAATGGCTCTCATCGACCATTACCAGCGCGTCGTACTTCTCGGCCAGGTCGCAAATCTTGTCCATCGGGGCGACGTTGCCGTCCATCGAGAACACGCCGTCGGTGACGATGATGCGGAAACGCTGTGCTTGTGCCTCTTGCAGGCACTTCTCCAGCTCCTCCATGTTGGCGTTGGCGTAGCGGTAGCGTTTTGCCTTGCAGAGGCGCACGCCGTCGATGATGCTGGCATGGTTGAGGGCGTCGCTGATGATGGCGTCCTCCTCGGTGAAGAGCGGTTCGAAGACACCGCCGTTGGCGTCGAAGCAGGCGGCATAGAGGATGGTGTCCTCCGTCTTGAAGTAGTCGCTGATGGCAGCCTCGAGCTGCTTGTGGATGTCCTGCGTGCCGCAGATGAAGCGTACGCTCGACATGCCGAAGCCCCTTTCAGCCATCATGTCGGTGGCTCCCTTGATGAGGCGGGGATGGTCGGAGAGGCCGAGGTAGTTGTTGGCACAGAAGTTCAGGACTTCCTTGCCCTTCACCTGTATGGCTGCCCGCTGCGGGCTTTCGATGAGACGCTCCTCTTTGTAGAGTCCTGCTTCGCGAATCTCAGCGAGCGTCTGGCTGAGATGCTGTTTCATTTTTCCGTACATAGTGTTAGTGTTTATTGGTTATAGGTTATTGGTTATAGGTTATTGAAGGTTATTGAATGGTTATTGAAGGCTTTGGAATGATTTGTCATGCAAAATTACAAAAAAAACTTCATTCTTCGCTCTTCGTTCTTCATTTTTTTTGTAACTTTGCATGTGCTAAACTAAATACGCTTCAATAACCTTCAATAACCTATAACCAATAACCTATAACCACTATCCATTCATGAAGAACATCCTTATTATCGGCTCAACAGGACAGATTGGTTCTGAGCTGGCAATGCACCTTAGAAGTCTTTACGGAAACGAACATGTTGTGGCGGGCTACATCACTGGTGCCGAGCCTAAAGGCGAGCTCCTCGAGAGCGGTCCCTCTGCCATTGCCGACGTTGTCAATGCACAGAGCATTGCCGATGCGGTGAAGAAGTACAACATAGACACCATCTATAACCTTGCGGCTCTGCTCTCCGTCGTGGCAGAGTCGAAGCCCCGCTTAGCCTGGAAGATTGGTATCGACGGACTTTGGAACATTCTGGAGATTGCACACGAGAACAAGTGCGCCGTCTTCACCCCGAGCTCCATCGGCTCGTTTGGCGTTGACACTCCCCACGACATGACACCGCAGGACACCGTGCAGCGTCCGCGCACCATTTACGGCGTGTCGAAGGTGACGACCGAGCTTTTGAGTGACTGGTTCTTCCACAAATATGGCGTTGACACGCGCAGCGTCCGCTTCCCCGGCATCATCTCATACGTCACACCTCCAGGCGGCGGCACCACCGACTATGCCGTCGATATCTACTACTATGCTGTTCGCGGCGAGCGTTTCACCTGTCCCATCAAGGCTGGCACCCGCATGGACATGATGTATATGCCCGATGCCCTCCATGCGGCACAGATGCTGATGGAAGCCGACCCCACGCGCCTCAAGCACCGCAACGGTTTCAACATCGCCGCCATGAGCTTCGACCCCGAAATGATTTACAAGGCCATCAAGGCGCACAAGCCCGAGTTCGAGATGGTCTATGACGTTGACCCCTTGAAACAATCTATCGCCGAGTCATGGCCGGACATGATGGACGACACATGCGCCCGCCAGGAATGGGACTGGGAGCACAAGTTCGGCCTCGAGGACATGACAACGGACATGCTCGATAAATTAACAAAGAAGCTGCTCTAAGGGGCAGCTTCTTCATATAACACTGAACTTTCGGAAGTTAAAATGGACAACACCAAATATGCCAGCAGCATCTAACACTATCGTCCTGCCAGCTTTGCTGGCTTAACTTCCAGCACGAAGTGCTTAACTCCCTATTTAACTCCATATTATAAGTCCCGAAACTTAAATCTTTTACTTATGAAAAAGATTATGAATTGGGTGCTCGCTGCCACCCTTATCTGCGGCGCAAGTGTAACGACCTCCTGCAAGGATGGCCAAGCTTCTGAAGATAATCCCGAACAGCAGGTGCAGAGCACCGAACTGATTCGCACCAGCCAGAGTTGGGACGGAGTTGAACTGCCCGACTACTTCCAGGGCCGCCCCGAGCTGGTAGCTGTGAAGTATGTGTTCCCGGCAGGGAAGAAGCTGGGCTGGCATCACCACGTTGCCATGAACTACGGCGTGCTGGTACAGGGCGAGCTGACCATCATCGGCCAGGATGGCAAGGAGAAAGTGGTGCATGAGGGCGAGGCCGTTGTAGAGATGGTCGGCACCATCCACCACGGCGAGAACCGTGGCACGAAGGATGTCATCCTCTACATGTTCTACCTCTCGCAGAAAGACCTGCCCTTAGCCGTGCAGCATCCAGAAATCCCACTGGAATAGTCTGTCGGTGTTCAGTTCACTTCAATCAGCACCTCTGAAAGGGTGGGGTGGATGTGGACGGTGTCGCGGAGCTGGCGGAGGGTGGCACCGAGGGTGATGTAGGCCGTCACTTCCTGCACGATGTCGGCAGCATGTGCACCGAAGACATGTGCGCTGAGGATGCGCCCTTCGTCCGGTTCGCAGCAGAGCTTCACCATGCCCTCCGTCTCGTTCATCGCCAAAGCCTTGCCGTTGGCACGGTAGAAGGACTTGTGGCACTCGAACGGTGTGCCGGCTTCCTTTAGCTGGTCTTCCGTGGGGCCTACACAAGCGGCCTCGAGGAAATGACCAAGGACATGCTGGAGAAACTTAGCATAAAGTTGAAAGGTTAAGACACAGAAATACAGAACAGGAACAGACCCCCGTCGCACTTTCATTGCGATGGGGGCTTTTTCATGCTTTGTACACAAATTTTCCTGCAAAATACATTGCCATTTAGAAAGAAAAGTGTACTTTTGCAACGTGTTTCGTATGAGACACAAGTTTTATTTGCTCAATTCTCCTAACGAACTTGCACCTCTGCAGAGAATCATTGGAGCAAATCTATACATAATGGAGCGTGCGCATACGCGCAGGCTTAACCATAGTGTATAGAGGCAGTGCAAGGCCTGTTAGGAGATATGGATGGGTCTGCGCTTTTCTTATGCCCATAAGTTTGTGCTGACTCACTAAAAGAAGTAGATAGACAATTTAATAATAACCGTAAAAATCAGTCTTATGAGCAAAAAGAATTTATTGCATCTGCTGGCCATCATGATGGTCGCTATGCTGAGTGTTGGTTTCGCGTCTTGTGGTGATGACGATGATGATGACTATGTCCCCAAAGGTGGACAAACAACAACAGCACCCGAAACGCCATCTGCTGATCCCGAAGGAACTATTACTGTGAATTTGACAAATGACGAGAAAAGTATTCAATTAGCTTCGACTTCGTGCTCTATCCAGATGAATGCAGCTAATAATTTGCGCGTAAATAATTATACCTATTCTACCATGACAATGACAATCGCAAGTGTGGGAAGTGTAAGTGGCCTTTCTTCCATCACAAAAATTCCGGAAAGTGGATGGACAAATGAAATAGCTGTAGTTCCTGGACAAGGATATGTCATATGTACATATAGTTATGATTATGAATTACATATATGGCAAACAACACCAACAGAAATAATCCGCCTTTATGTTACAGACTATATGACAAGTACAGCAGGTGGCATCATGGGGTGCATCATAAAATATCAGGTTTGGAAACCATAAACAAAGAATGGCGAAATACAGACGTTGATTATATTTCGAAGATACAAGGCGGGAAGCTGTAGCCAAAGATGTCGGCACAGCTTCCCGCCTTGAATTCTTATGGTAATTTCTTTAGTTTACTTCTATCAGCACTTCAGAGAGGGTGGGGTGGATGTGAACTGTGTCGCGGAGCTGGCGGAGGGTGGCACCGAGGGTGATGTAGGCGGTCACTTCCTGTACGATGTCGGCAGCATGTGCACCGAAGACATGTGCGCTGAGGATGCGGCCTTCGTCGGGTTCGGTGCAGAGCTTCACCATTCCTTCTGTCTCGCCCATCGCCAAAGCCTTGCCGTTGGCACGATAGAAGGACTTATGACACTCGAAGGGCGTGCCTTGCTCCTTCAACTGGTCCTCTGTGGGGCCAACGCAGGCGGCTTCGGGGTTAGTGAAGATGGCGGCTGGCATCACCTCGAAGCGGATATTGTCCTGCTTACCGAGGATGCGGTTCACCACATGGATGCCCTGCATTTCTGCAGCATGAGCCAGCATCTGCTTTCCGTTCACGTCACCAATGGCAAAGACAGACCCCTCTAAATCTCCCCTTAAAGGGGAGACTTCCTGACTTGAATTCTCCCCCTTTAAGGGGGAGTTAGAGAGGGTCCTGAAATGCTCATCAACGGGGATGGTGCCGTTCGGGGCGAGGGCGATGCCTGCGGCTTCGAGGTTCAGACCCTCTGTGTTGGCCTTGCGGCCCGTTGCCATGAGGATGATGTCGGCATCAATCTCGTTCAAGTCCTGTACGGCAGTCTTCATGCGGAATGTGATGCCGCGCTTTTCGAGAAGCTTGCGCAGACGCTTGGCGATGTCGCTATCCACCATTGGCAGACATTCTTTCAGGAACTCGATGACCGTCACCTCGGAGCCGAAGCGATGGAAGACGCTGGCAAACTCCATGCCGATGACACCTGCACCGATGATGCAGAGCTTCTTGGGCTGCTCCTTGAGCGCGAGCAAGCCTGTCGAATCCACGACGCGCGGGCTGTCTGCTCCAGGGATGGGCAGCATCTTGGGCGAGCTGCCTGTGGCGATGATGATGTGTTCGGCGGTGAACGCCTCACCAGTCTTACTAAGGATGGTGTGGGTATCGGCGAAGGCGGCACGCTCGCGGATAAGGGTGATGTTGGGATGCGAGAGCAAGGTCTCGACACCGCCGCGCAATTGCTCCACCACTTGCTGCTGCCGCTCGATGGCTTCGGCAAAAGTGGCCGAGTGGACGTATGTCTTTGTTGGTATGCAGCCCACGTTGAGGCATGTGCCGCCGACGTGAGCGTCCTCGAAGATGGTGACTTTGAGGCCATGCTTCGCCGCATGGACAGCAGCCTTGTAGCCGCCCGGGCCTGCACCGATGATGATAAGGTCTGAATTAAAATCCATAGTATTCTTTTTGGTGGAGTTAAAGGAGTTAAAGGAGTTATTGCGCTGTCGCGCTGGGGAGCTAAAGACAATAGATAGGGCAACTGCTATAAGTATCGTCTTTAACTCCTTTAACTTCCTTTACTCCTTTAACTCCTATCATTTATTTTCCAACGCTTTCCAATAGGTTGTCACAGGTTGCTTTGCAGCCAGCACATCGTCAACACGGCCGATGGGGGTGTTGTGCGGTGCGGTCTTGACCAGCTCGGGGTCTGTCTTGGCTTCCTCGGCAATCTTGTGCATCACGTCGATAAAGGCATCGATGGTCTCCTTGCTCTCGTTCTCGGTTGGCTCAATCATGAGGCTCTCATGGAAGAGCAGCGGGAAGTAGATGGTGGGAGCATGGTAGCCGTAGTCGAGCAGACGCTTGGCAACATCCATTGTCGTGACACCTGTCGATTTGTCTTTCAAACCATCGAAGACCACCTCGTGCTTGCACAGGCCTTTGATGGGCAGAAGGTAATCGTCTTTCAGGCGTTCCTTGATGTAGTTGGCATTGAGCGTTGCCAAAGGACCGACCTGCTTGATGTTCTCGCTGCCGAGCGACAGGATGTAGGCGTATGCCTTCAGCATCACGCCGAAGTTGCCGAAGAAGTTGCCAACGGAGCCGAGCGCAGTGTCTGTTCCCCAGTCAATCATGAAGCCTTCCCATTCGCTTGGCTCGCTTTCGGAATCATAGTTGACGACAACCTTCTTGACACGAGGCGTAGGCAGGAACTGTTCCAAGCCTTTGCGCACGCCGACAGGCCCGCTGCCAGGTCCGCCGCCACCATGAGGTGTGGAGAACGTCTTGTGCAGGTTGATGTGCATCACGTCGAAGCCCATGTCGCCGGGACGGCATTCGCCAAGCAGTGCATTGAGGTTCGCGCCGTCGTAGTACATCAAGCCGCCAGCCTTGTGTACCATCTCGGTAATCTCCAGCACATGCGGCTCGAAGATGCCGAGCGTGTTGGGATTGGTCATCATCATGGCAGCAACCTGTTCGCCCATCTCATCGAGGAGCTGGCGCAGGTGCTCGACATCAACGGTGCCATCGGCAAGGCTCTTCACCTCCACGACCTCGAGGCCGCAGACCGCTGCCGAGGCGGGGTTGGTGCCGTGGGCAGAGTCGGGAATGAGGACCTTGGTTCTCTTATTTCCTTGTGCCTCATGATAGGCGCGGATGACCATCAGACCCGTCAGCTCGCCATGCGCTCCGGCACAGGGATTCAGGGTGAACTCGCTCAAGCCTGCCAGTTCTGCGAGCGATTCCTGCAGGTTGTAATAGACCTCCAGCGCACCTTGACAGGTCACGGCAGGCTGCAAGGGATGCAAACCGGCAAAAGCCTTCAGGCCGGCAATCTCTTCGTTGATGACGGGATTGTACTTCATCGTGCAAGAGCCGAGGGGATAGAAGCCGTCGTTCACACCGAAGTTGTTGTGACTGAGGTTCGTGTAGTGACGCACGACGGTCAGTTCGTCGCACTCCGGCAGGCGGGCTGCTTCCTTGCGGCGCAAAGCCTCGGGCAGCTCGGCCGTTGTGTGTGTGCGGTCATAGTCCTGTGGCAAAGAGTAGCCCTTGCGTCCTTTCTTCGACAACTCGAAGATGAGGTTTCCATATAGTGTTCTGTTCATGCCTTTGCCTCCTCTGCCTTAAATTGTTGAATAATCTCTACCAGTTCGTCAATCTCTTCTGTTGAGCGTTGTTCCGTGACGGCCAGCATGAGTGTCTTCTCGCCGACCTTCACACCAGCGAGATAGCCGTTGGCTACGCACTCGTCGAGGAGTGCATCGAGGTCGCCGTTGTAATCGACGCAGAACTCATTGAAGAAAGGCTGTCCCGGGAAAGTCTCCTTGAACAGGCCTGTCGCGATGAGCTTGTCGCGCAGGCTGTGTGCACCGGCATAGCCCATCTCTGCCACTTCACGCAAGCCCTCCTTGCCCATGAGGCTGAGGTAAATCGTGACGTAGAGTGCCATGAGGCTTTGGTTGGAACAGATATTGGACGTTGCCTTTTGGCGGCGTATGTGCTGCTCGCGAGCCTGCAGCGTCAGCACGAAAGCCCGCTGCCCGCGATTGTCGAGCGTCTGACCCACGATGCGCCCCGGAAGCTTTCTCATCAGCTTCTCCGTGCAGGCCATGTAGCCCACGCCGGGGCCTCCGAAGGTCATGGGAATGCCGAGGCTTTGGCCTTCGCCTACAGCCACGTCGGCGCCCCATTCGGCAGGTGTCTTCAGGATGGCCAAGTCGCTGGGATTGGCATTCACAACGAAGATGCCCTTCTGCTCGTGGATGGCATCGGCAATGCCCGTGTAGTCTTCGACGATGCCGAAGTAGTTGGGCTGCTGGACGATGAGTCCTGCCACACCGCCCTCAGCCAAATCCTTGTCGAGTGCGCTGCGGTCGAGCACACCATTGGCAGCGGGAACGAGCTTGATGGGGAAGCCGTGGAAGTGCGCGTAGGTCTCTACGACACGGCGCACCTTCGGGTCCACCGTCTCGCTCACCAAGACGCAGTTCGCTTTCTTGGCATTGCCCCAAGCCATCATCGCAGCTTCTGCCGTAGCGGTTGCGCCGTCGTACATCGAGGCGTTGGCAATGTCCATGCCCGTGAGCTCTGCAATCATCGACTGGTACTCGAAGATGTAGTGGAGCGTGCCTTGCGAGATTTCAGCCTGGTAGGGGGTATAAGAGGTCAGGAATTCCGAGCGTTGGATGAGGTTCTGCACCACGCTTGGCGCGTAGTGGTCATAGCATCCTGCACCGGCAAAGCAGACGAGTTGCTGCGTATTGCCCAGTGTGGTCAGTTGTTCGAAGAAGAGTCGCAGGTCAGTCTCCGAGAGTGCTTCCGGCAGTTCGTAGTCTCCCTTGAACCGCGCAGCCTCGGGCACATCGGCAAAGAGGTCGTGAGCTGACTTCACGCCGGTAGTCTTGAGCATCTCCTGCAAGTCTTCCTCCGTGTGTGGAAAATACTTATAGTTCATTTCTGTCTGTTTTTGTGGAGTTAAGGGAGTTAAAGGAGTTAAGGGAGTTAAAGACGTTACATTCTTTCGCCTGCATGTCTCTATTAGTTGTCCTTAATGCCATTGTTGTTAAGAATCCCCTTACAATATAGGGTAAGGAACTTGCTTGACTCTTCTAGCATGTCGTGCAGAAGTTGGAATTCATCCAAGGAAAGGTAGCCCAGATCCTTAGATAGGATAATGTAGTCTCTGCATTCTTCCTGGCTTCCTTGGGAAATGTTCATGAAGCGCAGCTTGTCTGCCTTGCTCAATTTCTTGTAGCCCTCGGCAATGTTTGCTTCGATAGAGACGGCTGCACGTCGGAACTGAGACACTAAAGCGAACTTTTCGTCTTCTGGAAAAGAACGCGTAACACGATAAACTTGCAGAACAAAGGAATGTGCCTTTTGCCAGGCAATTACGTTCTGAAAGCTATATGTCACATCGATATTCTCCATCCCAAGCTATTGTCTTTAACTCCTTTAACTCCCTTTACTCCTTTAACTCCAAAACATTTTACTCTTTGCAGTGTTCCTTATAGGCTTCTACATCCATGAGGGCATCGAGTTCCGAGGGGTCGGAGAGCTGCACCTTGATGATCCAGTTGGCAAAGGCGTCTTCGTTCAGAAGCTCGGGCTTGTCCTCGAGTGCCTCGTTAACCTCAACGACGGTGCCGCTGACGGGAGAGATGAGGTCGCTTGCTGCCTTGACGCTCTCGACGGCGCCAAACTCTTCGCCTGCTGTGACTTCGTCATCGACATCTGGCATGTCAACGTAAACCACATTGCCGAGTGCGTGCTGGGCATAGTCAGAGATACCAATGTAACCGTATTCGCCTTCAACGCGAATGTACTCGTGTGACTCGCTGTAGCGGAGTCCTTCCATAAATTTTGCCATAATAATTATTTTTTATAGTGTTTGTCGTAAAATTTCTTCTTAACTACTTTGCCGGGGAATACCTTCTTGCGGATTTGGACGGAGAGCGGTGTGTCGAGCTTTGCATACTCGGTCTTGACGAGAGCCATGCAGACGCTCTTATCGACGCTGAGGCAGTGATAGCCAGTCGTGACTTCGCCCACCGTTTCGCCCTCTGCATTGAGGACGGCATAACCGTGGCGGGGGATTGCCTTGTCGGCAAGTTCAATGCCGACGAGCTTCTGCGCTACGCCGTTGGCTTTCTGTTCCACGAGGGCTTCCTTGCCGATGAATTCGGGCTTGTCGAGCTTGCAGAACATGGAGAGGCCAGCCATGACGGGAGAGATGTCGGCACTGAGTTCGTCGCCATACAATGGCAGACCTACTTCAAAGCGAAGCGTGTCGCGACAGCCGAGTCCGCAGGGTTTGCAGCGCCCGCTCTCGATGAGCTTGTCCCATGCCTTCTGCGTGAACTCGTGCGAGCCGTAGATTTCAAAGCCATCCTCGCCGGTATAGCCGGTGCGACTAACGATAAGAGCCTCCCCCGTCCCCTCCAAAGGAGGGGTGAAGCAATTGCTCGACGAAGTCAACGGTGAGGTGGCTGCTTGAGTTCCCTCTCCTTTGGAGAGGGTTAGGGTGAGGCATGTGTAGAACTTCAGCTCGCTGCAGGGGATGCCGAGTACCTCTTCCACGACGGCTTCTGCCTCAGGGCCTTGCACGGCAAGCTGTCCGTAGTAGTCGCTCTGATGGTCGAGTGTGATGTCGAAGCCATCGGTGTGTCCCTTCATCCAAGCCACGTCCTTGTCGATGTTGGCTGCGTTGATGACGAGGAAGAAGTCGTTCTCGCCCATCTTATAGACCAGCAGGTCGTCCACGGTGCCTCCGCTGGGGTAGAGCATCATACCATAATATATTTGTCCGATAGGTGCGCCGCTCACGTCGTTTGTGAAGATGTGCTGGACGTAACGCTCTGCGTCGGGGCCTGTGATACGCACTTCGCCCATGTGGCTCACATCGAACACACCGCAATGCTGGCGCACGGCGTTGTGCTCGTCGGTGATGTTGGTGTACTGGATGGGCATGATGAATCCGCCGAAGGGTGACATCAGAGCGCCGAGTGCCACATGGCGGTCATAGAGACAAGTCTGTTTTTCCATTTACGATTTGACAATTTACAATTTACAATATATTTTTCTTTAATCCTTAATCCCCCAGATGAACTCTGGGCTTAGGTATTCCTGTTCGATTGCTTCGATGTTCTTTACGTCCTCTTTCGTCAGGCGCAGTTCTTTGTCGCAGAGCCTTTGGACGGCGAACTGCTTGAACGCCTCGATGCTCATGTCGGTGTGCTCCTTGAGGAGCGTGATGCGCTGGCGGACGCTCTGCACGCCGTGCTTGTCGAGCTTCTGCTGGGGCGGCGTGATGGCGCGGAGCATGTGCTGCATGTCTGTATCGAAGAGCATGGTGCCGTGCACGATGCTGTACCCGGGCTTGTGGTAGAAGGCGTTGCCCGAGACCTTTCTGCCGCCGATGAGCACATCGTTGTTCTCCGTCGAGGTCGCTTCCAGTCCCAGTTCCCTGAGCATTCCGCAAACCATCTCCATGTACTCGCGGAAAGTGGTCTGCACCTTGTCGGAGGGTGTGATGTAGCTCATCATCACGTTCGACTTGTCGGCATAGACGCAGCCGCCGCCGCTTTTGCGCCTGTAGAACTGTATGCCGTGCTCCCGGCAGTAGTCGATGTTCACCTCGTTCTCTATGACCTGATGCCTGCCGAAGATGACCGTCGGCTCCACCTGCCAGAGGAAGAAAGCCCCCTCCCTTCCCTCCGTCGCAAGCTCCCCAATTGCTCTGCTACCAACAGGCAATTGCCCCCTTTGGGGGAGTGCCTCATTCTCGCAGCCTCGCCGCTCCAGGGCACTCCCCCAAAGGGGGAGCGGGGAGGAGGCTGCCACATACTCCTCCATCGCCAGATAGAAACTCAGGCGTCGCGTTTCGTCGGTGGGCAAGGTCAGGTGCGTCATGCAGTGCTTTTCTTGGGTCGTTGGAATAGCGGTTTTTAGGAGCTTCCGAGTACAAAGATATAAAAAATTGAAGAAAGAAGGATGCAGAATGAAGAATTATTTTCCCTTTATGGGGAAACTATCATGTGCAGTGAGCAAAATCTTTGCATCGATGCCGACGGGAGCAAGCTTTCATTGGCTTTTGGCTGCGGATTCAAACTCTTGGATGAACTTCTCTTGGGGATGGCCTTCGCGGTGCATGGCTTTGTACAGCTGCATCAGCCCTTTCAGCTCCGTCCAGGTGCCGTCCGTCAGGGATTCGGCCTTGTGGCGCATACAGTGCAGATAGAGCGGCTGCATACGGACGCGGTCCACACGCTCGCGAATCTCGTCTGTCTCTGCTGCCTGCTGTGCTTCGCGGAGGATGGCAAAGGCTTTCTGCGTGAACTCGTCGCTGTATATCTCGTGGTTCTCGCGGATGTAGATGCCGTAGTGCACGTCCGGCTTCACGAGGCTCTGGCAGAGGTCGTAGTACGCTTTGATGCTGGGCGCTGCCTTGCCATAGTAGCCGTCGATGAAGATGCTGACCAGCGAATCGACATCCTGCTCGGGGTTCCATAGCAGCTGGTTGACAGTCCAGGCTTTCATCTCGTCGAACTCGGCTCCTGCCGATTGGTATTGCGCCTCCTCGAAGATGCCGATGGCTTTGTGCTCGCCAAAGACCTTGATGTTTGGCCCCAGCACCTGGAAGTTAGGCCAGGGCGCCATGTACTGTGCGTAATCGACGATGTAGTCCCAGATGAACAGGTGCGGTGCCAGCTCTGCCCAGCCTTTCAGGTCGCGCATGAACTTCTCGTTCTGCGGACAGCCCGCGTCTAAGGGATGGGCGAAGCAGCACTCGATGCTGCACAGGCGGATGACGACGTTCTCGCGGGGCTTGATGCCTGTGGGCGGCTGGCGCGAGTACTGGTAGGCGAAGGTGCCGACATACTTGTCGGGAAACTCGTCCCTGACGGCATCTGCCACTTGGTTGACGAACCAGACGATGATGCCTGCGTGTCCGCCATACTGCTCCTCGATGGCCTTGCACCTGTCGCATTGGCAGAACAGGAAGTTGTCGTTCTGCGATAGGCTGTAGATGCGGTAGGCTGGGTGCTCGCGCATGACCTGCATCAGGCGTGTCTTGCATATCTCCAGGACTTCGGGGTTCGAGAGGCAGAGCTGCCCGTAGCCGCTGTAGCGCTTGCCGTCGCGCAGGCAGAAATACTCCGGATGCGTCTCGTAGAACTCCTTGGTGGGGACGAAGTGCCCCATCGTGTGTGCACCCCAGTAAGCCTCGATGTTGCCGTAGTCGCTGGCTGCAGGGTTCCACTTCATGTTCTCGCGCGTGTGGGCACTCCATTCTGGCACGCCTGCAGCCACGAAGTAGTTGCTGTAGCGGTAGCCGATGAAGGGGCTTTCGCTGTGGTCGAGCTTGGGCAGCTTCCATTCTTGGAGCGTCGGCGCAACAGTGCATTTGGGCGTAAGCCAGTGGATGCCCAGCTCCCGCTCCAGGAAGGTGAAGACACCGTACATCGTGCCGCGCCCTGAACCGCCCCAGATGAGCAGGTCGTGCCCCACGGTGCGATAGGTGAAACTCTCGTCGTTGGCCTCTGGCTGCTGTGCGCCGGTCAGGGCGGCCACGCGCTCGTTGTAGCCCACGAAGATGCTGCGCCCTCTTGCCTTCAAGTCGGATGTAATGGGCAGCTGCACGCCGCTCATCTGCCCGATGTACTGCTGAAGTTCGCGCGCCGCGCTCTGCTCCGAAGTGGAAGCCTCTGCGGAGATGACAATCTGATACTTGCTCTTGCCGTTCCGGAAAAGCCAGTCTGCCGCATGGACATTGCAGGCCGACAGCCAAAGAATGATGGTGAGGAAAAGCAGGGAGGAGGATTTTGTAGGTCTCATAGTCGTTGTTTGTTTGCATTCTGGCCGTAAAGTTACAACTTTTAGCCCATACTGCCAAATAAAAAGCAGGCGAATAGCTGGAATGCTATTCGCCTGCTCCGTACTCCGAGCCGGGGTCGAACCGGCACAGGTTTCCCTATCGGTGTTTGAGACCGACGCGTCTACCGATTCCGCCATCGGAGCTTAAGACGGGTGCAAAGGTACAACAAAAAGTGAAAAGTGAAAAGTGAAAAATTATTTGTTTTTGTCTCGTTTTTTGCTTTTCCCCCTGTTCTCTAATCCCTAATCCCTATTCTTTTTGTATCTTTGCCCGTACAAAACCATGAATCATGAAGCTTCCCCTCTCCCTGTTCGGCATGTTGCCGCTCTCCGTTCTCGCTAAGGCATCATACCATAATATTATATATATAATGTGTGACGATATGGGCTACGGTGACCTCGGCTGCTATGGCCAGAAGTACATCTCCACGCCTTGCATCGACCGCATGGCCGAGGAGGGGATGCGCTTCACGCAAGCCTACGCCGGCTGTCCCGTCAGTGCGCCCAGCCGCTGCTCCTTTATGACGGGGCAGCACACGGGTCATGCCAAGATACGCGGCAACCGCGAGTACTGGGGCAGCTCGGTGCTCAGGCAGAACATGTTCGGCGAGAATGCCGACTACTACGCCATCGGGCAGGAACCCTACGACATGACGCACCCCATCATCCCTGAGCTTTTCAAGGCAAAGGGCTACCGCACGGGCATGTTCGGCAAGTGGGCTGGCGGCTATTGGAACTACGACTATCCCGACACATACTTCCGTCTGCCCGATGGCAACACGGACACCAGCCGGAGCCGCGAGAGTTCCTCCTGCTCGCTGCCCAATCTCCGGGGCATCGACTGTTTCTACGGCCCCGTCTGCCAGTTCCAGGCACATACCTACTATCCCAACTTCCTGAACCGTTATGACCCCGAGGGCCGTGGCGACACACACCTCGTGGCCGAGGTGATGGAGGAGAATATAAAGTATCCAAGCATAGCCCCCCTCCAAACCTCCCCCCGAGGAGGGAGGCTTTCAGTCGCCAATCTCCCCTCCTCCTCGGGGGAGGGGTTGGGGGAGGGGGCCTCTTACGAGGACCGTCCTCAATACTCCGCCGACCTCATACATCGCTATGCCCTCGAATGGCTCGACCGCCAGACGAAGGACAAGCCTTTCCTCGGCATCTTCACCTACACCCTGCCTCATGCCGAGCTGTGGCAACCCAAGGACAGCATCGTTGAGCACTACCACGGGGTCTTCCCCGCCGATGAGGAACGCTCGTATAAGACCGATGCCTGGAGCTGGTACTATGGCGGCAGCGACAAGCACGCACAGTTCGCCGCCATGATAACGCGCTTGGACGCTTACGTCGGCGAGATATTAGAGAAGCTGAAGGAAAAAGGCTTCGACAAGAACACGCTCGTCATCTTCACCAGCGACAACGGCCCGCACGAAGAGGGTGGGGCAGACCCGGGCTTCTTCGGGCGTGACGGCAAGCTGCGCGGCATCAAGCGCAGTACCTACGAGGGCGGCATCCGCATCCCCTTCATCTGCTGGGGCGCAGGCATCCCGAAAGGCACCGTCAGCGACCACCAGCTTGCCTTCTATGACCTTATGCCCACCTTCATGGAGTACAGCGGTGCCTTCTCGAAGAAAGAGATAAGGGAGAGAAGCAAAGCCTCCCCCATCCCCTCCAAAGGAGGGGTGAAACATCCGTCCGTCTCGCCGTTGACTTCGTCGAGCAATTGCTTCACCCCTCCTTCGGAGGGGACGGGGGAGGCTGTAGGTCTCTTCGACGGCATCTCCTTCTGCCCTACGATGCTTGGCAAACCGGGCAAGCAACGCCAGCACGACTTCCTCTATTGGGAGATGAGCGACGGCGGCACACAGGTGATTGGTGTTAGGCAAGGCGACTGGAAACTGGTCGTCAGCCAAGGCAAGCCCTTCCTCTATAACCTCAAGACCGACATCCACGAAGACCACGACCTCAAGGACAAATACCCCGACAAGCTTGCCGAACTCATCGGCATCATCCATCGCGAGCACACCGACAGCCCGCTCTTCCCCATCACCCTACCATAGGGTTCGAGCGCAGTACATCATAGTTATGTTTGCCCGATGGCGTTGGCCATGTATGGTAATACAACTTATGTCCCGTGTCTCCACAAAACAATTAACGCCCATCGGCCACAAGTGCCTTAATAGCCTGTCTTGCCAAAGGCTGTTTCTGAATATCATCGAAAATAATGACTGATTTATGTGGCTTCAAACTTGTACGGTAGTTCAGTTGAAGCTGTGTGAATATATAATCGAGGTCAGAAATGTTTTGCCATTTTCTTCTTTGTTTTTTCGAGTGCAAAGGTAGTCATAAAATCCCAATTATCAAATGGAAAACATAAGTTTTGCTGAAATTCTCAATTGGAAAAGCCGCGCGGGTTTGACTTCCGAGGGCAAAGCGACGGTGGCAGAGTCAGTTAGAAGGCGTGTTCTTGCTTTGGTTCTTTGCCTTTTACCACAGATACTCCTCAATAGAGTCATCGAAGGTGGATTCCTAAGGGCAGCTGGAGGCGAGAATGGTATGGTGGAAAAGATGATTCCGTTTCAAGGGGATTGACCTTTTTCGGAACAAAAAAAACATTTCTCTAATCAGATTTTGCAAAAGTACCTACATCCTACACCTTTTATGGTTAATATGCATAATTCCAATAAGTTGCAGGGTGTATGTAACCTACATCTTTGCCTTCATACCTACACCTTTTAAGGCTATTCCGCATGAAAGACGGCTTAAGAACAGGCTTAATCGGTTGAATAATAGTGTGTTCACTATGGAAAGAAAATGCTGAAACATTTTGTTTCACCCGTTGAAACATTTTGTTTCACAGGCGAAACAATTTGTTTCACAGGTGAAACAGTTTGTATCAGCAGGTAATACAGTTTCAAAGTACGTGCTTCGACGAGTTTAGGTCCTTGCCCAAAAAGGAGTTTTAGGACAATCATTCAAGGATGTAGGTTGGTGTAGGATGGTGTAGGTAAACGTATGTTACCTACACCCATGTAACCTACACTGAACCAGCAGGATAAGCACAAAAGGTGTAGGATGTAGGTAAAAACTGAAAAATTCAATTGAAAAATGTATTTTATATCTGCTATGATGCTTCTCCGAACATCATAAGTTGTATCTTAACGTGAGTTCGACGAAATTAAATCAGAAGAGAGTAAGCTGATTATCAAGTACTCTGACCACCTGTATTGATG
>JAFXVN010000072.1 GCA_017524545.1 Bacteroidaceae bacterium
CTCACAGCCAACTACAATACAACATACTGCTTGGAGAACTGTATGCTCCAACCCGCACAGAAGAACGGCTACTCCACAGGTGTCGTGTTCAGAGCAACGGTAGTACCCTATAACAATGTTTATAAGCTCAACGCCGCCAACAATCTGGAGGTTGTCACCGACCCGGCACAATATCCCGATGTGCTGCACTACTACGACTACAAGTTCTTCGCTTCCCCCGAAGCCCTGCAGGCATACATCCGCAGCACAGGTGCCTCCAGCGAGTTCGAATTCCTCAAATTCGAGAAGACCGATGCCGGCTACCGCTGCTACTATAAGTACTGGATTCGCCACGTGGACAACAGCAGGCCTACGGAAATGGGCGTGATGGAATTCGCCGTCGTGCGCAACAACCTCTATCGCCTGTATGTGACCAATATATCCGGCCTTGGAGATGGTGGCGATGGAACAATCAACGTGGATCCCGATATCCCCGACGAGGGAGAAACCGGCCTTCAGGTTGATTTGAAAGTTATACCTTGGATTGTTAGAGATTAAATTGACATTGTGCCTTATAGACAACAAATAAACGTTATACCTTTGCAAAAGAAATATGATGATATGGTAAACGAGATAGAGAAAACACCCGCAGCATCGACACAATCCCTGATACAGGATTTGCGTCAAATTGTAGAGCAGGCACGTTGTCGCGTCGCCTCAACAGCCAATGCAGAACTCACCATGATGTATTGGCATATAGGCGAACGCATCAATCGTGAAGTTCTTGGCAATCAACGCGCCGAGTACGGCAAGCAAATTGTCGCATCAGTGGCGCGACAATTGCAAGAAGACTTTGGAACGAAGGGATTTGAGGAAAGAACTATCCGGAGGATGATGCAATTTGCTCAAAAGTTTCCCGACTTTCAAATTGTGTCACCACTGGTGTCAAAATTGTCCTGGTCTCATTTTCTGATGGTTATGCCCTTAAAAGACGAACTCCAACGAGAGTTCTATCTTACTATGGCAGCATCGGAGAATTGGAGTAAACGAATGCTTCAAAAGGAGATTGACGGGATGCTTTTTGAGCGGACTGCAATTGCCAACAAGCCCGACGAACTCATCAAGAAAGAACTTTCAACCCTGCGGGATGACAATGTGCTCTCGCCCGACTTGGTTTTCAAGAGTCCTTACTTCTTGGAGTTCACAGGTCTCACGGGAATGTACAGCGAGAGAACATTGGAGGACAGTCTGCTTGCACATTTAGAGCAGTTTATCGTCGAGTTGGGCAATGGCTTCACATTTGTTGCGCGGCAGAAGCGGATGATTATCGATGGCGAAGACTTCTATCTTGATTTGCTTTTCTATCATCGCCGGCTGCATCGTCTGATTGCCATTGACCTAAAGCTTGGTCGCTTCAAAGCTCAATACAAAGGTCAGATGGAGCTTTATCTTCGCTGGTTAGAGCAAAACGAGATGGAGCCTGGCGAAGAGTCGCCCTTGGGCTTATTGCTTTGCACAGAGGGAGGAGAAGAACAGATAGAATTGCTGCAACTCGACAAGGCTGGCATCAAAGTCGCCCAGTACATGACAGAGCTACCGCCTCGTGAAGTGCTGATACGACAAATACAGAAATCCTTAGAGGCAGCCAAAGCCCATTTTGATAACGCAGAAGACGGCAACGCCCCAACTCTGCCATTGGAAGAGTGATACAAGAGTACGAAACAGCTGAATTTCTATGAATCGTATATGAAACATCTATAATGAAAAGGTTAATCATTTTTCTGGGCCTGGTGATGTCTGTCATTGCCTGCCTTGCTCAAACGAAAAGGAACTACGACGTTGCGGCCTACCTCTATCCCGCCTATGCTGCCGACGATCCTCGTCTGCGGCCCTTCTGGCCAACGGGCATGGGCGAATGGGAGACGGTGATGACCATGCAGCAACGCAATCCCGGACACTACTGGAACCGTCGTCCGCTGTGGGGATACGTCAACGAGGCCGACCCTGCTGTCATGGAAATGGAGATTGAGCAGGCCACCAGCCACGGCGTGAACGTCTTCATCTTCGATTGGTATTGGTTCGACGAGCGTCCCTTCATGGAGACAACGCTCACCAACGGCTTCCTGAAAGCCAGCAATTCCGACAAGATGCGGTTCTACCTCATGTGGGCAAACCATAACGTAGAGAACTACTGGGACACGCGCATCGCCCATCTCGGCGAGAGCAACATCATCTGGCGGGGCGGCGTGAGTCGCGAAGCCTTCGAGAAGATGTGCCGGCGCAACATTGAGCTTTTCTTCCGGCAGCCTAACTACTACAAGATAGACGGCAAGCCCGTGTTCATGATATATGAACTCTCGACCTTCATCGAGGGCATCGGAGGCGTTGAGCAGGCACGCGATGCCCTGAAATGGTTTCGGGGAGAAGTGAAGAAGGCTGGCTTCCCAGACCTCGAGCTGCAGTTCACGATGTGGGCACCGCAGTTCAACTACAGCGGATTCGATGCGGCAAAGACCGACAAACCGCGCGACGAGTTCGTCAGGAAGCTTGGCTTCAACAGCATGTCGCACTACCAATTCTGCCACTTCATCAACGTAGATGACGACTATGCCAACATCATCGAGCAGGCTTACCGGGAATGGGATAAGCTCGAACAGGAGTTCACCATCCCCTATTACCCGCACGTCAGCATCGGATGGGACAACAGTCCGCGCACGGGCAGGAGTGCCGTCACTCGCAACAATACGCCCGAACGCTTCGAGCAGGCCTTGCGGAAGGCAAAAGCCTACCTCGATGCCAGACCCCATCTCCAGCCGCTCATCACCATCAATTCCTGGAACGAATGGACAGAGACCAGCTATCTCCAGCCCGATAATGTGTATGGTTATGGTTACCTCGATGCTGTGAAGAACGTCTTCGTGGAGGATGGAAAATAATTAAGGTTTGGACGAACTTACCGCCGTCACCCTCCCTTTTCCAGTACCAGCAGTATGATTCGTGGTAGAGAAAAGAAGGATACTGTTCAATGCCGTTCGCCTCGTTGACCATAAGAGCGTACCTTGTTTAAGAGCAGGCAACGTTGATTTTCCTCTCATTTGCTTGCATAGTTCATTATTTAATGCTACCTTTGCAACGAAAGTACACGGTTTTCGATGTGATTAAGCAAATAAATACTACTAAATAATGATGAAACGACAGGGATTCTTCTGCACATTTCTGCTTGTGGCGATGTGCTTAACGGTTATTCAAGACGTCCGGGCCGAGGAGGCTCAGGGCACAGTGAAGGATGTTGATATCTGCATCTACGGCAGTACGCCGGCGGGCATCATGGCGGCTTATACGGCCAAGCTGAAAGGGAAGTCGGTGCTGCTCGTGTCGCCTACGAAGCGCATCGGCGGACTGACGGCTGGCGGACTGGGCTGGACTGACATCGGCGACAGCACAAGTCATCGCCGCATCATCAAAGGCTTTGCCCGCGAGTTCTATCGCCGCATCGGACAGCACTATGGCATGGCCTCGCCGACGTTCTACTTTGAGCCTAAGGTGGCGCTTGCCACGTTCCGAGGCTTCCTTGATGAGGTCGGCTTGAAGGACACGACAGACATCTGGTATCAGTGGCGCATCGTGAGTGCGGAGAAGGAGAACAATACAATAAAAAGTATAACGCTGGAGAAAGCCCCCTCCCCCAGCCCCTCCCCCGAGGAGGAGGGGAGCCTTCGCAAAGTCTTCGCTAAAATCTTCATGGATTGCAGCTACGAGGGCGACCTCATGGCACGTGCCGGCATTACATATACCGTCGGACGTGAAGCTGCGTCGAAGTACGGCGAACCGGAGAATGGGGTGCAATGCCTCAACAAGCATCAGTTCACAGACGGCGTGGACCCCTACGTCATCCCTGGCGACCCATCGAGCGGTTTGCTTTGGGGCATCATGCCAGAGCCGATGGGCAAAAAGGGTGACGGCGACAACCACATCCAAGCCTACAACTATCGCCTGACGTTGACAAAAAACAAGCCCTTCCGACCCATCACAGCCCAAGTGCCCGACAACTACGACCCTTCGAAGTACGAGCTGCTGTTCCGTTGGATGGAGAAGAAAGGATGGAGCGGCTACGGCGACTGCCTCAAGTGGACATACATGAAGGACTCCTCGGGGCCTAACTCATGGAATGCCTACAAGACGGACAATAACAACAACGGCGCGTTCTCTACCGACATGATTGGCTACAGCTGGGACTACCCCGAGGCAACCTACGAGCAGCGCGACTCCATCGCCAAGCTCCACGAGGACTACACCAAGGGCCTCCTCTATATCCTATGGACAGACGAGCGCGTGCCGAAGAGCATCCGCGACGAGTTCAACCTCTGGGGCTATCCGCTCGACGAATACGAGGACAACGAGAACTTCACGCCGCAGCTCTACATCCGCGAGGCACGTCGCATGATTGGCCGCATGGTGATGACCGAGGACTACTGCCTCAAGAACAAGGAAGCCAACGACCCGATTGCATGGGGAGCCTACACGATGGACTCGCACAACTGCGGACGCTATGTCGTGAATGGTCAGGTGAAGAACGAAGGCGACGTGCAGCGCCACCTGACGAAAGGGCCGTACAACATCTCCTACCGTGCCGTGACGCCCAAGGAGTCGGAGGCAAAGAACGTCATCGTGCCTGTCTGCCTGTCCGCCTCGCATATCGCCTACGGCAGCATCCGCATGGAGCCTGTCTATATGGTTTTAGGCGAGACGACGGCCCTTGCTGCCATCCAAGCTATCGACGAGCACAACTGCTGTGTGCAGGACGTTGACCCATCCCGTTGCATCGAGCAGTTGGAGAATGGCCTCGACATAGAAGACCCCTACCCTACCACCTCCCCCGAGGAGGAGGGGAACTCCGTTTCGGTTGACATCACGAGCCGCGTCCTGGCGAATCCTTCGTTCGAGGAGAGCTTCACGAAAAACACGCAGCCGCCTACAGGTTGGATAGAATCGCCCGCAGGGATGACCTTGCAGCGCAGCATGAACAAGACCGCCAAGAACAAGGACGGACAGCAAGCCTACGTCTGCAAGCCCGCCAGCGGCAAGACCATCAACACGCCCCTGAAGCTGCACCAGCGCATTCCCGCCGAAAAACTGGGCGCAGGCATCTACAAGGTCAGCTGCCGCATGTGGATAGAAAAGGACTTTTACGGCACAGCCTGCCTCTTTGCAGCCCCCTCCCCCATCCCCTCCCCCGAGGAGGAGGGGAGTTCCGCGGCAGAAAGCCTCTCCTCCTCGGGGGGAACGGGAAAGGGGGCTGTCGTTCAGTACTGGACAACCGAGCCTTACTACCGCAACGGCACGTCGGGCTACGACAACCTGACCTATACCGACTACCGCACCACCTTTGCCCGTCACGCTGGCGGCTTCAACTCCTCCACAGCGCAGAACATGCAAAGGATGGAGGTCTATGTCACCCTTCAAGACGGCGACGACCTCATGCTGGGCATCCGCACGAACAGCGCCAACCAGGGAAGCGACAAAGCTGGCGCAGGCTATTTCATGGTGGATGACTTCCATGTGGAGAAACTCGGAGAAAAGGTGAAAAGTTTAAAAGGTGAAAAGGTAAATGGTAAATGTGCTTGGGATGTCTTCTGTGACAGCGTGCTCACCAACTACGACTTCGAGAAAAACCCACAAGGCATCACCTACGACTGGAACCTGAAGACCACTATCAACGAAGCCGACAACGGTCCCATCTATGGCTGGCAGAGCAGCGCCTGGACGGACAACTACGGCGGTGTCAGCGACGGCACGAACCTCGAATGGAAGTGGGCGGGCTATGTGGCAAGTGCAAGTAGCGTCATTCCCAACGACTTCCGGCTCTACCAGACGATACCCGCCGAGAAGCTCACGCCAGGCATCTACGAGGTGAACGCCCGTCTATGGCAACACGCCTCGAAGCTCGGCATCACGCGCCTCTATGGAAAGGCTGGCGACAAGACAAGTGTGCAGTACTACGGCGTGGAAAGCAAGTACACCCATTTGACAAATCCACAATTTGACTATTTGACAAATGAGACGGCAACCTTTGCGGGTCTCTCGGCCAACACAACCACCGGTCGCGTCAACGACATGAGCCTCGACATTGAGGTGGGCGAAGGCGAAGACCTCGAGATTGGTGTGAAGAGCGGCTATGGCTTGGAGGCCAACAACACAGCAGGAGCCAATCACGGCAAGTTCTATGTTGACCTCGTCCGCACCTGGAAGGTTAGCGACCTGCCTGTCACCTACGACGAGAACGCCAGCGACAACCTCATCCTCCCGCGCGCGTATAATAATAAGGTAATGCTGAACAAGCAGTTCACCAACAACGAGTGGCAGTTCGTCTGCCTGCCCTTCTCGCTCAACGCCGCCGACGTCGAGACCATCTTCGGCAAGGGGACAAAGGTAGCCCCCTCCCCGCTCCCCCTTTGGGGGAGTGCCACAGAGCCAAGAGATTCTCCTTCTCAAGCACTCCCCCAAAGGGGGAGCGGGGAGGGGGCTGGTATTGAAGCAGGGCTTCCCTATCGCATCTGTCCGACAGACGTTTTGCCCTCACCCATCATCCTTGAGAACGTACGCATAGAGACCGACACTCCGCAGACGGTTACATCAGACGGTTACATCATCACCGGCACGTTCCAAAAGACAGGCGACACTCCTGCCTTCTCTGCCATCCAGACCGAAGACCCAGATGGCATCAAGGAAATTAAAAATGAACAATTAACAATGAAAAATGATGAAGTCTGGTACGACATCAGCGGCAAGCAAATTGTAAATAATAAATCCTTTCGGGGTATCAACATCGTGGGCGGAAAGAAAATCCTAATGCCCAGACAATCCCATTCTGGTGGCTGGCGCCCAACGGTCAATGATTAATGGTTAGTGGTCAATGGTCAAAATACTGCTCCTACTCTTCCTCTTCTCTGCTTCGGCATCGGCGCGACTGAAAGCCGTCCGCCCGACCTGCGAGGACATGACCGACCCGATGGCTGTTGGCTCACGGCAGCCACGGCTTTCGTGGATTGATGTCGCCGACGGGAACGACAGGAACCAGCGACAGACAGCCTATCAGATACAGGTCGCATCTTCAAGGGAAAGGCTTCTTCGCGGCGAGGCTGACCTATGGGATTCTGAGCGCAGGAAGAGTGCAGAGACGCGATACATCCCCTATCAAGGCCAGCCCCTCGCCAGCAATACCGATTGCTATTGGCGCGTCAGGGTTTGGGACAAACATCGCAGGCCTTCCGGCTGGAGCGAGGCGGCTCGCTTCCATACTGCCCTCGCCCCTTCCGACTGGGTGGCAGAGTGGATTGGCTGCAACGAGGAGGCACCGTTGTTCCGAAAAGACATCGTAATCGACAAGCAAGTCGTGAACGCGCACATCTTCATCTGCGGCTTGGGCTATTTTGAACTCTACGTCGATGGCAAGAAGGTGGGCGACGATGTGCTGGTCCCCGGACAGACCGACTACTCCCATCGCGCAGGTATCGAGAACACGCGGGTTGCCATAGACAATGAGTTCACGGGTTATCGCTGTCTCTATCTGGGCTACGACCTCACATCCCTTCTCTCCGCTCGCGACAGGCACACCTTGGGTGTCTGGCTTGGGAACGGCTTCTTCAATTCTGGTAACGGCTTTGCCATGCCCTATGGTAAGCCTCGGCTCATCGCCCAGCTGATGCTGACCTTCGCCGACGGCTCAACCCAAATCATCCCAACCGACACCTCTTGGCTGGCAAAGCGGAGCGGCATTACGCAGAACAGCATTTATGGTGGCGAGGTTTTCGACGCAAGGCTCCACGACGAGGAATGGTGCAACCAGAAACTCTCCCCATCACGGGGGAGCTGGAGGGGGTCTTCCCTTCGCGAAGCTCCCGACGGCCAGCTCTATCCGCAAATGTCGCCTGTCGATAAGGTTTGCGAGGTCTTTGCTCCAAAGCGGATGGAGCGTCTCGATGATAATAGCTGGCGCATTGATTTCGGCGAGGAAATCTCCGGCTGGGTTCATCTGAAAGACATCCAAGGGGAGGCAGGGCAGCGAGTGGAAATCAAGTATCTCTCTGAATCTCCGAATGGCGAGAACATATATATAATGAAGGGCGACGGTAGGGAGAGCTACCATCCGCGCTTCACTTGGTTCGTCTTCCGGCAGGTCGAGATAAGCGGACTTGCCGAGCTTCATCCCTCCCAGATTCAGGCGGAAGCCGTCAACACGGAACTTCGGCAGACGGGTTTCTTCGCCTGTTCCGATACCCTGCTGACAAAGATACACCGCATTTGGCGGCGCACGCTCCTCGACAATGCTCACGGCTCCATCATCAGCGACTGTCCGCACCGCGAACGCTCGGCCTATCTGGGCGACGGACAAGTGGCAGCAGAGATGGTGATGCGGACGTTCGACGCGAGAGCCTTCTATCGGAAGTGGTTTGCCGACATGCGGCTGGCGCAGAATCCGCGCACGGGCTTCGTGCCGTTCGGCGCGCCCTGGCAGCCCGGATGCGGCGGCGGAGTACCTTGGAGCGCAGCAATGATACTGATGCCCTACGACTTCTATCAATGCTATGGCGACAGCTCCGTGCTCAGGGAAAACTATCCCGCGATGCTCCGCCTCATGGACTATTTCGCGGGTTGGGTAAACGAGGACGGCACGATGGAGCAGCACTACGAGCCGCATAACGATATGGCGTATTGGTGCAACCTGGGAGAGTGGTGTACGCCAACCGACGAACGTCCGTCGAATGCTCTCGTCCACACCTATTTCTATTGGCTCTGTGCCAAAAGAATGGCCGCGATAGCAGGGCTGCTGGGCGCGGGGGACGGTGCAGGCCGCTTTGCCGCATTGGAGGAGCGAACCCGTCAGGCTTTCCATCGTCGCTTCTATGATGCCCAGAACAACACCTACGGTCCGGCAGGCTCGAATCTCTTTGCGTACCACATGAAGCCCCTCTCCCCCTCATCCCGGGAAGTCTCCCCCCTAAGGGAAGATTTAGAGGGGTCCCTTCATCACCTCTATACAGGCATCTTCGGCACGAAGCTCTTCTTCGACGTCCTTGCCGAAGCTGGGCTTGCCGAGGAGGCTCTCGAAGCGTTCCAGCAGCGCGACTTCCCCTCCTTCGGGTATTGGATAGAGCAGGGAGCAACCACGACCTGGGAGCAGTGGGACGGCGGCAACTCCCATTGCCACCCCATGTTTGGCGGCGGGCTGACGTGGCTCTACACTTGGCTCGCAGGCATAAATTGTCAAATCGATAAATTGTCAAATTGTCAAATCGATAAATTGTCAAATTGTCAAATCATCAGGGTTTGCCCTCACCTCTCCGAGAAGGTAACGTGGGTGGAGTGTTCGCAGGAGACTCCGTGTGGCACCGTTCATCTTCGTGCCGAGCGTATGCCCGCTGGCAGCCTTCGCGTGTCCGTTGACATCCCCGTCGGTCAGAAGGCCGTGATAGCCAGCCCCTCGAACCCCGCCAGCAAGAAGACCGTCGGCTCCGGGCATTGGGACATCGTTCTTTAGGTGCTTCTTCGCCCCATTGCCAATGTGAACATTAGGTCACATGTCGTTTAATCATGCTAAAGTTACATCCGTTCTGCACGCTTTTTGCATCTTTAACAGGAGAAACGGACATTATTTCAAAGAAAAGTTGTAACTTTGCCTCAGATATCAAACAGTATAGAAACCACCAAACAGATGCACGCATGGCTACTGGAAAGAATAAAGGAAAAATTATTGACCCGATAGACTTCACGCCCGACACTATACAGGGCATCCTCCCACGCGAATTTGCTCTTGAGCTGGTGCGTCGCTACAAGGCCGTTATTGCTCCACGCTTCGACCCGGCGATGAAGGTCATGATGTTCGGCTCCTACGCCAAGGACTGCCCCCATGAGTGGAGCGACATCGACGTCGCCGTCATCGTGCCTAAAGTTTACCATGAAAAATGGTGGGACACAGCTGTCACCCTCGGGCGTGCCAAAGAAGACATCAGCTGTTACATCGAGCCTATTCTCCTCGAGAGTGGTGAGGACTCGCCCATCTATCGCGAGGTCATGCGCACTGGCATTGCGGTATAACATCAAAGCAACATACCGAATAGAAAAGAAGTTAAATCCCGAAACTCACCCCAAAAAGTTTCGGGATTTTTGTAATATCTTGCGGAAAGATGCGTCTAATAGAGTAGAGACAAGAGAAGAAACTCAAAATATATAAATTCAAAATTCAAGGTAATAACTCAAAACTCAAAGACTATGGATTGGATTATGATTCCCCTGAACTGCGCCATCGTGTTTGGCTGCATCTACAAAGTTGTCGAGCTGTTCGTCCACAAGCGCGAACGACTGATGCTTATCAGCAAAATCACGGAACTGTCTAACATCGACTTCAAAGGCATCCAGCTTTACAACAGCGGCAACAAATACACCGCCCTGCGCATCGGCTGGCTGATGCTGGGTGTTGGATTTGGATTCCTTGTCGGCTTCTTCCTCAACTTTATTACTGCCGAAGGAAAAATTGATAAATTTTATGACTGGCATTACTACGACCATGTGGGTGGCATCATCTATGTAGCCTGCATCTGTATCTTTGGCGGCATAGGTCTACTGATATCCTACTTGGCAGAACGCAAAGCAGAGAAACCCGAAGAGAAGACGGAATTTTAATCGATGCAAGCGGACGAGCAGCAACTGATAGCCCGAATCCTCGACGGACACGCCGGGGACTTCGGCTATTTCTTGGAGCGGTACAGCCCCGAGGTGTTTGCCATCGTGTCGCGACTCGTGCCGCGACAGGAGGATGCCGAGGAGCTGGTGCAGGATGCCTTCGTCCGTGCCTACAGCAAGCTTGACACTTTCGTAGGACGCTCCTCGTTCTCCACATGGATTTGCCGCATTGCCTACACAACAGCCGTCTCGTGGCTTCGCAAGAAACGCATCAAGTACATCAGCATCGACGACAAGCCCGGACTCTCTGACACCATTATCGACGACGCGCTCAACGATGAGAGCCGTATCAGCGACCTGCGTCGTGCCATCTTTTTATTGAAGCCGGAAGAGCAAACGCTTCTTGGGCTTTACTATTACGACGACCGCCCTTTGGCCGACATCGCTTTTATCCTCGATGTGGAGGCTGGCACCATTGCCACGCGCCTGCACCGCATCCGCCGCAAACTTTATCTATTGATGAAACATGAAAAGAAATAACGCCCTCCGTCAGGCTCTCGCGCCAATGGAGCAGAAAAGCCTGCCCTCGAACTTTGCCTACACCACCCTACGCCGCATCCGCCAAGAGCAGCGAGAGAAGGAACGGCAACAGCACATCGTCGCCATTGCCGTGGTCGTTGCCGTCTCGCTCCTCGGCATCGGTCTGCTTGTCTATGCTTTCGGTGCGGTGCTCTGGCAATCGCTGGCCGCTACGCTTCGCCAGCCAGGTGCCCTTTCGTCCGTCCTGCCCACGCTGTTCTGCCTCACCTTCTTCGCCCTGCTAAACCACTGGCTGTCGCGGCGCTACGGTTCAGGAATAGTAAATAGTAAATTGTCAAATGGTAAATGATACGACCTCAGCGGCAAGCAAATTGTAAATAGTAAATCATCAAATAGTAAATCCTCTCGGGGTATCTTTGTCCGCAAAGGCAAGAAAGTGAAGTTCTGAGGCTCCCGAAGCTTGTTACAGTCCCTCGTTCCCAATGACGCGAGGGGCGAACGCGGGTAAAACGACGGAGGACATCAACGGGACAGCGAAAACTACCCTAAATTGACAATTGACAAAATTGACAATTTTTGTCTAAGGAGTAAAGGAGTGTCGGATTCTCTGATGCCCCGTCAAGGAAAAACTCCCCAACTCCCAGACTCCTTAGAATAAAAAATCGCCTTCGTTAGCGCGAATGTCGGATAATTGTCATATCTTTGCAGCGGAAAATGTAAAAAGGTACGATTATGGAAGCAATAACTTTCACTCCGGCACAAGTACAGGTGTTCAACTTGGTCTCCCACATCAAGACCGCCGTTGGTCTGGAACAGCTGCGGAAGCAGTTGGCGGCGTTCTACGCCAAGCAGATTGACGATGAGATGGACGCACTCTGGGAGAGCGGCCAATTCGACGATAAGCGCATGAAAGAACTGCGAGGCTCGCATTTCCGTACACCTTATAGTAAATAGGCGAACGATGAACCCCGTAGTGATTGACACGAACTGCCTGCTGCAGATTATCTTGTGTCGGAGGACAGCCACTTCCGAGTGCTCCACGACACGCCTTTCCCACAACTGAACCTCGTCACACTTGACGAGTTCCTCGCCACGAGACTCGTGCAGGAGCGGTAGTTTCCCCTCCCCTCCGCACAGAAAAATATCCGCCGACACATCCCCACGATGCCCCGGCGTTTGCGTTTGTTTCATGTATCGTCATCAGCGCCGAGAGGAAAAGCTCCTAAACTCCCAGACTCCTCAGAATAAAAATCGCCTTCCTTAGCGGGAATGTCGGATATTTGTCGTATCTTTGCGACATAATTGTAAAACACAGCAGATATGCCACGCAAAACAGACGGAGTACTCTTTGAACTACAGCCACGTCCCACTAAGGGCGACGACGGCAGGCCTTTGCTCTACGCCCAGCCCGTGATAGAGCGTAAGTATAACCTGGATGATATTGATGACTTTTGTGCCAAATACAGGCATACGAGCAAGGGTGAGATGCAACGGCTCTTCTATCTGCTGGAAGAGGTTACCACGATGTGGCTTCGCAAAGGCTGTCGCGTGGAAACGCCCTTCGGCTCCTTCGCTCCCAAGCTGAAGTTGCTTGGAGAACACACCGACCCCGACAAGGTGACTGGACGCGACATTATATATAATGGTATAGAGTATATCCCCAGCAAACAGTTTGTGAGTGATGCCGACTGCTCGCACGACGGGTTCCGCAAACTGAGGATAAGTGTAGGCAACAGCCAGATGTACGATTCCAAGGCAATGGATGAGGCTCTGCGCCGCAGCACGCGTTATGGTTACATCACCATCAGCACCTTCATGCATTATAGCGGCCTGAAGTACAATTCTGCAAAAATCTACCTCGACAGCCTCTGCAGGGGTGAACATCCGCGTCTAAGTCGCCACAAAGAAGGCCGCATGTGGCATTACATAGTATTACCCTCTATGTAGAAATTTGGTTCTTAGCGTGCGCTGTGACTCATTTTGATGGCCGCAATGGATGTTCTTAGCAGGCGCTATAATTATTTTTAGCGGGCGCAGGGAATTCAAGAATGCAAGAGAGTCTCCCTGATAACCACGCTCATTCTCCCAATTCAGCAGGCTCATTTTCCCTATTGAGCGTGCACATTTTTCATATTGGCCCTGCACTTTTTCTCTATTGGCCGTGCACTCTTTTCATACTCGGCAGGCACTTTCTTCTCATTGAGCGTGCACTTTCTTCTCATTGAGCATGGACTCTTTGCTCATTGAGCGTGCACTTTTTACATGATGGATACATACATGTAGTACATCAAGTACGGTCTTTTTGACTTCTATAGTTACGTACATTTAGTAACGCACACACACCCTGTCAAGAACCAACAAAGGCAAAACGAACGAAATTCAACAGCTTTAAGAATCTTTAACGGCAAATCAGTCAACATTCCGCCCTCACGCGCGTTATATATATAAAAGGTAAAAAGCAAAGAACAATGCCCCACCGACAAGACATACAGAAACACTCATCCCTCTCGACCTTGATGGGGAGAGGGATGGGGCTACTTTATCAGTTCGTCCAGTTGCTCGACAAAAGCAGCCGACGAGAAATGCGGAATGTCCGAGAAGTCGTAATGCCGTCGGTCGTTAGTCACGATATAGTCACAGCCCGCAGTTTTGGCGCACTGGTATTGGAGCATGTCCTCGAAGTCCTTCACGGGCTGGGCAATGGCGGCCATCACCTCCTGCTTGCGCAGACCTATAATCTCAACAATGCCTGCCATCTGGTTAAGCGCGTCGTACTTCTCCTTTTGCGTGCGTCCTTTAATAATATATGCCATATTTGCGAAGGTGAGCGACGAGGAAAACAGCAAAGCCTCGCCCGAAAAGCCGCAGGCGAAGATTTGCTCCGCGTCGTCGGCACCGGCACGGTTGTCGATGTAGTCAATCAGGATGTTGGTGTCAAGGAATATCCGTTTCATCGCTCCATGATGTGTGCCAAGTGTTCATCTTTTGCCATCTCCTCCTTGGTGATGTTTACCATACCGCGTAGCCGCTTGAACTCGGAGGGAACCCGTCTCTTCTGTTGTGGCTCGTCCATTATCTCAGTGATATATGCCACCACCGTCTGCTTCTGCTCGCGCGTCATGCCGCGAATCAGTCCCATATACGGAGCCATTGGCGTCTCTTTGATTCTCTGTGATGTCGCCGTCATAATCCTGTAGTATTTAGTTTTATGCCGCAAAGGTACGAAGAAAAGTTGAAACATTAAAAAGTTTAAGAGTTAAAACATCATATTAAAACAAGAAATAATATATAAACATGAAACAGGCTATCCTTTCTATCCTTCATGCTTTCGTCAGCGAAGAGAAGGGACTGATATCATTTCATCTTGCGAAGCTCGGCATCCACGACATAGAGGTCGCCATCCCTGTCAACCAACACATTGCGGGGCAACAAGTCCCATACCTCGTAGGTGCCGTTGGTGAAATGCCCTTCTCGGTCAGTCTTTGTGAACCCAAGGGCAGACATGTAGGTGTCAATCATCACCTGCGTGGCAGGACGAGCATTCTTGACAAGCCGCTGTCGGAGTATTGGCATAATTGTTCGTCCCTCAAAACCCGTAAAGCCATAAAGGGAATAAGCCGTATCGGGGAAGATGTTGTTATGCCATACGGTTCGCTCCAACAAGCGAATAATAGAACCGCAATTAAAAAGGTTGTTGACCTTGTAGATTATGTCATTAGAAACGTATGTGTCATTCTCATTGCCGCAGGGACCAGGCGAGCCTAATTCGGTTACGCCAGGGAATGGAACCCATAGATTGTGTTCCTTTGCGTATTGTTCCGCAATGCGTTCTTCTGCCTCGCGGCTGCTTACATGGCTTTCGCCATCTCGTAGTTCTGCTTCATATAGTTGGCAGCGTCTTCGGAACTCATTGGCGACCGCGAGGATTCGACTATCTTCCGAATCTTGCGCTCTGTCGCTTCCTTGTGGAACGGATTGAGGTAGGTCATGACTCATCATTTTTACTTGTTTCTTGCCGCAAAGGTACGAAGAAAAGTTGAAAAGTTAAAAGGTTTAAGAGTTAAAACATCATATTAGACAAGAAATTATTTATGAACATGAAACATGCCATCCTTTCCATCCTGCTTGGCTTCGTCGGTGTAGCAGGGCAGGCGCAGACTTCGGCATTGGTGCGAGGAAGCATCTTGAACATGCCCAAACAAGCAGAGGACCAACTTTGCATCTATTACTACAATCCTCTGCAAAACATCTTCCCAAACGAAATACCATTGCAACCCGACAGCCTCGGGCGGTTCGAGGTGGAAGTGCCATTGACGGACATTTCACTCGTTTTGTTCTGCTATCAGAAGCTTATGTTGTCACCCGGCGAAACATACGATGTGGAGCTGAACGGCGGGATCATCAAACTCACATGCAATGACAGCGACACCTCGCTTGCAAACGAAATGCTCAATCATGAACCGCCACAATGTTCGTGGCACTTCGGTGAAATGGATGACAAGACGGACGCCTACGTGCTGAAAGCAGCAGAGAAGGAGCTACAACGCATGGAGACGGCCATCGATTCCATACAGCAGGCCAATCCTTCCCTCTCGCCCGAATGGCGCTACTGTGCAAAATACCGTTCGCAGGCAAGCCTCGCCCACATGGTCGTACAACGACACTTCGACAATCCCGCCGTGCGGCAGAATTCCGACGGCAGGCTGTGGCAGTGGCTCCACGACCGCTTCATTTGCGACCTGCCGCGTCCATACAGCATCATCGGGGACTACTTGGGCTACATCATCATGTACTACACAGAGGAACTCGTCGCGCCGCGCACCCGCAACAAGTACAACTTGTCCGGCATAGACACAGCCATCGACATCGCACTTGAGCAACAGGCCGACGGGACAATCAGCAAAACAGTTGCCTTTGCCGATAGCCTCCGCACACTCCGCACAATGCTACAGGACTACAAGGCACTCGTCAAGAGCAATGCCGCCGACTCCCTACTCGACAGCCATCCCTTTGAGCGTGCCGGAAAAGAGTTCCTTTCAGACCCATACTTCAAGAACCTTTTTAGGAATGGACTCGTGAGCGAGCGTGAGACGGCTCAGCACATCAAGCGCGTTGCCTCCCTCGATATGCCAGAGGAAGTGCGCGACTATGCACGTGCGGCGTTGCTCTATAATGAGGTCGAGCAATACCATGCGCCGCTTCGTCCTGCCCTGCAAGCACTTCTTGGTGAGGTGAAGGACAATTATCTTCGCAGTCTCGTCATCGAGCAAAGCAACCATTACCGCGACCTCGCCCTGCTGAAAGAGGCCGACAAAGCAAGCCTAATGCCCAACGAGCCCCTGACTGGTCTCACCGACGGCAAGGAAATCCTCGACAAAATCATTGAGCCTTATCGGGGGCGTATCGTGTATGTTGACTTCTGGGGCACTTGGTGCGTTCCCTGCAAAAACTACCTCAAGAACAACACGCACCCACTTCATCAGGCACTCAGCGATTTGCCAGTCACCTATCTCTTCCTTTGCAACGGCAGCGAGACAGAAGCCTGGCGTAGCACAATTGCAGAATACAAGCTCACGGGCGAGCACTTCGTCCACTACAACCTGCCAGCCGACCAGCAGCAGGCTGTCGAGCAATACCTCGGCATCCACAAGTTCCCCACCTACATCATCTTCGACCAAGACGGCCAGCGCGTCACGACAGAAGAGAACGAGCCTCGGCCTAACAATCCCGAAGCCGTCCGTAAAAAGATGTTGGAACTGATAGGCAAATAAACTCTAAAATAAAATGAAAAGGAATATCTTCACCTTTCTGATTGTCTTCATCACTGTGACAGCTTACGGTCAGGCGGACTCGACAAAGACAACAACCTGTTGGTGCTCACTCCTTAAATTTTTTCATTTAATTACTTGACATTTCGCGATGTAGTGCGTTATATAGGCAGATGACACAAACAGAGTTCGAACAGACACTGCTTAGGACGCGCGACAAGATGATGCGCGCTGCCATGAGCTTCTTCCACAACAGGGAAGATGCTGAGGACATAGTGCAGGAAGTCTGTATGAGGATGCTCGAAAGAGGTTGGCAAGACGGCGACAACACCGAAGCCTTGCTCGTTAAAGCAACAAAGAACCTGTGCGTGAGCGTCTGGAGGAGACAGAAACTCCGGCAACAAACATTGCCGTTCACCCCTCCTTTGGAAGGGACAGGAGAGGCTGCAGATGCTCTCATCATACAGAAAGAACAGAAAGAAACGATAGAGCAAGCCATCAAACGCTTGACGCCATCCGAGCAAAGGCTCATCCGCATGAAGGGTGAAGAGCTAAGCCTCGACGAGATAGCAGAGCAGACAGGCTTTTCAAAGCGAACGGCAAGCACGATGCTCTGGCAAGCGAAGAAGCGATTGCTTACTTTCCTAAAGATAACAAACCATGATTGACAAAGAACTTATACACCAAGCAGCCGAGGATATCGACATCTTCGAGGCAGACTTGACTGAAGAATACGACCGCTTGTGCGAGCAAGAACGCAAGCCCTCGCCTGTCATCATTGCCCTCCGCACTGTCTCGACCATTGCAGCAGTTCTGCTGATTGGACTGTTCTTTTTTGTGAACGCACCCAGTCCTGCTGCACAACTAAACAAGAATGATGCACATCATAACTATATCTCAAACCTCTCTGGCAGCACGTTAAAAGACATCTATACGCGCCCCCAGAGGCAGGACAACCTCATCTCTTACAACCAATTAAGAAAGTTATGTTATGAAAACAAGTAAGTCTATTTATCGTTTTACCCTGGTTGGGGCGACGTTGCTCCTTTTTTCCTGCTATCAGCCAGACGTAGTGATGCACACAACTATTCACGGTGGTTTTGGGAAAAGTTGCACTCGCGAAGTCTCCTATAGTAATGTAATGTCTAAGCAGGAACGTGATTCTCTTCTTGGCGAACACATCAACGGTTGGTCACAACCTATGCCTGAATGCCTGAACATCAATGCTTTCTGCAAAAGCGAGACAATAATTGGTGAAGGCGATACTGTGACGACATCGTTCATCTGCCCTTTCTCTTCTATTGAGGAAATGTGCGAACAGACACCATTGCAACTTAATGGCACCCGTCTTCGCTCGAATGCCAACCTCAAGAAGCACTTCCGCTTGTTCTACACGGAGTACACTTACACGGAAACCTTCTATTGTGTGGGCGACACGTTCCTGCTTGCGGACACGCTCTATGCCGACAAAGCCATCATAAGTTATTGGTTTACAGGAGAGCCGAACCTCGTCAGGGGACTTAGCGGAGCCGAAGCCTCGCAGAAACTTAGCGAGATAGAACCGCTCATCACGCGTTGGCTGAACGACAATCTGTTCAAGGTGGGCTTCGACTTTATTGTGGCCAACTACGACTCCATCCCTAATCCGCCAGTCAGCAAGGAACGTTTTGTCGAGCTTTACGACTCGTTGTCACACTTCCTCATGGCTGATGCAGAGGACATCCTCGACGTGAAGCCCGAAGACAAGTTCCGTGAGTTCTTCCACTCCGATGCCTATAATCTGTTCTTCGATGGCGAAAGTGCCGAGTCGGAAGAACTGAACAAAGAGTTCGAGAAGCGCCTCAACATCTTCTGGTTCAACGTTCCCTACTACCTCACAATGCCTGGCAAAGTCATCAGTACAGGCAACGGAACCTTGCAACCAGACGGCACAATCTTCTATCCCTTCACTGGCGAAAGGCTCATCCCACAAGACTACACCATCACCGCCACCTCGCGAGTCACCCATATCTGGGCTTACATCCTGACACTCCTTGTCATCCTCCTCGCCATCGGAAGCTATATATATCGAAAAAGATAGCAAAACGCTTGCCTATGTGGAGGAAATGTCGTACCTTTGCACACAGATAACATTTAGTTAGTTTCTGTGATGGAAAGTATAGATACAGACAATATGTTGTCTGTTCTTGACAACTTCATGCTTGAGTCGGCAGATGATGTTGCCCTCACGTTGGCAAAGGACTTTCGGCACAGGCGGATAGAAAAGAACTTGACACGGGAACAGGTGGCAGAGACGGCAAATGTCGCCGTCAGCAACGTCATCAGGTTTGAGCAGAAAGGCCTTGTTTCGTTGAAGAACCTGATAGCTCTTGCTATGGCTTTGGGTTATACCTCTGAAATAAAGAATCTGTTTGCAATGCCCAAGTATGCCACGATGGAGGAGCTGACACAGATACGCAGGAACGCAGGCAAGAAGAAAGCTTATAGGAAGCCATGAAACAGATAGACCGTCTCACCGTAAAGTATCACGACAGGAACATCGGTGCGCTCTCGCTGACTCCTGACGACAAGCTTTGTGCCTTTGAGTATGACAAGGGTTGGCTGGCCGACGGTTTCTGCATCTCGCCTTTGGAACTGCCGCTTCGCGAAGGGCTTTTCATCGCCAAGCCACGCCCCTTCTATGGCAACTTCGGCATCTTCGAAGACAGTCTGCCCGACGGTTATGGGCGGTATCTGCTTCATAAAACCCTGCTGCGGGAAGGCATCAACGATTCCAATTTGTCATCATTGGACCGATTGAGCATTGTGGGAAGCGGCGGCATGGGAGCACTCACCTATCATCCAGAGACGCATATCAAGCCTGAAGACAAGACCATCGATTTGGACATGCTTCAGGAAAAGGCCCTCGAAGTCTTGAAGGAACAGCAGGACACTGATGCACGACTGCTCTTATACAACAGCGGCAACAGCGGCGGCGCACGTCCAAAAGCGATTTTCCATGATGACGAAGGCCATTGGCTGGTGAAGTTCCGACACACTTACGACCCAAAGGACATCGGGCAGCAGGAGTATCATTATAATGAAGTGGCAAGGAAATGTGGCATCTGTGTGCCTGACTTCAAGCTGATGAACGGACGTTACTTTGCTTCCCGACGCTTCGATATTGATGCCGATGGCCAGCGCATCCATATGGCGACAGCTGGCGGACTGCTCTGCCTCTCTCTCTCGAATCCTGTGCTTGACTACAGCAACCTGCTTGCCTTGACGGGCTATCTTACCCAAAACGAGAAGGAAGTGGAAGAGATGTATCGTCGTATGGTATTCAACTACCTGACAGAGAACAAGGACGACCATTGCAAGAACTTCAGCTTCTATGTCAAGGAAGAGCGACCAGGACACTATGTCTGGCATCTTGCTCCAGCTTACGACCTGACGCTCTGCACAGAAGGCTACAACGGAGAGCACGCCACATCAGTAAACAACACAGGCAACCCGACATTGGCAGATATGATTGCTGTCGGCACCAAAATCAAGATGAAGAAGCAGCGATGCCTTGAACTTTTCGAAGAGGTTGAGACTAACCTCGGCGACCTTTTGCTGCATCAGATTAAAAAAGGTTAGTCTTCCCAACTCAATGTTTTGCAGTTGCGTGCGTATTATGGTTAGATGATACGCCCAGCCCTAAACGCTCGGCACGGAGAGGAAGTCCCAGAACGTCTCTCTGTTGATGACTTGGTAGGTGTAGTTAGGATAACTTTCTGCAAAGACTTTAGGGAGAGTGGACTTCTTCTTTTCGTTCCATTTGAACTCGAAAGCCGTCAGCCTGCCATCCATTTCCTCAACGAGGTCAATCTCCTTCCCCTCGTGTGTCCGCCAGAAATAGAGCTGGGCATAACTGCCGTGATAGGCATTCCGCTTCACGCGCTCGCTCACCATCAGGTTCTCCCACAAAGCCCCTGCGTCGCTCCTCAGTTCCAATGGCGCGAAATTGGAGAGAACAGCGTTGCGGATGCCGTTGTCGTAGAAATACACCTTCTTGCCCTTCCTTATCTCGTTGCGCATATTGCGGCTGAAGGAATTGAGCCGGAAGACGACAAAGCACTTCTCCAACAGGTTGATGTAGCTCTCGACGGTCACTTTGTCGATGCCGATGAGGTTGGACAATTCGTTGTAGGACACCTCGCTGCCCACCTGAAGCGCCAAAGCCCGCACCAGATTTGTAATGACATCGGGTTTCTTTATGCCACGAAAGGCGAGTAGGTCTTTATACAGGTAGTTGTTTGTGAGGTTTATGAGCGTCTCGCGTGCCACTTCCGGCTCGTTCACGACTTCGGGGTACAGCCCATAGACAAGGCGGCTTTCCAGTAAACGTCCCTCTTCAAGGCGCGAGGTGGCATCTGCCAGCTCGGTCAGCGAGAAAGGGAACAGGTTGTAGTGTAACAGACGACCCGTCGCCGGCTCGTTGATTTCGTCTGCCAAGTCCAAGGACGAGGAACCCGTCACAATAACCTGCGTATTGAGCTTCAAGTCACCAATCATCTTCAGCGTTAGGCCGATGTTCCTCACCCGCTGTGCCTCGTCGATGAAAAAGAAATCGTATGGGGCGACCAGCTGATGCAGCTCCGTAGATGTGCGGCCTTGCAGCAGGCGCCGCTCGTCCTCGTTGTCGCAATTCAGGCTATGCACATTCTTCTGTCCAGCTGCCATCATTTCGATCAGCGTACTCTTCCCCACTTGTCGCGGTCCAAGAATGACGATGATTTTGCCTCGCCGGTAGGCATCGGTCAGTCTCTTCTGAAGCAATCTTTGAATCATAACAGTCCTTCCTTTCTCTTACCCAATTCTGTGGCAAAGGTAGCCACTTCTATCCAATTCACCAAATTTATAGGGAATTTAGTGATTGTATTCACCAAATTTGGTATAAATTCAGTGAATTGGGTAATAATCCTTGCCTTTGATGCGTGATATATTAGCGGAAAAGCCCCGATGAGCTGCGACAGCCCGTCGGGGCTTTTCCGTTTACATATTACTACAAATAAGTGCTGCTTCCCCGCATATTACGTCCATCAGTTCTTCTCTATCCTGAATGTGACGTTGTAGCCGCGAACTGGACTCTCTGCAAGGCTGAGCATCATGCCCTGCTTCATCAGTATCTGCCGCGAAAGAGACAGCCCTATGCCCGAGCCATTTCGCTTGGTGGTGAAGAAGGGAATAAAGATTTCCTGCTGCATATCAAGAGGGATAATATGCCCATCGTTGGAGAAAAAGAGCAAAGAGTGGGCTGGCTGGCTGCTCATTCCGATCTTCTTTGCCTCAGCTTCGATGGCGTTCTTCACCAAATTGATGAAGACTTGTCGCAGCATGTTCTCGTCTGCCTGAAGCACCATGTCGGCAGGGATGTCGATGTCCCAATGCAAGTTAGGATAGAGCGAGGCGAGGCTTCTGGCAAACGACAGCATGTTCACCTCTGTCATTTCCGGCTCTTGCAGTTGCGTCAACTTGCGGTAGCTCTCCACGAAGGCAAGCAGCCCCGTGCTTGTATCGTTGATGGCACGGATGCCTTCCCCGTATGGCGAATCCTTGGTTTCGGGATAGCTCAGATATGCCTGGCTGATACTTTGTATGGGCGTTATGGCATTCATGATTTCATGCGTCAATACCCTCGTCAGCTTCTGCCACGATTCCACCTCGCTATGTGCCACAAGTTTCTGTATCTCCTGCCCCATGTCGTTAAGCGCTTCCTGCAAAGCCTTTTCGCCAAAGAAGAGGCCGTGCGTAGGCAGTCGGAACGAGAAATCCCTGTGTTTGATGGCATCGCGCATAATCTCTGCCCGCTCCTTAAGCAGACACTGATGCCAATACCAATATACCACAGTAGCTATGGCAGCGACAACAAGAAAGATTACAATAATGGCGGCAGCAAATTCTTCACTTTTCATTTTTCACCTTATTGTATAATGTTTGGCGGCTGATGCCCAGAAGGTCGGCAGCCCGCTTCATGTTGCCGTCGCATTTGTTCAGCACCTTGCGCACATGCTCCGTTTCCAACTGGTCTAAGGGAATTATCTCGCTTGCTTTATCGATAGCATCCTTCAGCACACGGATAAGCTCGTCGTTGTCCCATGGCTTGGTCACAAAGTCGGCTGCGCCGTTCTTTAACGCGCGTACCGCTAATTTAACATCGGCGTATGCTGTGACAAGCACAATGGGAATGTCTGGAAACTTGCGATGAATGACGGAAAGCCACATCATGCCTTCCTGCCCTGAGTTCACACCAAGAGTGAAGTTCATGTCGAGGAGTATGGCCGAAGGATGCTCCTGAGTAATGGTGGTCAGCACTTTCTCTGGGGAGGTCTGGGTGACGATGCGCTCGAACGTGCCGCCAAGGCATATCTTCACTGCCGTCAGGATGGCAGGGTTGTCGTCTATGACGAGGATGGTTCCATGTTTCATGGTACAAAGGTAACACTTTCATTGAAAATTGTAAGTTGAAAGTTGGAATTATTTCTTTTCGAGGAGGAGAAAAGCCCTAAAGTGTCAAAGAATTGGACACATGTGTGTCTAATCTTTTGACAATCGTCAATTCTGGACTATGGACGATGAACTATGAACTAATAATTGTCTTACCTTTGCAGCAGAAAACCAATTAAGAACTGTGAATTATGAATTACGAATTGAAAACGCACAACATCAGGGTTGCTTGGCGCAATCTGATGAAGTACAAGACGCAGAACATCATTGCGGTGCTCTGCTTGGCTGTAGGGCTTGTGCTGTTTAGCGTGACCTTTATCATTACGCAAAGGATTTGGCAGAACTGGTTGCGCGAAGGCGGCGACCCGCGCCGTGCCAAGGTGGAACTCTATGCGAAGCAGGACAGCGTGGCCTACATCGAGCCGGACATCATTCAGCGCATTAACAACAGCCACTTGCCGAGCATCGACTTCATTGATATCAACCACTCTGCAGCAGGGATAAATTCGCCGCTCATCGATCTCAAAGGAAAAAGGCACAATGTCTATCTGGAGTGGCAATGGATAAGTCCCGAACATCTGAATTACCTAAAGCTCAGGTCGGCCATCACAGGCAAGCGCATCCCTGTTTTGAAGCCTGGCGATGTCATTATGACGAAAGGCATGTTGGAACGCACCTTCGGCAAGGGCATGAACCCCATCGGATTCAAGGTCGAGAGAACAGTAAACAGGCAGGACACTATCATGGATGTTGTCGATACGGGCGACTGGATGCTCAATGAGGACAAGATGCTTGTCGTCACCGACCAGTTGAAGGAGTGCCTTATGCAGGAAGGACAGAAGTCGGCCACATACATGCGCGACGTCAACATCATCCTTGCGAAGGGCAAGACGGCAGAGGACTTGCAGAAAGACTTGCAAAAGATTTTGCCCGAATACGAGGTAAGGGCAGAGGGCGATTTTTCGTTCATAGACGCAAGGGCGCTTGTACTCTTTATGATTGTTGGTAGCAGTGTCTTGCTCATCGGCTTATTTGGGTTCCTAAAGACACAGATTCAGCTCTTCCGTCTGCGGCAGCGCGAGATGGGCTTGCGGCAGTGCATGGGAGCGCAGCGAAGCCAGCTTTTCGGGCTGATGATGTGGGAAGTGGCGATTGTTTTCTTCTTCGTCACCCTGCTAACATTGGTGTTAACGGGCATGCTGGCCGATTATGCCGTCCCCATCATGCAGAAGGAAACCAATAACACACTCATTGCCGATATGCCCCGAACGTATGCCACAGAGCTGTGGATATGCCTCGCGACGTTCCTTGTGACGGCTGGCATCGCAGCCCTTTCTGTCCGCAAAGTCATCACAACGCCCTTGAGCGAAGTGGTGGGCAAAAGCCACAAAATGGTAAATAGTAAATGGTTAAATGGTAAATCTTTTGGTGGTCGCAACCTGCTCATCGTCTTGCAGATGGTAGTCTGCCAAGTGTTGCTCTTCCTCATCTTGGGAACTATTGTGTTCTTCGATGCCAACGATGTAATCGAACCCACGCCCTCCTGTGCAGAAGCCTTCCGCAGCAGCATCGTTACGCAAAGCGAACAATGGGAGTACAATTTCCTTGATACAATACCGCATTTGCAACATATCAAGGGCGTGACGCATGTGTCGGCTGCTTACTGCCAGCAGGACTTGAAGGAAGGCGAAGAACCTCTAAACCCCGGAGGCATTTGGAAGGAAAACGACGGTTCACGCCATTGCCGGTACGAAGAATTGCTGACGGACGAACACCTCTTCGGGTTGCTCGACCTGGAACTCTACTCCTCCGACACCAAGGCGAAGAATACGACCACAGGTCTTGTCCCCGTCTATGCCCCGGCAGAACGTGCCGACGAGCTGCGCCTCAAGCTTGGCTTGAAGGTAGCTCCAACCGAACGTCGTGTCTTCGAGAAGGGCAAGCCGGCAGAAAAGATTGGCTATGTACAGGCAGAGCCGCTGATTTCTCTGTCGTTCCATCGGTCGATGCTCCCTTCCTTTATATATATATGCGAGACAGATTACTTCAAGCTAAAGGACAAATACGACTATTTCGAGTTGCATGCGTGGGATGATTTCGAGAACTTTGCGAGAGGCTATGGCATGAGAAACCACATCATCCTCAAGGCAAAGCCTGGCGAAAGCAAGCTGCTCTGGAAGGAACTGACGAACCTCCATCACGAAAAGGGCAAGTTCGTGTTGGCAAAGGCACCAATCGACAATCTGTACGATGTCTGCTTTAACAAGTTGCGTGCAAAAGAGATGATTCTACAAATTATGCTCATCATGGGTGCCATTGCCGTGCTGTGCATCGTGCTGACGCTCTTCTCGTCCGTCTCTTTGGACACAAGAGGCCGACAGAAGGAAGTCGCCATCCGCAAGGTTAACGGCGCGGATGCAAAGAAGATTCTCTGGCTCTTTGGCAAGCAGTACATCTGCCAGCTCATCATAAGCAGCATCATAAGCCTGTTCTTCTGCATCGGCCTTGCCTTCATGACATTGGAAGAGCAGTTCAACTTCGAGAACACGATGGAGATCCTCGCTCCCTACCTATGTACCGTTCTCTTCGTCGCCCTTATCACCCTTCTGACCGTAGGGTACAAGATATACACAGTTTCGCAACTGAATCCGGCAATAATAATAAAGAAAGAGTAATATGATTACGTTAACCAACATTAAGAAAGTCTTCCGTACGGAAGAAATCGACACCTGGGCTTTGCGCGAAGTGAGCCTTGAAGTAAAAGAAGGAGAGTTCGTCAGCATCATGGGGCCTTCGGGCTGTGGCAAGACAACCCTGTTGAACATCATGGGACTGCTTGACACGCCTACAGAAGGAACCTACCTGCTGAACGGCAAGGACGTCGGCCAGCTCCCGGAACGCGAGCGCACGAACATCCGCAAGGGCGTGATAGGCTTCGTGTTCCAAAGCTTTAACCTCATCGACGAGCTGAATGTCTATGAGAACGTCGAACTGCCTTTGCTCTACATGGGCGTGACGGCAAAGGAACGCAGGAAGCGCGTGACGGACATCCTCGACCGCATGGCGATGTCCCACCGTCGCAAGCATTTCCCCTGCCAACTCTCTGGTGGTCAGCAGCAACGTGTAGCCGTAGCGCGTGCTGTAGTGGCCAATCCCAAGATTATCCTTGCCGACGAGCCGACGGGCAACCTCGACTCCAAGAACAGCAAGGAGGTGATGGATCTCCTCTGCCAGTTGCATGAGAAGGGCACCACCGTCGTGATGGTTACCCACTCGCAGCATAACGCCAGCTTCGCCGACCGCATCATCAACCTCTACGACGGCCAAATCGTGGAGCAGACAGAACTGTAAATAGTTTTTTGAAGTTAATATAGATACCACAAAGCTCCTGCGTCGATAGATGCGGGGGCTTTTCCGTTTACATATTACTACGAATAAGTGTTGCTTCCCCGCATATTACTACGAATAAATGTTAAAAGCGGACGAATATCGCAAGTTTCCAATATCTAAACATTGCGAGATTGGGCAAAAGTCCCTTACTTTGCCCTCGGAAACATCCCAAACGACGAATCTTCCTATACGACAAAACAACTAATCCCCAAAACGACTAATACAATGAAACGCAAGGACAATACGCTGACCAAGGTCGAGTTCGAAGTGATGAACATCCTGTGGGACATCGAGGGCAGTGCCTGTGCCTGGGACATTCTGGAGCACATGGACGAGCCCCGACCTGCCTATACGACGATTGCCACCTACCTGAAGGTGCTCTTCGAGAAGGGCTATCTCGACTTCCACAAGGTGGACGGGCAGGGGAAGACACACCGCTACGTTCCCCTTGTCTCGCGAGCCGAATACACGCGCCGCACCATGCAGGAGGTGAAGCGGAACTTCTTCGGCGGCAGCACAGGGCACATGCTCCGCTACTTCGTCAAGGAAGAAAACCTCTCGCCCGAAGAAGTGAAGGAACTGCTGGAATTAGCTAAGAGTTAAGAACTCCCTCAACTCATAATTCTTAACTGTAAAAGACTATCTTTCTTAACTCTTAACTCTTAATTCTTAACTAAACAATGTTTCTCTATTCCATCAAGTCGGCTGTGGTGCTGGCAATGCTCTACTTGCCATACATGCTGATGCTCAGGCGCGAGAGTTTCTTCCGTTTCAACCGCATGATGCTGCTTGGCATCCTGCTGCTCTCGCTGGTCCTGCCCCTGTGCAATGTGCCCAGTATGTCGCTCGACCGCCAGCCTGTCGTGCAGGCAGCTCAGTTGCAGATGCTGGAGCTGGGCATTCCTGTCCGTGTGCTGCCCGAGGTACAAGTGTTGGCAGAGAAGCAAAAGGAAGGCTTTTTCACCTTTTCGCTCTTTCACCTTTTCACCTTTATATATATAGCGGGTGTCGTGGCGTTGCTCGCGACAAGGCTTTGGCAGATAGGCCGTTTGCAGTTCGGCTTGAAGCGTGGAGCCATTTGGCACAGCGACGAGCAGGGTGTCCGCATCTACTGCCACTCGGGCGATGTGTCTCCCTTTAGCTGGATGCGGAACATCGTCATAGGCGAGAAGGACTACGACGAGGCAGGCCGTGAGATTGTCCTGCACGAGATGGGACACATCCGTGGCGGTCATTCGTGGGACGTGGTGCTGCTCACCCTCGTGCAGATGCTCCAGTGGTGGAATCCGCTGGTCTATGTGCTGGGCATCAGCCTTCGCGACGTCCACGAATACGAGGCCGACGACTACGTCTTGCGTCAGGGCGTGTCGGCACAGGGCTATCAGTTATTGCTTATAAGAAAAGCCGTTGGCTCAGGGTCCTACGCTTTCGCCAACAGCTTTAACCATAGTTTAACTAAAAAACGTATCACTATGATGAAGAAAATCAAATCAAACCCGTGGATGCGGAGCAAAGCGCTCTATGTCATCCCGGTGGTTGCGCTGGCACTCAGTGCCTTCGCTACGCCTAAGTTTGTCGCTCCCGTTGAGGACGCAGTCGCAAAACTCGAGGGCAAAGCTTCGGACGAAGAAAGAAAGATTGTTGAGCTAAAAGAGGCTCCAAGAATCATTGTCGATGGCAAAGAGATGTCTCCTCGGGAAGCTCTAAAGGCTGTGCAGGGCAAAGAGATTAAAAACAGCCTTGCCACCCAGCCTGATGGCTCGACAGAACTCTCGATAAAGACGACAGAGCCAAAGGTTCCCGTGGCAAAAGCGGACAGCATTTGGGACGTAGTGGCCGAGAACGCTCAGTTCCCTGGCGGCGACGGAGCTTGCTTCAAGTTCATAGCCGAACATATCCGCTATCCGAAGCTCTGCCAAGAGTTTGGCGTTGAAGGACGTGTTCTCATCAACTTCGTTGTTGAGAAGGATGGCAGCCTCACCTGTATCAAGAAGCTTCGCGGTGCAGGCAAAATACTTTCAGAGACGGAAGTGACGGCGTACCAAAAGGAGCATCCCGACAGCAAGGAAAAGCTTGAGGCAGGACAAGACCTGGGCGACCTGCTCTTTGAGGAAGGTGAGCGCGTCTTGAAGGCAATGCCCAACTGGAAACCCGCCAAGGACAAAGACGGCAACATCGTCCGCAGCCGCTTCATCCTGCCCATCATGTTCCGGCTCAACAAGCCCCAGGAAGGAAACGGTCAAAAGTGACCGCCTTAGCCACAAAGCTCCTGCGTCGATAGATGCGGGAGCTTTTTTTATTGTCGTTTTGGCTTTATGGTAAGGCAAAGTCACAAAACCTCTAAAAAACTGCACAGAAAACCAAGAAAAACTTGGATTACTGTGCAAGAATTTATAACTTTGCACCGAAGTTTTATACCTTATGAAGGAGAATCCCTTAATACGGCTGGGTAATATCCCTGTGCAGACAGATACCATTGCAAGTTTCTTTGACCAACTTTCGTCGCCTCACGAAAAGATACGAATCTTAGAAAAGGACGGGCAGCTGATTCGTTTGAAACGCGGATTGTATGTAGTGGACGAACGAGTGAGTGGAAAGCCTATCAATATCCGTCTATGTGCGAACCATATCTACGGACCATCATACGTGTCACTTCAATGGGCTTTAAGATGGTACGGTCTTATTCCAGAGCGTGTGAGTACAATGACCTCCATTACTACTAAGCGAACTCGCATGTTTGAGAACGCTTTGGGGCGATTCACCTACTATCAGGTCAAACCGGACTATTTCTCTATTGGCATCAGGAGCGTAGAGGAGCATGGCGTGGCTTGTCTTATGGCCTGTCCGGAAAAAACGCTTTGTGATACGATTCTTTATGATTCCTACTTGCCGCCGCAATCAGCTAAAAGGCTGGAGCAATACTTGGAGGAGGACATCCGTTTCGACACTGATGCCCTGAGAGATTTTGATGTCAGTATCATAGAGGCCTGCACCCAGACTGGCAGGAAGGAACAGATACTAAACAATCTAATTAAAATAATCAAGAAGAGATGAATTTATACGATGATATGGTGGCTGAACATGCCAAGAGGTTAGGCACTGCCACTCCCAATGTTGAGCAGGAAGTTATGCAGCGTATCGCCCTTGCAGGATTGCAACGGGGAGGATTCTTTGACCATGCAGCTTTCTATGGAGGAACCTGCCTGAGAATCTTCCATGGGCTTCCACGTTTTTCAGAGGACATGGACTTTTCACTGGTGGAAAAGCGAGACGACATCCATTTGGAAAACTATTTCCGCGCTATTACTGAAGAGTTCAAGCTTGCGGGGCATGAGGTGGACATTGTAAAGAAAGAGAAAAAGATATTCGGGAGGGTGGAGTCTGCATTCCTTAAGGAGAACACGGAAGCATACGACATCAAGTTCCAAACAAGGAAGATGGTTAAGGTAAAGATAGAACTTGACACAGACCCACCTTTGGCTTTTAAGACAGAACAGAAGATACTCCTGCAACCATATACTTTTATGGTTCGCTGCTTTACTCTGCCCTATCTATATGCCGGCAAGATGCACGCTTTGGTCTATCGTGCCTGGCAACGCAGAGTCAAGGGACGCGACTGGTACGATTTCGAGTGGTATGTGCGTCATCAAATACCTTTGGACTATCAGCACTTGCAAGAGCGGATTCGCGAGTTCAGCGGGAAGGTGGTGGAAAAGGAGGAGTTTATGCAACTGCTTCGTGAGAAACTCTCTGGGACTGACATCGAACTGGTCAAGCAGGATGTGGTGGATTTTATCGACAACCCCCACGAGACTGACATCTGGTCGAACGACTATTTCCTTCAGTTGGCGGATATGATAGTATTCAAATAAAGCAACTAACATGAAACGAATCATCACAATCTTTTTAAGGGAATCTGCAATTCTCGTGTTTGCCCTCGTCGCGGTGACGGCTAATGCCCAGGGCTGGCTCTCTGTGCAGGCTGTGGGTGTGCTGCCCGGCAACTCCGCTGAAGTGAACCGGCAGAACCTGCAGCAGGCTATCGACAAGATGAGTCCGAAGGGCGGTGTCCTGTATGTGGAGCCGGCAGAGGGCGGCTATCCCATGCAGGGCGGCATTGTCCTGAAAAGAAACGTCACCCTGCTGGGTGCTCACGGCCCAACGGGACGAGGCACTGCCCTACCCGACCGCTCTGGGCCTACGGGTTCGCTCTTTGTCATCACCGACCGCGAGCATCCCTTCCTCACCGTAGAGTCCGCCACACAGGTCAGGGGCATCCAGTTCTACTACCCCGAGCAGGCGTGGCAGGACAGCACCCGCATCATCGCCTATCCCCCGACCATCCGCGCCGCCCAGGACCAGAGGGTGCTGGGGGTCACATTGAGCTGCCTGTCGTTCTACGGCGAGTACATGGCGATGGACTTCAGGGCGAAGGCTCCGCACTATGTGGAGCAGACGCTCTTCGAGCATTGCTACGGCTATCCCTTGAGCGGACAGTTCATCGCCATCAACCGCTGCTACGACGTGCCGCGCATCCTGCATTGCCACGTCAACCCCGCCAATATGAGGGAGTTCAAGAGGGAGTTCAAGTCCAGCGTCATTGATGCTGTGGTGCGCAAGAAGGCATATTCCTACTGGATAGACTATACGGACAATGCCGTGCTCATGGACATCTTCACCTTCGGCAACTATGGCGGCATCTATCTGGGCCGCGAGTCGTACGGCCAGCTCACGAACTTCAACTTCGACTGCGTCAGCATCGGCATCCACAAGCTGGGCAGCAACTGGAAGAACCGAAACTGGCAGATAGCGCAGGGAAGCATCATTGCCAATGTCGGCGAACGCATAGAGGACGTTCACCCCATCCTCATAGAGGGCATCGGGCACACCTCGCTCTCGAACGTCGAATCTTTCTCGGGTCCCAACCATGTCCTGACGACTCTCGACGCTTCGTGGGACTACATCACCGTTCGCGACAATGCCACGGTCTTCCTTTCCGGCTGCCGTATGCAAGGCTATAAGGCCGACACACCCATCCACCTTTCCGAAGGCGCCCGCCTGCGTGCCGTCGGCTGCATCTACAAAGACAATCAGCTGCTGGAGCAGACATATTAAAACTGGCACGTTGACAGACACTCCGTTTGTTTCGCTCCCACACAACACGGCGAAACACTTTGTTTCGGCAGCGGAAACACCTTGTTTCACGGGCGAAACAAAGTGTTTCCACACGCGAAACAATCTGGAGAAACCTTTTCCTGATTTCAGAAAAGCGGGTCGTGCGAAGTCAGCATAGCTTCTCCACAACCCGCTCTAAGTAGCTGCGGTCTGTCTGGTCGAAGGTGGCGAGGCGGTCGCTGTCGATGTCAAGGACAGCAATGATGACGCCTTCCCTAAAGACAGGGACAACGATTTCGCTCCTCGAGGCCGAGGAACAGGCGATATGCCCTGGGAACTTTTCAACGTCGGGCACCACCTGCGTCTCTGCCTTCGCCCAAGCCGTGCCGCACACTCCCCTACCCTTCCGAATGCGGGTGCAGGCCATCGGACCTTGGAACGGACCGAGCACCAGCTCTTCGCCCACGACACGGTAGAAGCCAGTCCACCAGAAACCGAACGTCTCGTGCAGCATCGCCGCCACGTTCGCCATGTTGGCTATGAGGTCGCTTTCGCCCTCCACCACACTCGCAATCTGTGGCAGCAGAGCCTCGTACCGCTCCCGCTTCGTCTCGCCTGATATAATCAAATGCTCCGACATCGTAACTTTTGAATTGGGCCTCAGGGTCTTACATTTCCTGGAAGATGTACGTCAGCTTCTTGTCGGCACCGAAGGCACTGTAGAAATAGCTGATGATTTCGCTGAGGTGCTCTTCCCACTGCTCCGAGACGAACTTGTTAGGCACAGAGACAAACACCGTCTTGTCGCGAACCGACCAGAGGCTGGCGCAGGTCATGTACTTATTGTAGAACTCCAGGCCAAGACGCTCGCGAGCCTTCTCCATCCAGAGGTTCCACTTCTGCAAGTAGATGGGCTGCACATACGGACGCTCCGGCTCTTCGTCCTTCACCTCGACGGCCTCGGCAAACTCCGGCTGCTTGGGTTTCTGCTGCTCCAAAAGCCAGCGGTACAGCACTTCCGTAACGTATGCATGGACATTGTCGGGCTGCTTCTCCTCGACGAGCTTGTCGATACGCGCCAGTTCGGGTTTCAGGTCGAGTCCGTCGTATATGAGGTCTTCTAATTTCGTCCATTCCATCGGCTGAAGTCCGTAACGGGTGATGAGCGTAGCCCTCATTTTGCCGAGATAGCTTTCGTGTTGCTGAGCCTGCCCCATCTTGCCCTCGATGATGGTGAAGCGGATGCTGTCTGGGTCGCCTCGGCTGATGCCGTGGGGATAAACTGGCTGGTACTCGAAGCAGAACTCCACCTTGCCCTCGTCCGAGAGTTTCCGCATCTCCTTCAATACAGGGTCGAGCACATCGCGATGGAATGCGCCATATTTGACGTACCTGTTCTCGACGATACGCTTGTGGTCTTTGCTGAAGGTGAGCACGCCGAAGAATTCCTTCAGGTCGATGTAGTTCACGGTACAGGCACCGATTTTGCGCCAGGCACTCAGGTAGATGTAGAGACGGGGCGTGCGGGGGCTGCGGCAAAGAGAGGTGATGCCTTTCAGGTGACGGGTGTAGCCCTTGCGAAGGTTCAGAATCTCGCGGGCACTCTCGTCCACCATCGAAATCTTGATGACACCCTTTCTGCGCACGCCTCCCTTGTAAGCGACTTTCTCGCCAGCGGCATTGATTTCTGCCTTTGGGAACTCTATCTTGTGGAAGACGTTCTGTTTCACATAATACTCTACACGCTCGTATTCATCGTAGCGCTTGTAGGACATATCCACATGAAGCAGAGCCTCACATGCCGCTTCCAACTCGTCGTACTTCTTTGGACTGATGCCCAGCTCCTTCAATGGAATCTCAAAGTTGAGCAAGTTGCCAGCCAAATCCTCTGGCTTGAAGAGGAATGTGCTCTCGCCCATGCTGAGCTGTTCGCGGATACGGTCCTGCAACTGTGCTATTATGGCAATCATCAGATTGGTCTGCACCAGCGAGAAGTTTCCGCGTATCTGTGTATAGCTTACCGGATTGAGGATGAAGTCCAGGTCTCTGTTGCCTGAAAACGTCTGTACCAGTTCGTTTTTCGTGCTAACTATTGCCGGCCCTTTTTTCTTCGCCATTTCTGTTCTTTTTTATGTTTTCCGCTGCAAAATTAAACCATTTCATCGTAATAAACAAATTATTTGCCGAAAAATGTTCCAACAATTCGCACTTTGTTGCTCTTTATCTTTCGCACGACACTGTTTTATCGCTCTCGCACCTCAATCTTCCGCATTTGCCGTACCTCTATTATCCCTTACCCATGCACCTCCATCATCCCATATCGACACACCCTAATTATCCTTCACCAATGCACCACAATTATCCCCCTTCAAAGCACCTAAGTTATCCTATCGTCACACTTTAATTCTCCCTTACCGTTGCACCTCGTCCTTTTGCGCCCCAACTACCCTACTCTTCCCGAAGTCCGCACAAAGTCCTCATGTTCTGTTCACCTTGTCTTCCCCATCCCCGCACTATATCTTCCGATTCTCCGCACCTCATCCCATATTATACGCTGATAATCATTGACTTGCCACAAGCAATAATCTATATATAATAATAATGTGATAAACGATATTCTAAAAAACACCTTATTATTATAATAATTGAATATCTTATTTAATTATGCCGTTCTTTAAGTCCTTCATTTTCAGGCTTTACCTTATGTCTTGGTGCGAACATTAAGAACACCTGGTGCGAATAGACGGAACATTTAGTGCGAACTTCGTTAACTGTTCGTGCGGACTTTAGGTACATTCTACCTTTTTCCCTTCTATCTGAATACCTCCATATACAAATATCTAATCACTCGTATTTCTCCATATCCAAGTGTCTGTATATCCAAGTTTGCCAGTATTCAGGTCTCTGCATACATGGATATAAGTGTATGTGAGTATTTTTATACGCACATATATTGCTATCCACACATCTATATATCCCTTGCTATCTGCATACCCACATATTTGCAGATATTTACATATCTTATCCTAATTTCCCCATAATTAAGCGATAAACCCATTGGTTTTTGTTTCTGTTTCCGTGATTGAAAATATAAAAGTATGTAAATATGCACAAATATCTGCGTATTTGCTTGCGGTTTTCATGGAAAAGCTATATCTTTGCATCGTCAATATAACAAGAAATAGAATAAGTATATGTCACAAGTAATTTCTCTTTTACATGATAAAGGTGGCTGTGCAAAGACAACGACCTGTGTCAATCTCGGTTTTGCGCTTTGGCTTCTTGGCAAAAAAGTCTTGCTCGTAGATACAGATCCGCAGTGCAATTTGACAGATACTGTCGATAAAACCGTGCATTTGGAAGCTGAAAGCACAATTTATGAATGGCTGCACGACGGTGTGCCTGGAGAGTCTCTTCCCCTTCCAATTTATACGCGATATGATGGGCTTGACTATGTGCCAGGCAGTCACAGTATGAGCAATATCAATGCAGAACTCCAATTGATGTATAATCGCGAACGTCGTTTGGCAGATTTCCTGAACCTTACCGACCCGGAAAGCGGCTTGAGAATCCGAGATATGTATGACTATGTCTTCATCGATTGTGCTCCGGGTGGTGAGACTTTGATGAACACTAATGCTTTGGTTGCCAGCGACTTCGTTATCGTGCCTACTGAGGCCGGTATCTATAGTCTTCAGGGGCTTCCGCGTCTGCTTGACTATATAAATAAGGTGCGCACTCAATTGCGTTGCCCTGTTTCAATCATGGGTTATCTCCTGGTGCGCTGGAACAAGAATCGCAATCTAAGCCGCGAAGTAAAAGAGTATTATGGTAACATTAAAGAAGTTAAGGCGCCTCTGTTCCCTGTTAGCATTCGTGAAAGCATAAGGTGTACCGAGTCGGTTGCCAATGAAATGTCTCTTTTTGAGTACGCCAGCAATAGCCCTGTTGCAGATGACTACATGAGGGTTGCAGAATTTATGATTGGTCGCAAGGCTCGTCCAAAGAACTGGACACCAGCGCGTTGGGGACAGATTGCGAATGCGGCTTATCAGACGTTCATGCGCGAGCGAAGTATGTAAATATCTGGATATGCAGACACTTGGCTATTCGGGTGTTTGCGTATCGTCATATTCAAATAGACAAACAAAGAATTAACTCACTAAACATTAAGCTAAAAGTAATGGCTATTAAGAAGAAAACCTTGAATATCAGTCGTGTGGCAGAGGAAGCTACGCGCAATTTTGTTGCACCGAAGCCTTTGGCGACCAACGAGGCTGTTCGCACCCAGATAGTACAGGAAACGCCTGCGCCAAAGCCGATGCGTCGCGTCTGCACCATTCAGAAGGTGGGCGGCTTCAGTTTCTTCACGACGGAAGACGACCGCAATGCGCTCGACTACATTGCTTTCCGCCAGAAGCTCGAGAAGCAGAACATCGTTCGTGCTGCCCTCCATCAGTTCCTTCGCCAACACTACAAGGAGGGCCAGGGACTCGACGCAGAATCCCTGCGCATCATCGAGCAGTACGAAGATACAGTCTATCAGTGGGTATAAAACCCCAGATATGGTGCTGCAAAATCCACAAAAAGAGTGAATATCCCTTGAAATAGGGTAGGGGAAAGAAAAAAGGCTCAAAATGTTGTAAATTATTTTCGCAACATTTTGAGCCTTTTCTCTTTTACCTTTATGATACTGAAAGGTGCTATTTTTCATTAAACGTGCCTCGTTGCCCAACGGAACACGCTTAGTTGGTCAATTAGGCCTGTTTAGTTGGGCAACTAAGCATGTTTAGTTAAGCAACTAAACTGCGTTTGTTTTTCTTCTGAATATCTGTTTCTTACCAAGTAGGTGCGGATGGTTTGCCAAATCAACACGTTTTGTCAACGATTTTTACTTTTCGCGAGCTTTGTCACCAAAAAGTTGCACCTTTTTCGCACCTCTTTTCAATCTGGAACGACCCATTTTGCGTGCTTTTGAGCTTCAAGGCACGAGAAATCTTCCTAAACTCCGCACCAACCTGCGCGAAATGCCCCGACAAGGTGCGAACTTTGGGAAGAGACTTCACCAGGCAAGTTTAATTCCCCTTTGAATCGCACGTGTATTGCCCAAAGTCTTGACCTAATCCGGGCAAAAGCTTCCCATAGTTCGCACCAAGAGCCTTTTCTTAGGGCTTTCACACCTTGAAATGTTCCCTATCTCCGCACTTGTAGCTTAAAATCTTCCCTAAGTCCGCACTTTAATGCCCCATGCCGAGACTGTAATCGGTCAATATCTTCCCAAACTCCGCACCGAGGTGCTAAAACCGATAGGGTAGGGGTATAATATCTTCCCAAAGTCCGCACCAAGAGGACACTACATCCTTCATCCACTCCGATTCCGCAGGTCGTCCCGACCTACGGTTACTGAAAGGAGACGGTTTCACCGTCTTGGTGGTTTCTCTACGGATAATCATTATGAAACAGGTGCGGACTTTGGGAACAAAACGGAGCTAGTAAGAAAGAGTAGATAAGTAACCACGCAAAATTATCTCACACAGAAAGCACAGAAATCGCAGAAAGGCGAAGCGATGCTTCGCAGGGAAGCACAGAGTGCTTCTTTTCCGTGGTTTCCGTGATTTCCGTGTGAAATTAAAACCCTGTTTCGTGTGATGAAGAATATGTAAAGTAATTGCGAACATTTACTTAACAAGAAAGCATAATAATTTGTGATTGATTTATGGTAATTTGTGTCTTTAACATATTTTTCTTTAAGCTCTGCAACAGAATGGCAGACCTTTTCCGTACCTTTGCAGAAAAAACAAGCAGTATGAGCAGAGAAAAAGAAAGAGGACCGGGTTTGATGCGGAAATATGTCTGGGTGCTTGACACCATCCTTCGCCACCACAAAATTACGTTCCGCGAGCTGAACGACCTGTGGGTAGATGGAAACCTGAGCGGCGGAAAGGACCTGCCCAAGCGGACTTTCGACAACTGGTGCAACGCCATTGAGGACATTTTCGACATAGACATCGAAAACGAGCAGGGCGGCGACTACTGCTATTATATTAAGGATGAAAGGGAGTTCCGAAGGGACGAGCGGCGCATCTGGCTCTTCAACACCTTCAACGTCATCAATGCCCTTGGCGATTGCCAGCGCATCAAGGACCGCATCCTTCTGGAATATGTCCCGTCCGGCGAGCAGCATCTTCAGCCAATCATCGAGGCCATGAAGGAGGGCCGCGTGCTCAACATCACCTATCAAAGCTATTGGAACGAAGAGGAGAACGATTTTGATGTCCAACCCTATTGTGTGAAACTCTTCAAGCAGCGTTGGTATATGGTAGCCCGAAGTACAGACCCTTATTATTATAAGAAAGGGCCGTTCATCTATTCTCTTGACCGAATCAGGTCTCTTCGCACGAAAGACGAAACCTTCAAGATGCCAGAGGACTGGAGCGCAGAGGAGTTTTTCGAAGGCTGCTTTGGTATCATCGTCGAACAAAAGGTCAAGGTTCAGCCAGTCAAGCTGAAAGTGTCGGCAGGACAAGCCAACTATATCCGCGACCTCAAGCTTCACGAGTCGCAGCAAGAAATAGAGCGGAATGAAGAATACAGCATATTCAGGTACCGCTTGCGCCCATCCTTCGACTTCATCCAGGAACTGCTCTGGAACGGCAGCGACATGGAAGTGCTGGAACCCCTTTGGCTTCGCGACGAGATGGCAAGAATAGTGGAGCAAATGTGGAAGAAGTATAAAATGGTAAATGATAAAATGGTAAAATGAAAGACTTTGCAGCAATAGATTTTGAGACCGCCAATAACGAGCGCAGCAGTGTTTGTTCCGTTGGTGTCGTCATTGTTCGGGGCGGCGAGATAGTGGATAGCTTCTACTCCCTCATTCAGCCAGAACCGAACTACTACAACTACTGGTGCCAGCAGGTACACGGCCTTGGTTACGAAGACACAGACAATGCCCCCATCTTCCCCGAAGTCTGGGCACAGATTGAGCCGCTCATCGAAGGCCTGCCCCTTGTTGCCCACAACCGACCCTTCGACGAGAGTTGCCTCAAGGCCGTGTTCCGTGTCTATCGGATGGACTATCCCGACTATGAGTTCCTCGACACCCTTTGCGTCTCCCGTCGCAAGTTCCCCTCCCTGCCGAACCACCAGCTCCAGACTGTCGCCCAAGCCTGCGGCTTCTGCATGAAGAACCACCACCACGCCCTCGCCGATGCCGAGGCATGTGCCTGGATAGCAAGGGAGATACTGTAATATGCAATTTATGCATAAAACTCTTTCAACAAGTCGGGATTTCCGACAAGTTCAATAGCCAACCTGTGCAAATAATGCACTTGTTCCATTTGGGAACACGTGATAAAAGAATAATAGATAAGAATAACGTGCAGAATATATACGATAAAGATAACAACACGCATTTTTTGCGTGTTAATGACGAGGGGAACCCTGGTAAGTGCAAAATTTGCACATACCACCCGACATGGCTCAACCTGTAAAGATTTCTTACAAGTTCAAAGGCTAACCAGTGCAAACAAAGCAACAATCAAGAAATACTTGACAGAACAAAAGAAAGGAACAAACAATCTGTGGTACTCTCAAATTATGCGACTACCACTTATTATAAAGGATAAACAGACAAACAGAAAAGGAAGCAGGATTAGAAAGATTGAATATGTAGAAGGATGATTTCTTCATTTATAAATAAAATCGTATCTTTGCAGAAGGAAATAAACAAAACTATGAACGCACTTGATGAATTTGACCAAATCATAAAAACTGGCTACAACAGTGAAAAGCTTCGCGATATAAAACCGAAGCTTGATAGTTATCTTTTGTCTTGCCCAGAAGAAGAGAAGGCAAAATGCCGAAAGACTATTGAACTGGTAGAAAGGCTGATTGCCGAATGTAAAGAAGTGGACAAGCTCCGTCAGCAATACAACTTATTCCACGACTATGTATCAGGGAATAATAGCAAGTCGGGAGCTGTTGACTTGGAATATATCGAACCTAATGGCAATTCCTATGGTGTATATGTTAAGGTTGACAAATATGTGATTGAGATTGTTTTTAAGCCGGTGGAAGAACCCAAGAAGAATGAGATTCGAACCAAGTTCTACATTGATGTTGATGGCATATACAAACCATTCATGATAGGAAAAGAGTTTGTTCCCGCTGAATATGCCATTATTCAAAATAAGCGCAGGGATTATTATTCCATACCTGTAAAATGGGATAATTGGGGTGATATAGCGATTAAAGCCATAGAAATAGTTAAGAACGACACTCGGGGATTCCTGCAAATGTGTGAGTCGTCATGCCTTAATAATAAAGATGGCTCACATTAATACTAATCTTGGAAAACTAATGCAAAAGATTCTGTAAAAGTATTGAGATGAAACGAGAAAAGCAGTATCTTTGCAAAGGAAAACGTAATATAATTAGGTATGACAACTAAGTTAATCACTAAATTAATAGGAGATATTGACGGTGATTTTATTATCCCGGCATATCAGCGTGGATATCGTTGGAACGAAGAAGTTTTAATGTTACTAAATGATCTCAATGAGATTCCTGATGGAACTGAATATTGTTTGCAGCCGATTGTCGTGAGAGCCTTAGGTAATGAGAAGTTTGAATTGATTGATGGCCAACAACGAATTACCACATTGTTTTTGCTGCTTAATTACATTAGAACATTCCGACCGAAAATGAAAATCAAGTTTTCCATTGATTATGAAATTCGGTCTAACAGCAAGGACTTTTTATCTTCTATTGATTTCGACAACATAGCAAATAATCCACAGAACATAGATGAGTTTTTTATTAATAATGCAGTCCTAATTATACATAATTGGTTTAAAGGCCAGAAAGATGAAGACAATACAGCATCGCTTTTAGCTAATAAACTAAATAATTGGGTTAAGGTTATCTGGTATGAGGTTGATGATACAGAGAATGCTGTATCTTTATTCACCCGTTTGAATATTGGTAAAATACCTTTAACAAATGCTGAGCTTGTAAAGGCAGTCTTTTTGAGCAGGAATAATGGCATAGATGAACGTCATCAATTAGAAATAGTAACACAGTGGGATACAATAGAGAACGAACTCCATAATGATAAATTTTGGGCTTTTATTACGAACAAACAAGCCGAGTTTTTTCCCACACGAATCGAATTACTCTTTGATTTAATGGCAAATAAACTTGAAAATGATAGAGAGCGACTAAGAACGCTATTCTATTTTCAAAACCGAATCAATGAAGTTCATCAAAAGAATGGGGAGAAAATTGATGTTTGGAAAGAAGTAGTATCATATTTTCAACGTTTAAAGGAGTGGTATAACAACTCACAATTATATCATAAGATAGGTTATCTAATTACAGTAGGACAGAAAACATTGCAAGAATTATTTATACAATCTTCTTGTTGTAGTAAAAAAGAATTCATCCTTTACTTGGATAAATGGATAGCGGAAAGTATAAAGTTCGAAAAATATGCCGACCTTTCTTATGAGAATCCCTCCGAAAAAGCATGTATTGAAAAATTATTGTTATTATTTAATGTAATTAGCACATATACAAATGGAGATAAATCCATGTTCTTCCCATTCGCTGAACACAAACATAAGAAAGGTGGATGGTCTTTAGAGCACATTCATGCTCAACAGTCTGAAGGTTTGAAAACTGCTGATTTATGGAAAGAGTGGCTTAAATTACATGTAAAATCTTTGAAAAATATAGACAAAGAGCGATATCACGATTTAATTCATGAAATTGAAGGATCATACGACAGTCTTAATCGCGAGCGTTTTTTAGAGCTTTTCAATCAAGTGATTACTAGTTTGGACTTAGAACAAACTCCAAATTATATTCATTCTCTAGCTAATATGGCATTATTGGGTCGAGATGACAATTCAGCCCTTAATAATTCCACGTTTGATGTAAAACGCGATAAGATCTTGGAAATGGATAAGCGAGGAGACTATATCCCTATATGTACTCGTAGAGTATTCTTGAAATATTACACTCATTCAGAACATAATCAATTGCATTTCTGGGGTCAAGGAGATAGAACTGATTATTTGAATGCAATGAATGAAACGCTAAAACCATATTTGACAATCATAAATAAGACAATTTAGTATGGGACTTACAGAATATACATTTCAAAACTTATTTGGAGAGCACCTAGATCAAAAAGGGAATCTATTTGAGATACATGAAATAGAAATTCCAATTATTCAGCGTGATTATGCGCAAGGTCGCAATAATAGTAACGTAATGCGTATTCGCACTCGCTTTTTGGATGCACTATACAACGCATTGACAATGCACAAAAAGATGACACTTGATTTTGTGTATGGAGAAATCAAAGATAAGAAGTTTATTCCGTTAGATGGCCAGCAGAGATTAACAACGTTATTTCTGCTGTATTGGTACGCAGCTCAAAAAGAGCATATAAATGAGCAAGATTCTATTTTTTTAAAACATTTCACTTATTACACACGCCCTAGTTCTCGAGATTTTTGCGAAGAATTGGTTAAGTATTCTCCAACTTTTGTGGAAACGTTATCCGAAGAGATAAAAAATCAATCATGGTTTCAATATCAATGGTATAACGACCCAACAATTTTGAGTATGTTAGTGATGATTGATGCTATTGATGAAAAGTTCAGAGAAGTTGAAGCATTGTGGGACTCTTTAACTGTAAATCCTTGTTTGTCGTTCTATTTTTTACCAATTTCTGAAATGGGGTTAACAGATGAATTATACGTTAAGATGAATTCAAGGGGAAAACCTCTTACTCAATTTGAGCATTTCAAAGCAGAGTTTGAGGAATTGATTAAAGAGTATGACGAAAACTTATCCAAAGAGATAAATCACAAATTTGATATTGAATGGACGGATATGCTTTTCCCTTATCGCGGAGATAACCAAATCATCGACGATGAATTCATGCGCTATTTTTTCTATATAAGTGACATATTATTTTATCAACAATATCCAAAGTCACCATTGGAGCAGGACGAGTTTGTTTTAGCGAAAACTCTATATGGAAGCGGATGCCCGAAACAGAAAGAAAACATTGAGTTCTTGGTGAAATCATTTGATTGTTGGTGTAATGTAGATGAAAACTCTATAGATGAATTCTTTAGCAAGTTCCTTTCAGGTCAGCATTACCAAATTGGAAAGGTTAAAATATACCAGGACAATCTTAACCTTTTTAAGCAATGTTGCGATACATATCGGGAATACGAAGGTAGAAATCGAAAATTCCCTTTGAATATGACACTTCTACTCTATGCGTTTATTATTTATTTACAAAATAAAAGTTCAGTTACTGAAACTGATTTTAAACGGAGAATAAGAATTATAAGAAATTTAATCTGGAATTCACAATTTGAAATCCGTGCGGATGGTCAGCGTAATAATATGCCTCAATTGTTGGAAGAAACACGAGAAGTTGTTCTTCATGGGCGACTATTAGATGAAGTGGGTTATAATAAGAATCAGAAAGAAGAAGAGAAAAAGAAGTTAGAATGGGTTAGTGCAAATCCTAATTATGTAGATTCTTTATTCCATTTAGAAGACGATCCTATTCTTTATGGCTGTGTAGCTATAATTGGCCTTGAACATTCACAGAATTTTGATAGATTTAGGATGTTGTTCAATAGTGTTACAGATAGAAAACTCATCCACAGAGCTTTACTCATATATGATGATTATTCTCAAACAGCATATGGTAATGTACATTATATGGGGAATAGCAATCTAAGCACATGGAGAGACTTGTTTCATCCAACAAATCAAAGAAATGGCTTTGAACGTACATCAAACGCATTGAATTGTTTATTAGATAGTTTAACAGACTTCTCTGATAAAGGCTTGAATCAATTGATAGACAGTTATATCGAACAGCAACATCAAAAATTTGATTGGCGATACTATTTCATAAAATATAGCGAGACACTATGTGGAAATTGGGGTGTATTATGCTTAAATGAGGCTCCTTATGATTGGTACACTCTTCGACAATCCACCTTCCGCGGATTTAATTGGCAATCTATAGCCCGAGCAATATATCAGATTGCTCCAAATAAATTTACAATGGGGAACTGGGCTTATATGCAATATGAGCCACTATTCATTGCTAATACGCAGAAAAAGATAATGGTTAAAAATGATCATTTTGAGATTTCTGAGAATGATTGTATCATACAATCTATTCAGATTCCACAAGATGAAAATGATGGTATAGATATTGTCGATCGCGTTGAATACTTTATTAAAGTTTGTGACGAGTTTTTTTTCGTGAAATGACCAGCTTCATCTCCAATGCTGACCACTACAAAGAGGTGCTTTCGCGGGTTCAATCCGTGAAGCAGACTCTTTGGATTGGAACCGCCGACATTAAAGACCTTTACGTTGAGATGGGCAAAGAAAAGAAACCATTTCTGGCTCTTATTGCCCAGCTCATTCGTAAAGGTGTGGAGGTGCGGCTGATTCATGCAAAGGAGCCAGGGCCAAACTTCAGGGAGGACTTCGACAGGTACCCTGTCCTGTACGACCGCTTGGAGCGAGTGCTTTGTCCGCGAGTCCACTTCAAGATGCTGGTCTTTGACTGCAAGGAGGTGTATGTGGGTAGCGCGAACCTCACTGGTGCCGGCATCGGAATGAAGACTGACAACAAGCGAAACTTCGAGGCTGGCATCCTGACCGATGACCCGGAAATCGTGGAGCAGGCCATGAACCAGTTTGATGATGTCTGGATAGGGAAACATTGTAAGACCTGCATGCGAAGAGACTTCTGCCTTGACCCAATCGCATAAATCTTTTCGATAAAAGTTCACTTTCTTTAGACCTCTGCCCCTAAACGGCAGAGGTCTTTGTTTACTTTGCGCTTGGATTCATTTTGTTAAAGAAAGGATATATGGCAACAGTTCCGACAACATCGTGCAGGAACTCTCTTCTTATTGTGAAAGCGAGAGACTGGAGAAGGGCCAGCCCCGCAAGATAGGATTCTGATTGCAAATAAATTGCAGATGATGTCGGAGATACGGGAAAAAGTTGTAACTTTGTCTTCGAAAAAGCTTATTAACATGCAAGAGAACCAGATTGTAATCTATCAGACAGAGGACGGGCAAACACAAACAACAGCAAGAGAGATACTGTAAAATTCGAACGATGAAGACAAGAATACTGACATTATTGGTAATACTACTGCCGGCATTTGGCAATCTTTGGGGACGAGTGGTGACGGGCGACGAGCGGACAGAGCTGTATTTGCCTCTTATCAGCGGAAAACGTGTGGCGTTGTTCAGCAACCAAACGGGGCTTGTGGGGAAAGACCACCGACATGTGCTGGACCTGCTTGTGGAAAAGGGAGCAAGGGTGACAGCCATCTTCTCGCCCGAACATGGATTCCGGGGACATGCCGATGCTGGAGCAGTGGTAGCGGACGAAGTGGATGAGCGGACAGGTATTCCCATCCTTTCACTATACGGACAGAACCGAAAGAAGCATCTTGGAGAGGAAGCTATGCAAATGTTCGACGTGCTGCTTGTTGACATCCAGGACGTTGGACTGCGCTATTACACATACTATGTGACCATGTGCCACCTGATGGATGCTTGCACGAAATACGGACGAGAGGTCATCATTCTGGACCGCCCAAACCCTAACGGGCACTATGTGGACGGGCCAATCCTTGACATGTCGCTGCGCAGCGGAGTAGGCTATCTGCCCATCCCCGTTGTGCACGGCATGACGCTGGGCGAACTTGCACGCATGGCTGTCGGAGAAAAGTGGTTGAACGAGGGCAATGAGTGCAGGCTGACGGTAATCCCCTGCCGGAACTATACTCACCAGACGCACTACACCCTGCCCGTAGCCCCGTCGCCCAATCTGCCCAATATGCAGTCCATCTACCTCTACCCTTCCCTCTGCCCGTTCGAGGGTACTGTGGTCAGCATGGGACGCGGAACGGACAAGCCCTTCCAACAGTTTGGGCATCCCGGGATGCAGGCGTGCTACAGTTACTCCTTTACGCCCCAGAGTGTGCCTGGAGCCACACACCCGACGCTGCTTGGGGAGAAGTGCTACGGCAAAGACCTCTCTGCCCTTCCCCACAAAACGATATGGCGGCAGCAGATGAGCTTGAGCTACGTCATAGAAGCCTACCGGTGCCTAAAGAAAGAGGGCAAGGCCGATGGTTTCTTCACCTCCTTCTTCGACAAGCTGCTGGGTCAGACCTACGTCCGCGAAATGATTGAAGCGGGATGCAGCGAAGCAGAAATCCGAGCCTGTTGGAAGGACGAGGTGGAAGAGTTCAAACAGAAAAGACAGAAATACTTGTTGTACGAATAATTAGGGGGTTTTGTGCTGTGTGCTAGGCTCTTTTTTGCGCTGGAGCGTGAAATAATCCGCTGATTTCTTTGCCGTTTCCAGAAATGCATGTACCTTTGCTGCAAAGTAAGGCAGCAAAGACCTAAAAACCAGTTATGACAATGAAACGATTCTTATGTGTGGCAGGCATGATGATGTGCTGTGCCGGCGTGAATGCACAGGTGGAAACACCAACGATGGGTTGGAGTTCGTGGAACACGTTCTCGGTGAACATCTCGGAAGACATCATCAAGGGACAGGCCGATGCGATGGTCTCGCAGGGGCTGAAGGATGTGGGCTACCAGTACATCAACATCGACGACGGCTTCCAGTATGGCCGCACGGCGGAGGGTAAGGTGCGCATCCACCCGCAACGTTTCCCCCACGGCCTGAAGGTGGTGAGCAACTACATCCACTCCAAGGGCTTGAAGGCGGGCATATACAGCGATGCCGGCGACTGCACCTGTGGCAGCATCAGCAACGGCGACACGCGCAACACCAACGTGGGCTTCTACGGCTACGAGCAGGTGGATGCTGACTACTACTTCAACGAGCTGGAGTTCGACTTCATCAAGGTGGACTACTGCGGTGGCAGGAACCTCAACCTTAACGAGCAGGAGCAATACACCGCCATACACAATGCCATCGTGAACACGGGCAGGGACGTGCGCTACAACCTGTGCCGGTGGGCCTATCCGGGCACTTGGTGCCACGACATCTCCACCTCCTGGCGCACCACGGGAGACATCTACGACGGCTGGGCTTCCGTGAAGGGCATTCTGGACGAGAACCTCTACATGTCGGCCTACTGCTACGACGGCTGCTACAACGACATGGACATGCTGGAGGTGGGACGCTCTATGACGGAGGAGGAGGACAAAACGCACTTTGGCATGTGGTGCATCATGTCCAGCCCCTTGCTCATCGGCTGCAACATGGCGACCATCAAGGAGCGTCCACTTGCCCTCCTGAAGAACACGGAGCTTATCGCCCTGAACCAGGACCCGCTGGGCCTGCAGGCATACGTCGTGCAGCACATCGGCGAGACCTACATCCTGGCGAAGGACATCCTCTCGCTGCACGGCACGACAAGGGCGGTGGCGCTCTACAACCCCTCGGACAGGGCGGAGGAGATGTGCCTGAGCTTCAGCGAAGTTGACCTTGGTGGCAAGGTGAAGGTGCGCGACCTCTTCGAGCATGAGGATTTGGGAGAGATGGAAGGGGCCTTGTCGGTCATGGTGCCGCCCCATGCCACACGCATCTACAAGCTGGAAGCCCAGAGGCGACTGCCCCGCTACATCTACGAGGCGGAGACAGCATTCCTGCACGACTATCAGGAGATTTACAACAACCAGTCCTTAGGGACAGCCATCTACGACAGGAGCTCGTCGGCCAGCGGCGGTGCCATGGTCGGATGGCTGGGCGGAAAGAGGAGCAACTCGCTGGAGTGGCGGGATGTCTATGTCGTGGAGGAGGCCGACTACACGGTTCATTTCTGTGCCGCCGCGAAGGAAAGCCGCCCATTCTCCGTCGTGCTGAACGGCGAAGAGGCAGGCACCGTCAGTGTGCAGACCACGGACTGGACGGCCTTCAAGGAGTACGACATGACGCTCCACCTGAAGGCCGGCTCCAACAGCATCCTGCTCTATAATGAAAGCGGATGGATGCCGAACATGGACTACATGACCATAGAGAAGGTGGGCGAAAACACCATCCTGAGCCGTCGGCTCGAGGAGACGACGAAGCATCTGGAGACGATGAGCCACAACCCCTTGCTCACCGACCGCCTGCGTCAGGACATCGAAAAACTTCTGGCAAGGGCAGCACAGGAAGGGCTCTCGGACAGTCAGATAAAGATGCTGCTCACCGAGACGAAGAACCTACAGAACACCATCAGTCAGATGATGCCCGTCTGCGAGGAATACCAGTTCTGGCGGAACTACGCCGAAAAGAACGTGGCGGCAAGCATGGAATCGACAGCACTCTCTTCGTTCGTCTCAAAGATTGGCAGGTGCGACGCTTCGCTCTCCAAGGCCAATACCCAGGCTACGGCCAGCAGTGCACTGACCAACCTGAAATCGGCGGTGACAACGTATCTGAAATCCTCCACCGCCATGCCCCGGGAAGGCGAATACCTCGACATGACGCTCTTCATCGCCAACTACGACTTCTCCACCACCGACGGCTGGGAGGGCAAACCCACCTACCGCTCGGGCTGCGGCGAGGAATATAACAAATCGTTCGACCTCTACCAAACTCTCACGGGCATGAGGGCGGGGGTCTATACCGTCCGTTGCAATGCCCTGTTCCGCACAGGGAGCAACGACGGCGGTGCTGCCTATCGCGCTGGGACAGAGGACATTCAGGCTGTTCTTTACGTCAATGACGAAACCGTGAAGGTGAAGTCTCTCTATTCCGAGACGTGGCCCGAGGCATCCGAGTACGGCTCTGTGGATAACCGCAACGGCTACCCGCACAGTATGCGTGCGGCTGGTATCCGCTTTGCCGAGGGCTGTTACCAGAACGAGCTGGCTTACGAGCTATCGGCAAAGGGGACGCTGCGCTTCGGCCTCAAATGTGATGTTTACAGGGGTGACTGCTGGTGCTGCTTCGACAACTTCGAGCTTCGCTACCAGCCTCTGCCCGGTTACTACGACGGGATGAAGGAGACAGGACGCTCGGCATCGAACCCGGAGCAGTCTGTCTATGACCTCAGCGGCCGCAAGGTTAATGGCTGGTCGCCAAAGGGTGTCGTCATTCGCGATGGCAGGAAGGTTGCGGTGAAGTGAACGCTTTCAGCAGGCGGTTGTACTCTTTCCTTGAAATCTGAATCACAGTGCCGTGGCGGGGGGTGAAGCTCCCCGTCGTCGCGGTGTTCTGCACGAAGGTGAAGCTTTGCAGGTCGTCGCTGCGGGTGAACTGGTAGTGTCCGCTGCGGTAGCAGTCGTACATCAGGCACCAGCCGCCGCCGATGAGCGGGAACACGCCGGCTCCCTCCACATCCTCCTTAGTTGTCTCGCAGAAGCCGTCGCGGAGCGTCCAGGTCTTCGGGCTGTGCAGGTCGCGGAAGGTATATTGCCGGATGCCCTTGTGACTTCCGTCGGCCTCCGTCTTGAAGAAGAGGTGGAAGATTCCGTCGCCAGTCTGTACGATGTCGGTGTCGATGGCGGGGGCATGGAAGTCGAACAGCACTTGCGGCTCGCCCTCCAACTGACTGAAGTCGGCATTGGCATAGCACCAATAGACGCGGTCGTAGGGGATGGAGCCCTCTTCGGTCAGCAGAGAGAAATAGACCATGTACTTGCCTGCCGCCTCGTCGTAGATGGTCTGCGGCGCCCAGACGCGGGTCACGTCCGCAAAGTGTGTCCCACGGAAGCGGTCGGGGAAGTGGACGGTGTGGTGCTCCCAGTGAACCAGGTCGCGCGAGCGGAGCAGCACCATGCCTCTGTTGCTGCTCCAGCCGAGGGACGAGCGCATGTCGGTGGCCACCATGCGGAACCATCCGTCGCGGCAGCGGAGTATGTGCGGGTCGCGGACACCTCCAGCCCGTGCAATGCTGTCGCTCCCCACAATGGGCTTCCCATCGTTCAGGGGCGTATAGTTGAACCCGTCGTCGCTGACGGCAAAGCAAATCTGCTCCTGCTCAGGAGCATTGCCTGTGAAGTAGGCAAAGAGGTACTTCGACATTTTCCGCGCTTCGCAAGGCGTCGCCGCCAGAATCGCAAGCGCCACGATTGTCAGATAACGCATAACGGACATGATGATAAGGAATTGTGTTAAGGAAGTAAGTGTTTATTTCTTTGAGAGCCGCTTGAACTCTTTCTTCGCCTTGGCGAGCTGCTCCATGAAGTCGTCGTTGTTGAGCAGGGCGGGGAGAACCAGTGCACCGACCATCTGTCCAGCCTTGACATCGCTGTAGTGGTGGTAGCCCACAATCCAGCGGCTCTCACCGAAGTCCAGGCCGCGCTTGTAGAGCTGGTTCTGCCTTTCGGGGTTGATGGTGGCGAGAACCATCGATACTGCTACGCCTGTTGCGCTGTGCCCCGACACGTAGCTGCCGTTGTTGCGCAGGTGCTCCTCGGCCTCAGGCACAGCCGTCGGTTCGTTGTAGAGGGCATACGGGCGTGTGCGTTTGTAGAGGTTCTTCGTGCAGCGTGTGGCATAGCTTCCGGCATCCTCCTTCATCCTGTTGATGAGCGCATAGATTTCCGGTGTGTTCTCCTTGGAGAGCTTCATGCCGAAAGCCTCGGAGAAGACTTCGAGGATGTTGTCGGTCGAGGTGTTGGCATCCTTCACGGCCTGCTTGCCGCGCTCCGTCGGGCGGAGCGTCTTGCCGTACTGGTACATGTGGAAGTCTTGCTCGAACAGCAGCGAACCGAATGCCGGCGGTGCGCCGATGAACATGGTGTCGAGCGGAGCCTCCTCCTTCGTCAGGTAGTGGTTGGACTGTCCGTAGGCGGCAATAACCGCGAACGATAATGCGATGATGCTAATTACTTTTTTCATGGGTTTCATTCGTTTAAGTGGGTTACTTTGCCTGCAAAGGTACGAAAAAAAGTGAAAAGTGAAAGGTGAAAAGTGAAAAATTGTTCCCACGCGGCGGTCTATTAAGGCATGAGCGATTCCAGAAGCCGCTCACAGCCTTCGCTGATGTCGCGCCAGGCGGCCTCGAAGTCTCTGGTGTACCACGGGTCTGCCACATCGCCTCCCCGGTCGGTGTAGTCCAGCAGCTTGTGGATTTTCCCTTCGGGGTCGCCTCCGCAGATGCACGTCATGTTGCGGATGTTGTAGCTGTCCATTCCTATCAGCAGGTCGAACTCGTTGTAGTCGCTTCGCGTTATTTGCCGGGCAATCTTTCCCTTGCACGAAATGCCATGCTCTGCCAGTTTGCGCCTGGCGGGCAGATAGACCTCGCAGCCAATCTCTTCCGTCGAAGTGGCTGCCGACTCGATGTAGAATTTGTCCCCGAGTCCTGCCTTCTTCACCATATCCTTCATCACGAACTCAGCCATCGGGCTGCGGCAGATGTTCCCGTGACAGACAAAAAGTATTCGTTTCATATATTTCAATTTTAACTATTGGACAAGATGTATTGAAATGAAAATGTCCTGTCAACCACATCATGTGGAACGAGGACGTACTTCCATGGCTTCCCTTCGTTGGCTGTTGTGTACCCAGTCACCACTTTGCAATAGTTCTCCGCAGCCTCTTTCTTTGCCAGTACTTCGTCAGTTGTCATCTCTTTACGCATTTTGGTTTCAATCATGTAGATATAGGCAGCGGTTTCAACGATGAAGTCTGGCTCATAAAGGTGTGCGCCGCTATCCCAATAAATGCGGAACTGACCAGGGACTGGACGTAACCACCTGATGACGGAATTATCCGTTTCCAGCACGAAAGCGAAATCCAATTCTGTAGAGCTGTCGAATTTGTATTGCAGATAATAGGACTTCAGAAAGCCTGTAAAGATAATTTTGGGACCCCAAGACTTCTGGGCTACAGGAATCTTGTAATCTTGTCTGCCGTATGCTGTATCTTCTGTCAAATGCTGTTCGCGCAAACCAGTGAATGGCAAAACTCTTGAATGTCCTGTCTCGATCTTTTCCAACGTGAAGTGTTGTTCCATTTGCCTGTAAATTGCACTCGCGATGGCTTTTCTGAATTGATGCACCTTGTTAACAAGGTTTACGTCTTCGCCCGTATCTTTTCCAACGGCTTCCACAGCCTGCCCTGCCAACTTGTACAGCAGTTCGGAGTTCTCGTCGTAGTCAATCTCGTCAATGTCCATCAATTGCATTACAATCTGTCTGACAGGGTCGCCATAGAAACCGCTCAATTGTGCTTGCAGCGTCTCCACTTCATCGTTTACCAAGCCGATGCGCAAAATTTCCGCCTTCAGGTCTGGCAACGAGAATCCAGATGTCGTGTCCAGGTCAAAGTCGTGGAAAACGGCCTTTGCAACGGGTTGCTCAATAACAACACGTGGAATCTCAATGATGTTATTGACGAAGTCCTCTGTGACAGCTTTCAGCACAGTCTCCACTTGCGCTATCTGTTCTGCGGCTTCCTGTTCTGCAAACAAAGGATTGGATACCTGTGCTTTTTCTTTTATCAGGTCGATGGTAACTTGTCTTATCTTCTTCAGGTTCTCTGGCTTCTTCAACTCCTCCTTGCTCTTCACTTGTGTGTTAAGTTTGGGAATGGCTTCCCATACCGCCATTCTTGCATCATAGAGTGATTGAGCCTTGGCCTTTTCATACTGTGTAGTCGCCTTTTCCTTTTGTTCCTGAAATTTCTGTTGAATAGCTGTCTGTCCCGAAACGACCGTACTTGTATTGGGCTTCAAGTCTTCATCATCCAGTTCCACAAAGCTGACCTTGTTGAGCAACGAGTTCGGGTCTTTTGCCCTTTTGACAACCTCTTCAAAGTTTTCATGGGCAATGACGGTCAGCTTATCCACCTCATCATTTCCCGTCCGTTTGCCACCGTATGGCAAACGCAAGCCTCTCCCTATGGTCTGCTCTACCAGCGTAATGGCATCTGCCGCCCGAAGTGGAACAATGGTATAAAGGTTTGTCACATCCCACCCTTCTTTCAGCATGTTCACGTGCACGACAATCTCAATCTTGTTGTCTGGCTTTTCGAGTGTCACGAACTGCTGGTCTATTTCATCATCCTTTTTCGTAGAACTGTCTATCTGGAGCACCTTGCCTTTATACTTCCCGTCATAAATTTTGTTCTCTATTAAGTCAACAGTATCCTTGGCGTGTTGAATGTTCTTGCATACAACCAAGATAAACGGCTTCACCAATGGCACATTGTTTTCCTTGGCATACAACTCCAAATGTAGTTTCGTATGTTCATGCACACTGATAGCATCTTCCAGCTTCAGCACATCCAACTCTTCGGGCAGTTGGTCTTTCTTTTCAAAGTTCTTGCGTTTGGCTATTGTTGGATTCTTCACATATTTCCCCTCTGCCAGCGCCTCGGCAAGATTGTATTCAAACACAATGTTCTTGAACGCTTTGCCTTTTTCGTCGTAGGGAGTGGCTGTCATTTCCAAACCGAGGATGGGGCGAAGCTCGTTAATGGCCTTGCGAGAGGCATCGGCATGGTAACGGTGAGCTTCATCCATCAGTATCACAAGGTTATCAAGCCCAGCAAGGTATTTGAAATATGATTGTCCCAAATACTCGCTCAGCCGTTTCATCTTGGGCGTTCCCTTCTTCGACTCCTTGTTGTCTGTGTTGAACTTGGAGATGTTGAACACGTTGATTTGTATTTCCTTCTCCCCAAACAATTGGTTAGAGCTTGCCTGTTCATAGTTGTCCCCAGTGATGACGACGGGCTGGTTATGCACAAACTCAGCAATGCCCTTGAACACATACTTCTCATACGACGGGTCGCCGAAGTCGCGTATCAGCTTCTCATAGAGAGTCAGGTTGGGGGCCAACACAAAGAAATGACGGATGCCCTTCTTCAAATACAGATAGGCTATGCAAGCGCCCATCAGCCTTGTCTTGCCAATGCCCGTGGCAATGGAGAAGGCAAACGAAGGGAACTCACGTTCAAAGTCGCGGCACAACGGACACACCTTCTGTGCCTTTTCCAACTCTCCATTGATGAAAGCCTCGTTCTCTTCCTGAGCAGGCTTCTTCAGCGACAGTTCATCCGTCAGCTTCACCACGACATCCAATGCCCTGCCCAAAGGCTCCCGCAAAGACATCCGTTGCTTGATATTGTTGGCTATTATGTTCATACTTGTGTTAAAAAATCTTTATTATTGTTACCTTTTTCTTGTTAATACATAAAAAAGCATTAACTTTGCACCATCTCACCAACCATGCGTTGAAAGAGAAACGGGGGCGGTTTTTTACCGCTCCTTGCATTTTATGTACGATTCATACTCTTTCAGGAGTTTCTTTTCTCGGAAGTCATAAGTCACCAAATACGCTGTCCATGGAAGAACATAATTTTTCTCTTTTCGTAATACGACAAGATAATGTTCTGCTTCATGATAAATAAGGATATTAGTTTTTCCGCTACGAGTATTCTCCCAAACCTTAAGGTATGGATGCTCTGATTTTTTTATCATTTCAGCAGGCCATTGGATTCGTTCCAAACGACGCATGTCTGGCTCTCGCTCGTCTTCATTTTCTCCTTCTGAGGTCATGTGCCAAAAAGTAGCTTCTTTTCCTTTATAAAGAGGGTGTTTCTTTAGTCCTAATCTGATACCACGAAATACAGGACGATGTTCAATAAAGTCATGCTTGAACAACTCATATACGGCTTCAAGATAACGAGCAAAATCACCTCCATAATCGGACAGTTCTATTAGCGAAGGTAATTCAAAGTATTCTTTGTCAGCCATTAGCCCCCCTCCATATAAAGATGTTGAATTTATTTTCCCGATAAAGGGTGCTCGACATCAGAGTGTATCCGCTTCGCTGTTTTATGCGTTCAATAAGAGCCAACTTCGCCTTACTTGTTTTCATTCCACGGTGGACGTATGTCAATGCCCCAATTAACAAATCCGCTAAACCGAGAAGTTCCACTTCATGTGAACGAATCTGTTGTACCCTGTTTATTAGTTCACGGTTGAAATCATAATGGGAATTACATAGGTATTCATGTAGCTTTTCCACCTTTTTCTGTCCACGGGTATCTTTGATGTCCAAATATATATTGAAACGACAATTAGGTTCAAAAATTGTTTTCAACATTGTAAAATACATCTTGTAATAAAACTCATCATGGGTCTGATGAAAAGTTTTATGGTCAAGTTTTCGTTTGTCTGGTATGACTACAACGCGAAAATGTAATTCGCTATTATCAAAGAAATAGTTGACCAAATCAAGGTAATAAGGAAGTTGTGCAGGTGATACTTTGTTCCACTTTATTTCCGCATTGTGAGCTATTCCATGCTCAGATTTTATCTCGCGGATACGTGCAAAGATTTGTTTCTTTTTCTCTTCTGCACACCATATTCCACCTATAGCCATGGCGAAGTCCCGATTTCTGCCATTCTCTAAATGGCAGCTTTCATCACAATATATATTGTAGATATTCATGTTGATTAAAAATGATTAAAATAACGTCCCTTGGATTGGTTTCTTTTCTTTTACGGGAGGCTCTTCCTCGGTGGCTTCTTCTTCGATGAAATGATCATCTTCTTCAAGGTCAAGCTGGGGCATGTCGATGATGTTCAGGGAATAGTCATCTTTGTTGAACTCGCAGCGGCCGAGGAGCATCTGGGGGATTTTCTTGACGGTGATGCGAGGATGATGGGTTGTACAGGCATTCTGGAAGGAGGTGCAGCAAATGAGGAGGCTTTCGTCCTCGGTCATTGTCTCGCTGATGGCATCAAGGCTCTCCACTGTCAGGAACTGGGTTGTGGTGTAGATATAATCATGCTCAGAGCTTTGGCCTTGTTTCCAGTAGAGCGAAGCATCGGGCTGATAGGTATAACCCTCCTGTTTTGCCATCGCTGCGGCCAGCATATCGGCATTATAGTCCTTGTTGATGATGAGGTTGCCAAACTTGTCATGTTTTAGCAAGCTTGGAGCCAGCTCGTAGAACTTAAAGCCACTGCCGCCTTTCCAATTCTGAGCCTTACTGATGCCGCCTTGGTCTGTGCCGTCTGTCACCATTTTCAGACGGGGGTAACAATGGGTATAAGCATGGTTGCCCAATTCTATACCTATATATCTTCTTCCCATCTTTTGGGCAACGGCAGCAGTCGTGCCAGAGCCGAGAAAGCTGTCAAGGACAAGGTCACCTGGATTGGTGCACATTTCCACAACTCGACCAATTAAATATTCTGGCTTTTTCCCTTTTGGAAATTGAACATTTCCTTCTTTAGTTAAGTTGTTCAGATGAGATGACAAATTCCAATATGTACCTTGGATATCTTTTTTATATAGAACACCATCTTTTATTTCGCCAATGTCCTTAAGCCACGCAAACAATCTGCACTTATCTCCTTTATAAAACTGTTCATACAATAAGCCTTTGTTTCGTCCTGTTTTAGGAATATATTCTATTGAAACGAGGTCGTCATGGATAGAGTTTTTTTCCTTAAAATCAATGATGCGCGTTCTAATTGATGTCTGAGCATCTTTTGCTTCAAAAATACTTTTACTATATTTATAATAAACATCTTTTTCAGAAAGGTGCTCATCTTCCATAACTTGTTTTATAGATTTAATAATATATCCAGCTCTTCTATAAATCTTGATTTCGTTTCCATCTCCATCTAAGGCGGAACCTATATACTCTTTGTTTCCCTTATTAACAATTACAGAGGTGTAATGCCAACTGATACCATTTTTCCTGCATTGGCATACCACATCATACATCTCTGTATATTCATAAGCAGCACTAAACATGGGAAGCTTGCTATAGTCTTTTGCATACAATAAGATGTATTCACAATTCTTCTTTAGTCTTTTGTCTTCGCCTCCTCCAGAAGCACCAGCAGTACTCTTCATATTGACAGAAATCATATTAACGAAATTATTTCTGCCAAAAATTTCGTCACATAAGACTTTAAGATATGCTTGTTCTTCATCATCTATTTGTATCCAAATGCAACCATCTTCAGATAGCAAGCGTTGAAGAAAGAGCAAACGTTCTTTCATTAATCCTAACCAGATAGAATGTTCAATACTATCATCGTAAAAATCGAAAGCATTTCCCGTATTGTACGGCGGATCAATATAGATACACTTCACCTTTCCTGAATACTCCTGCTCCAGGGCTTTTAGTGCCAATAGGTTGTCTCCGTGAATGAGCATGTTGCCACTCTCGGTATCACCGTAGCTGTATTTGGGGTCTTCGATAAGGATACGCGGCTCTATGGCTTCTCGTTCCTCATCCTTCCCAATCCACGTCAGTTCTAACTTCTGTAATCTATTTTGATTCATATATTATGACTTAGTTCTTTTTCTATTCTTATTTGTTCTTCACCAATACAATTTACGGCAGCTTCTCTGTAGTTGTGGAAAAGTGTAGGAACAGAAGAAATTAATTGGTTGGCGATTGCAAAAACTTGATTGTAGTCTAGTTTGTCTTCAGGCTTAAGTCCTGCGAGGATATTTTTTAAGTTAATTGATGCGGTACTCGCCACAGATGGATTTTTATCAAAATCTTTTTTTGATACGTCTAAACAATAATAAATAGCAATAACCTGTAGATCGTAAACAATAGCGGAATATATATCGTAAATTTCAATCCTTTTATTGTTATATGAAATTAAGTTATTGTTCTGTAATCGTCTTGGTGGCATCACTATGGCAACCTCTGTGTCCGTTTTTGTCAGGTTTTCAAAAACCTCTTTGATTTTTTGTTGTATCTTTCCTAAATCTTTACTTCGAATAAGATCAATGATTTCTTTTAGGTAGTCTGCTTTATATGCATTTATATTGGCTATAGATGCGTTTCGAAAGGCATTTAACCATTGGCATTGTTGCTGATACGTTATGATATTTAGTTCAAATTGCCTATTGTTACTATTCTCTTGATGATTGTCCTTACGCTGGATAAACAAAATCATAAAAGCAATCGCAGAACTAATAATAGCACCTGAATAGCATCCCCAAAAAGCCAACCAGCCATTACTCTCCCCCAATACTGGAGCGTTTATTGGAATTAATAATATGTAGTTTAATGCTATTGGGAATAATACTACTAAAATTAATCCTATAATAATAACCCACTTATATCTTATTGCAAATTCTTTCATTCAATTATACTTGCTTTTTATTGTTCTCGATGATAAATGACAATGCCTCTTCTGCTAATATGGTCAAGTAATTCTGGACTCTTCAGTTTGTGATAGAGAGAAATGTCAAACATGTATGGAAGTAATAAATCATCAATGGCATTCATCATGTCAGTCAAATCATCTGTCGATAAACTCTTCCCTACTAATGTGATATCCACATCAGAGAAGGGCTTATATGTTCCTTTCGCACGTGAACCATACAAGATGACTTTCTCTATATGAGGATTCTTTGCAAATGTATTGCAAAGAATAATCCATTGTTCATCCTTTAATCCGTATTTCATTCTTCTGGGAATAATTCTTCTGGTTCTAATCCAGATTTCTTTAACATGACTCTTTCATATTTAACGAAAAGAGGATAATAAATGTGAATGATGTTTTCGATGATGGCCGCAGCCGTGTCTTCGTCATATTGATGTGACGTCAGATTTCGGTCAGCAATAGAGCGCATCCAATTCTCATCGTCTATCAACCCGAACTGTAAAGTTTGGCGAATGGCGTCTCTGGAACCATTGAGGCCTGTTATTCCTTGATACTCGGCATAGTCTTTCATCACCTTCCATGCCAACTCATGGGTATATTCATAGCGTTGGATAAGTCCTTCCTCCAGCAGTTCGTCCCGATCTTCATCTTCCTCCATCTTGGAAGAGACAATCACCACGGCTTTGCTTAGCTTTGCCAGAGCTTTCCTGTAGTTGGCAAAACGCTGTAGCCAGCGAACATCTTGCTCTTCATTCTTCTTTGTATCCATAATTATGTTCGTGTATTAAATGATTCTCCATCTTATGTTAAATAACGTCTCTTCTGTGGCTCGTCTCTGCCGAAGGGCTTGCTCCACTTCGTCGAAAAGTTGGTCTTTGCGGGCATCCACTTCGTCTTGGGCATCAAACAGGCAGCGGCGTTTCTCGCTGCGCTGGTGTTCGAGGTCTTTCACGAGACGTTGGGCAGCAATCTTTTCTTCCAAGTCCACCGCCTTACGGGCTTCGGTCTTTCGGAGTTTGATTTCCACATCGAGGTCGCTTATTTCCCGCTCTAAGCCAATCTTTATGTCGTCTGCCCAAAGATTGATTTTCTCTATCTCCGTTTCAAAGAAGGTTTGGTTGCGCCGATAGTTCTCACTTTGCGCCTTTTCTTTCTGTTCCCTGATGTCATAGTCAATGATTTCTGCCATTTCTGCACTCATCAGTGCAGGACTGCCATCTTTGGCCGAAAGGGAAAACATGCGTTCAGCCACATCTGGCGGAACAAGATGGCCCTCGTCTGTATAGCAGGCTATAAGCAAATAGTCTTCTGCTTCGGACGTTTCGATTGTAAACTGTTCTATGTGCATCCAACCAGACTGTCCTATCAGTCGTTCCAGAAAAGCCACCTTGACTGGTGTGTGTGTATAGTCGAAAGTAACTTCGTGCGTAGGCAGATTGAGAGAGAGGTGCTGCTTCAAGATGTGTTGTGCCAAGGGGTGTCCCACACGATAGACCTGCGCATGGTCGGGCACCCAAACATCGCTTTTGCGTTCTCCCTCCTTAGGTACAACCATACAGTAGGTGTTATCTTCGCAGGTGAACGTATGCGTGTCTTCGTCGAAGGTTGCCTGGCCGTTCAAAGCATATTCCGTCAGTTCCCACAAACGCTTCTCAAAGAGGTTGAGATGATTGAGCGTAGCGGCAAGGTGCATCTTCAGTTTTTCGCCCACCGATTCGTCGAAGTTTTCCAACAACACGGAACGGGCATGGAGCATCTTGTCGGAAATATCCGTGCGCAGTTCCTCTTGCAATTGGTCGAAAGCACGTTCTATTTCCTCGGTCGTTCGGCATTCGTTGTAGATTTGCGTGATGCGTTTCTCGAAATCCACGCCGTTGCCGATGCTTCCCAAGACCTCATCGCTGGCACCAAAGACACCGCTGAACAGTTGGAACTTCTCGTTCAAAAGTTCATAAACGCGAACATCGGCAGCATTCCTCTTGTTCAGGAAATTGATGACCACCACATCATGCTTCTGCCCGTAGCGGTGGCAACGGCCGATGCGCTGTTCTATTCGCTGGGGGTTCCAAGGCATATCATAGTTGACCACAAGAGAACAGAACTGCAGGTTGATACCTTCTGCTGCGGCTTCGGTGGCAATCATAATGGTGGCTGTGTCGCGGAAGTATTCTACAAGTGCTGCGCGTTTGTCTGCTGTGGCAGAACCTGTAACCTTACTGCTCCCGCGATGTTTGTCGAGCCATGCCTTGTAGATGGCTGTGGATTGCCTGTCGTTGTTGGAACCATTGAACAGAACGACCTTTCCCTTGTAGCCATTCTTCTCGAAGAGTTCAAAGAGGAAGTCCTGCGTGCGGCGAGATTCCGTGAAGAGCAAGGCTTTTTTATTGGCTCCCAATCGCTCCAACTCCTCAAAACCCTTGTTCAGTGCCACGAACAGGTGCTCTGCTTTGCTGTTCTTGCGAATCTTCGCCGCCAATGCCTGAAACTCCCGTAGGTCTGCCATCTCATTCTTAATCTTTTCTGCCTCGTATGGGTGCAGCAGTTCTTCTGGTTCTGGTTCCGCAAGCATTGAAGTCGTTTCCTCTTCGTCAGCCTCTGTCCAATAGTCAATGTTGTCTTCAAGACTGTCATAATCGAAGGACGAAGGTTCAAGCTCCATCTTCACATTCTGCCGCTCCAGCATCTCCTCCAAACGCTCTATAAGGCGGGTCAACGTACCATAGATGGCGTATGTTGATGAAGCCAATAGCTTGCGAAGAATCATGGTCATCAGTTGTCGCTGACTGTTGGGCAAAGCATAGAGTTTGGGACGTTGAAGATAAGCCGACACCAATTCATAGAGCTGTTGCTCGTTGTCCGTCGGGTAGTATTCCTCGCAGATGGCTATGCGCTTGGTGTATTGGATATATTCCAGAACCTGTCGGCGAAGCGTACGTTTGCAAACAGGCTGCAGACGGTTACGGAGCAAACGGTAATCCTTGTCGGTCAATATCTTGCTGAACTGGCTCTTGAAGCTTTTCAAGTCGCCAAACACGAACTCATCAATGATGGAAACGAGTCCATAGAGTTCAAGAATGGAGTTCTGCAAAGGTGTGGCTGTCAGCAAGATCTTCTTGCGCTGCAACAAGGCTTCCTTGATGGTGTTGGCAATGCGGTTGGTGGGCTTATAGACATTGCGCAGACGATGCGCCTCGTCAATAACCACCAAGTCCCATGCCGTGTGACGGAGATAAGCGGCCTTGGCACAAGCAAACTGATAAGAACAAATGACAATACCCTGTCGGTCAAACGGGTTCAAGATGCCTGCTTCTATGTCCTCGTCAAAACTCTTTTTCTCTAAAATGCTGGATGGCAGGAAGAACTTATCCATCATCTCTGCCGACCATTGCTTGCGCAAGTTGGCAGGGCATATAATGAGCAAGTGACGTTTCTGTTCTGCCCAATGCTGTGACAGGATGATGCCTGCTTCTATCGTCTTGCCAAGACCCACCTCGTCAGCCAGTATAGCACCCTGCGAAAGCGGTGACTTGAAGGCAAAAAGTGCCGCATCAATTTGATGGGGTGTCAAGTCCACCTGGGCATCATGCAGGGATGCAGTAAGCTTGCCCACATCATCTGCTGGCAACCGCCGTTTCAGGTAGTGGGCAAAAAACTTGGCATGATAAGGTGTTAAATTCAACATCAGGGCTGTTCTTTGAGGGTACAAATATAAGAATTATTTGTCAAACATCGCACATTTAAGGCTCATAAATCCATCACTTTTCTCCTTATTATAATAAAGGAAGGGAAAAAGAGGCTATTTCCTTTTCAAAATCCTGCCCATAACTGGCGGCCAGCACTTGCGGGCGAGTTCGTCCCAGTGGCTGATGCCACATCATGTTGCCTTTGAACCAAACGGCTAAATATAGTTGTTAGCACTACCCGTTCTGTTGCTCGGAAGAGCAGAAGACCTTTCAGCCTACCTTGCTATATATTCGTTTGTTGCGAGGTGATAGATGGTGTGATAGATGCTTGCACTACACGGCCTTACACACGAGATGTAACTTCTTTACACGCAAGGTGTAAAATCTTTACATATATAGTGTAAAAGGTTTACACCTGTTGTGTAATGGTCGTGTAATGCAGGGTTGGATTGAATTTGCAGCAGTCAAGAAATGCCGGAGGCTGTTGGATAGATGATATTTTTAATGTTCACCACTTGGTGTAACACCATTTGGTGAACATTAACAATAATTAACCAACGAGCTGAATATAAGGTAGAAGGAAGCAATAATAAAATGTTCACCAAGTGGTGTTACACCAAGTGGTGAACATTTTGTTTTAGTTTGTCTTAGAACCCTGACCAGAACTGGCGCCAGTATTTGCTGGCGAGTTCGTCCCAGCGGCCGATGGTGGCATTGAAGAAGTCGGCGGTGTAGCCGTTGAGGAAGGCGGTTCGCTGCTTCTCATCGGTGTTCCACCAGGTATGTTCTACGAAGGATTGTTCACGCTCTGCTTTGTCGAGGAAGTATTGTTGTGCCGCCTGTAGGGATTGGCGCGTTTGTCCCCATTTCAGCGAGGAGATGCGGTTGGCTTCGCGGTAGTGCCAGAGGGCGGCATCGTCGCGTTTGCGGTGCTGACCGCAGACGCCGAGCATCATGGGCAGCTCCGTGTTGCCTGCGAAGACGGGGAAGCGCGGCGACTGGCCGGGGTTGTCGAGTGCTATCCAAGCCACGCCGCCAATCGCGTCGGGCATCCACGAGCGTAGCTGGATGACAGTGCTGTAGGCGCACCACGACACGCTGACCGTGCGGATGTTTGCCATCGTCGAGTCGTTCAGCAAGCCGGCATAGCGGCGGATTTCGTCGGGACGCATCCACGGGTTGCTTATCAAGGGCTTGCCTCCTTTGAGCTTCACCCCGTCGCCATCCTTCGCGAGTGAGTCGATGCGGCAGGACAGGCTCTGCTCCGTGCCTTCGTAGTAGGAGCCAAGGAGCTTGGAAACCGTCTGGACGGAGAGCTTCTCCTTCGGTCTCACCGAGAGCGGAAGCTCTTCGAGGTCGTTGGTGAAGCCAGCATCGGGAGCTATCTGCTGCATGATGAAGAGTTCGCGCACGCTGTAGTTCTTCGGCTCGTCGAAGTAGTTGCCGCCCGAGTAGGCTTTCCAGAAGGAGAACTCACTCTTGCCGTCCCAAAGCTTCAGTTGCTTGGCGACGGAGAAGACGTTGTCCGAAGCCATGAAGTGGTCGGTATCGGAGAGGTCGAGCCTGCCGATGCGGGAGATGTTGGCACTGACGGCCACCTCGTCGTCCGGGATGCGCTGGGCTGCCCACACGCCGCCTTTCTGCTTCGGCCCTTCGCCGAACACCTCGAATATCCATACCTCGGTGGGGTCGGCAATGGTGAGGCACTCGCCGCTGTCGCCGTAACCATACTCCTTGATGAGGCTGCCCATGAGACGGATGGCTTCGCGTGCCGTCGTGCAGCGTTGCAGAGCGACGCGCTGGAGTTCCTCGATAAGGAAAAGCCCCTCCTTGTTCCGTAGGGTGTCGCGACCGCTGATGGTCGTCTCGCCCATAGCCAGTTGCTTCTCGTTGAGGCAAGGATAGGCCGTATTGAGGAAGCGGTAGGTATGGCGTGCCTGCGGGATGGTTCCCTTTTCCTTCACGCCCGTCATGTCCTTCTGGTGCTCCGTGTGCATCAGTCCCTCGTAGATGCTCATGATGGTGTCGCGGGGGTAGTCCTTGGCAGGCTCGATGCTCATCCAAGTGCGGTACCAGGAGTCGCAGGTGTGGCTCGTCATCACCGAGCCATCGACAGATGCTTTCTTGCCCACCATGATGCTGGTGCAGGCGTCTCTTTCTGTCTGGGCCGAGCAGAAACATGCCCAGCCCAGCAATGCATAAAGAATAAAATATCTCATCGTTTCAATAGTTTCTTTCCTTCGTGGATGTAGATTCTAGCCCCCTCCCCGCTCCCCCTTTGGGAGAGTGCTTTGTTTGGGTCTGCTCTTCGACCTTGCAAATCATAATACAGCCCGCTTTCTCCTCCCCCAAAGGGGGAGGCTGGGAGGGGGCTTCCTATTCCGTCTGCCTCCTCGTCGGAGAGCACAGGGTGGATGGTGATGCGGTCGAAGTTGGGTGCCCAGAGGTCATTGTATGACTGTATGGTGATGGTGTTTGTGCTGCCCTCGTTGAGTTTGATGGGGAACATCTTCCATCCCATGCCTTCAGGATTCCATGTGCTTGTGCAGTCGCCGTTGCTCTGGTAGAAAATGGTGTCGCCTATCTGCACATCGTTGACCAGGAGCTTTGCCGGTCTGGTGTCGCGCGATATATAATATATGGTAAGGATGTAGTCGCCCGTATGGCTGGCCTTGATGCGGTTGAACTGTATCTTCGCGCCGTTGCCGACATCGCCCACGAAGCTGCCTCCAGAGGCATGGAGCGCGTCGTAGGTCTTGCGTTTTGCACTGCCGGAAAGCGTGTTGCCTGTTGCTTCGGCCTCGTAGGTGGTGCGTTCCAGCGGCACATCGAGGTTGTCGTCCGGCGAAATCTGCATAAGGAAGCCGCCTTCGCTCAGTTCCTTGATGCTGAGGCTCTTGTCCTTCGTCACTTGTTTCTTCTCGAACTTGAGGTCAGTGCGGCACGAGCCGTCGCGATAGATGTAGGCCGTGTAGGTCGTTCCCTCTTCGAGGAAGTCCAGCTTCACGCGGCAGGTGCGTTCGTTCACCGAAATGCCCGACACCCACCAGTCACTGCCTTTCCTGCGGGCAACGGTGGCGTAGGACGTGGGGGTGCCCTCCAGGAGCAAGCTTTCGTCCCAGGCAGCAGGCAGGCGTTTCATGATGTCGCGACCGATGAAGTAACGAAGGTTCTGCGGTGCTTCAGCAATGTGTACGATGCCGCTCTCGAAGAGCGCGGTCAGCGCGAGGTGGTGTCCCTGGCTTCTTTGCGTCAAGAGGCTGCCCCGCCAGGTGGCGAAGTCGCCCGGCGTGAAATCCATCGCCCCCACCACGTTGCGGGTGAAGAGCACATCGAGATGGTGCTGGGTGGTGTTCTTCTTTGCGTGCCAGAATTGCTGTTCGCCGCCGTAGATGCCCTCCTGCGTCATAATGTGCGGATAGGTGCGGCGCAGGCCTGAAGGCCGTGTGCATCCGTGCAGGTTGACCAGCATCTTGTACTTCGCCGCCGCCTTATAGAGGTTCTCCATGCGCGTCATGGTCTCGCGGGAGTCGTCTTCCCAGAAATCGACCTTGACACCCTTGAAGCCCCAGCCTTGATACTTCTTCAGCGTTGCTTCCATGTTCTCGTTCGAGAAGGACTGGTTGCTGCTGAGGGTGGCTGTCTGCCAAAGCAGGCAATCGACGCCTCTCTCGCCAGCATCATCCGTGAACTTCGGAAACCACGAACTGCTCCAACCCGCATCGACCAGATAGTACGACCAGCCCATGTCGGCCGCCAGCTCGCAGTGTGCCCATTCGCCGTCGTGAATCCCGCCGTATGCCTCCCTTATCTCGCTCTTGTTGCCGTCCGAGCCGCCCCAATACCAGGCTGCAACGCCCGGCTTGATCCAGCTGAGGTCGGTCATCGTGGTGGGTGGGCAGAGGTTCTCCGTCATGGTGGTCTCGAAGATGGCCTTTGCCGTACCGCAGACCACCATTCGCCATGGTGTCTGGAACGGCAGGGGGCAGGAGATGCGGTATGTCTTCTCCTCGGCATAGTCCTTTGTTGCGCCCGTCCAGCTGTAAGAGAACTCGCCCACTTGCTCCTCGGCTTTGGTCAGCGAGGTGCAGAAGAAGCTTCGGCAGTCGGCTTCGGAGATGAGCAGATAGTCCTTGCCGTTATAGACGAGGGTAGGGGAGTTGTACCGCCTGTCGCCTGTGTCGAGCAGGGTTTGCCAAGTGGTGTATTTCGTGTAAAGCCCCTCGTAGGGGTAGTTGGGGTCGTTTCCGCCTGAGTTTCCTAAGAACTGGCAGGCGGTGCAGTTCTTCCAGTTGGCTACGCGGATGCGGCTCGCCTCGTCGGTGAGGATGGCATTGGTGTGCTTGTATTTGGGAATCACATAGCGGAAAGCGAAGCCGTCGTCATAGACGCGGAACAGAACCTCCAGCTGCCACGTTCCCTTCTTCGTGAGCACAGAGAGCGTGCCGGCATGGTCGCGGTACTGGCTGCGTTTGCCCACAGGCAGGGTGTAGCTGTCATCAACAGAGCCGTTCTCGCTCTCCACAAGTTCCACTCCTTCCGTAAAGTCGATGACAGAGGTTTTCAGTCCTAAGGGCGATTCATCGACAATCGCTCTCCCGTCTCGGCTAACGGAATAGGAGAGTCTGCCTTCGTCGGAAAGGGAAACGGTCACTTTCAAGCTTCCGTCGGGCGAAGTCACAAAGAAGTCCTCGGCAGAGGAACGGACAGCTTGTGTCAGAGCAAAGCATAGCAAAAGGATTCGAGTTTTCATAGTGAATATGGTTAAGCCTCTGCAAAAATAGAAAAAAATCGCGTGGTACACAAGTTTGCAGACCACAAACTTGTGTGCCACATGGGGATTCCTGCTGTATGAACACGAAAATCACGAAAAAAGCTCATTGTTTACAACAAAAAGACTCCTTTCCTTGCACAGTTGAGCCGAAAGGTGTAATTTTGTTTCACGTTTGACGCGGGGTGACGCGGGAAACGATTCCTGACAAAAAAGACACAATGAGAAAGATTTGTATTCTACTTGCATTCCTGCTGGCTTTGCCCTCGGCGGCGCAGAGCGAAAGGCGAACTGTTCGTAGCGGTGAGCTTTGGCCCGACAATACGGGCGTTCACATCAATGCCCACGGCGGCGGAGTCTTGAAGTATGGCGACACCTACTATTGGTTCGGCGAGCACAAGAGCGACCACACGTCCGCTGCGCTGGTGGGCGTCACCTGCTACGCCTCCACGGATTTGGTCAACTGGCGCAATTGCGGTGTGGCTCTGAGTGTGAGCGACGAGAAGGGTTCAGACATCGAGCGCGGCTGCATCCTGGAGCGTCCCAAAGTCATCTATAACCCCGTGACGAAGCAGTTCTGCATGTGGTTCCACTTGGAGCTGAAGGGTCGCGGATATGATGCGGCCCGCTATGGGGTGGCCGTCAGCGACCGTCCCGAAGGCCCGTACCGTTTTCTCTATTCCCAGAGAGCCGATGCCGGCACATGGCCTGTGGAGTTCGGAGAGAAGGAACTTGCTACGATTGACACCTTGAATGCAGACAACTTCAAGGAGCAGTGGACGCCTGCCTGGTTAGAGGCTGTGAAGCAGGGGCTGTATGTGAAACGTGATTTCGGCACAGGGCAGATGTCGCGCGACATGACGCTCTTCGTGGACGACGACGGTAAGGCCTACCACATTTTTAGCTCGGAGGATAACCTGACGCTCCACATTGCCGAACTGACGGGTGACTACCTGCACCACACAGGCCACTACACCCGTCTGGCACCAGCGGGTCACAACGAAGCGCCTGCCATCTTCAAGCACGAGGGCACCTATTGGATGATAACTTCCGGCTGCACCGGCTGGGATCCCAACGAGGCCCGCATGTTCTCCGCTACCAGCATTTGGGGGCCTTGGACGCAGCACCCCAACCCTTGCCGGGGACCGAAAGCTGAACTGACCTTCGGTGGACAGAGCACCTATATCCTGGAAATAGTAAATAGTAAATCGTCAAATAGTAGATACCGATGGGTCTTCATGGCCGACATTTGGCGACCGCGCCATCCCAGCGATGCCCGCTACATCTGGCTGCCCATTGAGTTTGAAGACGGTAAACCCGTCATCCGCTGGCGCGACGAATGGGATTTGTGCGAATAGACTGCGCCCGTATGACAAAAAACACATATTAGATAAGAAAAAAGGGGGAAAATGCTTGGTGGAATGAAAAAATGTCGTACCTTTGCAGCCGGTTTGGAAAAAGTCGTCTATTGGAATAGACAAAAAAGGAAAGATTAGAAATGGCTAAGATTTGTCAAATTACCGGAAAAAGGGCCATGATTGGCAACAACGTGTCGCACTCCAAGCGTCGCACGAAGAGGAGCTTCGACGTGAATCTGTTCACCAAGAAGTTCTACTATGTAGAAGAGGACTGCTGGATCAGTCTGAGCATCAGCGCTTCCGGTCTGCGCTACATTAACAAGGTTGGACTCGACGCCGCTCTGAAGAATGCAGTGGCAAAGGGCTATTGTGATTGGAAGAACATTCGTGTAATCGGCTAAAATTAATGGTTATAGGTTATAGGTTATGGGTTATTGAGGCTCGTTGACACAGCGAAAGAAAGACAATAACCAGTAACCACAAGACAATAAGCAATAACCAATAACCAATAAACATTAAGAAACATGGCAAAGAAAGTTAAAGGCAACAGAATCCAGGTGATTCTGGAGTGCACCGAGATGAAGCAGAGCGGTCTGCCCGGTACGTCTCGATACATCACCACCAAGAACAGGAAGAATACTCCCGAGCGCATGGAGCTCAAGAAGTACAACCCCATTCTGAAGAGAATGACTGTTCACAAGGAAATTAAGTAATAATTAAAGGTTATAGGTTATGGGTTATAGGTTATCGAAGCCTGTCAATGCAGAAAGCCTCAATAACCAATAAGCAATAACCAATAAACATTCAAAGTTATGGCAAAGAAAGCAGTCGCTACCCTGCAGACGGGTAGAACCGAAGGTCGTTCATACACCAAGGTTATCAAGATGGTGAAGAACCCTCAGACGGGCTCCTACTCCTTCGACGAGCAGATGGTTCCCAACGAGGCCGTTAAGGAATTCTTCAAGAACTAAACGATTAAGTTAAAATATAAAAAGAAGGCGAGGAGCACCAGAAAAGGCTTCCCGCCTTTTTTAATTCAAAATGCTGCTGCTCCTTGTCCTGGAGGCAAACAACAGAAAGATGTACCGCCGAGGGGGTAATTTTGAATTTTGAATTAAATAAATTTGAATTATGTTTGTAACATATACGCTTCCTTGCGGCTTGCGCATTATCTGTGCGCCGGGACAGACGGATGTCGTCTATCTCGGCATCGCCGTTGATGCCGGCACCCGCCACGAACTGCCCAGCGAGAGCGGCATGGCGCACTTCACCGAGCACATGTCCTTCAAGGGGACCCGTCGGCGCTCGGCACGGCAGGTCATCTCCTGCATGGAGAGCGTGGGCGGAGACCTGAATGCCTTCACGGGAAAGGAGGAGACGGTCTATTACTGCACTTGCCTGGGGCAGCATGTCTCACGCGCCATCGACCTCCTGCTCGACATTGCCCTTCGGAGCACCTATCCCCAAGAGGAAATGAACCGCGAGGTGGAGGTGGTCATCGACGAGATTGAGAGCTATCAGGACCAGCCCTCGGAACTTATCTACGACGAGTTCGAGAGCCTGCTCTTCCCCGGTCATCCCCTGGGGCGTAACATCCTGGGCGATGCCGACACGCTGCGCACGTTCCGCTCCGACGACATGCAGCGCTATGCCCAGCGCCTCTATCATCCCGAGAGGATGGTGCTGTATGTGCTTGGCAACGTCGAGCCGGAGAAGGTGCTCCGCATAGTGGAGAAAATAGACCCACCCCAGCCCTCCCTTAAAGGGAGGGAGAACGTATCCTTCCAACCCTTTGAGGGGAAGGAGTCCTCTCCCTTTAAGGGAGAGATAGAGAGGGTCCGGGGCACCCATCAGGCGCATGTCGTCGTCGGTGCACAGACCTTTGGCGGCGATGACCCGCGCCACCTTCACATGTACTTCCTCAGCAACATGCTCGGCGGACCTGCCATGTCGAGCCGCCTGAACCTCGCTCTTCGTGAGCGCAACGGATTGGTCTATACTGTCGAGAGCAACCACACGACTTATACAGACACTGGTGTTTGGAGTGTTTATTATGGCTGCGATGCGAAGGACCGTGCCCGTTGCCGCCGACTTGTTGCCCACGAGTTGGACAAGCTCACGCAGCATCCCTTGTCCCAGCATACCCTTGATGCCGCACGCCGGCAGCTCAAAGGACAGACAGGTATCTCGTACGACAATTTCGAGAATGTCGCCATCGGTATGGCAAAGCGATACCTCCATTACGGCGACACGTTCTCCATGCAGCAACTTTTCGAGCGATTCGACGCCATCACGCCGGAAGACCTGCTTACGACGGCACAGACCGTCTTCTCCCCCGATCGTCTCCTGACGCTCGAATACGTGTAAGCGGACATATTCTTGAATTTTCCCCCACCTGTTTTGCAATGTGCGGGAAAAAGTTTTCAACAGGGCATTCAGACATGTTATAATGTACTGAATGCCCTTTGTTTATAGGCTTTCGCGAGAGTGGAGGATGAGCGCGGAAGAAGGTTATTAACATGATATGTCGGGGTGCTAAGAAAAAAAAGTTTGAAGAATGTGTGGGGAATTGTGGGGAATTGTATATCTTTGCACCAGAATTCATAAAATGCGATGAGATTCATAGGTAGCATAGATGCCAAAACGGACGAGAAGGGACGTGTTTTCGTGCCCAGCGCTTTCCGCAAAATCCTCAAAAATGAGGAAAAGGAGGGACTGGTGTTGCGTCGCGACCTCTTTGAGCCTTGTCTCGTGCTTTATCCCAAAAGCGTGTGGGATGCTCGTGTCGATGCCATTCGGGCCCGTACCAATCCCTTCGACCGCCGTCAGCAGCAGGCTTTGCGTCTCTTCACGGTTGATGCAGAGAACATTACCTTGGACAGTAACGGCAGGATGCTTATCCCTCGCCGTTGCCTGGAACATGCCGGTATAAAAAGCGACGTGCGTTTCAACGGCATGGATGAAGTCATCGAAATCTGGAGCAAACAGGCAGGAGATGCTCTGTTGGACAAGCAAAAGGAAGCCGGGGACATCCTGGAAGAAATGATGCAAGGACCCGCCCCAACCCTCCCTTAAAGGAGAGAGTTTCCCCATAAGGGGAGATATAGTGGGGTCTTTATATAATATAATATGTACGCGAGGTGTGAGGAATATCATGTGCCGGTTCTGCTTAGAGAGGCGGTGGACGGGTTGGACGTCAAGCCCGGCGGCATCTATGCAGACCTCACTTTCGGTGGCGGCGGCCACAGCCGAGAGATTCTCCGGCGTCTGAATGGCACGGGGCATCTCTACAGCTTCGACCAGGACGAGGACGCGATGTTAGAAGGTGAAAAGGTGAAAAAGGGAAAAGTTGAAAAAGAAAATAACAATTTCACCTTCGTGCGCAGCAACTTCCGTTTCCTCAAGAACTGGATGCTCTACTATGGGCATGAGCAGGTGGACGGCATTCTGGCAGACCTGGGCGTAAGCAGCCATCACCTCGACGAGGAGGGGCGCGGCTTCAGCTTTCGCTTCGATGCGCCGCTCGATATGCGGATGAACCAACGCGCCAGCCTTACGGCACAGCGCATCGTGGCGGAGTACAGCGAAGAGCAACTGGCAGACATCCTCTACCTCTATGGGGAGCTGAAGAACAGCCGTCGCATTGCCTCTGCCATCGTCAAGGCTCGCCAGCAGAAGACCATTGCCACCACGGCAGAGCTGGTGGAGGTGCTAAAGCCTTTGATGGGTTACGACCGCGAGAAAAAAGACTTGGCACGTGTCTTCCAGGCGCTCCGCATTGAGGTGAATGGCGAAATGACCGCTTTGCGTCAGATGCTCACAGCCGCCGCCGAGCTGCTCCGTCCGGGCGGGCGGCTCAGTATTCTCACTTATCACTCCCTTGAGGATCGTATGGTGAAGAACATGGTGAGGGCAGGCAATGTTGAAGGGAAGGTGGAGACCGATGTCTTCGGGCGCAGCAACGCTCCGTTCGAGGCAGTGAACCGCAACGTCATCACCCCCAGCGAAGAAGAGCAGAACAGCAACCCGCGTAGCCGTAGCGCAAAGCTCCGCGTCGCGGTGAAAGCCCCCTCCCCAACCCTCCCCCGAGGAGGAGGGAGAACAAATGGTAAATGGTTAAATGGTAAATGAAAAGATGGCAGAGATAGAATTAGATAGCTTCGAAGAGCTGCAGGAAGTGACTGCGCTTGATGAGGATAATGCGCTTGATGAGCAGGATGAGGCTCAAGAGGTTCAAGAGGCTCCTGAGGCCCCAGAAACTCCTGAAGCAGAGCAGCCCGTCAGCGACAAGGAGAAGCTGATGCGCTCGTTGGTAAGCGACGACGATGAGACCGACGAGCTGACCATCGACGGCATTCGTCAGGTGCTGGACGCTGCGCCTCGCTGGTTCCTCAGTCAGTGGAAGCTGCTGCTGCTCTGTCTGGCAGGCATCTTCCTCTACATCACCAACGGCTACCAGGCTCAGATGGAGCTGATGGAAGAAACGGAGCTTGAGTCGGAGCTTAAGGATTGGCGCTACCGCAGTATCACCCGCGTCAGCGAACTCACACTGCTTTGCCGCCAAAGCCAATTGGAGCAGAAGCTCCGCGAACAGGGCGACAGCACACTGCTGCCCAGCAAGGTTGCACCGTTCATCATTAAAGAGACCCCCTAACCCCGTTGAGGGGATAAAAGAACCACAAGGCAACAACAAGAATGTCAGAAGAAAACAAAAATAAAAGAATCCCCCAGAAGGGGGATGGAAGGTCGAAGGATAAAGCCCCCAGACGCTACGTTGTCATCTTCGTACTGATGTGTCTGATTGGATTGTATATCCTGGGCAGAGCACTCTATACGATGCTGCCGCCCGAGAGCGACTATTGGAAAGAGGTGGGGCGCAACAGCAAGACCGCCCCGATACCCGCCAGTCGCGGCAACATCCTGTCGTGCGACCGCCAGGTGCTCTCCGGCACGGTGCCCAAGTATGCGCTCTACATGGACTTCGCCGTTTCCGACCCAGATTCGGTCAGCAAGGAAAACACCATTGCTTTCCGCGACTCGGCATTCCGCGTTGACCTCGACAGCATAGCCGATGGCTTGGCCCGCATCTTCCCCGACCGCGACGCGCAGTGGTTCCGCGAGCGTCTGCTTCAAGGCAAGAAGCGCGGCAAGTACTCTTGGCGCATCTATCCCAAGCTTGCCACCTACGTCCAGTACCGTGCCTGCAAGGAGCTGCCTTTACTCCGGGAGAGCATGTACCGCAGCGGCTTCCATGGCGACGAGATGCTGCTTCGCCTCAAGCCCTACGGCGGATTGGCAAGCCGCACCATCGGTGAGCTCTTCAACGACACGAGCAGCCGGGCAAAGTGTGGACTTGAGTTGAGCTTCGATAGCATTCTGCGCGGCAGGACAGGCTCGAAGCACTTTATCACGGTGCGCAACCGCAGAGTGCCTGTCATCGACACCCCGGCAGAGAACGGCCACGACCTGCTCACCACCTTAGACATCAACATTCAGGACTTTGCCGACCGTACGCTACGCAAAAAGCTGAAGGAGAATGACGTTAACGGAGAGATAGGTGTTGCTGTCGTGATGGAAGTCGAGACAGGCGACGTGAAGGCTATCGTCAATCTGACTCGCGGAGAGGATGGAGAATATTATGAGATGAAGAATAATGCCGTGAGCGACCTTTGGGAACCAGGCTCTACTTTCAAGACCGCCAGCATTATGGTTGCCCTGGAGGATGGAAAGATAGACTTGAACAAGACTGTGGATTGTGCTCCGGGCATTGTCAACATGCACGGCCGCAACATGAAGGATCACTGCTATCCTCGCCGCAGTTACGGTGAACTCGAGGTGAAGGACATCCTGGGGCAGAGCAGCAACATCGGTGTGAGCAAAATCATAGATGAGGCCTACGGTAGCAATCCTGCGGCCTACGTCGATGGCTTGCACCGCGAGGGTGTCGGCATCCCTCTCAACCTTCCCTTCGTGGGCAGGGGCGAGCCGCGTGTTCCGCATCCCTTGGACAAAGGTCGCTTCTGGAGCAAGTCCGACCTGCCCTGGATGAGCATTGGCTACGTCACGATGCTCCCGCCCATCAGCACCCTTACCTTCTACAATGCCATCGCCAACGGTGGCAAGATGGTCAGGCCGCGTTTTGTGAAAGCAGAACTCAAGGACGGCATGGTGGTGCGTGAGTTCCCGACGGAGGTCATCAAGGAGCGCATCTGCAAGCCCTCCACCCTGAAGGACATCCAGTATTGTCTGGAGCACGTCGTCAGCGGCGGTCTTGGCAGGAAAGCAGGCAACGGCGGCAAGCTCTTCAAGGTAAGCGGCAAGACAGGCACGGCACAGGTCAGCGAGAACGGTTCCTACGCAGGTCGCAAGTACATGGTCAGCTTCTGCGGCTACTTCCCCAGCGACGACCCCAAGTACAGCTGCATCGTCTGCATCAAGAAACAAGGTTTGCCGGCATCGGGTGGTGGCCAGTGCGGACCGGTCTTCAGCGAAATATCGCAGTACGTCATGTCGCGCGACTCCATGCGCAGTGCCCTCGTGGCAGCCGACACCAATTCTGTCTTCGTCCCCGAAGTGACTAAGGGCAGCCGTCGGCGTGCCGAGGCCATCGTCGAAGGCATGGGATTGTCGGACAAGCACATCGATATAGTCGAAACCGACATAACAGACCTGACAAAAGTGCCCGATGTGACGGGCATGGGCGTGAAGGATGCGGTCTATGTCCTGCAGAAATGCGGTCTGCGTGTCCGCATCAACGGCTGCGGTCAGATAGCCCGACAGGACATCGCCCCCGGCTCCCCCGCCACCAAAGGCAAGACCATAACACTAACAGCAGCACCGAAGATAAAATAGACCATGAAGCTCCAACAATTGATACACGACTGCAAGCCACAGCAAGTGGTGGGCAGCATAGACAGAGAAGTGACAGGCATTGAGATAGACAGCCGTCGCATCCAGAAGGGCGCAGCTTTTGTCGCCATGCGCGGCACACAGGTGGACGGCCACACCTTCATTGGCAAAGCCATCGAGCTGGGTGCCGGTGTCATCGTCTGCGAGAAGCTTCCCGAAGAGACGAAAGAAGATGTGACCTATCTCGTCTATCCCGACACGGAGGACGTGGTCGGAAAACTTGCCACGCACTTCTGCGGCGACCCGACGCAGCGGATGCACCTCATCGGTGTGACTGGCACCAACGGCAAGACCACCATCGCCACCGTGATGTACAACATGTTCCGCCAGCTCGGCTACAAGTGCGGCCTGTGCAGCACTGTCTGCAACTACATCGACGGCGAACCCATTCCTACGGAGGTCACCACGCCCGACCCCATCACCCTGAACCGACTCCTCGGCAGGATGGCCGACGAGGGCTGTGCCTACGCCTTCATGGAGGTCAGCAGTCACAGCGTCAGCCAGAAGCGCATCGGCGGCCTCTCCTTCAGTGGCGGTATCTTCACCAACCTGACGCGCGACCACCTCGATTACCACGGCACCTTCGAAGCCTACCGCGATGCCAAGAAGGGCTTCTTCGACGCTCTGCCTGCCGACGCATTCGCCATCATCAATGCCGACGACCGCAACGGCATGGTCATGGTGCAGAACTGCAAGGCGAAGGTCAAGACTTATTCGCTCCACTCCGCAGCCGACTTCAAGGCCCGCATCATGGAGGAGAGCTTCGAGGGCATGGACTTGGAGATTGACGGCAGGGAGGTGAGCGTGCAGTTTGTGGGACGCTTCAACGTCAGCAACCTGTTGGCCGTCTATGGCGCAGCGGTCATGCTGGGCGTCAAGCCTCAGGAAGCCCTTGTGCTGCTCAGTGCGCAGAAGCCCGTCAACGGCCGTTTCGAGGCCATCCGCTCGAAGGAGGGCGTGACGGCCATCGTCGATTACGCTCACACGCCCGATGCCCTCGTCAATGTCCTCACGACCATCAACGAGGTGCTGCAAGGCAGAGGCAAGTGCTGGACGGTATGCGGCGCAGGCGGCAACCGCGACAAGGGGAAACGTCCCCTCATGGCGCAGGAGGCCGTCAAGCATAGCGACCGCGTCATCATCACGAGCGATAACCCCCGCAACGAAGAGCCGCAGGCCATCATCGACGACATGCTGGCTGGTCTCGACGCAGGACAAAGGAAAAACGTCCTCAGCATCGTCGATAGGCGGGAGGCCATCCGCACCGCCTGCACCCTGGCGCAGCCCGGCGATGTCATCCTCGTGGCAGGCAAGGGGCACGAAGACTATCAAATCATCAAAGGCGTGAAGCACCACTTCGACGACCACGAAGTCATCCGCGAAGCATTTGGAACAATTCATAATTCTCAATTCACAATTGGGAAATAAAGGTCAGAAGCGAATTATGAATTATGAATTAATAATTATGAATTAGAAAGACATGTTATACTATCTATTCAGATATTTAGGCCAGTTTGGAGTGTCGGGTGCGAACCTATGGCACTACATTTCCTTCCGTGCTGTCTTGACGTTGGTGCTGAGCCTGCTCATCTCCATGTGGTTCGGGCAGTACTTCATCAAATGGATGAAGGCGCACCATGGCAGCGAGGTGCCGCGCGACCCCAGCATCGACCCATACGGCGTGAGCAAGGTCGGCGTGTCCACGATGGGTGGCATCATCATCATTGTGGCAACCATTGTTCCCTGCCTGCTGCTGGGCCGACTGCGCAACATCTACATGCTGCTCATGCTCTTCACCACGCTGTGGCTCGGAGCACTGGGCTTTGCCGACGACTACATCAAGATGAAAAAGTCGAAGGACGGTATGCGCCCCATCTGGAAGCTCCTCGGTCAGGCTGTGCTCGGTCTGGTTGTCGGTCTGACGCTCTGGATGAGTCCCGATGCCGTCATCTGCGAGAACATTGAGGACGAGCGGCAGGGCGTTGAGCAAGTCGTGACGCACAAGAGCGAAATGGTGAAGAGCACCATCACCACCATCCCCTTCGTCAAGAACAACAACCTCAACTATGCCAACCTCTTCCAGTTCCTCGGCAAGTACCGCACGGCAGCAGGCTGGATATTCTTCGTCATCGTCACCACGTTCATTGTGATGGCGGTCAGCAACGGGTCGAACCTGAACGACGGCATGGATGGCATGTGTGCCGGCAACGCCGCCATTATATGCATAGCGCTGGGCATATTGGCCTACGTCAGCAGCCACATCCACATGGCTGCCTACCTGAATATCATGTACATCCCCGGGTCGGAGGAACTCGTCATCTTCGCCTGTGCCTTCATCGGCGCACTCATCGGCTTCCTCTGGTACAATGCCTATCCCGCGCAGGTGTTCATGGGCGACACGGGCAGTCTGGCCATCGGCGGCATCATCGGCGTGACGGCCATCATCATCCACAAGGAGCTGCTGCTGCCCCTGCTGTGCTTCGTCTTCCTCATGGAGAGCCTGAGCGTGCTCTTGCAGACGAACTATGCCAAGATGGGCAACCGGCGCGGGGAGAAGTGGCGCGTCGTGAAGCGTGCGCCGCTGCACGATACCTTCCGTGTCAAGCCCGGACAGCTGCCCGCAGACTTCAAGGTGCTCATCGATTGGCCCAAGGGTTGCTGGTTAGAGTCGAAGATAACCGTCCGCTTCTGGATAGTGACCATCATCATGGCGGCCCTCGCCATAGTGACGTTGAAGATAAGGTAAAAGACCCACCCCGACCCTCCCTTAAAGGGAGGGAGTTCTCCCCCAGGAGAGAACAAATGGTAAATGGTAAATGGATAAATGGTAAATGAAGAGATGAAAAGGATAGTTGTGTTAGGAGCCGCCGAGAGCGGTGTGGGAGCTGCGGCGCTGGCAAAGGTGAAAGGCTTCAAGGTCTTCGTCAGCGACATGGGCAGGATAAAGGAGAACTACAAAGAGGTGCTCCGCGAATATGACGTGCCTTGGGAAGAAGGAAGACACACAGAGGAGCTTATCCTCAATGCTAACGAGGTGGTGAAGAGCCCGGGCATTCCCGAAGATGCGCCTATGGTGCAGAAGGTCAGGGATGCTGGCATTCCCATCATCAGCGAGATAGAGTTTGCCGGGCGCTACACCGATGCCAAGATGATTTGCATCACCGGCTCCAACGGCAAGACCACGACCACGAGCCTTATCTACCACATCTTCTGCAAGGCAGGCTACAACGTCGGCTTGGCCGGCAACATCGGCCGCAGCCTCGCGCTGCAGATTGCCGAGGGCAAGACCTACGAGTACTACATCATCGAGCTGAGCAGCTTCCAGCTCGATAACATGTACGACTTCCGTGCCAACATCGCCATCCTGCTCAACATCACCCCCGACCATCTGGACCGCTACGAAGGCTCGATGCAGAAATACACCGATGCCAAGATGCGCATCGTGCAGAACCAAACCGAGGAGGATGCCTTCATCTACTGGAACGAGGACCCCATCATCGCTGCCGAGCTGCGGAAGTACGGCATCAAGGCGAAGATGTGCCCCTTCAGCATCGTCAAGAAGACGGGCATGATAGGCTACATTGCCGATGGGAAATATACCATCGAGTACCCCACGCCCTTCAACATGGAGCAAGAGAGCCTGAGTCTGCGGGGCAAGCACAACATGTACAACAGCCTGGCAGCAGGCATAGCGGCCCGCATCAGCGGCATAGGTGATGAGACTTTGCGCCAGAGCCTAAGCGACTTCGAGGGCGTGGAGCACCGCCTGCAGAAGGTGGCTCGCGTGGGCGGTGTGCAGTACATCAACGACTCGAAGGCTACCAACGTCGATGCCTGCTGGTATGCCCTCGAAAGCATGACCACCCCCACCATCCTCATCATCGGCGGCAAGGACAAGGGCAACGACTACAATGCCATCAAGGAACTGGTGCAGAGAAAGTGCGCCGGCCTGGTCTATCTCGGTGCCGACAACACGAAGCTTCACAACTTCTTCGACGGTATGGGCATCCCCGTGGCCGACACCAACAACATGAAGGACTGTGTGCAGGCTTGCGCTCGCATGGCAAAGCCCGGCTATACCGTTCTGCTCAGTCCCTGCTGCGCCAGCTTCGACCTCTTCAAGAACATGGAAGACCGAGGCGAGCAGTTCATAGAGCAAGTAAATAACCTATAGTTCCCATAACTCCCATAGCTCCCATAATTCCCATGAAATTCGATAGATTCAAAGACAAGACTCTCATCCACGGCGACCTGGGCATCTGGGCGGTGTTCATCCTCCTGTGCGCCATCTCACTGATTGAGGTATATAGTGCCAGTTCGCGCATGACCTTTGCAACCGGTGCATACTGGGATCCCATCATGCAGCATGGCTCCTTCATGCTGATGGGCATCTTCATTGCCTGGCTCGTGCATTTCATTCCCTGCAACTATTTCAAGCTGTTCTGCACCATCGGCATGTTCTTTTCCATCTTCCTGCTGATTGCCGTGCTGGTTGTTGGTCAGAAGACGAACGATGCCGGGCGCTGGATATCGATAGGCTTCATCCGCTTCCAGCCCAGCGAGATAGCCAAGCTGAGTCTGGTGGGCTTCAGCTGCTTCATCCTCTCCTCGCTTCGGGATGATAAGGGAGCCAGCATGACGGGATTGAAGATAGTGGCCCTTACCGCCTTCATCACGCTTTTGCTCATCTTCACGGAGAATGCTTCCACCGCCTTCATTATTGCCATCGTCATGTTCGGCATCTGTTTCTATGCGCAGATACGCAAGCAGATACTCATCGGCGTTCTTTTGTTGGGAATGATTGGCATAGGCAGTATATTCGGCATAGCCTATTCCATACCGGAAAAGACGCTCACGGAGTGGCAGATGTCCGACGGGCCTTTGCATCGTGTGCCGACCTGGATACACCGCATCACCGACAAGCAGGAGCGTCCGGAGAATCCTCGCGACTTCAAGCCGCAGGAGAACCCGCAGAAGGCATACGCCAAGGTTGCAATTGCGTCGAGCAATGTCATCGGACGCGGACCGGGCAACAGCCGTCAGCGCGACTTCATTCCGCAGGCTTTCTCCGACTTCATCTATGCCATCATCATCGAAGAGCTTGGCCTCGTAGGAGCTTTCGTCGTGCTGGGTCTCTATCTGGTGCTCATGTACCGCTCCATGCGTATTGCCCAGAAATGCAAGGCGCTCTTCCCGTCCTATTTGGTGATGGGCTTGGCACTGATGATTGTGGTGCAGGCCATGATGAACATGGCGGTGGCAGTGGATGCCTTCCCCGTCACGGGACAGCCCCTGCCGCTCGTCAGCCGAGGCGGAACGAGCCTCTTTATCACCTGTACCTACATCGGCATGATACTGAGCGTGAGCCATACGGCAAAGCGGAAGCCGACTTTGGATTGAGGATTAGAGATTAGGGATTAGAGATTAGAGAGACGTAATGTCGAAATATCGAAATATCGAAATATCGAAAAACAGGATAACAAGAGAAAGAAATGGATGAATTAAGAGTCATAATAAGTGGTGGCGGCACGGGAGGTCATATCTTCCCTGCCGTGAGCATTGCCAATGCTCTGCGAGAGGCAAACCCCGATGTGAAGATTCTTTTCGTGGGAGCTGAGGGCAGGATGGAGATGCAGCGTGTGCCTGCTGCCGGATATGAGATAATAGGCTTGCCGGTGCGCGGCTTGCTTCGTCCGCTGTGGAAGCCAGGCAACATCAGCATCCTGATGGACTTCCTGAAGAGCAAGCGCATGGTGAAGAAGACGCTGCGCGACTTCAAACCGCATGTGGCAGTGGGTGTGGGCGGCTATGCCAGCTCTGCGACACTCACTGCCGCCTACGAGCTGGGCATCCCTTGTCTCATTCAGGAGCAGAACAGCTTTGCCGGCCTGACCAACAAGACGCTGGCCAAGAAGGCCCAAAAGATATGCGTGGCCTACGAGGGCATGGAGCGTTTCTTCCCCAAAGACCGCATCCTGCTTACCGGCAACCCTGTGCGGCAGGATTTGCTCAACGAGGCCCTGACGCGCGAGGAGTGTGCCGCCGCCTTCGGTCTCAACCCCGCGAAACCCACCATCCTGCTCATCGGCGGCAGCTTGGGGGCACGCACGCTGAACGAGAGCGTCATGCGGAACCTTTCGCGCATTGCCGCTTCGTCCGTACAGTTCATCTGGCAGACGGGCAGCTACTACAAGAAGGAAATAGAGCGGACGCTCGATGTGAAGGGCAAGCCTACAAACCTCGTCGTGACGGACTTCATCGGACGCATGGATCAGGCGTACCGTCTGGCAGACCTCGTCATCAGCCGTGCCGGAGCAGGCACCATCAGCGAGCTTTGTCTGCTGGGCAAGCCTGCCATCCTGGTGCCGAGTCCCAATGTGGCGGAAGACCACCAGACGCACAACGCGATGGCGCTTGTCAACCGTCAGGCCGCACTGCTCGTGCGCGATGCCGAAGCTCGCGAAGCGCTCATCCCGCTCGCCATCGAGACCGTTGCCGACAAGGACAAGCTTCAGGAACTGAGCGAGAATGCCGCAGCAATGGCACTGCGCGACTCGGCACGCATCATCGCCGAGGAGGTCATCAAGCTTGCAGAGCAGGTTTGATTGGATTAGGGATTAGAGATTAGGGAATAGAGTCGTAATAACGAAATATCGATATATCGAAATATCGAAAAGCAGAACAAGAAATCGAAGAGAAGAATGAAAATCAAGGCAGTCTATTTCGTGGGCATTGGCGGCATTGGCATGAGTGCTATTGCACGCTACTTCCTGAACAGTGGCATCATCGTTGGTGGCTACGACAGGACGCCGAGCGACCTTACCGAGCAGCTCTGCAAGGAGGGTGCCCGGATTCATTACGAGGATAATGTGAACCAGATTCCTGCCGAATGCCGCGACAAGGAAAGCACGCTGGTTGTCTATACGCCTGCTATCCCTGCGGAGCACAGCGAGCTGACCTTCTTCCGGGGTCAGGGCTTCGAGATACAGAAGCGTGCACAAGTGCTTGGCACCCTGACGCGCGCCCTCAAGGGGCTTTGCGTGGCTGGCACGCACGGCAAGACCACCACATCGAGCATGGCGGCGCACTTGCTCCACCAGAGCCATGTGGATTGCAACGCCTTCCTTGGCGGCATCACCAAAAACTACGGCACGAACTACATCCTGAGCCATAAGAGTCCCTTCGTGGTGATTGAGGCCGACGAGTTCGACCGCTCCTTCCACCACCTCACGCCCTACGCCAGCATCATCACCGCCACCGATGCCGACCACCTCGACATCTACGGCACCGAAGAGGCTTACTTGGAGAGCTTCCGCAAATATACAAGCCTGATACAGAAGGGCGGCTACCTCATTATGCATACGGGACTGAAGATGCAGGCGGATGTGCAGGAGGGTGTCACCGTCTATACCTACAGCCGCGAGGCGGGCGACTTCCATGCAGAGAACGTCTGCATCGGAGGCGGGCGCATCACCTTCGACCTCGTCTCGCCCTTTGGCAACATCCCGGGAATTGACCTCGGAGTGCCTGTCAGCGTGAATATCGAGAATGGCATTGCTGCGATGGCTCTGGCACAGATAGCGGGAGCCACAGCCGACGAGATACGTCAGGGCATGGCCTCGTTCAGTGGTGTGGACCGCCGCTTCGACTTCCATGTCAGGACAGACCGCATGGCCTACCTGAGCGACTACGCCCACCATCCCGAAGAGATACGCCGCAGCCTTGAGAGCCTGCGCGAGCTTTACAGCGGCCGCCGCATCAAGGCCATCTTCCAGCCGCACCTCTATACCCGTACCCGCGACTTCTACCGCGAGTTTGCCGACGCGCTTTCGCTGGTCGATGATGTCTGCATCGTCGATATCTACCCGGCACGCGAGCAGCCCATCCCTGGCGTGACCAGCGCCCTCATCTACGACAACCTCCGTCCTGGCATCAAGCGTCAGATGTGCCGCAAGGAGGACATCCTCGATGTGGTGCGGCAGGGCGGCTTCGATGTGCTTGTCACGCTCGGCGCGGGCGACATCGACAACTATGCTTCACAGATAACCGAAATACTGCAATCAAAGACATGAAGACAGCTTTTAAGATATTCCTGCTTTTGGCAGTCGTGGGCTACCTCGTGGTGGCTGTCTGGAAGTTTGCCGGCCAAGCGGAGGACAGAACCTGCGAAGGTGTCCGCATTGAAATCATCGACAGCATCCCCGACGGCTTCATCACCGAAGGGTATGTGCGCTCCATCCTGACGCAGAACAAGGTCTCGCCTGAAGGGATGAAGATAAGCGAAGTCAGCTTGGAGCGTATCGAGCAGTTGATGCTCGAGGAGCCGCACATCGAGCGTGCCTCCTGCTATTACAATGCGGCGGGCTGGCTCCACATCCGGGTGGTGCCGCAGCAGCCGGTGCTGCATGTCATCAGTGGTAAGGGCGAGGACTATTACCTCTCCAGCACCGGCCTGACGATGCCGACGGGTTCCTTCAACGTCGATTTGTGCGTCGCCACTGGCAACATCACGAAGAAGTTTGCCGCCGAGCAGCTTCTGGAGCTTGCCCTCTTCATCCGCGACGACCTCTTCTGGAGCGAACAGATAGAACAGATACACGTCATCAGCCCCGATCAGGTGATGCTGTACCCGCGTGTCGGACAGCATGTCATCGAGCTGGGCAGCACCGAAGGCTTCCAGGAGAAGCTTCACCGCCTGCGCATCTTCTACCGTGAGGGGTTGGAGCGCGTGGGCTGGAACAAATACCAGACCATCAGCCTGGCCTACGACGACCAGGTGGTCTGCACCAAAGCCAACAACACAAAAAACAAATAATATGGGAGCAGAAAAAGACATCATCATTGCCGTAGAGCTGGCATCGACAGCTATACGCGCCATCGCAGGCAAGAGAGAACCCGACGGCAGTATGCAGGTACTTGCCTTTGCTCAGGAAGAATCTTCCACTACCATCCGTAAGGGTGTTATCGACAACATCGACAAGACAACCCAGGCACTGACACGTGTCGTCGCCAAGTTGGGCGAGAAGCTGGGTGTCAAGGTCAAGAGTATCTACATCGGGCTTGGCGGACAGTCGTTGCGCTCGGTGTACAACCGGGTGCTGTTGCAGTTCGACGGACTCGAACTCCTCTCGCACCATACCATCGACAAGATGCGCGACACGAACAGCGGCGTTGTCTATCCCAACGCCGAAATCAAGGAAGTGGTGCCGCAGGAGTTCACCATCGGCAGCCGCAGCGTCGTCGATCCTGTCGGTATGCAGGTCGAGATGCTGGAGGCCAATTTCATCAACATCATCGCACGTCCCACTCTGGAGGAGAACATCCGCAAGTGTGTGGCAGCCGCTGGCTTGGACGTGCAGGAGGTGCTCATCTCGCCGCTGTGCTTGGCGAATGCCCTGCTTGCTGCCAACGAGAAGCGTTCCGGCTGTGCGCTGGTCGATATGGGTGCCGACACAACGACGGTGAGCGTCTATGTCAACAACATCCTGCGCCATCTCTGTGTCATCCCTCTGGGCGGCTCCAATGTGACGAGCGACATCACCAGCCTCAAGGTGGAGGCTGAGGAGGCAGAGGAGCTGAAGAAGAAGTACGGCACCGCCTACCGCTCCGACACCGAAGACAAGACGGGAGAGAAGGTCAGCCTGAGCTTCGACCGCACAGAGGACGTGGAGAAGTTGCAGGAGATTGTCGAGGCACGCTATGAGGAGATTATCGCCAACGTGAACAGCCGTATTTCCGCCTACAAGGACAAGATGCTCTCGGGCATCGTTGTGACTGGCGGCGCGGCACGCATCCCCGACCTCCAGAAGGCTTTCTCCCGGCAGACAGGCGGCGACATCAATGTGCGCATCGTGAAGGGGCTGCCCGAGAATGTCTCCGTTTCCTTCGGTGTGCAGGTGGGCGACCCCGACCGTCTCAACACCCTCTATGCCTTGCTGCTGGCAGGCAAGGAGAACTGCGTGGGCGAGGTTCCTAAAGCTCCAGCTCAGGACTTGTTCGACTTTGAAAATGAGAAGAAGGAAAAGGAGAAGCCTGAAGTTGACGAACCAAAATCCGAAGGTCCGGAATCTCCGACACCTCAGGATCCTCAGCCAAAGAAGCCTTCCGCCCTTGGACGCATCTGGAAGACATTCGAGAAGATGCTTACCGATGAGGCAGAGGCAGAAGACGAAAAAGAATGATTACCCTAAAACGATACAGCTATGGCAGAAGATAAGAACATACAGCCTATGGGCGGCATCAATTTCAATTTCCGCCAGACGGAGAACCCTTGCATCATCAAGGTGGTGGGCGTAGGCGGCGGTGGCGGCAATGCCATCAACCACATGTACCGCGAGGGCATACACGATGTGACCTACGTCGTGTGCAATACAGATAAGAAGGCACTCAGCGACTCGCCTGTCCCCAACCACTTGCAGTTGGGCAAGGACGGTCTCGGTGCGGGCAACAATCCCGTGGTGGGCAGGCAGCGTGCCGAGGAGAGCATCGAGGACATCAAGGCGATGCTCAACGACGGCACACGCATGGTCTTCATCACGGCAGGCATGGGCGGCGGCACTGGCACCGGCGCGGCACCTGTCATCGCACAGTGTGCCAAGGATGCTGGCATCCTGACCGTCGGCATCGTCACCATCCCCTTCAAGTTCGAGGGCAATAAGAAAATCAATCAGGCCCTCGACGGCGTGGAGGAGATAGCAAAGCATGTGGATGCCCTGCTGGTCATCAACAACGAGCGTCTGCGCGAGATTTATCCCGAGCTGACCGTCATCAATGCCTTTGCCAAGGCGGACGACACGCTGAGCGTCGCAGCCAAGAGCATCGCTGAGATTATCACGATGCACGGCATCATGAACCTGGACTTCCAGGACGTGACGACCGTCCTCAAGGACGGTGGCGTGGCCATCATGAGCACTGGCTATGGCGAGGGCGAGAACCGCGTCACCAAGGCCATCGACGAGGCGCTGAACAGCCCTCTGCTCAACAACAACGACATCTTCAACTCCAAGAAGGTGCTGATGAACATCAACTTCTGTGCCGACCAGGACCAGGATTCCTTGATGATGGAGGAAATCGGCGAGGTGGACAGCTTCATGGCGAAGTTCCGCAGGAATGTGGAGACGAAGTGGGGCCTGGCTACCGACAGCTCGCTGGGCGGCAAGGTGAAGATTACACTCCTTGCCACAGGCTTCGGCTTGCAGAACGTGCCTGGCGTGCAGGGCATGGTGGAGCAGAAGGTGCAGGAGAAGACAGCTGCCGACCAGGAGCGCGAGGACTACGAGACGGAGCGTGCCGGTGTCTATTACGGCTCATCCACAGGGTCGCCTGTTCGCCGCCGCCGTCACAACACCTATATCTTCACCGACGAAGACCTCGACAACGACGACATCATCTCGATGGTCGATGCCCGTCCCGCCTACAACCGCACGAAGGAGGAGATAAACAAAATAAAGGAGAAGAGTTCTCCCTCGCCAGAGGCAGAACCCCCAGCAATGGGAGTACCGTTTAACCTGTAATCACGCCAGCACCTCTCGTAAAACCGCGAGCGAGCGCAGATTGCGGAACTCTGGCACGTGCAGCTGGTAGTATGTGGTCAGCACGTCCAGGATGCGGTTGCGCTGCTGACGTGTCAGGCGGAAGTGGTGCATGTTGCGCAGGTTCATTCTGAGCACGAGGCGCACGGCGGCGGCTTCCTCTCCCTTGAGGCAGAAGCCGTGCGACGGCTCGGTGTCGGTCGCCACGCTGTCGCGCAAATCGAAATAGGGCAGGGTTTCCCTGCCCTTTATGTTTGGCCAGAAGCCTAAGTAGTGCGTCAGGCGGACGAGGAAGGCGATGTGGAAGTTGGCTATCCCCTCCGTGGCGGCATCGAACCACTGCAGGCTATATAATAGATAATGGTATAGGTCGGTGTTCTGCACCTCGCTGCGCAGTGCGCCGTGCAGGAACTCGGACAGGAACAGTGCCACCGTCTCCTTTATGGGGTTGTAGGGTAGGGAGGTGTAGCAATGGGCGATGTGCAGCTCCTGAATCCTTTGCAGGGTGACCGACGGGCGGTAGTCGAACACCAGTTCCACGACATTGAGCGGCCGGAGCAGGGTGGTTTGCAGGTCCTTCCTGCGTCCCCCCTGTCCGCGACGGTCGCGCACCAGAAACGCGAGGCTGCCGTGCGACAGCGTGTAGATGTCCACGATGGCCTTGTCGTCGCCAAAGCGGTTGTAGTGCAGCACAATGCCTTTTGTCGTCTCAAACATAGCGTAAAGGTACTAAAAAACCTCCTTTTTTAGGCACTAAACATGAAAAATGAAGCAAATGCAGCATTTTTTCTTGGAATTATTTTGCCAGTATGAGAAAAAGCTGTAACTTTGCACCCGCAATTGAGCCACCATGCTCAAAAGCACAGGCCAAAAGCCGAGGGTAAGGTCCCTTCGTCTATCGGTTAGGACGAGAGATTTTCATTCTCTAAAGAGGAGTTCGACTCTCCTAGGGACTACAATCGCAAGTGTCCACACTTGCGATTAAGATTAAAGAAGAGAGATTAAAGATTAAAGACAATATAAAACAAATAAGATGGCAAATCACAAATCATCATTGAAGCGCATCCGTCAGGAGGAGAAAAGAAGACTCCACAACAGATATTACGCAAAGACCATGCGTAACGCAGTGCGCAAGCTTCGCGCCACGACCGACAAGGCCGCTGCGCTTGAGATGTACCCCAGCGTTCAGAAAGCTCTTGACAAGTTGGCTAAGGTCAACATCATCCACAAGAACAAGGCAGCTAACCTGAAGAGCAAGCTGGCAAAGTACATCCAGAAGCTCGGCTAACAAGCCACATTCTTTTCGCTATAACGGATAAAGGCAGCTCAAGGAGCTGCCTTTTTTAATTGGTAGTAAAAGAGGAAGTTAAAAGGGAAGTTAACTCGCTACGCTCGTGGAAGTTAATTCGCTGCGCTCATGGACAATAGTGTGGGCAGCTGCCTATGGTATCGTCCAGCACGAAGTGCTTAACTTCCTGCCTGCGAAGCAGGCTTAACTTCCATTTTAACTCCCACGAGCGAAGCGAGTTAACTTCCTATTAGTTATCAAGCGTCTATGTTCGCAAATGTGGCGTTCTTCTCGATGAACTCCCTGCGGGGTCCCACGTCTTCGCCCATGAGCATGGAGAAGACATAGTCTGCTTCGGCTGCGTCCTCGATGGTGACTTGCTTCAAGCGGCGCTGTTCGGGGTCCATCGTGGTCTCCCACAGCTGCTTGGGGTTCATTTCGCCCAGACCTTTGTAGCGCTGTGTGTGCAGCTTCGTGTCGTCGGCGTCGCCGTTGCAGTACGTCTGGATGAAGCGGATGCGGGCATCCTCGTCGTAGCAGTACTCCTCCACCTTGCCGTAGGTGCAGCGGTAGAGTGGGGGCGTGGCGATGTAGAGGCGTCCGTCCTTGATGAGCTGCGGCATGTAGCGGAAGAAGAGGGTCATCAGCAGGGTGTCGATGTGTGAGCCATCGACATCGGCATCGGTCATGATGATGGTCTTGTAGTAGCGCAGCTTGTCGTAGTTCGCTTCCTTGTAGTCGTCGGGGTTGAGGCCGAACTTCACGCCCAGAGCCTGGATGATGTTGTTCACCTCTTCGTGCTCGAAGGCTTTGTTCCACATCACGCGCTCCACGTTGAATATCTTGCCTCGGATGGGCAGGATGGCCTGGAAGTGACGGTTGCGGCCTTGCTTTGCGGAGCCGCCTGCCGAGTCACCCTCGACGATGAACAGTTCTGCGTTTGCCGGGTCTTTGTCCGAGCAGTCGGCCAGTTTGCCGGGCAGTCCGCCGCCGCTCATGGGGCTCTTGCGCTGCACGTTCTCGCGTGCCTTGCGTGCTGCCACACGCGCCTGCGCTGCCAGCAGCACCTTATCAACGATGAGCTTGGCCTCGCGCGGATGTTCCTCGAGGTAGTTCGTGAGTGCTTCGCTCACAGCCACCTGCACGGCGCCGGCCACTTCGCTGTTGCCCAATTTGGTCTTCGTCTGTCCCTCGAACTGCGGCTCTGCCACCTTGATGGAGATGACGGCGGTCAGGCCTTCGCGGAAGTCCTCACCGCTGATTTCCACGCTGTTCTTGGCGAGTTTCTCCAGTTCCTTCTCGTGCTTCTCCTCGGCGTACTTTTTCAGCACGCGGGTGAGTGCCATGCGGAAGCCCTGCAGGTGTGTGCCGCCCTCGATGGTGTTGATGTTGTTGACGTAGGAGTGGAGGTTCTCCGTGTAGGCCGTGTTATACATGATGGCCACCTCGATGGGCGTGCCTTGCTTCTCGGTGTTGAGGTAGATGACATCGTCGAAGAGGTGCGTGCGGCTGCTGTCGATGTAGCGCACGAAGTCCTTCAGTCCGCCCTGGCTGTAGAATTGCTCCGTCTTCGTGTTGCCCTCTGCGTCTGGGCGCAGGTCGGTCAGCGTGATGGTGATGCCGGCGTTGAGGTAGGCCAGTTCGCGCATACGGTTGGCCAGGATGTCATATTTATATGTAGTGGTGGTGAAGATGGTCTTGTCGGGCCAGAACTGCTGGCGTGTGCCGCGCAGGTCGGTGGTGCCGATGACCTCCACGCCCGTCACGGGCTTGCCGATGCTGTATTCCTGCTGGTAGATTTTGCCGTCGCGATAGACCTGGCTGACCATCTTGGTGGAGAGTGCGTTGACGCAGCTCACGCCCACGCCGTGCAGACCGCCAGAGACTTTGTAGCTGCCCTTGTCGAACTTACCGCCGGCGTGCAGCACGGTCATCACGACCTCCAGTGCGCTCTTGTGTTCCTTCTCGTGCATATCGACGGGGATGCCTCGGCCGTTGTCCTGCACGGTGATGCTGTTATCTTCGTTGATGGTGACTTCGATGTGCGTGCAGTAGCCTGCGAGCGCTTCGTCGATGGAGTTATCTACGGTTTCATAGACGAGGTGATGAAGACCCTTCTCGCTGATGTCGCCAATGTACATGGCGGGGCGCTTGCGCACGGCTTCCAGTCCCTCCAGCACTTGTATATTCGAGGCACTGTATTCCTGCGGTTTCTTTTCTGTTTCTTCCACTTTGATTTGCTTTTTAGCTTGGAGCCAGCAAAGCTGGCTTGTTTCCGTTTGATTCAGTTTATTTCGGGCACAAAATTACAGCTTTTTCTCCACATTTGCAAGTAAATGAGGGAGAAAAATAGAGCGTTTTCCCAGCGGAATCCAATTTTTTTTAGTTTGGCTTTCAGGCACGGACTATAACCCTCTTTTTGCAGGAATAAAGTTCCGCGCAGCGAGCTTAGAAACTATTTTCAAGCTTTGAAAATATATTTTCAAACCTTGAAAATATATTATCAAGCCTTGAAAATATATTTTCAAGCCTTGAAAATAATTATGTGGCGTGCTGCGTAGGGTTTTGTTTTGTGCCTCGCGAGGTTTTATAATATGTTCCGTGGGGTTTTTCTCCCTGCGCTTTCGGTCTTGGGAGCGAGGGCTATGTGCTGCCACAAAAAGCTGTGCGGGTTTTCGGCACAGGGTTTACAGAATTACACAAAGTTTCGGTATCAGTACCGAAATTTACCAAATTACACGTTAATGAATGTTAAATTACGATAGGGAGGGGGTAAAAAATCGTGTAAAGGGGCGAATAATTGGCGAAAAAGCTGTAACTTTGCAGTTCGATACGCGCGTGTAGCGTATATATTGATGTACGCGAGCGATTATATAATATATGTGTATGTGCGTGCGTGCAAATAGGGCAGGGGCTGCGGCTCACAGCCCGAGAGGACAAAACAAGTTGTTGGATGATTAAAGTGAAAAACACAAGAAGGAACATCTCACGCCCCAACGAGCGCTGGTCCGTACTGCAGAGTTGCAGCAATGCGGGACGGGTGTTGCCGTTTTTCTTTGTTTTTCTCTTTTCTCTGATTGCTCAGAGTAATCTGAGCGCGCAAAGCACTCAGGACACTCAGAACACTCCGATACCTGCGACCACCTCGGCAGCGGCCTTCGACTCTGCCTTCTATGCCCGCTATCCCTACGTCATCGTCATCGACGAGGGCGAGGATGCCGACATCAGCGAGGAATACTTCTATCGCCATGCGGCTTCGGTCATCTTCAAGGTGTCGAAGATTGACCTTCCCACCGGCGACACGATGCTCCGCGAGCTGCGCGACTCGGTGCTGCCCCGCATCAGCCGCGACAGCCTGAAGGTGGTGTGCGTCAAGATGCGCGGCGCGGCTTCGCCCGAAGGCCCCGAGAAGTTCAACCGCTACCTCAGCGAGCACCGACAGAAAGCCCTCTACGACTACATCGCCAAACAGCTGCAGATACCGCAGGGCGACAGCCTCCTGCTCGAGACCGTCACCGAGGACTACACCTACCTCTGCAAGCGCATGATTCAGGACGGCGACCCCGACTGCGAGCGCGTGAAGCAGCTCTTCGACGAATACATGCCCCGGGGACAGTATGCCCAGCTGAAGCGGGTGCTGCAGTCCATCGACGGCGGTCGCCTCTGGCGCCGGATGCTCGCCAAATACTTCCCCTCGCTGCGTGCTGCGCGAGTGATTATCGTCTGCCAGCGGAAGGCGGTTGAAGAGGATGAGCTCATAGTGCCTATTGAGCCCATTAAACCCATTGAACCCATTGAGCCTGTCCAGCCCATTCAGCCCATTGAACCCATCCATATAGAGATAGAGCCAGAGCCGGAACCCGAGACCTACATCGAGCGTTTCCCGCGCCGCGAGCTGCTGTCCGTCAAGACCAACATGCTCTTCTATGGCGTCTATATGCCCGGCTACAAGCGCTGGTGCCCCATCCCCAACGTCGCCGTCGAGTACTACCCCCTGCGCGGACACTTCACCTTCGGCGCCAGCATCGACTTCCCCTGGTGGCAGAACTACTGGAAACACAAGTACTTCCAGGTGCGCAACTACCAGCTGGAGACGCGCTACTACCTGCGCAGCGGCAACATCAGCCGCCGTCCCGAGGGCAAGGGCGCAGCCTTCCGGGGCTGGTATCTGCAGGCCTACGGGCATTTCGGGCTTTTCGGCATCTGCTTCAACGAGAACAAAGGCTGGGTGGGCGAAGGCGGCGGCGGCGGAGTCGGCCTGGGCTACGTCCTGCCCATCTCCAAGAAAGGGCACTGGCGACTGGAGTTCCAGCTGCAGGCCGGGGTCTTCACCTGCAAGTACGACCCCTACCAGTTCGAGAACCCCGTCAACCCCAACTACATCGACCACCTCTACTACTACAAGTGGACGCAGAAGCCCGCCCTCTTCAAGCGCCGCCAGTACCAGTTCACCTGGATAGGCCCCACCCGCGTGGGCGTCACCCTGAGCTACGACCTCCTCTACCGCAAGGCACGCCAGAAGACCGACGGTGTGCGCTGCCCCGCCGGAACACAACCCACCAAGCGCTACAACCCGCTGGTGCCATACGAGAAAGGAGGCCGCCAATGAGCAGGATAGTGATGGGCTTGATAGGGTTGATGAGCTTTGCCAGCTGCATCCGCGAACCGGAGCTACACCTCTACGACCAGGACAACCCCGTCATCGAGATGCCCATCGTGAAGCTTCAGCTCGACATCTACTGGGACTACCAGCTCAACCTCGGCATCAACTACAACTGGCGCACCGAGTGGTACTACGGGCAGGACCAGGACGGACTGCCGGGATGGGACGATGAAGACCGCCGCGTGTTCGGAGAGCTGGAGTATGTGGAGCCGACGAAGTTCCACCTGCGCCGCTACTTCACCGGCGATGTCCCCTACGGGAAACGCCGCTACAAGAGAGACGCCTACCTGCAGAACACCAGAAGCTTCCAAAGCCCCTACGACTGGGGATACTGGGACATCCTGGCATGGAACGACGTAGAGACCCTCGACCCCCTCGACCCCGTGCAGAGCCTGCACTTCAACGAACCCTCGGACATCAACGAACCGATAACAGCATACACCAACCAGTCCATGAACCGCACACGACACCCCGCACCGCGCTACCAGAACGCATTCTACCAGCCCGAGCAGCTCTTCTCGGCCTGCGAACAGGGCATCGAGATAAGCGAGGACCTCAAGGGATTCGTCTATAACGAGGAGGAGAAAATCTGGGTGAGAAAGCTCAACATGCTGCTCGAACCCATCACATACATCTACCTGCCGCAGGTCATCCTGCACCACAACAACGGACGCATCAACTCCGTGCCCGGCACCGCCAACCTCTCCGGCATGGCGCGCTCCACGAACCTCAACACCGGCATCGCAGGCACCGACCCCATCGCCGTGTATTTCTACATGCGCATGAAGAAGAGCAGGAAGATGAATGGCGAAGTGGTCGATATCGTCGGCGGACGACTGATGACCTTCGGCATCTGCGGACAGAACGCCAACCGCGTCTCCCGCGCCGAGGAGGTGGGCGACGGCGAACGCCACTACTTCGACGTCACCATGCAGTTCAACAACGGCATGGACTCCACCTTCGTCTTCGACGTCACCGACCAGGTGCGCAAACGCTACAAGGGCGGCGTCATCACCGTGGAGCTTGACATGGACACCGTGCCCATCCCCAAGCGCAGCGGCGGCTCCGGCTTCAACGCCGTGGTCAAGGACTTCGAAGACGGCGGAACATGGGAGTTTGATATGTAGGGAGTTGAATACAACATCGAAAGACTCGAAAAAGACTAAGAAGACATGAAAACTAAGCAGGTCATCCAGCAGTTTGAGCAGTGCAATGTGCGCACCGCATGGAACAGCGACCATGGGAAGTGGTACTTTTCCGTGGTGGATGTCGTTGCGGCGTTGACGGACAGCAAGAATCCTGCCGAATACCTGAAAAAGCTGCGCAAGCGGGAGCCGGAGTTGGCACAAGGATGGGGACAAATTGTCACCCCCCTTACTATGGATTCCACAGGCGGTCCCCAAAAGACGAATTGTGCAGACAGGGAAGGCATCTTCCACATCATTCAGTTCATCTCTTCTCCTAAAGCCGAACAGTTCAAGCAGTGGTTAGAGCAGCTCTCCGCAGAATCTGAGCAGTATGACAGCTTTGAGCAACTGCCTGATATAGAGCGTCCACACGGCGAGATTGTCCTCTACCAGCCAGATGAAACCACAAGGATGGAGGTGCGCTTAGAGAACGAAACCGTATGGCTCACGCAGGCTCAGATGGTAGAGTTGTTCCAGACCACAAGGAATAATATCGCCCTTCACATTGGGAATGTATTCAGGGAGGGAGAGCTGCAGGAGAAGTCAGTTGGTAAGGATTCCTTACTAACTGCCGCAGATGGGAAACATTACCGCACGAAGCTATATAATCTGGATGTCATCATATCCGTGGGGTATCGCGTCAAATCGCAGCGAGGCATCCGTTTCCGCCAGTGGGCAAACAGCGTCATCAAGAACTACCTGCTCAGAGGCTATGCCATCAATCAGCAGCTATTGCATGTGGAACAGCGTATAGATGCCAAGCTCGATGCCCAGCAGAGGCAGATACAGAAGATAGAATCCACTCTCGCCGACCATCAGGAGAAAATAGACTTCTTCGTCCGGACCAACCAGTCGCCAGTGGAGGGTGTGCTGTACGAGGGACAGATATTCGATGCCCTTTACCATTTCGGAGCATCCTTCAAGGATCTTGGCAAACGCCTCTTCGCCTTCGAGCGTATGGGAATAGAGAAAAGCATCATATTGAACCAACTATAATGATTAAATAACAGAACAACAGCAACCAACAAAGGAACAATACAACATCGAAAGACTCGAAAAAGACTAAGAAGACTTCGTTCATTTCGTGCTTTTCGATGTGATAAAGAAAACAAATAGAGAATGGAATATAGTACTAACCACCCAAACTACATTAACACGAAACAGACAGTACAGAAACATTAAAAACCAAAAACAATCATGACGGGAGTAAACCATTAACTCCCAATGAAAAGAGAAAACAAAAACCAAATTTTTTAATTACTTTATTTATTAACTAACTTAATTTATTTATTATGAAAAAAGTTTATTTGATTCTCGCAGCTACCGTAGGCATGACTATCACAAGCTGCACAACCAATGACTTCATCGGCGAGGTGGCTACTACCCCAGAAGAGGTGGTAAATGACGGCTCCATTCGCTTCGGCGGCGGCTTCAAGGCAATAACTCGTGCGGATCAATTCGGTGCCGATGCTGCTAGCCTGTTGGGTAATCAGTTTATTGTAACTGGTATCAAAGCTACAAATGGATCTCCTGATGTAACATCACCAGTGTTCAATAGCTATACTGTGAAGTGGACTAAAAACACAGCAGGTACAACCGAAAGCAACACAAGCGACTGGGAATATGTTTATACGGCTCCATATTCGGCAGTTACTACTGTTGCAACTCAGAGCATCAAGTACTGGGACTATAGTCAGAACTATTATGACTTTGCCGCATACTCTGTTGGTGGTAACACATTGGAAAAATTGCCAGATACACCTTCAGATCCTTCTGCTAATACAGTTCAAGGAACGGCTATCACCTATCCTACAGGTTACCAACTTAAAGGATCTAAGGATGACCTGGCAGAATGCTATATCACGGATATGACAAAAGTTACTGGTCCTGCTGGATTTGGTGGTGAAGTGACTCTAAGTTTCCGTAATCTTGCTACCAAGGTTCGTATGGCAATTTATGAGACCGTTCCTGGATATTCTGTAAAGAATGTAAAATTCTACACAGCAGATCAGAACCCTGTTATCTCTGTATATGCTTCTTCCGATAATGCTACACTTATTGGTAGCGCCTTCTACACAGGTGGCCTTTATACTGTGACATTCCCTACAACAGGTAGTGCAAACAGTAGTGAGACCGACTTCAATAAGGCTCACGTTACTATGACAACACCTACTGCAACAAATACATATGGAGAATTTGGAACCATTACTGTTGTTGAAACCGGTGAAGGAGCATTGAGTACAGACGGTGAAAACTACCTAAAGCGTAGTGCTAGCGATCCTTCATACTATGGCGACGCTGGTCATAATTACTATACTACCGTCCTGCCAAAGGAAGATGGAACTGTTCTTGAGATGTGTGTAGACTATACGCTTGTTTCCAACGATGCCTCGGGTGAAGAAATCACAGTTCGCGCTGCTAAGGCATTTGTTCCTGCAGTATACACAAAATGGCTGCCTAACTATGCCTACACCTACATCTTCAAGATCTCCGACAACACCAATGGTTGGACAAATCCAAATGGATCCGATCCTGCTGGTTTGTTCCCCATCACCTTCGATGCTGTAGTTCTTGACCCAGAGGAAACAGGCACACAAAACACCATAACCACGGTGTCAACTCCTAGCATCACCACCTACCAAAAGGGTCGTCTTCTCACCGACGAAGTGTATAAAGATGACAGAGGCGATATATACATAATTGTACAAGATGCTTCTCAGAAGTGCGATTTGAACACTAAAGGTAAGCTGTACACAATTGATGCCTCTGGCGCTTCTGTTGCTGTTTCGGAAGCAACCGTTATGGATGCTCTGAATATCCGCGTAGCTGGTTCTGCGGCTGTAAATGGTCGCAATGGTCTTGCTTTGTCAGAGGGGACAGCCACTCCAGTAGAGAAGATTGCAGCAACTGACGCAACTGACGGTAACGAAGTTCCTATAACTGTAAAGGTTGTGCTATCTAGTGGATCAGCGCCAGCTGACTGGGGAACTAACTACTTTACAGATCCTGCTTGCACATCGGCTGCTGGAGCTTATGCAGATGGAACTTATTACCGCAAGAACTCAGCTGTAAAGTTCACACCATCAGAAGGTACATACGCTTATGTGTATGAGGTTTCAGATGACACAGACACCTATTTGTATTCTGCCGAATCCAATGCTAGCAAGCCGTCTGACTGGACTACAGCCGATACATGGTATAAGGATCCTGATGGCGCAAGTGCTGTTGGCGATGGTGATTTTGTGGCAGATAAGATCTTCTACAAGAGATATACTGACAGAAATACAACTTACGTTGTGAAGGTTATCAATGTAGTTGACTAATCCCTACCTTTTCCATAATTACTTTCTTCGTTAAGTCTGAGTCAAGAACTTAGAAGTTCACAAGAAAGCAATTGATATGAGTTAAACTCAACTCTGATGCGGTTCGACTCCGCATCAGAGTACAAAGAAAGAAAACAAACAAGGGCCGGTGCCCGAAGGTAAAAGAAACAAAATTATTAAATTAGGCGTTAATACAATGATAATGAAAAAGAGTTTTTTATTTGCAACGGCTATCATAGCATTAGCCAGTTGTGCCGATAGTACTTTCATCGGCGACGAAGCAGAACAACAGGTTGGAGATGGGGCAATAAGCTTCAACCTCAACATGCCAGCCCAGACCAGAGCAGAAGAGGGTGGTGCAACTGCTGCAACAGCCTTGAACAACCAGTTCATCATTTGGGGTGAAAAGAATGAAGCCAGCGGTGCTGCTGCATCGGATGGTAATCTTGTCTTCGAGAACTATATTGTACGTTGGACAGATAACTCCGCTTACACAACCACTTCCAACACCAAGAACTGGGAATATGTGGGCTTTGAGTTCGATGACACAGGAGCAAGTCCAGTAACAACAAATTATTCAACCAACATTACTCCTAACACAAAGGATGGAAGTGTTATTCCGCAGACCATCAAGTATTGGGACTATAGTGCAACCAGCTATACCTTTACGGCTGTCTCTGCTCTTCCTGCTGATATTACAGATGGTAAAGTTGTGATTACGAAGAAAACTTCTGGTTCTACTGTTTATGATAAGGGTTATGAGATTGCAGTAAAAGCGGAAGCAGCGGTGGATAAAATCTTTATAGCAGACCGCAATCAGCCCACAAAGGGAACGGGAACCAACCGCGAAGCAACAAATGCCTACGGTGGCAATGTCACCATGAAGTTCCGCAACTTCATGTCTAAGATTCGTTTTGGCCTATACGAGACAATCCCTGGCTACAAAGTAAACATCACCAATGTTGAGTATAATAGCACAGGAAGCTCTTCGACAAGTAAATTTGGTGTTGATGGTAAATTCCTTGTGCCAGGCGCCAACACAGTTTTTACTGTTACCTATGAAACAGGTGACAGTCCTAACAAAGCAATCGTAGATGTGAAAGATGGGACGACACCTAATGATCAAGCCTATCTTGTGACTGCTCAATCAGTTGGAGGAAGTCCAATCTTGAGTACCACTTCCGCTTCACCAGTCAGCACGATTATTACAACCCCGACTTACGACAAAACAGATGGTGCCTACACCACTATATTGCCTTATACGTCAAACACAACCAGCATGAAGGTGAAGTTTGATTTCACGTTGACTTCTGAGGATACGGGTGAAACAATTCAGGTTGCAGATGCTACAGCTGAGATACCTGCTGCATATTGCCAGTGGAAGAGCAACTATGCCTACACTTACATTTTGAAGATTAACGATAACACGAATGGTCAGATTGGTGGTGTTACAGGTCTTTATCCTATCACCTTCGATGCAGTTCAGATTACTGACGAGAACGGTCAGGCTGAATACATCACAACGCTTAGCGAACCCAGCATTACAACCTTTGGTGTGAAGGACAGCAAGTACACTACAGGCAAGAACGAGTATGAGGCTGGGTCAGATATCTATGTAACAGTAGTTGATGGTAATGTGGTTGTTTGCCCGACTCTCGGCACAAATATCAATGTCTATAAAGCTACAACAACTGATGCATCCCTGTATCCTATCACAGAAGCAAGTGTAGCAGAGTCGATTGCTGAGGTTTCAGTTGGTGCCAAGAAGATTACCGTAGAAAATATCAATGCTGATGATGCCACAAACTTCACCGCAGCACCCGCTATTGCAACCACCGTTCCTAAGGAGGATGGCACGACAATCACATCTATCAAGTGCGAGCTGACTTCTGAACCTGGCGACTGGAAAGCATCTTCGGCTAATGTTTACTACTCAGATGCAGCCTGCGGAACGAAAGTTACAACTGACTTTAGCGCAGGTACTTATTACAAGAAGGACTTTGCTCTGAAACTCACAGGCGCTGTTGCTACTACCACTACTACAGCTTTGGTTGTTGAATATGTCAAGACTGCTAACACGTATAACACTACTGGTCAGACTTATGCAGATGCAGAAGCATTTGCTGATGCTGGTACTTTGTACACAGATGCAGATGGAACTACCGTTGCAAGTAGCTTTGCAGATGACGCCACGACCTATTACAAGCGTACAAGTCTGAAGACTAAGGGAACGTATGCTTACAAGGTCATCAGGGTTGCAACTGCTCCCTAACCCTCTCCCTCTCTCGGTGTCCGGCGCGGCAACGCGCCGAGCACCGAGGGATGAAACTTTGCCAGGCGGGGTTCGACTCCCCGCCTGGCAGCAAAAAAAGCAAAAAAAAGGAAAGATACGAAAACGATAAAGAAAACGTATAAAGATGAATGTTAGAACTATAAACCCTGTACAGTTGCACCTCCTGGAGATGTTCAACTACTGCGGAAGCGAGCAGACAGTTTCTGAGATGAAAGATGTGCTGGCGGACTTCTATGCCAAGAAAGTTCAGAAAGAGGCTGATCGCCTCTGGGATGAAGGAACGCTGAACGGCGAGGCTATCGAGAGTATTCTACAGGAACATTGGCGGACACCATACAATGCATGAAACGCGAGGCCGGTGCCTCGGGGTAAGTGAAGAGTGAAAAGTGAAAAATGACAAGTGAGGTCAAGAATTAGAGAATGAGAGAATACAATAAGGAAACCATAACAGTTACAATTATGGAAGAGAAAACGAATAATGCCACAAAGAAGGTTGTGAGAAGGAGAAGGAAGCTCACGCCAGAAGAGAACAGAGCCTTGAACGCCTCTATTCCTTCGGGGAACAAATACACAGAGGCAGCGAGAATGCACAAAGGTTCATTCATCGTTTATGATCCAAACTTCATGCTATGACACGCTATCTGCTTGATACGAACATCTTCATCTATAGAGCGGTTGACGTTGACCAAATAAACAATGACGTATTCCTGGCTCTCAATGAGCCAGATGCACAGCTCTATATCAGCTCCGCTTCGGTTATGGAGATGGTCGTGGGTTACAACAACCGCAGCTTTGACACCCGCCGGTGGAAAAGCGCCCAGCAGATGGTTGAGTCGATAGAGAAAGAATTCTACATCGATATTCTGCCATTCAAGCAAGAGCACCTTATCACTTTCGCCCAGCTGCGTTCTAACGTAGCCCAGGGTCACAAGGATCCTTTCGACCACATGATTATCTCACACGCCATAACGGAGAAAATGACCCTCGTGTCGAGCGACCAGCGTTTCCCGTTCTATCGGCGGCAGGGTTTGAGTTTGCTGTTCAACGAAAAATAATGTGCGCGTACGCGAGGCCGGTGCCTCGGGGTAAGTGAAGAGTGAAGAGTGAAAAATGACAAGTGAGGTCAAGAATTAGAGAATTAGAGAATACAATAAGGAAACCATAACAGTTACAATTATGGAAGAGAAAAAAAATATAGTCCCAGACTTTGGGTACGTTGATTTCGACCAAGGAAGACCTGAGGGACTTCCCAAGCCAAAAGTTGTAAGATGTGGAACAAAAAACAGGAATTATGCTCCGATTAAAGTTAAGCGCACCATTCGAACAGGTGTACGTGTATATCAGCCTGGAGAACCCATTGACTGGTCAAAAGCGTACGATTGATGCAAAAGTCGATACAGGTGCAGCCGTGACCGTCATCCCGAAGTCGGTTGTGCAGGGGCTTGGGCTACCTGTCCTTGGTAACTGCTGTTTCACAATGGTTGACGGAACACCGCTGACGACGGAGGCACAGATGTGCAGATTGTCGTTCTCAGACGAGGATACTATCGAAGTTCCCGTCTATGTGTGTGACTCTGAATCTGGTGTCGCGTTGTTGGGAATGGATGTTCTTCGCCTATGCAATTTCGCTCAGTGGCATGAGTGGTCTGACGAAGAGCACTCTGTTTACTTCGAGATGGAGCTGTTAAGTGAAGAAACGAGGCTAATGATATAACAGAAACCCAACCACGAGGCCGGTGCCTTGTGTTAAGTGAAAAGTGAAGAGTGAAAAGTGAAAAATGACAAGTGAGGTCAAGAATTAGAGAATGAGCCAGAAAGAAGCCATACAGCTATTTGAGCAGCGCAAAGTCCGCACTGCTTGGGACAGCGACAAAGAGAAGTGGTACTTCTCTGTCGTGGATGTCTGCAGTGTACTGACGAATCAGCCAGATTATGACCTTGCAAAGAATTATTGGAAGGTTCTGAAGTTTAGGTTGATAAAGGAAGGTAACGAGTCGGTTACAAATTGTAACCAACTGAAATTGCCATCTCCAAAAGACGGCAAAAGATATAAAACCGATGTGGCCGACACGGAGCAGCTCTTCCGCATCATCCAGTCCATTCCGTCGCCTAAGGCAGAACCCTTCAAGCAGTGGATGGCAAAGGTGGCAGCCCAGCGTTTGGACCAGATGCAGGACCCTGAGCTATCCATCGACCAAGCTATTGCCGACTATCGTCGCCTGGGTTACAGCGAGGCCTGGATTAACCAGCGCATCAAGTCGATAGAAGTGCGCAAGCACCTTACCGATGAATGGAAACGTGCGGGATTAGAGGAAGGGCAGCAATTCGCCACCCTCACCGACATCATCTATCGCGGCTGGAGCGGCTTCTCGGCAAAAGAATACAAACAATACAAAGGCTTGAAAAAAGAGAATCTGCGCGACAACATGACCGACCTCGAAATAGCTATCAACATGCTGGCAGAGGCCACTACTACGCAGATATCGAAGAACGAGAACCCGAAGGGGATGGCAGAGAGCGCTGGCATCGCAAGACGAGGCGGTAAGACGGCCCGCACGGCTCGCGAGGCAGCAGAGCGGGAAATAGGACAGTCCATTGTGTCATCCGAAAATGCTCGCAGCCTCACTGCTACGGAAACATTGAACATTGAACTACATAAAAAACCATAAGCGAGGCAATGGATAAATACAATAATGATAAGGTCGGCGAATCGTTGGCGATGACCTACGGCATGAGCGACAATCTGGTTAACAGCGGTCTGCTCACACAGATTAGCAGTTTGAGCACGGCAGACAAGAAGTGTCTGATTGGCTATATCACTCAGGAAGTGGCCAGCGATGAGGACATTGACGACGATGCCCTCTGGGACACATACGACAGCGGCCTTCCACCCTACACCCTCGAAGAACTGTACGCCCGCATCGACGAGTCACATCAGCAGTATCTCAGGGGAGAGGTTTACACGGAAGAGGAGGTTCGCGAGGAACTCAATAAAGAATTCCCATGGCTACGGTAAAGTGGACTGACATCGAGGACATCTGGGACACGCACCGTGCACCCCGGAACTTGATGGAAAGGATTAAGAATTAAGCACGACAGCGGCAGGATTAAGGAATAGACTGTGACAAGGAAGAGAATCATAGCAGGTTTGGCAAGCTTGATGGGCTTTTGGGTCTTGACGGGTTGTTCTTCGCCGGTGGATGAGGCACCAGTGGAGGATGGAACGGCTATTGCTTTCTCTGCCGACATGTCGGAGCGGGAGGTGACGCGAAGCAGCACTCCGCTGGAGGAGACGGGCATCACGTCCTTCAAGGTCTGGGCATACAAGAATATGAGCTACGACGAGGGTACACAAACCTACGGGGACTTGCAGACGGTTATGAACGGCTTCTATGTCCGTTGGGAGACGAACACGGCGGCGACATCCACCACCAACACCCACGACTGGGAGTATATCCTCACGGCCTACCCCTCGCAGACCATCAAGTACTGGGACTTCGGCGCAAAGGCATACCGCTTCGTTGCCGTGGCTCCTGCCACAGCGAACGTCAGCTTCCCCGAAGACGGCAGCGGCAACAACCTGCTCGTCCGCTTCACCGCCGATGCCTCCGGCGAGACCGTGACACCCTACTATAGCCGGTTGTGGTTCAGCGACAACAGCACGAAGCCCTTCGGCAAGCCTGTGACGATGGAATTCATCCAGCCCTTTGCCAAGGTGCGCTTCGTGTTCAAGTACGCCAACCCCAATGCCGACCCCCTGCCGCTCTTGGAGAACCCCGACTTCCGTCCCACCAACCCGGCACACGCCATCGCGCGGAGCGGCACCATCACCCTCACCTTCCCCATCGCGGGGACAGAGAAGGAGGAGTCGTGGGCGACAAGCGGCATCGGCAAGACGCTGTCGTCGTTCACCAACGTGTGGGAGAGTGCGGAAGACTGGTACACCGTGCTGCCCGCCGTAAGTCAAGGCACGTTCACGCTCACGGTGCGCGTGGATGGCGAAGAGCGCACGGCCGTGGTGCCTGAACAATACATGGACTGGCAGCCGGGCTACCAATACACCTATATATTCAAGGTGAACGAAGAGGGCGGCGTAGAACTGCAGTCCGTCAGCTTAGGCTACACCGACTGGCAGGGCAACGAAGAGAAAGAACATCCAGTGTATAACTGGTAAGGGATTGAAGAAATAAAGATTAAGTGACGACGAAAAGAATCATAATAGGTCTGATGGGCATGATGATGCTTGCTGGCTGCTCTTCCTCTGTGGAAGAGGAGATAGAGGAGATGGAGCAGGCTGTTGTTCCCGAGCCGGAACCGGTGGATGTGGGGATGCTGGCATACGCTGTGCCCTATACCAATGCTGTGCAGCAGAAGGGGCGTGCGGAGAGCCGACGCTTCGGCGCGGCACCTGCATGGATGACCGTCGGCGATATAAACTACCTGCCGTACGATGAGCTGGCGGGCAGCGGCACAGCGATGATGTCCAACGAGAAAGCCGCCATCAGTGTCTTCTTCACGAAGGACAGCCCTGTCACGACCGAGCTGCACAAGATATGGAAGGGGTCGGACGACAAATGGCGCATCGACGAGGCTCCAGAGACGGGCGGCGACTACTACCTCTACGGGTATGTGCCGCGCGACGCTGCCACGGCGAGCATCCTGCCCGACGCGACCTCCAGCCTCTATGCCGACGGTCTCCGCCTGACGCTCAACGGCCTGCCCACCGTGGCAAGCAAGGATGTCTGTGTGGTTGTCGGTGCCAAGGAAGGCATCAAGACCTCTGTTGACCCCGCCCCCCTCGAAGTGTCTGTCACGGGTCTGAAGACCGGCCAGTTCCTCACGAACTTCAAGACCGGCGATGCCGAGGAGAACCACCTCTTCCTGCTCTTCGACCACCTCTATTCCGCACTGACCCTCCGCTTCACAGTCGATGAGGAATACGACAATCTGCGCACCATCAAGGTGAAGCAGGTGGAGCTGATGGCATACGAAGACGACCGTGCCACGAAGAAGTACAGCAAGCAAAACACCACCGTCACCCTGAAGGCCAACGATACCAACACATCCCCCATCACGGGAACTGTCACCTTCACCCAGGACACCGAAAGTGCCAGAATGGGCTATGTGGACATCTTCAACAATTCCAAGACGCCCCTGGTGCTTGGCTATGGCGTCAACAGGGATGCGACCGGCTTCGTGCCCAGAGACGTCAACCACCTCATGCTGCGCTCCACCTACGATGTCTATGACAAGCAGGGCAACCTGGTGCGCAAGGACTGCAAGGCAGAGAACAAGTTCAGCCTCTCGGGACTCTCCTTCACACCCGACAACTTCATCTACGACGATGAAGCAGACAAAAATATGCTAAAGCGCGGCTACCGCTACATCGTGAAGGTTCTGGTGACTCCCACCTATCTGTATGTCCTCTCCGAACCAGACTTGGACAACCCGGATGTGGTGATTGAAGATTGAAAGTTGAAAGTTGAAAATTGAAAGTTTCGTAATAACGGAATAACGAGATAACGTGATAACGAAGAATACCATAATAAGAGCGAAGAGAGCTATTGCCTTGATGCGATTGCTGATGTGTGCAGTCGTGTTCTGTGCCTTGTGCCCTGTGGCCAATGCTCAGATAACCATTGGCGGAAATATATATGGCGGCGGCAACAAAGGAAATGTTGGCGGCTGCACCAGTGTGACGTTGCGGTCTGGCGACATCGGTGTCCGACCCGACAGAGAGGACACGGAAAACCCATTGGAGAGTCCCAGGGGCAAGGTGTTTGGTGGCGCCCGTATGGCCAATGTGGGCGGCAGCACGTTCGTCCACATCGACGGCAAGAATGCCATAGGCTATGTGCTCGCCAATCAGGTCTTTGGCGGCAACGACATTGCCGGAACCATCGGTACAGCCAAAGCTGTGGGCGAGACCGTTCCAGAGGGGCTGACGGATGTGGTGGGCACAGCGTTCGTGACGGAAGACGGTGTCGATGACACTTGGAACAGCTATGTGCTCGTCAGCTGCAAGACCGATGGCTCGGGTGCAGAAGCCGGCGATGCCAAGAAGGTCAGTGCCGGCCAGCTCTATGCCGGCGGAAACGGCGACTATGACTACCTCCTCCCAGACGAGGAGGACGACAGGCACCGCATTTATGACAAGAGCGGCAATCTCGTTGCTTCCAACACTACCGGCTTCAGCCGTCCCGAAGTGGACAAGACATATCTGGTTGTCAACGGCGGCACCTTCGGCTATGTCTATGGCGGCGGCAACAATGCCACGGTGAAGGAGGAGACGGTCATCCACATGGAGAACCCCAGCACCCCGTATGGCAGTCTCTATGTGGACGCTGACGGTCAGGAAGTCGCGGAAGATGCGGAAGGCGAGAAATTCAATCTCCTCAACAACGGACGTTTCATGGACATGGGCATCGCCATATCGCCAATCTTCGGAGACGTGCATCCTTCCAGCACCGATTTCCAGATAGGCCGCTTCTTCGGTGGCAACAACAGAGCCGACATGGCCATCCGTCCCAAATGGAACTTGCAGAAGGGCAGCATACGCAACCTCTACAGCGGCGGCAACATGGGGCGCATGATTTACAAGAACGGCCTGCTCTTGGAAATAAACCCGGACCCTGCAAATTCCGCTTCCCTAATCATCAACAATGTCTATGGCGGCTGTCGAATGGCAGACGTGCGCCCCATGGAATGGAACGAGACGGCTCAGGAGTATGTAGATGTGAAAGGAGTCAACCCCGGCGAATTCGCTCCCTACAGCTTCCCGCGCAACCTCGCAGCCCGCGTCATTGTCGCCGGAGGTGACATCAACAATGTCTATGGCGGTAACGATGTGAGGGGCAGGGTGTATTTCGGCAACGCCGTGGGCGTGATGACCAGCATCCGTGGCGACATCTATGGCGGCGGCAACGGCGCATATCCCTACACAGACAATGAGAGCCTTGAGGGTGATGCCACATACGGCGACGTGTTCTATAACCATGAAAACGTCACTTCTCTCCAAGCCTTGAACGACCTCCGCCCGAATGCCGAGCAGGTGAGCATCGTCCTGAGGGGAACAGCGGACAAGAAGACCATCATAGGCGGCTCCGTATATGTGGGCGGTAACTGCGCTACGCTGAAGACCGACCCGCTTCACGCCAGTCTGGACAACTATCCGCTTGCGGAACTGAAGATGGGTGCCCATGTCATTGCCGACAACGTGTATCTGGGCAACGACGGCGAGGGCATGGTGCGCAGCGACATCCTGCAGTATTATGGCGGTGAAGTCGTGGATAACTTCAGTTCCCTGGATTTGACAGAGTCCACCCAGATGGCGGATTATATGGAAGGCGTTTCCTTGAACCTGCACCCCCAGTTGGTTGTGGAATCCAAGAAGAGGGGCGACCGCTTTGACTATACTTTGGACAATCCATACACCTCATTCATCGGTTCGCTCTACTATGGCGGCAACCGTGGCAGCATGACCTACGAAGGCACCCTCAACATAAACCTGCACGAACCTATATATATATATAATAAGGTAGTAGGCGGCTGTAACAATGCCAATGTCGCCCAGACAAGCCTCAATGCCCGCTTCGAGGGCGGCATCTTAGGCTCTCCCGACGAAACCATCTATACCGACGACGACACATCAGAAGGCAACATCAGGGACCGCGTCGTGATGAACCTCTCCAAGGCCAGGATTCTGCCTATGCGTCTGAACAGTACCAAGACAGGGCTGGAGTGGAACACCTATAACAAGGACGGTGAGGGCAACTATGTGCCGGAAACCCTCGCTTCGACGATATTGCCAGACGAGACGCTGCCCACGGTGACACTATCCACAAGAACAACAGACGGCGACGATGACGAAGACAAGACCCGCCGTCTCTTCGGCGGCAACGTCTATGGCGGTTGCTGCGAGAGCGGCCATGTGAACGGCAATGTGGTCATCAACCTGAAAGGCACCCTGCACGACAGGCACGACATCTTCGATGCCTTCACAGGAGAGGAGGAGGGTGACGACATCCTGTACGAATTCGATGAATACGACATCACCCGGCGCCACTCCGGCGTCATCCTCAACGAGCAGGGCATGGACGTGCTGGGCGATGCCCTGAACGTGTATGGCGGCGGCAAGGGTGCAGAAACCCAGGTGTGGGGCAGCGCAACCGTCAACATACAGAAAGGCTATACCTTCCAGGTCTTCGGCGGCAGCGAGAGTGGTGTCATCGGCAAGGGCATATGGAACGAATCGTTGGGCAAATACGACTATCCAAGCGTTGCCGACGAGAAGTACGGCACCTACGTCAACCTCAATTGTGAGACCGAGGGTGTGTCTCGTGCCGAGGACAGCACGGAGGAAATGGCCGACGTGGAGTTCATCTATGGCGGCGGCAACGAGGGACTCATAGTGGGCAGCACGCACGTCAATCTCGACAACGGGCGCCTCTTCAACCTGTTTGCCGGGTCGAGCAATGCCGACATCCTTGGCCATACCGAGACCTACGTCGGTCTTGCAGGCTTCCCCTACCTGCGCGACCATATCTATGGCAGCAACGACTTGGGTGGACACATCCTGGGCAGTGCAGACTTCAGCGACCGCGTCAGGGACTACGCCACAACCAAGACGAAGATTCATGGCTACGACGAAGAGAATCCCGATGCCGCTCTCGCTGTGCTGAATGCCTCTGCCTATGTGGAATACCAGAAAGGTCGTCTAAAAGACATCTTCGGCGGCTGCTTTGGCGACTATGACTATGACAAAGAATATACCAGTGCCAAAGGCTTTGCACATCCCGAAATGAACAATGCCTTCGTCAACTTCAGGCCTGTCGAACATCCCAGAAACGAGACGAGCAAGATATTCGGTGCCGGCGAGGGCTTCGGTACCGGCAAGGACTTCCCGGGATACCGTGACGGTGACAAGTCGCAGGACCGCAGCTATGTGCTTGTGGATATCACCAACAACAAGGGACGCTTCGCCAGCACCGAAGTGTTCGGCGGCGGCATGAACAATGGCTTGGGTATGCGCTATACCAAGGACGAGACCTTGGCTCCATCCTTCGACCTCGACCGGGCATCGGCCATCATCGATTTGGTGAACGGCCAGATTGGTGCGGCCTATGGCGGTTCCTACGAGGAGGGTATAACCCGTCGCAGCGTCGTGAATGTGCCAGAAGGTTCCACCATTAACATCGGCAGCATCTTTGGCGGTGCGTATGGTACGCAGACGCTCCCCCCGTGCGATGTCTATGAGTCGCATGTGAACTATCGCAGCGAAGATGCTACCGTCAGGAATGCCATCTACGGCGGTAACAACAACGAGCGCCGCACGGTCTATGCCCATGTGAACATTTCCTCGACAGTATGGCAAGACAGGGAAAAAGGCTACTGGGCTACAATCTATGGCGCAGGCCGAGGCGAAGACACCTGGGCGGAATACACGGAAGTGAATCTGGAGCGCGGAGCCAACGTCTATGAGGTGTATGGCGGTGGCGAAAACGGTCATGTTGTCAATACGGAGAGCATCGTGAAGTACATGCAGAACCACTGGGGAGACCAGGGATGTGCGTCTGTTTCCGACCCCAAGTGGATTGATGCGTGGACGCTGGGCGACTACTATACGCCCGACCCTGCAGCAGCAGGCGGACTCTTCAGCGACTACCTCGACAACTCATATACCAACCTGAATAATAGCAGGGTTGTCAGAACCGCAGAGATGGACGACAGGGACTACTCCGCTTACTCAGAGCCAGAAAAGGCAAAGAGACAATACAGATACAACACCAACGTCATTATCAATGAGGGTGCATACGTGGGGAACTATGCCTACGGCGGCGGCTTGGGTAATACGGGTACGCTTCGGCCGGGTGATATCTGGGGTAGCACCTACATCGCATTGCTTGGCGGTGAGGTGAAGAAGGACATTTATGCTGCCGGCACAGTTGGTGGTGTGGGCGATTTCTTTGGACGGGCAGGTGCATACGATGCCGACACCAACCCAGGCGGATTCACTGCCAGTGCCAATGCCTATATTCAGGGCGGAACGGTGCGTAATGTGTATGGCGGAGGATGGCGCGGCAGTGTCGGCCTTCACGATGGCACCATCGACAGCTCCCCGGCTGATGACATTCCGGCCGAGACGCATGTGGTGATTGGCGACACGGCCGGTACCAGCTTCACCAATGGCATTCCAGCCGTGAAGCGCAATGCCTACGGCGGTGGCGAGGGCGGAGCCGTCTATGGAACAGCCTACCTTACGTTGAACAACGGCTATGTCGGTTATGTCCACCTGAATGCAAACGAGAAGCAGGACGAAGTGACCGGCCAGATTGTCGCTGACCCGGGAGCAGTAGAACGCTATGACGAGAAGATAATCGACGAGACCTACACGGACAGTGAGACAGGTTTGTATGCTCCCAACCAGAACCTAACGGATGCCGGCTGTCTCTTTGGCGGCGGTTATATCGACAACAGCAGTGTGGATAAGACCCGTGTGAACATCTATGGCGGCCATGTGCGCAACAGCGCGTTTGGCGGCGGTGAGATTGCCGCCATCGGGCGTGGTGCCATCACCCTGACCCCCAGCGGCGACAAGGTTGTTCGCACCTTGAGCGGACTTTACCGCCCCGGCAAGACGCGCATAGAGATGTATGGCGGCCAGGTGCACCGCAACGTCTTCGGCGGCGGCCGTGGCTACGACAACCTGAGCAGACGCGGGTCGCTCAACTCCGACGGTTATGTCTTCGGCCAGACCGAGGTGCACATCCACGGCGGCGAGATTGGCACGGTGTCGGGTGTGGCAGATGGCGACGGCAATGTCTTCGGCGGCGGCGATGTCGGTTTTGTCTATAGTGCATACGAGAACCCCGACGGCAGCTTCGGCAAGGGCGTGAAGGATGGTGAACGATACGGCAACGAGTATCAGGGCTACTACTATCAGCACGACTGGTCTGGCGGTGACTTCGTTACGGTACTGGTGGATCGTGACGGAGACGGGTTAGCGGACGAAGACGACGAGGGTAATCCCATCACCGAGCGGCAGTTTACCGAGGACTGCAAGGTGCTCATCGAGCCACACATGAGGGCGATTGATAATGTAACGGTCAACGGCCACGACTATACCGCAGGCCAGTTTGTGCCCATCGCAGACCTCAATACCTTGAGGAACAAGAACGACTACGATAAAGAGACAGGAACGGGCGATAGCCTGATATGGGTCAAGCTTGACCCCGCAGGCATCATCATCCACAATGCCGTGTTTGCCGGCGGTAACACCATGCCAGGCTCCACCTCCAACAATGCCAACACCACTTCGGTCTATGGTAATGTCACAGCCTCTATCCACGACATCTTCCACCGCGACATGATTACAATGGGCACCAGGCACACCGGCGGTCTGTATGGCGACGGCAACCTGACCCTCGTGGATGGCTACCGCGAGCTGAACATCACGAACTACGGCACAGACTATTACTCCATTGCAAAGGAAATCAAGATTGATCAATATCATGCCCTCCCCAGCCGCGAGGCCGCTTACTACGAGCTGAAGTACACATGTCTCAAGGACTGTCAGGACAAGGATTTGACAAACTACAAGGCAGCCGTTACCGATGGCGTAAACAATACCAAAGCCTCTACACTTACTGCCGACGAGTTGCAGAACCTGTTTGTGACGTATGACGATGAAAAGGAGAAATATGTTTCCGTGACGGACAAAAACGGCGTGGCAATCCTTGAATACGATGCCGAACACGGCGAATGGATTCCGAACCCTGTTGCCGGGTATTGGGAGGAGAGCGGTGTGCTCCCCGTCTATGCCGGCCGTCTGATGAACAGCATCCAGCGTGCCGATTTCTGTGGCGTCTATGGCAGCCGTATGGTGATGCAGGGCGCGCAGGACCGCGTGCCAGAGGAGGCCGATTACACCAACTACACCATCAACCGTGTGCGCGAGGTATCGCTCAACAAGAAGATGTCAACGGCAGGCGACGATGTACTGCACGGCAACTACTTCGGCATCTACAACATCGTGAACTATCTGGGTGCCCTGACCAGCGATGTGGATTTCGGCGACACCCGTACTACGGACAACCCGGACACAGGAACCTACGGGCCGGAGATTACCGGGCATGAAGGCGATGTTCCCATCTACGCGGGCGACGACCTTACCTATTATGACTGGAAGGGAAAGCACATCAAAGACCGCACCCGCAACAATGGCAGCAGCCACAACAAGGTGGCACTGGCATCGGGTGTCTATCTGGAGCTGACCACAGAAGAAAGCACGGGGACAGACCTGTATGAAAAGGTCTGGGGTCCCATCACGGGCGTCATAGAGCTGGACCTCATCAATGTCTCGCCGGGTATCGGCGGCGGCTTCGTCTATGCCAAGAACGAACACGGTGTGCGCACTCGGAGCGGTCATGTGAATACGACCCTGACGGAGCTGAACCGTGGTGCAGTCACCAAGTGGGACTATGACTACTCCACCACGGAGGATGCTACCAACCAAAAGGAATGGGAGACCTCCGGCAACTTCGTGCACAGCACGCAGACCATCATCGACGACTGCTACAACATCAGCAACCGATATATGGGCGCAGGCAAGATGCCAGCCCACTACTGGTACATCAAGGGTTCGGTATATGTCTATGACCAGTACATCTCTGCCTACACAGGCATTCCCAACGCCTACAGCGAGACCGTAGATATACCGCTGACCATCACTGCCGCATCCCACGGCACCCTGCAGCTGCTGAACGTCATGCCCAGCCGCTATGCCTACTATGCATCCCCAGGCGTTCCGCTTGAGACAGGCAAGAAGGTCGTCATCAACGACAAGACCTATTACAAGAACGACCCCATCAGCTATTGGGACTGGTTCCTGTTGAGCAGGTCGGAGAAGGATTTGTTCGTGCCGGAAACATACGTGAACTGTATGCCAATGAGAATCGACGGAGGCGATTTGTACGAGGCAGGCACTTACATCATGACGAAGGACGAATACGATGACTTTGGCGACCACACCTATACAGATGTCGATGGCAATGTCATCACGAAGGCCGACAAGTCCGATGCCGACACCGAGTACATCTTCCGCTCTTCCAACAACCTCAGTCACGACACAGGTTACATTCTGACCTACGAGGTGAACAACCCAAGCATTTGGGATAATTGGTACACACCGAAGACGGGCGACTACAGAGACAAAATCAACACGGAGACGTACAAGAACCTGGCTCTTCTGACAGACGATTCCGGGGAAACTATCGTCTATGGAAAGGACGCCTACGAAGACGGCCCCACCTATCGCCTGAAAGATGAGCTGACCGAAGGCACGGTGCTCGGTCAGCGCATGTACAAGGAGGGCGACCTCATCTCTGAGCAAACAGAAGCCACCTATCAGACTATTGCCGAGGGCAAGAGGCCAAGCGGCCAGGCAACCTTCGAGAAAGCCTATATCGTCACCAAGAAGATAACTGTTCCAGAAGGGACAGGCGAGCGTCATTACAACATAGGCGCGACTGTTCCCGAGACATTTGCCGGTAGTTATAGCGGCAGCGTAGAGGAAGCCTATATCTGCACCAATACCGTGATGCTCAGCAAGACCGACTTCATCTATAAGGACACGAGGATGACGAAGACGAAGCGCGACGGCTACATAAGCGATGTAACAACCGACATAAGAAAAATCGCTCCCGCAGGCAAGATATCGGACGAGCGTTTAGAGAAAATCAACAAGATAGACGACCTGACAGCAGCAGAAGAGGAATCCTTGGCTCTCACGGCAGAGCAGAGGAAGAACTTGAAGTCCTTGCTGGCATTGAGAAAAGAGCTGAAGGACAATCTGGTAGCCGCCTACTATTGTACGTCGGCGGAAGGTCTCTACGGCGGCAACTACTACGAGTCGGGCAAGAACTACCGTGGCTTGGAGGCTTGGAGCTCCATGTCGGAACGCGACCGCCAGAAGTTCTCCTTCAACTACGATGCCCTCGACCTGCTCATAGACCCGAACTTCACGAATGCAGACGGAAGCGGAGCGAACTCGGAAGGCCACAAGTACAAGTACGATGGCAACTATACTTCCGAGGATGCTGTCAGGGATGCCGATACCGGCAACGCGGCAGGCTATTCCGTCCTGCAGAGTTTGGATTACACCGCATCGTACAACAGCGACACCAATTTGACGTTGACAAGCGAAATCACTGTCACACGCAACGGTGTGCCCACGCCGACGGAGTCTGTGCAGAAGGATGATGAGCTGACGCGCGAGGTCTTTGAAGGCTTGGCCAACGAGCAGCGTCACTACACACCGATTGCCGTGAAAGAAGCAGGCACATATTATGTGGTCAACACAGCTTTCCAGGTTGGCAGCTCGCCATACGCAGTGGGCGAAATAATCAGTGCCGACACTTACAGAGGATTGCCCACTTCGGAACAATCGAATGTCACAGCATTGACGTTCTCCGTGCCGAACGAGACATACTACTACTGCCGCGACAGTTACACAATGGGTTACAGTGTGACGCCCATATCGAGTACAACGGTTCCCGGTGCCGCCGGTGGTCTCACTGATGGTAAGGTGCTGGTTGGCACCCTCATCAGTCAAAGCAATTATGATGCCCTTCCGAACGACCAGAGGAACTTCACCATCCACGGCATCTCACCCACGGAGACCTCGACGCTGTACGTGAACCGCGAAAGTGACATCTACGACCTCTCGAAGGAGAAGATTATCACCGTGGTGTATAAGTACGATTATGAGGAGACCGATGCTTCCGGCAACGTGACGCCCATCAGCGAACGCCATGTGGTGAACATCCACCTGCAGTTCAGGAGCGGCGTGCCTACCGTGGAGAACATCAGCAAGCCCGACATCATCCTGCCTGGCGACTTCACCAGCATAAGGGAGCCCAACGTCACCCCCGGTGCATACGAGGTGACGGGCGGCGGCTGGGAACTGTTCGAGACACCGCGCGATGCCGAGAGCCATACCAACGGTATCGAATACGACCCGCTGAACGACCCGCTCTATTGGTATCAGCATGACTGGCTCGTGGCCTACTATGCCAAGACCTATCTGGGCCGCACCTATTCCAACAGTGTGCCTGTGAGCGTGGCCAACTACCATGACCTGGCCGATGTGATGTCCGATGCCAACAAGACACACCACATGTACATCGACAACAAGAACGTGAAGCGCGACCCGAAGATATACATCAACGACTACAGCAGCATCTCGAAGAACGGCCTCGACGAGCTGAAGCGTCTCTTCGACCTGAGTACTCTCGACAATCCTTCTGTAGATGAAAACGACATTATCACCACGGGCGACTTCACGGACCACCATACGCTCAACACCCAAGTCCGTGCGGGACGTAACCTGGAGTTCTTCCTGCGTACGGACATCGACCACAGCGGTTCATCCTGGAGTCCAATCGGAGCGGACGATGTCGTTGACGACCCCAGCACAGAGAATGTCGATGAGGGCGTTGCCGGCAAGTGCTTCGATGGCATCCTGCACGGCGACGGTCACACCATCAAAGGACTCGACAACTCGCTCTTCGCTCATCTCTGTGGCGATGTCTATAACCTCGGTGTCAGCGGCACGTTCACAGGTGCAGGTATCGCCGAGACGGGCGACGGCTATTTGGAGAGCTGCTGGATGAGCACCGAATCAGCAGATGCAAAGACCTCGAAGCCCCTCTTCCATAACCCGATACGCTTGGGCGGTACCCGTCCGTACCGTATAGTGAACTGTTACTATGAAGAAGATGATGATGCCGCCAACAAGTACACGAACCACAGTGGCTCATACGGCATCCCGACACCAAAGCCCGGTCAGGCCTTCTACAACGGTGAGGTGGCTTACGACCTGAACAGCTTCTATCTGAGCAAGCGCTACTATCACGGCACGGAACAAAGCACCGGGAAGGCCTACGAGTTCCTGTCGGCCAATGCCGACGGCACTCTGCCCGAAGAGATGAGCACGGGCTACTATCCCACAACAGGGTATGCCCAGTACAGCGATTTGGGCTATGTGGAGGGGCGATTCGCCGATGGCGACTACCGCTATGCGGCTGGCAGGATTCCCGATGCAGCGGATATACGCCAGAGGATTGTGACGGAGAAGGACGACAAGGGACAGGATGTCGAAAGGACTGTCTTTGCCCCCATCTGGCCCGACGACTATATCTTCTTCGGCCAGGCACTGAATTACGGGTACGACGGTCTCACCCATCAGCCCGTGCCTTCGGCCATTGTCCGCAGCGACGGACGGATTGAACTCGGTCGCGCCGGAAACCGCGTCTATCGTGCGCCGGCATACTTCCGCAGCAAGACGATGGAAGTGGCACACTTCAACCCATACGCCGTCTTTGCTTCGCGCATGAGGAACGATGGCTTAAAGATGACAGCCATAGACTTCACCGATGTGAAGTACGGGGCATACGAGACGTATAAGGCATACGGAGTGGGAGCCGTGGACGGTTCATCTGATGGCTTGCCCACCATGTTCTATCCTCCGTTGCTCGACGACGACGGCCTTACAGGTATCCTCAATGCCGACCTGACGAAGAACCTCCTGGTTTACACCCACACCGCACCCGACGGCGCAAGCACCACTGCGGCAGAGAAGACGGCATCCGTCGTGCGCGACTACCTCTTCGACCCCGTCTATTCCGAGAGCGACGAGGGCTATCGCAGGGTTGCCGCCCATGTCAGTGCAGGCATAAACGGCCACTGGGTCGAAGAAGGCAAAGCCACGAACGACCATCTGCTGGTTGACCGTCAGGACTTCAACGCGCCGATTAGCTACACCTTCGCCAGCGGCAAGCGCATGTGGTATCAGCGTCTGCCGGAAGACAATGAGTTCGTCGGGCGCACTAAGGGATGGCAAGGCATCAGCCTGCCGTTCACGGCAGAGCTTGTCACCACCAACCAGAAGGGCGAGATTACGCACTTCTACAGCGGAAGCAATGTGAGTCAGAACGGCACGAACACGAAGATAGGTCACGAGTACTGGCTGCGCGACTTCCAGAGCATTGCCGCCTCGGGTGAGACTGGCGTTTATACGGCTAACTTCACCTACCCGACCTCGAAGCTTACCGACGAGGACAAGACCGTCACCAACTCCTTCCTCTGGGATTACTATTACAACGCATCCGGCGGACACGACCATAAGGACAAGAATGCCGATGACTACCAGACTTACTACAAGCCCAATGGCGTGGGTGTGGTCAACGAGTTTGAGAAGTACCCGCTGCTCAGCAGTGGCACGCCTTACCTCATCGGATTCCCCGGTGCCACCTACTATGAATTCGACCTCAGCGGCAACTTCACGGCAACCACCACGGCACTTCCTAACCCGGAGGAGATAAGCAAACAGACCATCACCTTCGCCTCCAAGGAGGGAACGACCATCGAGGTTAGCGACGACGAGATAACAGCGGCACGCACCATTGCCACCAAGAGTGGCTACACCTACGAGCCGACCTATATGTCGCAGAGCATTGAAACAGGTACCGAAACCTTCACTTTGTCGAGCGATGGAGACAGCTACAAGAAAGTGCCGGCAACGGGCGAAGCCATCCAGGTGGATGCCTTCCGTCCCTACTTTACCGCTGCTGGCGGCGGCGATGTCAAAGGCTACAGGGCCGACACGCGCGCCATCGTCTTCAGCAACGAGACATCGCAGATGATTGGACAAGAAGGCGAGGAAGAGGAAGACGACATCAGCAGGCCGGGCGAGCTCTTCATCAGAGCGAAGAAGAGCAGAATTGTCGTCACATCGACATTGGCCGAGGAGAAGGAAATCGTCATCGTCAGTGCCAGCGGCGCCACCATCGACCGCTACACCATCCAGCCAGGCAAGACCATCGAGACATTCATCCACATCCCAGGTGTCTATATCGTGAACAACAAGAAACTATCCGTATGGTAAAATGAATGTGAAGAAGCCCATACAGCACAGCATGGCCCGGCGTTCTGCAGCCCACGACTACTCGCGCCCCGGCATCTACCACGTCACCTTGCATGTGGCGGAGGGGATGGGGCAGCCGTTGGGCGCGGTGGAAAGCCGCGAGGACGGCACGGTCGGCGTGAAGCTCACAGCGGTCGGCGCAGCTGTTGAGCGCGAGCTGCTGACCGCCATCACCGCCCACTATCCGATGGTGGCGGTGGATGCCTACGTTGTCATGCCCGAGCATCTTCACTTCATCCTGATGGTCAGTGGGAATATAGTGAGTCGCAATGGCCGCGCGACCCATCTTGGGCAGGTCATCGCCGGCTTCAAGAAGGGCTGCAACCGCGCCTTCTGGGCCATCACCGGCCAGACCCCGCCGGGTGCGGTGCCGAATCAGACCCCGCCCCCGCCGGGCAAACCGGCGGCCACCGTGTGCGGCGGTTTACCCGCCGCTCCTCCCGCCGCCCTTGCTCCCGCCGCCCTTGCTCCCGCTCCCGCCGCGAGCCGCCCGCCTTCTTCGGGCAGCACTGGCCGCCAGCCCCTGTTTGCCTATGGCTACTGCGACGTGATGCCCATCGATGCGGAGCAATTGGAGACGCAGCGTGCCTATATCAAGGACAACCCCCGCAGCCGCTGGCTCCGCAGCCACGACCGCGACCGCCTTCAGACTCAGCGCGGCGGCATCGACACGGCTCTCAGCCCTGCTGCCCTGCGCGGCTTCTTGCAGCGCGAATGCCCGCCTGCCCTCGTTGCCCCGGATGTGCTTGACGGCATTGAGCGCCGTCTGCTTCTCGCAGACGGGAAGGTGACGTGCGACAGCTACGGCGACCGCGCCCTCCTTCGGCATCGGCTATTGCCGGTGGTCTGCCATCGGCGCGACAGCTCCCGCTTCGCGCAGCAGAAGGCACGATGCCTCGACGAGGCGGCACATGGTGCCGTGCTTGTCTCTGCCCGTATTGCGAAGGGCGAGCAGGAAATTATCGACGAGGCCGTGCGTCACGGTTTTCCCGTGGCGCTCATCGCCGACAACGGCTTCCCCGCCGTCTATCATCCTTCTACCGGGCGTACAGCCCTCTGCGCAGAGGGACGGCTGCTTCTGCTTACCCCCTGGCAGTATCAGTACCGGGGCAAGAACGACCAGGTGTTTGTCCCCTTCTGCAAGACGATGAACTGCGTGGCGCAGGCTCTGTGCCGCCTCAAGGATGACTGGTGGCGGAATAATATATAGAATGTTTGGCAATGTTTGGAAAAATGGTAATTTTGCAATAGTTAGTGTATAGCATGATGATAAACAAAATACAAGATAAGATACAGCATCTCGGGCTTTTCCTTCTCTTCCTGTTGCCCATGGGGAATACAGGAGCTTGGGCGCAGACGTTCACTCCTGGAAAATACTTTATTGCCAGCATGTCTTCGAAAGCAGACACATACGGTACTGCCAATACTTATAATTCCAGTACACCTGCCTCGAACTATTACATGTGCCCAACGGATAGTTGGTATTACTATACCTCATCCTCTCCGTACTATACCAGTTCAAGCAATGGCCAGCCCTTCCTGACCACCTACAAGTGCAGGAATGGTGAATATGATGATTTCACCAAAGCTATCTGGGTAATTGAGGAGCAGGATAGCTATTACACTATTCGTACTCTTGATGGTAAATACCTGACTTACAATGAGGCAATGGGAGATGGCAGTAATCTCGGCCGTATGCGTGTCCACCTTGAAGACTCACCTGCCGAAGACGATGCGTTGTTTAACATAACTTGGGTCAAGGGTAAAAAAAGTTATGACATTACCACTAAAAGAGCTGATGCGAATACTACCAGAAAATACTTGAATGTTAATCAAGGTAATCAACCATCACTTGGGGGCGTACACATAGACAAAAAAGACGATGGCCCCAGTGGTGTTACAAACAAGTATGTGGGTGGTATCCTTGGTCTTTGGATTGAAGGCAGTACTAAGGACGAAAACTGTATGTGGAACATTGAGCCTGCCGTTGTTGCTGAACCAACGATTGTTAACAATAACGATGGCACATTTACTGTTACCGCAGAAGAAGGAGCTGCCGTTTATTACACCACCGATGGCACTCCGCCTACCGCTGAAAGTACTCAATACGTTAGTGGCATAGACTTGGGAGACAACACGATAAGCACCGTTAATGTCTTTGCCTCAAAGGAAGTGACACTGCCGTCGGAAGTGGTAACAAAGACGATTGTTTATAAACCTGTGATTACATTGGACGCCGGCTCCTTCACGTATGACGGTACAGCAAAGGTGCCGGCAATCAGCAGTGTGGTGGCAGCCGGAACACCACTCTCTGCTACGGAATATGATGTAGAATACAAGAACAACACCAATGCAGGAACTGCTACCGTGGTTATAACAAACAAGTCGAGCAGCGAATACCTCATCTACGGCTCTGTGGACTTCACTATTGCGAAAGCCACCTTTACTCCTGTTGTCTCTATTGAAGGCTGGGAATACGGAATGTCTGCCAATACGCCTTCCGTCAGTGAAAATCCAGGTGAAGGTGAAGTCACCTATTCCTATACGGTGAAAGATGCGGGAGCTTATAGCAGTACCGCTCCTTCCGAAGTCGGAGATTATACGGTGAAAGCAGTGATAGGGGCAACCACTAACTACGAAGGTGCCGAGGTGACAGCCAATTTCACCATCTCTCCGAGGAGCATAGGCGATGGCACCAAGCCCGCTGATGGCTTTGATATTTCCATCACGGAAACCCCAAGTGTTACGGTATCCGTGAATGACGGCAGTCGGGATTTGGTACTCGATACCGATTATACATGGAAACAGGATGAAGTCAATACCGACATCATCATCATTACGGGCATCGGAAATTATGACGGCGAAGCCAGAGTCATCAATGCCTATGTGACGTTCCGCAGCCCGGAATCCATATCGCCGTATTGGGCTGCCTATAATTCGATGATAGATGCAACGCCGCCTCCCGGCATGACGGCATACGTGGTGAGGAAGGTCAACGTCACCGCCGGGACGGTGTCTGTCACCCCGGTAAATTACATCCCGAAGGACGTTCCTGTCATACTCGAGGCAAGCACAGAGTTGTCCAGCTTCGTGGCTTCTCCAATAGGCGGAGAGACAACCCCCATCTCCGCAGACATCCTCAGCATCAACCAGCTAAGGGTGGCTCCTGCAAGCGGTGTGGAAGTGGAATCGAGGGAAGCCTATATGTTCTATTTGGGCGAGTTCGTGCTCACCCAGGCAGGAACAATTCGCGAAGGAAATATCTTCCTTTACAATCCGAACTACGCTGCGCCCGGTGCTCAATCTTCGCGCAGATACCTTCAGATAGTGAAGGAAGACGAAGAAACAGGAATAAAAGAATTGCGATGGACGAAGGACAATGAGATATATGACCTTAGCGGACGTAGATTGAATCTCCACTCGTCATCCTCAATAGGCCAATTGCCGAAAGGCGTCTATATCGTGAATGGCCAAAAGATATATGTTAAATAATTGACAACAGAAGTCTGAGAAAAGACATGAGAACCAATAGATATATTCGAGTCATAGTTGCGATGTTGCTGCTCCATGTGTGTGGAGCGGCCGAGTTGTGGGCGATAACTTCCGCAGACATCATCATCCAAGTGATGCCAAGCGGAAAAGAAGGGAACGGGGCTGTGACGACAGCGCCCGAAGGCAAAGTGTCTGCAAGTGTAAGTGGGCAGGAAGTGACCCTTACCGTCACTCCGAACCCAGGCTATAAGATTAAGACAGGCCTTATCGTCGTTGAGAAGATGGTCAATCCCGACGTCAGGTCGTCTGCCCGCCGCCGCACGCCGGGCATGGGAACATTCGAGCTGAGTGGCTCTACAGACGATTGGGTTACGAGTGCAACCGAATATACCTTTACCATTCCCACAGAGTATGACGGTGCATTCGTCACAGCAACCTTCGTACCCGAAGCGTCGGGCAATCTCATTACAAGCCTCAGTGAGATTGTCGATTTGAGCGGGAGCTATGTCCTGGCCAGGGATGTCGATGCGTCCGGCTTTGCCAGCTTAGGCACCTTCACAGGAACCCTCGACGGCCAGCTTCATACAATCTACAATCTCAGCGCCCCCCTGTTCAGCACCCTCACAGGTACGGTCAAGAATGTGATTTTGGACGATGTCAATATCAACGGTACCGGCAACATAGGCGCCATCGCCTCCACAGCCAACGGCGCAGCCCGCATCTACAATTGCGGCATCCTCGACGGCTCGGTGGGCGGCACAGCCTATACCGGCGGCTTGGTCGGCCTCCTCGACGGCACGGCTCGTGTCATCAACTGCTATAGCTACGCCACCATTACGAGAGGCTCCGATGTAGGCGGTATCGTGGGCTACAACAATGGCACCACCAATGCCAGCAGTATCAATACGATGGTGATGAACTGCATGTTCTATGGCGACATCACCGGCGGCACAAAAGTCAGTCCCGTTTATGGCGGCAAGAGCATAGATAACCTGAGGAAGGAATCACCCACACCGCACGGCCTTAATACTTTCAACTATTATGCCTATAGCAAGCTAAAGGGCAAGGCGATAAACAGCTACAATTGTGCCTTGGCTGTAGAGGACAAGTATCTCAACCGTTTCGAGTTCTACCGTCTGCTGCTCAACAGCAACAAGCGGTTAGCGGCCTTCTATGCTACCGGCTCTGCGGAGGATGCGGAGACAAAGATGGCGAAGTGGGTGTTGGAAACAGCCGACAGGACCATCGACCGCCCCAAGCCCTATCCCGTGCTGAAGGCACAGGGGAAGTACCCCTCCATCATCAACCCGGATGTCGAACATGCGCCGGACAGCACTACCGTCGGTCCAAACAAGGGCGGCAAGCTGGGAACAAAGACCGTGACGGTACACCTCAGCGGCATCGGCATAACGACCTCTACCCTCGAACTCCCTTGTACCGACAAGGACTTCGACCGCTTCAATTTCAACTACGACAAGATACAGCTGCCTTACTTCAACGATGTAGGCACGGGCAACTATACGGATAAAGTGGTTACCGGTTGGAAGATTACGTCTGTAACAGGCGGCACACCAGGCACATATACCACAGGCGACAAATGGGGCGGCTATAACTTTGCCGACCGCAACTGCACGAACAAAGATGTGTATGGTACCGGTGGCAGTAATCGTGTGTTCTCGCAGGGCGCATACTATGATGTGCCATACGGTGTGACAGACATCTACATCGAGCCATACTGGGGAACTGCGGCATACGTTGCCGATAAGACTTATGATGTGGTGTATGATACTGGTTACGGCAAGCAGGAAGTATTGGACGACCAGGTCTCAAGCGGCGCAAAGTTCAACGGACAAACAATCTACACCAGTATCAGTTCTGCCCTTGCGACACTCTCGGGAGCAACGGTTTACGACAACGCTATTGTGCTGGTGGGCAATCTCCACCAGAATAGTGTCCCGCAGAGCGACGGTAGCAAGCGCTTCACCATCATGTCGGTGGATGAGGACCACGACAACGAGCCGGACTACAGCATGATTTACCATCATTCGCAGCGTACGGCTATTTCTCCCATCCGCTTCGACTTCCTGAATGTGCCGGGAACCGCTCAGGCGCAGAAGCCCAAAGATGCGGGCACCATCCTAAACTTCACGATATGCAAGACCAGAGGCTGGTTCGAGACCACCAACACCACGCTGATTTATTCCAATCAGGTCGAGTATGAGAATCTGGCGGGCATCAGCAAGGAGGACTCTCCATTCATCCTTATGGGCGGCGAGTTCGAGCAATTCGTGTCCACGCAGAGAGACGGTGTCACGGGTAAGACCCAGTACATCCATGTGGGTGGTAATGTCTATATCGAACGTTTCGGCCTTGGCACGCACAGCGACGGTGACAAGGCCACGCCCCACATACCCGTCTCCGTGACGGGTGGCGACTTCAAGAGCTTCTATCTCTCTGGCACCTACAACCAGGATGCCGCCGTGAAGTCCGACAACGCCGAGTGCTACATCAGCAGCGGACGCTTTGAGGAATTGGCAGGAGCGGCGCAGGAAAAGATAGACGGTAATGTCGGGTGGCAAATCTACAACGCCGACATCAAGGGCTTCTACGGCGGTGGTGTTAACGCAGCCAAGCCCGTCACGGGCGATGTCAGCGTTGACATCTATAATAGCCATGTCGAAACCTACTGCGGTGGACCCAAGTTCGGCGACATGCAGCCTGGCAAGACGGTTACGACCAATGCCTACGGCTGCGAGTTCGGGACATTCTTCGGCGGCGGCTTCGGCGGCACGTCGTATTCCACGAAGAAGTACTATGACGAAACAAATACAAATGCAAAATGGAACGGTTGGGATGAAAGGTATAAAGAAGACCGAGGCAAGTATTTCGATGGAATAGGGACAGGTTCTACATATACACAAAACGCAAACTACGGCAACAAAGGCATTGGTGTGGCTACCGACTTTGAATATGAAGCTTTCGTGTGGTCCACTGGCACTACAGGCGGACGTTTCTACGTCAAGTTTGCCTCCTTCTCCTTGGCGACGTGTAACGACGTGACATCCAAGTTGGAGAGCTGCCACATCACGAAGAATTTCTATGGCGGTGGCAGTTTTGGCGAGGTGAAGGGTAAAGCCTCCTCAACCCTCGACGGCTGTACGGTGGATGGTAATGTCTTCGGCGGCGGCTATTCTGCCGAGCTGCCCAAAGTGGAAGTGCGCGATGCAGGCTTTGAAGTGATGCCGTACTTCAATGCGTCGTCCGGCATGTTCGAGCGCGGCGTGGAGTCTGGCACAACGACTTTCACATGGAGGAGTGCGGCGGCAGATGGCAAGACTCTGTCAAACAACACCCTTGGCAGCGACCTGACGAACCATTATCTTTATACCAATGTTGACTTGACAGCCCTCGGCAAGGTGGGTGCCACCGACCTGACGGTCAAGGGCAATACCAAAGTGACAGGCGGTGTCTTTGGCGGCGGCGACATGTCCGCCATAAGTCCCAATACGGAATATGCGGCTGCCCACCCGGAAATCAAGGGTGACACCAAGGTGACGGTTCAGACCACAGGCGAGCGCACCATCACCAATGTCTATGGTGGCGGCAACACGGCCGACGTGGACGGCGACGCAACGGTGACGATGACACGCGGCGCAGTCAGCCAGGATGTCTTTGGCGGTGGCAGAGGTGAGACCACAACTGTCAGCGGCGATGTCACGGTGAGCATCGGCCCGAAGGCGGAAGAGGGGCACACCCTGACTATCCGCAATGTCTATGGCGGCTCGGCTCTCGGTGCAGTGAATGCGACCAAGGGTGCGGGCTATAAGGTTGACCCTACCGATATTGATGCAACCGCAGGAAAAGCGACAACGGTCAACATCAATGGCGGCACGGTGAGCGGCAGCGTCTTCGGCGGCGGACTGGGTCAGACCTCGCCAAGCAGCATCGCAGCCCAGAACTTCACCAACACCGCCGTCAACATGACGGGCGGCACGGTACGCACTGCCGTCTATGGCGGCGCGAACGTGAACGGTGTGCTGAAAGGCAATGCCACCGTCACCATCACTGGTGGCACGGTGGGTTCCGCCCCAGGCGAGGGCGACCCGATAGCCGATGTCGTCTTTGGTGGTGGTAAAGGTGAGCCGACCCTTGTCAACGGCGATGTCACCGTGGAAATCGGCACCATGACACCTGCCACGCCTCCGGCATCCCCCACATATACGGGAACCTCCAGTATCTATGGCAACGTCTATGGGGGCTCGGCGCTCGGCAACACCAATGCCAGCAAGACTGGCAGCGACCCGATGGTGTTCTATACCGATGGAGAAACAGCCAAGGCAACGGCAGTCAACCTTTATGCCGGCACTATCTATGGCAACGTCTTTGGCGGCGGCTTGGGACAGAAGAACGGCGTGAACGGTGCAAGCAGCGACATTGTCTCATACGTCGGCGGCAATGTCTTTGTGACATTGGACGGCGCGAAGCTCGACTGCACCTTCACCGGCGCAGGCGACAACCGCATGACCAAGACAGGCCAAATCTTTGGTGCCAACAATTTGAACGGCACGCCCAAGGGGCATGTCAAGGTGCATGTGAAGCGAACCATTGGCACGAACAAGCCTACCGTGGATGACACGGATGCACACAACCCCATAGAATTTGGAGACAGGCCGGTGGCTCAAACGCCTGCGGGCACCTACGCCTACGATGTGGCAGCCGTCTATGGCGGCGGCAATCAGGCGGACTATATCCCGACGAAGGCCTCCGGCAGCGCTGCAGACAAGGAAGAGGCGTTTGCCGAGGTGCTTATCGAGGGTTGCGACAAGACAAGTATAGAATATGTATATGGTGGCGGCAATGCCGCTGCCGTGCCTGCCACCCGAGTGACAGTCCTGGGTACTTATATCATCGACCAGTTGTTTGGCGGCGGTAACGGTAAGAGCACCGAAACCTTCACCAACCCCGGTGCAGATGTCGGCAAGTACAACAACGGCGAATCCGTGTATGGTACGGGTGTGGCAGAGACCCGTCTCATTGGCGGCAACATCCATGTCGTCTATGGCGGTAGCAACACGAAGGGTAATGTGCGTGGCGGCACCCGCATGACCATGCCGGAGAACGACGGCACGGGCGACTATTGCGAAAACATGAATGTCAAGGAGATTTATGGTGCGGGCAAGAGTGCAGAGCAGGATGGTGGTGTGACCATCATCTTGGGTTGCGTCAAGGGCATGGATTATGTCTATGGCGGTGCCATGAATGCGAATGTGAAGGGCGGCGTGGATTTGGTCATCACCAGCGGACACTTCAAGCAGATATATGGCGGCAACGATACCTCTGGCACCATCCAAGGCCCCATCACGCTTACCATCGAAGAGACGGGTTGCGAACCCATTAACATCGAGGAACTTTACCTCGGCGGCAAGCTGGCGGCATATTCGGTCTATGGCTATTATCTGGACGACACCACCTTGGAGCCAAGAACGTCTCTGTCCGACCATACGGCAACCGCAGTTGGCGAACCTACGTCGGCTTTCTCCGAAACCCAGTGGTATGCAGACCCGCAGCTGAATGTCGTGTCCTGCACCAACATCGGCAAGGTGTTTGGCGGCGGCTATCAGGCAGCACTCTATGGCAACCCCGAGGTCAACATCAACCAGGTGCCGGGCAAGTATGCCGTGTCTAATAGGATTGGAACCATTGGCGATGTCTCTGGTGGCGGCATATATGGTGGCGGCAGCGAGGCTGACGTGTATGGCAGCACCAAAGTGAATATAGGTACGGAAAGTACAACTTCGTTCAAGTCGAATGTGACTGACAACCCGGAAACAGACGAAGACGAGTCGCATCCCTATGTCAGGGGTGCCAAGGTGGTCGGCAATGTCTATGGCGGCGGCCTCGCAGGTAATGTCGTGGGCAGCACGCAGGTCAACATCGGCACAGTGGAATATACGACCGAAGGCTACGAGGGAGTCAGCATCACCGGCAACGTGTTCGGCGGCGGTGAAGGTGAGACTACCAAGGTGACGAACAATGTGGAGGTGAACATTGGAACTGGTTCTACTGGCAATGCCACCATCACCGGCGATGTCTATGGCGGCTCGGCGTTGGGCAGTGTGAACTCCAGCGACAATGCGACAGCCACGGAGGGGGCTACAACCTCTGTGACCTTGAATAAAGGCACGATAACCGGCTCTGTCTATGGCGGCGGCTTGGGAGAAAGGAACGGCGTTAGCGGTGGAACGAAGGATGTCGTCTCGAATGTCTATGGCGAGGTGACGGTTACGGTAAACGACGGAACGGTGTCCCAAGATGTATATGGAGCCAACAATCTGAATGGTTCTCCTCGTGACGACGTCAGTGTTGTCATTGCCGGCGGAACGATTACCGGCAATGTCTATGGCGGCGGCAATTTGGCTGCATACAATGATGCCGAAAATGCTGGTCATACCCTGTCTGTGACGATGTCTGGCGGTTCTGCAACGGATGTCTTCGGTGGCGGTTTGGGCTCTTCGGCTGTTGTCAACGGCAACACTTCTGTCACGCTCTCCGGCGGCACTGTCACCAACGATGTCTATGGCGGCGGCAGCGAAGCCGATGTGACCGGCGCAGTCTCCGTTGCGCTCAATGGCGGTACGGTGGGCCGCGATGCCTATGGCGGCGGCGCTTTGGCAGAGACCAATACCGTGGCTATCAGCCCGGGTGTCTATCCCGCTACTTCTGTCACCCTGGCGGGTGCAACCGTCACGCGCAATGTCTATGGCGGCGGTCTGGGCAAATTGGGAGTTGCTGCGGTTCTTTATACTGCTGGAGACGCTGAAGTAATTGCCGGTACAAAGACTGTTGGCGAAGTTAAGACGCCTGCCGTTTCTGCTGTTGCCGCCGATGTGCTTGGCCCGATAACGGTAGCTGTTTCTAACGGTACGGTATCCAATGTGTTTGGCTGTAACAACGTGAATGGTTCGCCTTTGGGTACGGTGACTGTCAATGTCAGTGGTGGCAAGATAACCAACGATGTCTATGGCGGCGGCAATCAGGCGGCATACACTTATGCAAAAACCGCCGCTCCCCAGAACCTGCAGGTGAATATCTCCGGCGGTACCATGAACAATGTCTATGGCGGCGGACTAAGTGCCGATGTGGCTGGTGGTATCGATGTCAACATCACTGGCGGTACGATTACCAACGATGTCTATGGCGGCGGCGCCTTGGCAAATACGAACACGGCGAACTGGGATACCGTGAACGACACTTGGATTGGAGCTAAGAATCCAGAGGGCAACACCGTCCACGACACGAATGTAACTCTGACGGGTGGTACTATGGGCAATGTCTATGGCGGTGCTCTGGGAGCACATGAAGTACCTGCTGTAGGAGAAGATAGCGACCCGGGCTATGTGCCTGCTGTGCCTGCCATCGAGCCGAATGTGTATGGCGACATCACTGTTACCGTAAACAAATCGGACGGAACAGGAACGGCACGATTCACGAGAGCTTTTGAAACACATAGTTACATAGGACATTATAAGGATGCCAAAAACGTTGAGCAGTCAAAGACTGTTGAGGGAACTGTTTATACCAAGGGCTCTGTGTTCGGTGCCAACAACAAGGAGGGTACGCCCAAGGGCAATATACAGGTAACGGTATGGTCAACCACGCCCATTGACTATGCCGGGAGCGGCCCGATAACGCATACATACGGAATCTACGAAATACAGAATGTCTATGGCGGCGGAAATCTGTCGGCATACGTGCCTACTGACGGAAAGACGACGAAGGTGGATATTCATGGCTGTGACCGGACAAGTATTCAGTTTGTTTTTGGCGGCGGCAATGCCGCTGCGGTACCCGTAACACATGTTACCATCTTTGGCTCGTATGAAATAGAAACGGTCTTTGGCGGCGGCAACGGCAGCCAGCCCGTATGGTCGCCAGCCGAAAGCAAATGGGTGGAAAGTCCGGGAGCGACCGTCGAAACGAGCAATGTCTCGCTCAAAGGCGGTTATCTGCACAGCGCATTCGGTGGCAGTTACGAGAGGGGAACTGTTACAGATGTTAATCTCGACAAGAGCGGAACAGGCGGTGAGTGTGCTCTGATAGTGACCGACATCTTTGGCGGCGGAAAGGATGCTGATGTAGAGAAAGACATAAACTTATTCATCTCCAATTGTGCCGGCTATAGTGCGGATTTGATAGGAGACAACCCGGAAATAGCAAAAGTCAAGAATGTGTATGCCGGCTCTTACAATGCCAGAATCTTCGGAAACGTCACTTTGACGATGACGAGCGGTAACTTCACAAATGTGTTTGGCGGCAACCATACCAGTGGCTTCATCAATGGCACCATTACTGTCAACATAGAGGAGACCCGAAGTTGTGAACCCCTTATCATCGAAAATCTCTATGGTGGCGGCAACTATGCCCCCTACCCAGGTCCCGGTGCCAACTATGCCAATCCCAAGATAACCGTCAACGTCAAAGCGGCAACGCGCATCGGCAAAATCTATGGCGGATGCAATCATGCCGATGCGGATGGCGACGTGGAGGTAAACATCAACATGATAAAGGGATGGTGGGCAGGACGAACATATACCGACGAATTCGGGAACACCATGAATATTCCTGATTCTATAGGAGTAATTGGCGACGTGTATGGCGGTGGCAACGAAGGACATGTGTTGGGTAAAGTTACCGTGAATATCGGTACAGAAAAAGAGGTAGCACTTGTATCAGAAGCACAGAATGATCCAGAAACCTCAGCCAAGCCCACCCACATGGAGCCGAAGCGTACGGAACTTGTAAAGGAGGCAGAAGGGGGGAACCCGGCTATATACCAGTATGTATACGATGTCTTAGGTGCTAAAATTAAAGGCAATGTGTTCGGTGGCTGTAATCAGGCACATGTCAAGAGGCGTAAAGTTTCTGGTGATGCTGTGCCGGTTGTATATGCGCCCAATTCAGGAAATACGGAGGTGAACATCAGCACCGCCGATTATTCTGGCACAAAAAACTTCGAAGGCGTCTCCATCGACAAGGATGCCAAAGGCAACGGCGGTAGCGTCTATGGTGGTGGCTATGTGGGCGATGTGCTTGGCAACACCAAAGTCAAGATGGGCGGCGGCTATATCTTTAACGGTATCTTTGGCGGTGGCTATTCCGGTTCGGTGGGAACATTTGAAAGGTCAAAGGAAGCAGCAAACATCTATGGCCATACGCCTCATGCCGGTTGTATCGGCAAGCCTATTTCTTGCGAGCCGGGTACCGGCAAATGTACGGTTGTCGTCGATAGCGGCCAGGTAGGTCCCATAGAAGTGGCAACACTTGGTATGACAAGGATGACGAAAGGACATGGCGACCCGGTTCCGGAAGGCTGGATATGGGGCGGCGGCCGAGGCTTAGTGGTGGATCCGGCGGACAACCCCGATATGCACTTCCAGGCTTACGTTGATAGTACGGATGTGACCATCGGCGGCACGGCCTTCATCCTGGAATCCGTCATCGGCGGCGGCGAGTTCGGACGTGTGCTTGGCAGTACGCATGTGAAGATTAAGGATCACTGCCAGATTGGTGTAGGTGCGGGAAAGGTTAAGGACGGCAAGCCCGTGCGCTATACTGATGGTTATGACTATGGTGCTGGCGCTACTATTAACCAGTTCATCGACCCGACCACTACGGAAGTCACCCCTGAGAACAAACTGACCGAATGTTCACACTATCCATTCGGACGTGTTGTTGATGGCAAGACAGAATATCTGCCTTATGACCCATACTATGATAAGTATCCGTTAACTCACTATACACCTGGCAGCACGGACAATCCTTCCGATGGTAAAACGTGGATTGGCCTTGTGTTCGGTGGCGGCTCCGGCTACTTCCCCTACGAGAAGTCAGATGGTACGGGCTACGAGTGGTGTCCTTCGGCAGGCATAGTGGAAGGCAATACGCTGGTGGAGATTTCCGGCGGCCACATCCTGACGAACGTCTATGGCGGGAACGAATATACCGACGTAAAGGGTAAGGCTACGGTGAGGATGACTGGCGGCACGGTTGGCTTGCCGCGCACATTGACACAGATTGCCAATTGCCCGACGACCGGTTACATCTTCGGTGCAGGTAAGGGCGACGAGCGCTCCCACTTCAATCAGATGAACAGCGTGGGCAGTGTCGAGGTGGATGTCAGTGGCGGCATCATCTATGGTTCTATCTTTGGCGGTGCCGAGGAAGGCCATGTGACGGGCGATGTTGTGGTTAACGTCAGCGGCGGAAAAATCGGCACCTGGGGCACCAGCTATGTGGATGGCAATGTCTTCGGTGGCGGTCGTGGCTTCGGTGGCACTTCATTGAATGCAGGCAATGTGGGCGGCAGTGTCGCGGTGAACATCTCCGGTGGCACGATGCTTGGCTCCATCTATGGCGGCGGCCGATTGGCGTCTGTCGGCTACGACCTCGTTCAGCTGGGCGAACCCGGCTATGGCGAGATGTCGTCCGACCCCAGTCATGGCAATGTCACCATCGACATCAGTGGCGGCACAATCGGCAACAACTATGAATATGCATACGAGCCGGCAGACAAGACAAAGATGCCCCAGACGCTCTTCGACAGCAGCAACCGCCTGATGCACACCAAAGGCGGCAACGTCTTTGCGGGAGGCATGGGCCGGCGCGAAAAGCTGGGTAGCACCACAGATCCTGTTGACTATCCCGGCATTGACTGGAGGAAGTTCGGCAATGTGAAGAGCACCAAACTGACCATTCGCGGCACAGCTTGGATTAAAGGCAATGTCTATGGCGGCGGTGAGTTCGGTGCTGTGACGGGCAGTCGTGCGGTTCTTGATGACGAGGACAACCCTGTGAACGATGCGTCGGGCAACCCCATCAGTGCAGGCACAGAAATCATCATCAAGGGCGGCACCATCGGCATGATGATGCAAAGTGGTGTCGCACCCAAAGAAGTGACCAGCAGCACAACGGGTTCGGGCGACAGCCGCTACACCTTCGGCAGCGTCTATGGCGGTGGCTATGGCACCGAGGCCGATGCGATGGAACTTCCCTATACCACGGATGTCGAGAAGTTTGGTGCCTACGTCAACAGCAACACCTATATCAATATGAGCGGCACTGCCAAAGTGCGAGCCAGTGTCTATGGCGGTGGCGAAATGGCCTGCGTGAAGGGCAATACCTACGTGGATGTCAGCAACGGCGAGATTGGCATTGGTGAAGTCAGGGTGACGGAAGGAGACAAGAAGGACTATGTCCTGTTCGGCAGCTGGAAGATGGGCAACGTCTATGGCGGCGGCAAGGGCAGCACCAATGCTGTTTGTTCAGGCCTTGTCGCAGGCAACTCCGATGTCAACATCAGTGGTGGCAGCGTCTTCCATAATGTCTATGGCGGCGGTGCCTACAGTTCGGTGGGTACATATACGCTTTATACCGACGAGACAATTCCAGAATATCTGAAAGAATTTGCGCCAATAGGCTCTCCCAGCGGATGTGCCGACGGCACAGGCACGGCTCGTGTCACCATCACTGGCGGCACCATTGGCATCAACGGCTGGGACAATGGCATGGTCAATGGCTCCGGCCGTGGCGATGTGGCAAAACCTGTTGATGCGTTTGACCCACACGACCGTTTGGCGTGGGTCAACAAATCGATTGTTACCATTGGCAATGAGGGTTCTGAATCGTCCTACGACGCTCCGCAGCCGCAGATTAAAGGCTCTGTCTATGGCGGCGGCGAGAACGGACACAACTTCGGCGACTCCGAGGTGCATGTCTATAGCGGCACAATCGGCACAGATGCCTCTGCCAGCTATGACAACGCCAATGTCTATGGCGCAGGATGCGGTACGGACAAGTATGATTCGAACAACGACGGAACAAACGACAGCCACAACCGCTCGGCGGGTTGGGTGCAGGGCGGCTCCACGGTGAACATCCATGGCGGCCGTGTGCTCAAGAGCGTCTATGGTGGCGGCTCCATGGCTTCGGTGAGCGTGAAGGCCACTATGAACATCAGCGGCGGCCAGGTTGATGGCAGTGTCTATGGCGGCTCCAAGGGTGACATCAACGACAATGTGCTCAAAGCCCACGCCAAGGCTACAGAGGTGAACGTCAGTGGCGGCGTGATTAACGGCAGTGTCTTTGGTGGCGGCGAGTACGGTATCGTGGAGAATGATGTGGATGTCAACATGACGGGTGGCACCATCGGCGAGAACCTCTATGGCGGCGGCGCTATGGCCGACACGAATACCGGCAATGTGACCGGTGGCGGAGGATATAAGGACAATGAAGACAATAGCGGCAAGGAGATTGCCTCCACGAAGACCTACACCACCCACGTCAGCATGATGGGCGGTACCGTCACGAACGATGTCTATGGCGGCGCACTGGGAAAGCACGGAGTGCCTGCTGTGGGAGAAGAGGACGACCCGGGATATGTGGCTGCCGTGCCTGCCATCGAGCCGATAGTATATGGCGATGTGCTGGTTGAGCTGAATGGCAAGACCACCGGCAGCGGCGAGTCGGTCTCCGTGACACGTGTTGCCGACAATGCCAAGGGCTGCATCGTTAGCAAGGTGTTCGGCTGCAACGACTTGGAAGGCACACCGAAGGGACACGTCAAGGTGCATGTGTTCGCAACGCAGAATGCCGGCACAGGCACAATTTCTGCTAAGATAGCCCCGGCCTCGTACGAACCAGTCCGAGGCCTGTCAGAGAAATATGCGGACTATCTGAAACGACTGATTGCTGTAGCGAAGCCCGGTGGGACGCTCCTGGATGTCCGCCTCGATGCAGCAGTCATCAGCGCAGCGGAAACAATCTATGAAACCTACAAGGACAGGGACGATGCTTCGCTGACGGCAGACGAAAAGTCTGACATAACAAATGCTGCCCAGAACATCAACAACGAGATGATGAAGCTCCACGACTTCGATGTTGATGCCGTCTATGGCGGCGGCGACTTGGCAGAATACAACCCGAATGACCCCGACGACAATACAGAGGTCATCATCGAAGGGTGCGGCGTGACCAGCATCGATCAGGTCTATGGCGGCGGCAATGCAGCACCCGTACCTGCCACCGACCTGAAGGTGGAGTCCGTGTTTATCATCAACGAACTCTTCGGCGGTGGTAACGGCTTGGACAACTACCAGAAGAACGGGACGTGGTACCAGAACCCGGGTGCCAACGTGGGCTACCACGACTTCAGGCACTATGTGGAAGAAGGAGAGACGGGTTACAATGATGCGACACACGGAACAGGCAAGAATGATGCTAATGCATATAAGGCCATCTTGAACGATGATGCCGATACGCCCGAAGAGCGTGAAACTTCGACATACAGGTACGGACGCGGCGAAGCCAAAACAACGATTACAGGCGGACACATCCACGTCGTCTATGGCGGCAGTAACAACAGGGGAAACATCAGTACGATGGCACTGTCCCAATACCAGAAGGCCGGCGGCTGCGCCCTCGTCACAGACAGGACATACGGCGGCAGTAAGGATGCCGAGATGGACGGCGAGGCAAGAGTCGTGCTCGACTGCGTGGAGAACACGGGCGACTTCTTCGGCGGTTCCATGAACTCCGACATTCACAACAACGTGACGCTGAACATCACCAACGGCACCTTCGGACGCATCTTTGGCGGCAACGATAAGACGGGCTCCATCGATGGCATCATCACCATCAACATCGAGGAGCGCGGCTGTACGCCTATCGAGATTGGCGAGTTGTACGGCGGCGGCTTCTATGCCCCCTATTCTGTCTATGGATATAAGAAGAAAGGCGATGGCAAATATGAGACGATAGAGGAAGACGACCCGACAGGCGAGAAGGACGGCGAGGGCAAGATAAAGAAAATATACAGCCGCATCCCGCTTAAAGCCGGTGATACCGGCGCACGGGACGTACCTAACCGCGACCCGCACATCAACATCATCTCCGCCACGTCGATTGGCGCCATCTACGGCGGCGGCTACAAGGCCAAGATGGTGGGCAGCCCACACATCAACGTCAACATGACGACCGGCCGCATCCTCGCGACATACAAGGACAAGGATGACAGCTACGCAACGAAGTACACCGTGGCAGACGACGGCAGCGGCGACTGGGTAATCCCCATCGGCACCATCGGCAATATCTATGGCGGCGGCAACATGGCAGACGTCATAGGCAACACCTATGTGGAGATTGGCACGGGCAAGAGAAGCCACAACGTCACCGGCGCGGAGGAAACCATCACTCCTGCCCGCAACGCGGCCAACATATCGGGCATGGTCTTTGGCGGCGGCAAGTTAGGGCATGTGGGCGACTTCACGTTTGACGATGATGACTCGAACGACATCCCGGACGGCAAGCCCGTGAGCTGCGCAGAAGGCACCGGCACTTGCACCGTGACCGTCAGCAACGGCTCGATAGGCCCCGACAATATGCAGATGACCTCTGTCGGCGGCCCCGACGACACCGGACACGTCTTTGGCGGCGGCCAAGGCACAGCGGACCTCTACTACGATGACACGAGCGGCATGAGCGATGCCGAAAAGCAGACGGCCATTGCCGCGCTTGGCGATGATGACCTGGCTGCCAAGATAAAGGCGGTGGATAACCTGGCTTACGTCAACAACACGGAAGTGACCATCGATGGCACAGCGTTCGTCAAGGCTTCTGTCTATGGTGGCGGCTTCGATGGCCATGTGCTGGGCGATACCCACGTCATCATCGACGGCGACTGCCAGATAGGCAACGGCGACGGCGTGAACCGACCCTATACGTCCGCCGAATGGGAGGATAGCCGACTGATTCCGCAAACCGGCGACCCGGCCTCGGTGACGACTCTGGCTGCCAGCCATACGAACTCGCTGCCTGAATGCGCAAGCTGGCCATATACGTCTCCTTACGCTCCGCACGACAAGTTTGCACTGTTTGAGAGTGGCGGAAAGATGTATTACGACGAGAGTCATACCAAGGATGCTGAGGGCGGTTCCTATTCTGCCTCGGACGGTCATACGTTCTATGGCAATGTCTTTGCCGGTGGTTCAGGCTACTATCCCTATGCGCCTGGCAAGTGGCTCCACAAGGCAGGATGGGTGGAAGGCAACACGCTGCTTGAGATTAAGGGCGGCCACATCCTGACCAACGTCTATGGCGGCAACGAGATGACCAACGTGGGCGACAGTCTGCTGTCAGCCGATAAGGGCAAGTGTACCATCAGGATGACTGGCGGCACGCTCGGTGTGCCGCGCACTCTGGCGCAAATCGATGCCCATCCCGTCACCTGCTACCTCTTCGGCGCAGGCAAGGGCGACCAGATTGTTGCCTTCAACACCGAGACGAACGTGAAGGAAGTTGACGTCGAAATCACCGGCGGCAGGATTTACGGCTCAGTCTTCGGCGGCGGTGAGGACGGTCACGTGCTGGGCAACGTGAAGATGACCATCGGAAACAACGACGGTACAGGACCAGCAATCGGCACGTGGGGCACCAGCTATGTGGACGGCAATGTCTTCGGCGGCGGTCGTGGCTTCAGCGGCAATGCCCTCACGGCAGGTAATGTGGGCGGGTGCATCGACCTCGACATCAAGGGCGGCACCATGCTGGGCAGCATCTACGGCGGTGGCCGACTGGGCTCCGTGGGCTACGGCCTGTATGCTCCCGAAGATGACAACTATGGCAAGATGCGCGCAAACGCCAACAATGATGCTGGCGATGAGGCTGCTTACTACGCCACCAAAGGCCGAGGCCACATCAACATCAACATCAGCGGCGGCACCATCGGCAACGACACAGAGTATAAGTTTAATCCTTCGGCAGATGATAAGCTGAAGATGCCCAAGACTCTCTTTGATGCCAGCACCAACCGTTTGCTTCACACCAAGGGCGGCAACGTCTTTGCCGGAGGCATGGGACGTCGCACGGACTTGGCTGGAGGAGAAATCAGCAACTGGACGCAACTGGGTAACGCCAAGAGCACCACGCTGACCATCACTGGCGGTACCATTAAGAGTAACGTCTATGGTGGCGGTGAGTTCGGTGCGGTGACAAGCGGAGAGACATCGGAAGGCGGCACCACCACCATCACCATCGATAATGTCACAATCGGCACGCAAATCAAGGACAGCGAGGGTGCAGTGAAATACACCTTCGGTAGCGTCTTTGGTGGCGGCTACGGAACAGAGGATAAAATTGACGGCATCACGGAGCACTCGCAGGTTAATCTGCTGGGAGCACTCGTCACGGGCAACACCACCGTCAGCATGAACAGCGGCCACGTCTGGGCGAGCGTCCTGGGCGGCGGCGAGCTGGCTGCCGTGGGCGGTAACACCAATGTCACCATCAGCGGCGGCGAAATCGGCAAGAACGAAGTGTATAGTACCACGGAACCATACTACGAAGATGACAGTCCAAACCCAGGCTACGTCAAATACGGCAGCTCCACGATGGGCAACGTCTATGGCGGCGGCATGGGCAAGAGCACACATACGCTGCTTGGTGTGGTCAAGGGCAATACCAACGTCACCATCAACCCGGGTGCCGAGGAGGGAGAACCCTTCATCTACCATAATGTATATGGCGGCGGTGCTCTTGGCTCTGTGGGCTCATTTAACTTCTCTGACGGAAAAACTGGTAATATGGCGAATATCCCCAAGGGAATTCCTTATCATTGGGATGCTAATACGGGTGTTGCAACTGTCAACATCAAGGGTGGCACCATCGGCATTAGCGGACGTGACAATGGTATGGTCAACGGCTCATCACGAGGTGACGTGGCAAAGCCTGTACCTACGGACATGGAGGCTATTCCTGTTGTTCATAAAGTAAATAAAGACCCCTACGACAAGATGGCATGGGTGGAGCAATCCATCGTTAATATTGGAGAGAATGCCACGACAGGCCCCCACATCAAGGGCTCTGTCTATGGCGGTGGCGAAAACGGCCATGTCTTTACGCACGCAACCGTCAACGTCAAGAGCGGCACCATCGGCATCGTGGACGAAGCAGATACTTGGTTCGACTTCGGCGATGATGAGATAAACAAGGAAGCCTGGGTTACCCGTGGCAACGTCTATGGCGCGGGATGCGGAACGGATACGTACAAAGGTGATGATGGAAAAGAGTACCATAATGCATGGGCTGGATGTGTGATAGGCAATGCTGATGTGAATATATCAGGCGGTTGGGTGGCACAGAATGTCTATGGCGGCGGCTCAATGGGTTCTGTAGGTAGAGTAAAGAACCAACCTTCCATGCTCGACCAACAGCACCGAGACGCCACCAAAGGCTTTGCATTCAGTTGGCCTGCTATAGTAGAATATCAAGATTTAACCGCAGAAGATCCTGTCGAACGGACTCACCATACCGGTAAGACGACCGTCAACATTACTGGTGGACGCATTGGTACCACTGGTTCTGACAATGGCGACATCTTCGGAGGCTCAAGAGGCGAGGCAGGTGACCGCTACGTGTTTGCTGAATTTTCCAATACAAGGGAAACAGAGGTGAACATCAACTATACTGGCGGCACCCCGACGGATGCAGTCGGACTCGGTATCATCGAGAATTACGACAAGGAAGAGAAAGCGAACAAGTTCTCCCTAAGAGTGAGAGACGGCGTAAACGCTATCTGCGGTTCGGTCTATGGCGGCGCAGAGAACGGCCATGTCAATGGGGATACGAAAGTAACCCTGACAAGCGGACTGATTGGCCATTCCGTCTATGGCGGCGGCAAGGGTAAGGGTGAATACATTCGTCGCAGCGACTCGGATACGGTACCCAGCCTGACTGCCGGTAAGGTGTATGGCAATACCGAGGTGATTGTCGAGGGCGGACACGTGGTGCGCAGCATCTACGGCGGCGGCAATCTGGGCTCTGTGGGCAAAGGCAACTATGCCGGCGGCAGGGACGACTTCTATCCTGACGGATACGGAGAGAAGCTTACGGGCGAAGACCTGTGGACACCAAGTGCAAGCTACAATCCTGATGAACCTATCGTCGAGGAAGACGGACCAAGTAAAAATGTGCCTGAAAGCATGGCCGACTACTTCCTGGGCAGCGGCAGGACCGATGTCAAGGTCAAGGCTGGTGTGGTGGGCTTCATGCTTACCGGTGGCACCTATGTGAAGCTGATTGATGGAAGCGAGACCACCTACAGCGGATTTGGCGAGAAGTCGAAGCTCATCAAGGTATGCACGAAGGACAACCTGCCCACGGGCAACGTCTTTGGCGGCTGTCGCGGTGTGGCTGCGCCGGAAGCATTGGATACCATCAGCAACCTGGCCTTCTTCCAGGGCTATGTCAACCAGACCGCTGTCACCATCGGCGACGGTGCTTTGGCGAATGGCCCCCGCATCTACGGCTCCGTCTATGGCGGAGGTCAGGACGGACATGTGCGCCGAGGCACCAACGTCACCGTCAACAAGGGCGAGATAGGCATGAAGTACACTCCGGCAAACGTGCAAATGTTCGGCGACCTCTCTATCCCGGAGACAGGCAAGGACAACCTGCACTGGCTCCACCGAGGCAACGTCTATGGCGGCGGCACCGGCATCGGAACATACACGGATGGCACGGGAACGCACAACACCAGCTCCGCAGGCTCCGTCACCCACACCACGACAGTCACCGTCAACAATGGCATCACGGGCGAGTCTGGCACAGAGGCCGCTCCCGGCAACGTCATCTACCGTAACATCTACGGCGGCGGTTCGCTGGCCAGTGTGTCTCCTCCTGTCTGGAACGACATTCCTAACCCCGATGAAGCGACAGTGGGCAAGAAGTTCGTCAACACCCTCAACATCGCCGGCACGGTGGGCGCCCTTACGGACTATGTCGAGAAGTATGGCGGTGAAGTCTATGGCGCAGGCCGAGGCGAACCGGACATAGAGAATGCCGCATACTTCGCAGTCTCCATCTGGACCAAGGTGAACATCAAGGACGGCGCCAACATCAAGGGCAACGTCTTCGGCGGCGGCGACTCCGGCCCAGTCTTAAAGAATACCGAAGTAATCGTCGGCGCAGAATAACCGCCAGCCCCAACAGCCTCTGTAGCTCCCTAATAACGCAAATGCCCGCGTCACAAGGAAAACCTTGCACGCGGGCATTTTACATATAATGTATCACAAAGCCACGATATAAACCTCCCCATAACACGCCATAAAACTCTTCCAAGCCCGCCATAAAACTCTTTCAGGCACGTTATATAATTATTTTCAAGGCGTGAAAATATATTTTCAAGCTTTGAAAATATATTATCAAGCCTTGAAAATATATTTCCAAACCTTGAAAATAGTTTGTAAGCACGCTCTGCGACGTTTTATAACATCCCCTGAGAGTTTTTACAGCACGCTCTGTTAGTTTTTTTCGCTTGTTTCTTCTTGTTTTTTGACCATATCCGCATTTGTTACGATTATTTTTAGTATCTTTGCCGAATGATGACAATAGAAGAAATACAAGTTCACAAAGAAAGCCAGACATTCGAGTGCAAGAGCATTCAGATTGACCCCAAGGCGTTAGCAATACCCATCGTGGCAATGGCTAATGCAGATGGTGGTGTGCTTGCCATTGGCGTTTCGGACAAGACGCGAAGAATCGAAGGCATCAACGGGAATGAAGAACGGCTGAATGAGCTGCTTCGAGTTCCTTTTGACTTCTGCAATCCGTCTGTCAAAGTCAGAAGCGAGTATCTGCCTTGCACGGATTATAATGGCAATGAGAACCGCATTCTGCTTATGCACATTCCTGCAAGCGGTCAACTCCATACCAACCAGGCAGACGAATGCTTCATGCGTGTAGGCGACAAAAGCAAGAAACTCAACTTCGACGAGCGTATGCAGCTACTCTATGACAAAGGCGAACGCTACTACGAGGACAAGGATGTTTACGGTGCCACCGTCGATGATATAGACATGAATCTTGTCAATGACTATGTGAATGTCATTGGCTATGGAAAGTCTGGCATGGAGTATCTGCGAGAGAACAACGACTTTGTCATAGAGGCAGATGGGAAGCAGAAGATAAGCACTGCCTGCATCCTTCTCTTCGGCAAGAATCCGCAGCGTTTCTTCCCTCGTGCCCGCACTCGCTTCATCCGCTACGAAGGAAAAGAAGAAAGGGTAGGCAAGGAAATGAATGTCGTCAAGGACGTGACATTCGAGGGAGCCATCCTTCAGCAAGTCCGAAGCACGATTGACTATTTGGAGACACAGGTTCGCGAGCATTCTTTCCTTGGTGAGCATGGGCAATTTGTCAACCGCCGCAACTACTCAAAGTATGCCATACAAGAGATGGTGGTCAATAGCTGCTGCCACAGGGCTTACAACATCAAGGGAACAGAGATACAGATAAAGATGTTCGATGACCGCCTTGTCTTCGAGACTCCAGGCGATTTGCCCGGACTGGTGCGGCCAGACAACATCCGCCACACCCATTTCTCCCGCAATCCCAAGATTGCCCAGTATCTCAAAGCATACAAGTATGTCAAAGAATTTGGCGAGGGCATCGACCGTATCTGCAATGAGTTGGAAACAAAAGGCTGCGCCATCCCATCATTCCATGCCGAAGCATTCATTCTAAAGGCAACATTGAAGGCAGAATGGACGACCGAAAATGAGTTCGACCGCCCAAGTACCGCAAAAGAAGAACTGGGTACTACCCAGAAAACTACCCAGAAAACTACCCAGAAGATTTCCGTAGTTCAACAAAAAATAGTCAATTGTATTATTGTCCAACCAACAATAAGCCGTAAAGAACTTGCTATTCAAGTTGGGGATATAACAGAGGACGGTATCAAATATCATCTCAAAAAACTTCAACAACTTGGGATTATTATCCGTATAGGAGCTGATAATGGTGGACATTGGGAGGTTGGAAGTCTGAGCGTATGAAAGATTGATTGCCAATGGAGACATTATCACATTTCAGAACGATAGAGGAACTGGTCAAGATGCTTGACAGAGAGAAAGTGCTGTTTCGCGATATGTTTGAGCGGCGCAAATCATTGTCTTATCGCACAGACTTTGCCCTTGAGATTGTTGACTACAAACGTGAGCGTGTGCAGTATCTGATAGAGCATGGGGTGATTCATGAGAATGGTGACTTTTTAGAGATGGAAGATGTGTATGTGCAGTTCTTTGAGGAAGTTCTCGACATGAATGAGGAAATAAGCGTAGCTAGTGTGAGGGAACATATCAATGCCTTGAAAGAGAGCATTGGATATTACCTTGAAGAAACGAATGAGCATCGCAAGACTCAATACCAAGGTAATGTGCGTAAGATGTTACGTCGTATTGGGTTGAGAACCTTAAAGAATGTAATAGACCTGAAACGCAATGTGGACGTTGCCTATAAACAGGAACCTAACTACAAAATAAAGAAAACGCGACTTGAGAATCTTGATGAGAAGCGAAAAGGTATCAAACAGTTGATTGCAGAGTGCGAGAAAATGATGGATGGAGAGGTGGTGTTCTTCAAGATGGCTACTGATCCGGAGATGCAGCGTACAACGATGGATGTACGTAATGATTTCACGGAGGCCGACCACAACCTGCTTGAGATAGAACATCAGATTATTGACTATATCAACCAGATTGAGTTGCAGAGTCAGCTATTGAAGAAGATACGCCGGTTGAAATACATGAAAGACCAACTTAAAATCATCAAAGAAGAGTTCTATCCAGCAAAACTCAGCAGAGAACCAAAGACACGATTCTCGGTATGTCGCAAGGCAGTTTCAGACTATAAGAAACTGAAGCCGATAATTGACTGTTCAAAAATCCAAACTGTTCTCTTTGAGTAAGAAGTCGAAAAGACCGATTGTGAGTATTCCCTCCTCGTTTCGACGAGGCATAATGTGGTCTTTCACAATAATCACCTTTTTGAAAAAGGTAATGGTTTAAATCCTTTTACACAAGACTTACATTAAAAAACTGCCAATTATGGCGAATTTTTAATAAACCAGCGCAGATTCTTTATGGCTATCACACATGTCAGTTTGAGCTGTAAGCCCTAAAAAATCGAGTTATAGCTCAATTTCTGCCACAATTGGCGTCTTTGTAATATCGGCTCTTTTCTGCGCACGACGAATATCTGTCAATGCTGGCAGCTTTTAGTCGTGACGGAGCCAGGTGATTCTTTACACATATTTATGTTTAGCGTAAATGTCGTGTCATTATAGAACCATATAAGATGGATGTTTTGATAAAAACATCTATTTTTAGTCAAGAAACGCCAATAATCTACAGGAGGGCAAATAATTCTCGAAGAAAAACCTTATCTTTGTAGCTGAAATCAATGTGGACCCAATGGAGCGTAAACTTTTGAACAGAATAAGAGTCGTTCTTGCAGAGAAGGACATGAGCAACAAGCATCTTGCCGAGTTGCTTGGCAAAGACCCTGCTGTCGTATCTAAATGGGTGACGAACACCAACCAGCCAAGCCTTGAAACCCTCATTGCAATAGCCAATGCACTTGAAGTGCCTGTACAGGAGTTGGTGAGACAGGAAGAATTCAATCAAGAGAAATAAGTCGAATGATAACAAAAGACGAAATACAAGAACTGCTGCATAGCACGGAAACCTATCGTGTGGAGCGAACCACGTCAACTGACGAACGAAGCAAGAGCAGAGGACAAGCTCGCTTGGACTATGCCTTGCAAGGAGGAAGAAGGCGAGAGCCAGCAGGTGACATGGATAAGTTCCAAGAGGCTATCTGTGCCTTTGCTAATGACCTGTCTGGTTCGCATACGAAGGGCTATCTGATACTGAGGGCTTACGACAATGGCGGTAATGTTGGCGGTAAAGTTGGCGGTAAAAATGGCGGTGATAATGTCCCCAGTTTGTCCCCAGCTTGTCCCCAGCTTTGTCCCCAGTTCTGTCCCCAGCTTTGTCCCCAGTTGAGCGAAGTGCAGTTGAAGAAGATGGTGTCTGTAATTGACTACTTGTTTAGGGCTTCTGGCTCTATCACAGAGTTGATGGATTGTGCTGGTGAGAAAAACAAAAGCAGGTTCCGTCAGACAATCCTTAAGCCCCTCGTTGATACAGGCTTGGTTGAACCGACGATAAAGGATGTTCCAAACAATCCGAAACAGAAATATGCGCTAACTGATAATGGTAGAGAAAAGCTTCAAACTATATCGTAGCAAGATAAGATATTATTAGGAATGACGCAGAAACGTTGCATAGTTACTTCCTACCTTTGCATCAGAATTCGAAAGATATGGAAAAATATTTTCTCATAGACACTACGCCACTGCAATCTCAGCAAGAGCAAAGTGAGGCGTTAAAACATGTAGCGTTAGAAGTTGCTGAGACGTGTAACCGTCTAAGATGTGATGCCATTCGCATCATAGAAGGCTGTACCCTGATTCGTAAGGGAAGAAAATGTGGTATTATCAATAAAGAAGGTAGAGTAATAGTACCAATCGAGATGCACGTAATCATTCCACCCGTGAATAGTCAAGGAAAGCTATTTTGCACAAAAGACTGTCAAGGACGGTGGGGAGTTGTTGATGAAAATGGCAAAATCCGTATATCATATGGCACATATCATAACATGTGGGGATTTGACCATGACTTATGTCTGGTTGATAACGGTACCGACAAAAAAGGCTTTGCGGATAGAGCTATTATAGACTCAGATGGAAACATAATTGTTGATTTCGGTACGTATTCCAGCATATGGGATTTCTATGCCAAACCCTATCCATCCATCGTGGCAGAAAGGGAGGAGAAGAAGTATTATCTCTCAAAAGAGAATCCTTCGGTAATCATAAGAGAAGAAATAAATATTAAGTAACGCATATATGAAACAAATTGGTTTTAAAAATTTTAGAAGATTTGCTAATCATCTTACAATTGATTTTGGCAACATCAATTTGCTTGTTGGTGGTAATAACTCTGGCAAGTCTACCTTAGTCAAGGCTCTGCTTTTGATTACAGAAAATCTTCGTATGCTGATAGATGACTCCGATCATTTTATAAACGCGAGGGAAGGAGAGGAGAAAAAGGCTGGATATCACCCAGAATTCAATTTTGCCCCCAATATTCTCCACGACGCTCTCCATATTGGCACATTCGAGAGAGCAATTAATAACGCGTCCGACTCAAATGAGATGTTGTTATCAATTGTGTATGGTAATATTTACAAAGTGTCTATAACCATAATTCCCAATGACTCTCCAGAGTTACCCACAGCACCAATTAAGGAGATTGTAATTGAAGATCTTCGCACCGAGCTTACTATATCTCTTAATTATGTTGAGCAAGTCGCTGAAATACATCTAACTCGTGATTTGAATAATTTTGACGAACTGATAATGCTCTTCCGCCATACAAATATCAAGATAATGGACTATAAGGAGTTGTTAGAATCTCCTTCCTCGATTGAGAAATTTGACAAAATTCTTGAAAGGCTCAATGAAGACAAAACAAGGAAACTCCAGCAAAATGAGTTAGACCAACCAGGCTTCTTCCGTGCTGTAGTTCGCGAAGATTATGAGATGTTAGAGCGTAGAATTTTGCAAGCCAAGGAAGAGTTTATTTTTGCGTCTAAATTGGATTTTAGCAATGGAATAGTAATTAGAGAACAATTTGACAAAATTAGAATGCCGCTTCCGTTCTTAAACTCTAGTTTCATGAGAATAGGTCGCTACTATCGTGAGTTTGATATGTCTGATGATGACGAACAGCGTACGTCTCTGGATGAGATACATAATTATTTGTATTCAAAACGAGATTATTTCCGTAGGCTTAATATGACACTTGTTCGTTGTATACAAGAACCCAATACTGAATACCTATATGCTCATGCTGTAAATCAGAACACCCTGTATCGTATTAACAGTCAGAATGACTATATGTCAAATACAATTCAGGAGTATTTTTGTTCAAATATAAAGAAAAGTGATGAAGAATACAAATTCATTCAGAAATGGATGAAAGTATTCAATATTGCTTCAGACTTTGTTGTATCTCCTGTAGCTGGTTGTGAGGCTTACACTGTAAAAATAGGAACAATTGGTACGAGCCAGAAAAACTGGATGAATCTTGCTGAAAAAGGTATGGGATCCATTCAGATGATGATTCTTCTCTTTAAAATAGCAACATTAATTAGAAAATACAAGGGAATTGGTGGTGCTCGCAGAGGCTTCATGCCAGTAATTCTTATAGAGGAACCAGAGCAGAATCTTCATCCAAGTCTTCAGAGTGAGTTGGCAAAATTGTTTTTTGAGATTAACGATAAATATAACATTCGTTTCATCGTAGAAACTCACTCAGAATATCTAATCCGCAGGGCACAAGTTCTTGTTGGTGATATGGAGTGTAAAACACAAGAAGAAACTGACGAGAGGAATCCGTTCAAAGTGTTCTATTTTCCTGAAAACGGTGTACCTTATGATATGGGTATGGCGCCAACTGGCAAGTTTTTACGTAACTTTGATGAAGGTTTCTTTGATGTTGCCGCGAAATTGAACATGGAAGTTATACGTAGAGAGAGGAAAAAGTAGTATGTTCAAAGTTTTTGCAAATAAGGACTTCTTGGAAGGTGTATTATATGATAAGACCCCTAAGAATTGGTACAACATTTTCATGAGCGGAAATGTTGCTGAAGTCTGCGTTCCAGAAAAGATTGATTACGAAGAAATAGACCCGATGGGGTCAGTTGATATCGTAGGAAATCTCCAACTTCTGGGGACTACAGTCAAGACAGATGCTGAATACATTAACGATATACCGCGTAACTCTCGGCGTGTGCTGGAGAATCCTAATGCGGTTTTTCTCCTAGATATTGAGGCCAAGAGTGCTGAAGATATTCAGAACAGATACGGGGTAATATGTCAATCAATAGAGGCAATAGACGATAACGTCTTAACCAAGGCTTATGAATATGACCTATCTGATGGGCAGGAAGGTATAGATTGGGCAGTCTATTTTGACAAAAGCAATCATACATTACCAAGCAATGCTTTGATTATCTGTGACCGATATATGTTCAGTGCAGATTCGAAATCTGGTCCTAGAGTTGCCCAAGACGCACTGGAACTAGGGTTGCTAAACATTCGGGGTATACTCAGTTCCATATTACCTAAAAGACATAACGACGAATACAATGTACTTATAGTCTTTGACTCAAGTACATTCGATAAGAACGAAGATCAGGAGAACCGAATGTTCAACTCCATCGTAAAAAATCTCAAGGATTATGCAGATGGCATCAAGAAGACTCGCCACTATAAGATTCGTTTTGACCTTATCTCTGTTGATCACAACTGTATAAACTATAAGAAGCTACATAACCGTAGAATAATCAGCAATTATTTTGTCGTTAGAGCAGATTATAAGTTACAGGCATTCAAAGATAACATGTCTACGGCAACGCAGACAATATTCTATGATGCGCTGTTTTCAAAAATAGTGCCATTGAAGCCTAACGGACCGGATAGCCCCATTAAATCACAACTGCAAACAATTGAATCGATTCGAGAGCTCATTCAAAATGGATGTTGCCGGAAATATGCTTCTATTGTTGACAAACAGGAAGAAATAGGTGTGACTACGGTATGCAAAACTTGTACTAACCGATTAATGACAAATAACTCATATACATTATAAAATATATGACAGAGCAAGAACTTTCGTCCGTAATATGGGACATCAAAGAGATAATACGTGGGTTGTACGATGATGCAGAAGTGGAGGACGTGATCCTGCCTTTCACCTTACTGCGTCGTTTGGACTGTGTGCTTGATGATAAACGCGATGCTATCATGGAGGAGCTGAACAAGATTCCTGCCGATGCTCCGGAGAAGATGAAGAAGATCAAGTTGGAGAGTATCCTGCGACGCAACAACCTCACATTCTTCAATACATCGGGGCTTTCTATGGAGAAGATGCTTGCTGCGCCAGGGCAGATTGCCACTTCTTTCGACTACTATCTCAACTCGTTCACCGACAACGTACGCGACATCTTGGCGAACTTCGTGCACAAGCAGGACAATGCCGAGCACCTGGATCTTTCCGACATCTATCGTCGACTGGCCGAGAGCAACAAACTCTTCTCTGTCTGCCAGATGTTCGTGCAGCGAGCCGACTTGCATCCCGACAAAGTGAGCAATGCCATGATGGGCACAGTCTTCGAGAATGTGATACGTCGTTCTAAAGAGTCGAGTAACACCAAGGCTGGACAGTTCTATACACCGCGCGACATCGTGCAGTTATTGGTGGCACTTACCATCAGCGGCCATGAGAACGAACTTTATATCCCAGGTCGTATCTTCTCTATCTACGACCCTTGTTGTGGCACGGGTGGTATGCTTACAGAGGGCAAAAAATACCTCCAGACATTGGCGCATAATCCCAACCTGAAAGTGCAGCTCTTCGGGCAGGAGCTGAATGATAAGACCTACGCCATCTGCAAGGCTGACCTCCTGATGAAAGGCGACGACCATAACATCAGTCAGCAACTGTTCAGGGGCAATACCTTCAGCGAAGACCACCTCTATGGGCGAACGTTCAACTTCATGTTGGCCAATCCACCCTTCGGCGTTGACTGGGGAAAGGATGAGTATGTGAAAGCTTGCGTACAGAAAGACAATGCACCTGGTCGAAGGTTTGAGGCAGGACTGCCTACTACAAGCGACGGCTCTCTGCTCTTCCTTATGCACATGGTGGCCAAGATGGACAAGGGAAATGGTTCGCGTATCGGCATTGTGCTCAACGGCTCTCCACTCTTCAATGGTGATGCAGGAAGCGGATGGAGCAATATCCGCAAAATGCTCTTAGACAAGAACCTTTTAGACTGCATCGTGGCACTTCCTGGCGATTTGTTCTATGGAACGGGCATCAGCACCTATCTCTGGATTCTCGACAATAAGCGACCAGAAGAGAAACATAACAAAGTGCTCTTTATCGATGCTGCACATAAGAATGAATATGCCAAACTCTTGCAGACCAACCTTGGCAAGAAACGCTTTGACATCAGTGAGAATGGGGCCAAGGAGATTCTCGAAATCTATAGGGAGTATAAAAGTGCGTCGCGCGACATCCTTAACGAGAGTACTGGAGAGGTGGAACATCTACAAATAGCAAAGCTCATGGACTACGACGACTTCCTTTATACCAAGGTGGCCGTGCGTCGTCCCATGCGTTATTGGTATGAGGGCATTACGGGCAAATACGAGCAGATGAAGGCAGAGGAAGGTTTCAAGCCCGATGCCAAGAGCAATCTTGTCTATAAAAACGTCGCTGCTATTGATGGCATTGATGCCAAGCGAAGTGATACGGAGTTTTTCGCTTTCCTGAAAGAAAAGAAGTGCAAGCCTTCTGCAGCAGAGATTAAGGCTATCCGCAAGGTGTGGGGCACGGTGAGCGAGGATGCGCCCGAAGTTCTTAACAACCCATATAAGGCTGACAGTGGGTTTCTGGAAGATGGGAATCTTAACGATACCGAAAACATTCCGTTCAAGCAGGATATTGATGAATATTTTGAGAGGGAAGTGCTGCCATTCACACCCGATGCCTGGATGGATCGGACGAAGGACAAGATTGGTTGTGAGTTTCCTTTCACCAAGCTATTCTATGTCTATCGCCCCCTGCGCAGCCTCGATGCCATCCTTAAGGATATAGAGCAGTTGGACAAAGAGGCTGACGAAGAACTGAACCGACTGAGCAGCGAGAGCCATCCGAGCTTGCTCGAAGATGGCCGAGTCGCGACGGAGGAAGCCGAAGGCAATAACATCAGAATGGAGGATTAAGCATCATGGAGAACAAAGCAACAAAGAAATCAATACGGTTTTATAAAGACCACGAGGTGAGAGCCGTTTGGGACGATTCTCAAAATAAGTGGTGGTTCTCTGTGCTTGATGTTGTTGGAGCCATCAACGAACAGGATGACTACCAGAAAACCCGTAACTACTGGAAGTACCTCAAAGCGAAGCTAAAGAAGGAAAACAGTGAGTTGGTTAGTGCTACTACCCAACTGAAGTTCCGTGCTGCTGATGGGAAGTTATACAACACTGATTCGCTTGATGCAGAAGGAATCACCAATCTGGCAAAAGCGATTCATAATGACAATGCGATGACCTTCCTCGACTGGTTCGTATATAGCGACAATACGATAGACGGCCAAAGCAAGAAAAAAGCCTACACACTCATGGAGAGCGGACTGCTCGAAACAATGAAACCTGGAACGGTGAAATGTCTTCAACAGATCCATGCGTTCCTATTTGGGGGGCTGTATGACTTCGCCGGAAAGATTCGCACAAAGACGATTTCGAAAGGAAACACTATTTTTTGTCTTGCAGAACATCTGCACCAATTTCTACAAAACGTTGAGGAAATGCCTGATACCACTTTTGATGAGATTGTTGACAAGTATGTGGAGATGAACATGGCCCATCCTTTTATGGAAGGCAATGGTCGCTCGACTCGTATCTGGCTTGACCTGATGCTGAAGAAACGTCTCGGTTTGTGTGTGGATTGGAGCAAGATAGGTAAGCGCGACTATCTCAACGCCATGATAGAAAGCGAGATGAACAGCGACAAGATACGTGGATTGCTGCGGCAAGCACTTACCGATAAGATTGATGACCGCGAAACCTTTATGAAGGGCATCGACTATTCTTATTATTATGAGCAGGAGGATTGAGAATGAAGACATATAGTAACTATAAGGATAGTGGAGTACAGTGGATTGGGAAGGTGCCGAGCCACTGGAATATGGCAAAACTCAAATACGACTTCCATATTTATGCAGGAGCTACACCAAAAACAGAAAATCCGATTTATTGGGATGGAGATATTATATGGATAACTCCTGCTGACTATAAAACAAGTGATAAATACGTTTCCCAAGGTAAAAGAACTATTTCAAAAGAAGGATATCAATCGTGCAATACGCAAATAGTGCCCAAAGGGAGTCTTATATTTTCAAAAAGGGCTCCTATAGGAACTATTGCAATTGCTGTCAACGAGTTATGCACAAATCAAGGTTGCCTATCTTGTGTACCTAAAGATGTCAGTTCTACGTATTTCTTCTACATAATAAGCGTTAGCACAGAAGCGTTTGAATTATTGGGGTCTGGTGCGACATTCAAAGAGATTTCTGCAAACTATTTCGCAAATGTCAAGTTGCCTCTTCCCCCTCTTTCTGAGCAGCAAGCAATTGCTTCATACCTTGATGCCAAGACGAAGCCGATAGATGATATTATCGCCAAGCGCGAAAAGCAGATAGAACTGTTGGAGGAAATGAAATCTGCTATCATCAGCCGTGCCGTCACAAAAGGCCTCAACCCCGATGCCAAAATGAAGGATAGCGGGATTGAGTGGATAAAAACCGAACCTCAAAGTTGGGAAACCAGACGCATTAAAAATGTCATAACATTACTTACTGATTATGATGCAAATGGTTCCTTTGCGGATATAGCAAAGAATGTAAAAGTAAATGTGGGTGAACCATATGCCTGGATGGTGAGAGCAACCGATTTGGCAAATAAAAGATATGGAATAGTTGACGACAATAATTATTGCAACAAGGAGACGTATGATTTTCTATCCAAGTCGAGCCTTGAGGCTGGGGATATACTTATAGCAAAAAGAGGAGATATAGGTAAGTCTTACGAAGTCCCGAAATGTGATTGTCCAATGACACTTGCACCTAATACTTACCTGCTAAAGACGAATAAGAAAGTGATTAGTAATAGGTTTTTCCATTATTTTTTTATGTCAGACTATGGAAAAAAACAACTGTCCATCAATAATAAATCTACAACTATTGGTGCCTTATATAAAGATGATGTTAAGAATCTTAAGATCCTACTCCCACCGATGCATGAGCAGCAAGCCATCGCCTCTTACCTCGACTCCGAGACCTCCAAGATAGACACTCGCATCGCCAAGCGCAGGAAACAGATAGAGCTTCTCCAAGAGTACAAGCAGGCTCTGATAACCGCCGCCGTGACTGGAAAAATAGATGTGAGAGAATATAATTCGTAACAATGCAGAAGGGTTGCATGGTTTTGCCTTACCTTTGCAGCGGATAATAAAAAATGTGATGATATGAGCAACATTTTGAACGAAACCACCTTTGAGGAGCATATCGCCAACTGTTTGGCCAGTAGTGACCTCTACAACCAGCGCACAAGTCAGGACTTCGACATTGAGACGCTCTGCGACCGAGAGATGCTGGAGCAGTTCCTGCGTCAGCAGACAGCCACTTGGCAGATGCTGGAAAGATCGTTCCCTGGACATGAGACTGACACGGTGATTCGTGAGTTCAACAATAAGTTGGACCGTGGTGAGAGTATGCTTACCCTCTTCCGCAAAGGTTTCAAGATAAAAGGCAAGACTGTGCGCTTTGCCCAGTTCAAACCTGTACTGGCAGGAACGGAAAGTGAGGCATACAATCTCTACCGGTCAAACCAGTTCAGTATCGTACGTCAGATGCGCTATAGTACGGCTGGTTCCGACAAGGGTAACGAGCTGGACATGTGCATCCTGCTCAACGGCTTGCCACTCTTCACCTTCGAACTGAAGAATGAAGGTTCTGGGCAGAACTATACCAAAGGTATCTATCAGTATTGCTACGAGCGTAACCCGCAAAACAGGATGCTCCGTCATTGTCTGGTACATTTTGTGATGGACAACAACTATGTCTTTATGACCACCCGCTTGAACGGAGCAGAGACCAAATTCCTGCCCTTCAACCAGAACAGCACCAATCCACCTGTAGAAGGAGAATACCCTGTGTGCTATATGTGGCAGGACATTCTTCAGGCCGACAGCATTCTTGACCTTCTGGAGAACTTTATCAAACGCTATAATGATGAAGACGGACGGCCCGTGGTCATTTTCCCACGCTTCCACCAGTTGCGTGCTGTAAGGAAACTACGCGGAAAGGTCAGCGAGGAAGGTGCAGGGCATAACTATCTGATCTGGCACTCGGCCGGTTCGGGCAAAACCAAGACGATGGCTTGGCTTGCTCATCAATTGGCCAACATGACGAACTTGGACCGTAGTCCCATCTTCGACAGCATCGTCATGGTGACCGACCGTATTGTGCTCAACCGCAATATGGCTGATGACGTGGTGAACTTCGAAGACGTAGTAGGTATTGTGAAAGACATCCGCCGAGGCTCCAAGAATCTGGCTACCGCTCTTGACGAAGGTCACCGCATCATCATCTCCACCGTGCAGAAATTCGCTTTTGCCCTAAAAACACTGAAACGCGAAAAGCATCGCAAGTATGCCATCATCGTGGATGAAGCCCATACCGCCATTGGCAATGAGAATGCAAAAGACCTTGTGAATGCATTGAGCACCGACGAGGATCTGAAGAACATTCCAGATTTCAATCCCGATGATTTTGAAGACGAGATGGACGCACTGATGGCTTATCAGCAGATTATGCGTCGCTCCATGCAGCACATGAGCTACTTCGCCTTCACTGCTACGCCAAAGGATAAGACCTTTGTGCTCTATGGTGACGAGAACCATAAGGAACACGACCTCTACAGCATGAAACAGGCTATCGACGAGAAATTCATCCTTGATGTTCTGCAGAACTACAAGTCGTATCAAACCATGTTCGAACTCATCGAGACAACTACCGATGAGGAGGAGAGACGAAAACTATATGAAGAAAGAAAGTCGCTGGCACTTATCTATGGCGAACTGAATAAGAACTCCTACATCATGTTGCGCAAAGCAACCATGATTGTGGACCATTTCATGAAGCATACCATCAATAAGATTGGTGGGGAGGCAAAGGCGATGGTGGTGTGCGATTCGCGTCGGGCAGCAGCCGATTTCAAGCGCATCATCGACAAGGTGATTCAGCAGAATTATAATGGTGTCATCAAGACATTGGTGGCTTTCTCGGGTGAGGTGGAAGACAGCCACGGAAGACGTTGCACAGAAGCCAACATGAATGATGACAACGCGCATGACGACGGTATCAGAACCAAATTCAAGGAAAGCGACTATAAGATATTGATTGTTGCCAACAAGTTTCAGACAGGTTTCGACCAACCCTTGCTCCACACCATGTATGTGGACAAGAGCTTGGGAGGCATACAGTGTATTCAGACGCTGAGCCGACTGAATCGTTGCTGTGATGGAAAGGAAGACACGATGGTCATAGACTTCCGCAATGACCCTGAGGACGTGAAAGCGGCCTTCCAGAAGTATTACACCGACATCGAATTGCTTGGTGAGGTTGATACCCAGCGGATGTACACCATGATGGACGACGTGAATCGTTGGCGAGTGTTCAGTGAGGACGATGTGAACCGCGTGGTGAGAATGCTGCAAAAGAAAGAGACTGCTATCGGTGTACCCTCATTGTTGCGTTCAATCGTAAACGAGCGTGTCAACCCCATGAGCGATAACGACAAGGATTTATACCGAAAGTACGTGAACCGCTACGTGCGTCAGTATGGATTCATGGCCCAACTGATGGATTTTGTTGACCCTGAACTGGAGAAGTTCTATGTGTTCTGCAAGGTGTTTTACAAATACCTGCCATACGCTGTGGAGACCTTGCCCATGGAGATTCTAGACAAGATCGACCTTGACAAATTACGCATCCAGATGAGTTTCGAAGGACAGCTGGAGTTGGAAGACGAACAGCGACAGATGGCCTCTAGTCGCATTGGTGAACCAGGACAGGCGCAAGAGGACGAGAGACGGACGATTGCCGAAATTCTCGACATAGCTAACAGCCCCTTCCAGGACCTTCTGAACGAGAATGACAAGATTCTCAAACAGATTTGGATTGAGATTCTGCAAGATGCCGAGGTAACCGATGCCTTTGCAGCCGGTAACTCTTACGATGCACTGATAGCACTCGTAAAAGAGAAGTTTGACGAGAAAGTGGCCGACCAGATTGAGAAATACTATAACTTCCAAGAAGAATTGGAGAAGAACCAGTCGTTCTCGATGATGCTGATACGTAAATTCGTAGAGGCTTTGGCTCAGCGTACCCACAGTGCAATCAACCTGCCTTACGATGAAAGTTTGTTGAAAGATGCCATCACTGCAAGTCTTGGACAAGAGTTTGTCGATGTGTGTAGCCATATGCGCTCGTTTGAAGAGTTTGTCGATGTATTCTTCGAGGTGCTGAACCGCAGCAGCATTCCTTCACTTGATGGCGCAGACGGTATCATCAAGAATGCACTGAACAACATCTACTGCAACGACCACCTTCAGTCGTTTGACAAACGGACCTATTTCAACAGCCTGCTGTCTAAGTATGAAAGCTATCTGAAAAAGCTCTACTATCTGTGTCATGGAGAAGAGGTAACCACTCAAGAGGGTTCTACGTCAGATGCGACCTTGGCAAATGCCATTCATGGCTTTGCCTGCTTATGGAAATTGAAGTATGCCACAACTGATGAAGGCAAGCGCTTCAGCCAATATCTCGAAATGGTACGTCAATGGCGCAACGACGAGGCACACAAGGCTCCTATTTCCACTGACGACGAAGTAAATGCCGCCATCAAGATCCTGGTTGCCATGTATTTGTTTGTAACAGGCCATTCCATAACGGATTTAGAAATGGCTGGAGACCATACAATACCAAGTATAGCCCCATTACATACTTATTCAGAATATGATGGTACTCCTTCCTATGGTATGGCTGCAGAAAGTATTGATGTCAGGGACCTGCCTGAAGAAAAGCGAATAGACCTCTTGAAACAGTGCATCGTCCAATTGACTAATAGTAGCTACAGCAAAAAGGATGCAGTATTTACCAAGCAGCGTCATTGGGAGGCTGTCTATCGTATTGCTGCAGACAAAGGCTTTGTAATAGATGGTGACTACAGATATTTCAAACATATTATTGATGGGATGTCTCTGACAAATGTCCCTGAATTAAAAGCCGACACCATAGAAAAGCTGAACAAGGGCGTTTATGCACAGGCTTTTGAGGATTGGTCACCAAACGGGCTTCTCGGCAAAGACTTGTCTGCCTACAATGAGATTTACCTTTGCGGTGAGAAGTTTATGAAAATAATCGATGCGAAGATTCCTCAAAAAGAGTGACCTTCCAAATCTTCGAATTGGATTAGAACAATAATTCGTAACTATTATGGCAACAAACAAGAATGCACAAATACGCTACCAAGCACTTGACAGATGTCTCAGTAACTGGAGTCGTCGATATTATATCGATGATTTGGTGGAAGCATGCAACGAGGCCCTTTACCTCTACAATGGTGAAAGTAAAAAAGGCGATGGCGTAAAGAAACGCCAAGTGCAAGAAGACCTCAAATTCATGGAAAGCGAGGAAGGTTATCGTATGATGATAGATGCAATCTACGATGGTCATAAGAAATATTATCGTTATCACCATCGTAATGACTCTATTAGCGAACGTCCTTTCAACCAAGAGGAACTGAACATTGTGTCGGATGCCATGATGCTACTGAAACGTTTTGAGGGAATCCCTCAGTTCTCGTGGGTACAGGATATTGAAAAACAAATGTATTCTACCAGCCAGCTTGGTAAGGATGTTCGTTCGGTTGTTAGTTTCCAGCATAATCCTTATCTGAAAGGTATGGACAAGGATTATTATAAGCAGATTTTTGATGCAATTGTGAATAAACAGGCCATCGAGATTACTTATCATCCTTTTGGAAAAGATGCCAAACATGCGGTTGTGAGTCCCTATCATTTGAAGCAGTATAATAATAGGTGGTTCCTTGTTGGAAAAAGAGATGACTTTGACGGATTGAGTAACTTCGCAATAGATAGAATAGAAGGAATCAAGGAACTGGGGCGTTCAAAATTTGAGCCGCTTGACGAAGATTTTGATTTTGATGAATTCTTTGAAGATGTGGTCGGCGTTTCCGTTGAGGACGTTCCTGTCGATGATGTTGTTATCTATGCAAATGAAAAAGCTTTCAATTATATTTTTACTAAGCCACTACATGAATCACAGATCGTAAAACGTGAGCTCTTGCCAGATGGTCGAAGGGAGATTGATTTGAAAGTAAAAGACAACTATGAACTGCGAGCTCTCCTTCGTTCCTTCGGCAGTCAGATAGAGGTTATAAAACCAGAATCCCTACGTGCTAAGATGAGGGAGGATATTGAAAAACTTCAAAAGATGTACGTTGATTAAGAAAAAACAAAAGAATGCAGAATCCCTGCATTCTTTGTTTTTATCTTTGCAATGTGATTTAAAATTTCAAAGCAATGACAGAATTAAAATGCCCTAAATGCGGTGCCATGTTCACCGTTAATGAAGCTGATTATGCTTCCATTCTCAACCAGGTAAAGAATGACGCTTTTGATGCTGAAGTCGAGAAGCGTCTGTTAGAACTCCACAAGCAACATAAGGCAGAGCAAGATGCTGCAATACTACGGTCAGAACAGACTTTCAAGGACAAACTATCGGCAAAAGACAACGAACTTGCAAGTAAAGACACTGAAATCGCTCGTTTAAACGAACGCCTGAACAGTATCGCTCAGACAAAGCAACTGGAAATGAATGAACAGCTAACAAGTAAGGACACGGAGATTACCCGCCTTAAGGAGCAGATAGCTGGCCTGCAAAAGAGTAAACAGTTGGAGATTGATAACCAGACGGCTGAAAAAGATAAACGCATCTTAGAGTTGGAGGCTCAATTGGACCAACAGAAGAAAGAACAGAAGCTGGCAGTGATGCAAGAGAAGTCTGCACAACAGAATGAATTGCAAAAGAAGCAGCAGCTCATCGTTGAATTGGAAGCCAAACTCAAAGAAAACGATGCCAAAGCCGAGTTGAACGAGAAAAATCTAAAGGACTATTATGAGCGTAGCCTAAAAGATAAAGACGAAGAAATAGAACGTTATAAGGATTTCAAGATTCGTCAGTCAACAAAGATGATAGGAGAAGACCTCGAAGTGCATTGCCATAATGAATTTAACAATGCTCGCTCAATGGGCATGTTCCCTGGCGCATACTTTGAAAAGGACAATGATGCCAGCAGCGGAAGTAAGGGAGACTTCATTTTCAGAGATTATGACGGTGATACAGAGTATATCTCCATTATGTTCGAAATGAAAAACGAAGCCGACACAACAGCTACAAAACATAAGAATGAGGATTTCCTCGCGAAATTGGATAAGGATCGCCAAACCAAAGGCTGTGAATATGCCGTTCTTGTTTCCATGTTGGAGCCGGATAGCGAACTATATAATAATGGGATAGTAGATGTTAGCTATCGCTATCCGAAGATGTATGTAGTCCGTCCTCGGTTCTTTATGCCCATTATTTCCTTGCTTGCAAAAGCTTCTCGCAATGCTGCCGAATACAAACGTCAATTGGTTATCGCCCGTAATCAAAGCGTTGATGTAACCAACTTTGAGAATAAACTGAATGAATTCAGAAATGGCTTTAGCCGTAATTATGAATTGGCTAGTAAAAAATTCAATACTGCCATAGAGCAGATTGATGAGTCCATTAAACACCTTCAAAAGGTTCGTGAAGCACTGGTAGGTTCTGAAGACAATCTCCGTTTGGCCAATAAAAAAGCTGATGAATTGACAATCAAAAGATTGACATACAATAATCCGACGATGAAGCAGAAATTTGAAGAAGCACGTCAGGGTGAAACCGTTACGGAGTTGCCTACAAATAAACAATAACCATGTAAGTGGTACATGATTATGGCAAAAGACAAGACTATCAAAACTGCGACATTGAAGAAGCGTTTTGAGAAACTACATCATGCAGCGAACTATGCAGAAGAGTGTGCAAAGGCAATCGTATTTCATGCAGACCGTCTTTCAATGGATGGGCAGTCAGCTTCTCAGTCTGAAGCCTTCCAAAGAATGGCGAATGCTATTGGGATCTGGACTGGTAAGTTTGCAAGAATGGGAACAGAAATACAAAAAGTAGAGTCAATGTATTTGGACCACCTTACCAGTGATAAGACAGAGTGTAAACTCATCGAGCAGGTTCCTCTTATAGGGAAATATGGCTATGTCACTCCAAATGTCGTGCAGATAGAAGCCAAATTTTTCGAAATTGGCTATTATGAATTAGAAGGTGATCCCTATTCGGTTTCTACTCATGTGTTCTCACGCAATGAGGTTGTTGCTGATATAAAGTATCTGAATACCAATATCATATTCTTTTTAAAAGCACTGGCAAATGCCGAGTTCCATGGAATATGGAGTGAAGTCGGGAATATGGCTGGTGATATATATAATACGGTACCCAATACGCAGATAGCAGATTTTCTTGCAGCATACGGCGTAGATTATAGTAGCGATGACAAAGAATAGTTCAATCAGAATTCAAAAAAGATGAATATGAAGAGTGAATGCGGCAGAGTTATTAAACGTTTACTCTTCCTCTCGAATATGACTTGAAAAGATTAAGGTAACAAGACCATTTGTCCGACACTATCCAAAGAATTTAGTAAGTCTCGGACAAATGGTCTTACTTGTAGTTTTCATCAACGCAATCTTGATACTGGATTCCAATCTGATGAGAAATGCCAGAAATACACCTTCTGTCGGGAACAATTAGAAAAAAGAATTCCTCTTCTTAGCTATCGAATGCATTTTTTACTGACTGATAATCCCAATACAGCTGTCCACTCTGCAATTTAATCATTGGGACATGAATTCCTTTCCTACGGACTGCTTCAGGACACTTGCTACGATTTACAATTGTACTTTTGTATAAGACAATTATTTTAAGTCCATCTCGAACTGCTTTTTCACACTCAAAGTCAATATAACTTCTCGTATCAACGATATGCCCTCTTGCACAGCTTCCCCAATAGCCATTATAGCTACTGCAATATTGACACCCACCAGCTTTTAGTTCATTAGTATGGTCGCCAACTATCAACACAAATGTTTTTGACGCATCAAGTCTGTCTGCTAAGGACTTCTTAATAGAACAATTTAAGCTTGTGTCCCTAGCTTGTTTTAAGTCGTGTGCATCAGAGAAGGACAAACCATATTTGGAGTTGTCATTCCAATAATGTAATGCATCTACGGCATCCTTGTCATGATCCCAATCTGCCGCAAGCATAGATACATTGTTTGATGCCATGAAGCAACAATACGAATACAGCATATCCACCTATAAATATGGGTATAGTGACAAGAATGCAAAGTAGCTCCTTGTCCTCACCTATCAGTTGTTGAGCAATCTTGTAAGCGCCAACTATGTAGGTAATGATAATAAGCCCTAAGAGTGATGTTCCAATATAGCGATGCACTCCTTTTGCAGATGGAACGGGAAAGATGTCTATCTCCATAATTACAAAGTCTTTATTTTCTCCTGTGCAACGATAATAGCATCGTTGCACAAGTCCCGTTCCTGCTCATCTTCAACAGCATCAATGAACTTGTCTGCTAACCACAAGGTAAGCATTTCCTTTTCATCCTGATGAAGATACTCCGCAAGCTTGATGACCTGTTCACGCTTTGCTCTTCTGTCACCACGTTCAATCTTACTGAACATTGGGGTGTCAATCTCTAGGAATGCAGCCAACTGGCGTTGTAGCAAACCTTGCTCTTCTCTGAGCTCTTTAATCTTATCTCCGAATAACATGTTTATATCTATTTTTAGTCCTTCAGCAAGTTACCAGCAAGTTACCGGCAAGTTAAATCCAACTCTTTATCTTCCTTAATATCTGCAATTTGGCAATATTGCAAACTTTATTATTGGTGTTTCGGCAAGTTGCCAGCAAGTTACCGGCAAGTTAAATCTATGCCCAAATTGGGATATACTTCATATAACGAGGAGCTGTATTTGGGTCAAGTACTTTTATTAAGTTCTTTCCAATCGCTTCCTTGATTAATCTAGAAGAACTGCTGGATGATGTTTCAGGAATGCCAAATCTGTTTCTAAGCGACTTGTTTGTCAAAGCATCACCTTGTATATACATTAGACATGCATGTAGATAGCATGACCACAGTTTGTCCTCCATCGGAATATTGCTAAATTCCATTTCAGAGAAAAGAGTAACCTTGGTGCTATCTTGGAAAACTTCAATGCGAGGAGCTGGAAGATATTGAGCTTCACATGCCAGTACCATTCTGTCCCAACCACGGCCAAGTTCCTCACACATCTTTAATCGACGCATGAGTGATGCCAGTTTCTCATTTCTCGATTTTGGAGGGTTGTCAATTATACGAAGTACATCTACCAATGGAGTACCAGGATTCGTCACCTCAATACGATTGTCAAATATCTCCACTACAGGAGCGGCCCCTGTTATGTACAGGTCTTGATGAATAAGACTATTTGCGATGGCTTCTCTTACAGATGGCAACGGGAATTTGCTTGTTGTTGACAGTTGGACAGCATTGACATCCTCGTTACTTGGCAATAGAGCATTCACATAACGCACGATATTCTCGAAGCAAACAGCATAGCCCTGTACAAATGATTCTTCTTTCTGAATCAGCAAGCGGTTGATACCCTTATACTGAACCACACGCATAGCCTTACGCCCTAATCTCGCAAATTCGTTCAAGTCCTTTGCAAATAGCAGAGCACCTAAGTTTGTTATCGAATAAAGACCATTGTCCTGCTTCTGGATGATTTCGTCCTCATTCAAATAATGCACAACAGCCTCTTTCTCTGCTGGCTGTGGTATCTTCAACAAGGTAAAGTATGCATCCACTTGGAGCAATCTGATAATATCCTCATACCTTTGGTCTGTCTTTACGCAAACGTCTTCAAACTGGGCATGACGTAGCTTGTCCCATAACTGAGCACGAAATACAGGAAACTCGTGCAACTTCTTGGTGTAGCTGCCACTACGAATATAGTCTATCTTCTGAAATGAAACAGGTTCATTGAGTGCCTTGTGGATTCGAATCAACTCCACATGCTTCCCGTCTATGTCTGCACCATAGAATTCGAAATCAGCATTTTTAGAAAGAAGGTATCGAAGCCAGTTCTCCAACTCCTGTTCACCTTTCTTTTCAAGTTGAAGACGCACCTTAGTACCAATAATCTCATGAGTACCATCATCCACGCCCCAAATCATATAGGCATAATCACGATCGTTCAAAGTAGCACTATTTGCGAGAGCGCTAATGTCCTCACCAACCATTGTCGGCTCGCAATTGTTATGCTTGAACTCAACCCAACTAACCTCCTTGGGAAGTTTGCAGAGTTCCTTTACCAGTATGTCGATATTTCCTATCATATTATTACTTCATTTACATAATTATAATCTTACATACTACAACATTATCAACATAGCGGATTCGAAGTTACTGTTTTTATCAGCTGATACATGTTGTTTTTAGGGGGTATATCCATTATTTGTTTATTAGGTTATCTAGACGAGTAATAGTATCGCTTCCTATGTTGTTATTATTTATATAGCATTGTATTGCATCTTCCATAATTTTTATAACATCGTTAATAAGTTCTTTTGATTTGAACAAACCTTTAAAGTTGTCATACTTTTCTTTGTTCTCTCTATAATGGGCAATAATTCTATATATCACGTTATCAATAGCATTATTTTCTGTGTACTCACCTTCTCCATCAGGGTTTTTATTCGTCATATATATCTGTGAATCCTTCATTTGAGTAAATCTTTTCGTATATTCCAATCCTACCTCGTCTTTGGGATTTATAATTAAAGCCAAAGAATCTATTAGCGATGTCGTATGCTGTATAATATCGCCAGAAATAAGTGCTAATATATCCTTGGATATAGTCTCTTCATTAATTGAAAAAGATAATAACGAATACCTGTCTATGAATTGGCTTGGTGTAAATTGCATCCATCTTGCCGAGTTTGGGTTCTTTTTATAGAATTCATTGAGCACTCCGAATAGTGTTCTGTCCCATGTGACAAATACAGAATCTATTGGATGAACATCGACATCTTTGTCTCCTAAATATTTTAGCATAATTGCATCATTATTGAGGGCAAATGTGGTTTTGAAGCGACCTGTTTCAGATAGTTTATTCCCTATAATTTTTATTTCATTCTGAATGTCGTATTTAGGAATCTTAATTATTGTTACGCCCATCTTTTCTAGATAGTTCTCTGCTAATTGACAGTTTATATTTGGGGTATTTGAGATACGAAACTCATAATCATTTAGATACTCTTCAAATGAACCTTCTATTATACCATTATCTCTAAGAAAACAATAATGATTATAAAACACATTTCTTGATTCACCGAGCAAAGAAAAACCTGGAAGCGTAGTAAAAGGAATAAGATTCAATGCTTCTTGAATATGTGTACCGATTTCCCATAAATAACGATTTGTTAGATAAAGCTGTATTTTATTTCTTTTACAATAGTCGCACAATGATTTTGACAACACATAATTGTAGCGACTGTAATCACTATTTTTATAGAAGTAACATATAATATGTAACGCTATTGTTGTGTCGATGAATACTTGTTTCCTTTCACGAGCATATTTCTGCAAGTTATCAATATTCACTTTCTTGCTAAAAATATAACTTGCACATATTTTTTGTAAATATTTATTCTGTTCGCAAACACCAACTAAATCACTGACTAATTTTTTTTGACTAATTTCACTATCTATTTTTCCTTTTACATAATACATCAATTTATTTATAGAAACATTTTCTACAATATTTTGAGCTTCTATTCTTTTGCTGAAATTGTCAATATACATATCATTAAGTAATTCTATGTATTCATCGATATATTCTTCTTGATGAAATTCTACCAAGACAGCCCCAATTTGATTAATAAAAAGCTTTTCGTCTATTTTGATTTGTTCTATCTGCTTAGATATTTCATCATGAGTATTAGAAGTTAACTCATAAGACTGTATTTCCTTATTATAAAAAATCTTTTTCTCTTTACTAATCAATTTGTTTATGAGTTTAGTATAAAAAGCGGGATTATCATTAGTTTGAAATTTGTTTATGCACGATTTTGCTATCTCATCTTGTGACATATTCGTGTTATCATAAAGACATCTCAATATATATGCCTCAACAATCTCTAATTTGACATCAGATGTTTTCCCAAAACTCACCAAATCATAAATTAGATTCTTGTTCTCATCTTCATATAATGATTTTTTCAATTTGAAATCAGCAAGTCCGCTTGTATCATAAATTACTTGCTGTAAGGCAAAGAACTCTTCTGATTCTTCTGCGATTTGGTTAGCATCAACAAATTCCAAATTAATACCATATTCAATTAATGCTTTCTGTTTATATTCTCTTTGAGCTTTATTTGTCAGTTCATACGAATAGAAATAGAGTAAATTATTACTCCATCCATATTCTTTCGAGTTTTCCTCTGCCTTAGCTACATCTTCAAATATTTTATTCTTCAACTGTGCTTTTTCTTGAGGTGTACTTGATTTTTGGATTGTGAGCTGGTATTGTATCTTTCTACCCGCATTATCAAAAACTTTAATATCAATGCCACAATCATTTTTTCCATCCGTTTGTACAATGCGATGAAAACCATAGACTTCTTGCAAATAGACCTTTACTATTTTGTCAAACTCAGTTTTTTCACAGGCGGCTATAATTTGCACTAGATTTTTCTTCCTTGACATAATTATACTGAATTAATATTTTTGTTTGCTTGGAATAACTCCCCTTACTCCTCCCTTGGGATTCTCAACATCACCTTTGTAACGTGGAATTAAATGCATGTGACAATGGAATACACTTTGTCCAGCATATTCACCAACATTGATGCCTATATTGTAGCCGTCAGGATGGAAACGTTCATCAACTTTCTGCTTCACATATTGCAACACTACATTCATTGCCTCGCGCTCGTGATTAGTGAGGTCAAAATAGTTGGCAACATGCCGTTTGGGAATTATCAGGGCATGACCTGGAGAAACAGGATAACCATCGTAGAATGCAACGCACGTAGCTGTCTCACATACTATTTCAACCCTCCTTGATAACCTACAGAAGGGACATTTCTCACCGTCCTTGCGAGGTAGTTTGTTAAAGTGGTTGTATTGATACAGTTCGTAACTCTTGTTGGCAACGAGACTCTTGTATGGCAATTTGACGTTGCACTGATAGGTATATTGTTTATGTATGGCGTGGAGTCGGAAGCCTTCTTCTGTCAAGTCACGACGTACTGCAAAATATGCAGTTCCTTTTGGAGAGAGAAGATTAGTAACATTCATCAATACCTCCGCTTGGGCATAGGGCTCAAGAACATTCAGTACATAATTACAGATGATGGTATCAAACTTTCCTTCGGGGAAGTCGGGCCGATAGTAATAATCATATCCTGTAATGTCGTATCCTTGCTTTTTCAGTTCGTCAGTATCGAATCCGAAACCGCAACCGAAGTCAAGAATCTTTCCTTTCAGCAGTTGATGTTGCATGAGGTATCTAGTCGGCACAGAAAAGTCTGTGCGTTTGATAGCCGTGAGGTAGGGATGATTTATTTTCTCTGGTTCCATAATCATTTTAGTATTTCCAGACCTCAAAACCCATATTCAGGGCAATTTGGTTGATTGGATTAAACGTTCTTTCGTATAGTTTGCGAAAATGAGCATCATCCATGTCCGCCAGTTCTCTTGCCGTATAACCGAGAGAAATGAAGTCCTCCATAACCTTCGGCTCCTTATTATTCTTAATTAGCAATTGTAAGGAATGATGTTGTAATTCTGCCAATTTAGGCAAGTAAACGTTCAAGTCTGGGAGATTATTACTCTTTGAAGAATTGATGCTGCCGTCAGAAGGAATCAGGTTCCATAACAAATCATGAGAAACAAAACTCCAAGGGATAAAATGATCAAGATCATAATCTTTCGGATGAAGTTCCTTGTCTGTATAGATGCAATGAATAGGACCTCCTATTTCCATCACCATATCCCAATAATTATGCTGCCTTGCAAGTGAATTTCTAACTTCAGGACGAATCAATTTGCTAGAGATGGCAGGTACGTTGGGATTCCTTGTTTGCAAGAATAACGTAAGATTCCAATAAGCAAAATCTATTAAAATATTGTAATGTGTATGCAGATAAGTGTCCCAAGCATTATTGAGAACGATGTAGAAATCCGAGCCCTCCTTGTACAAAGCATATAGACTTCCATTCTCCAATGTCTGGGAACGTCTGACCATCTCCTTGTCATCAGAGGTGTCAATCCATGGGCGTAGGAAACGATAGGGAACATTCAGTGTGAGTGTGTTTAATAGTCGCTTTATCTGTTTGTCCTCTAATCTGCTTTTCAAGCCTTCAATGATTATCTGAGAATTGGCATCAATGGGAATCTGTGTGATGTGCTGTAAATCCATCACAATATCAAATAGAGAATCGCTCTTACCAAAGGACAGGCGGAAATAGTGAATAGGATACCATGCATTTGCAATCATTCTGATTACGATGTCCCATACGCTGATTCTCGGATTGTCCGATTTTGCGTGTATCTGCATAATCGATACAAACCAGAAGAATTTGTATGCTGCAACTGTATTTGAGAAAATCTTCCCAAGCCGGTTCGTGGTCAGTATGTCAGACGTCGGTATTTGCATTAAATATTCATTATGTCTAAGTATATTTTAATATCTGTGAATTTTCTTATTCTGAATTGTCAATTTTTGGATACAAAGATAATAATAAATAATGTAAAAGCTGCAATGTTATGTGAAAAACTATAGTATTTTTTGCAGAATTAACAATAAAAGGCAACTATAGGTGACATTTTTCCTATAGTTGCGCTTTTGAAAAGAGACTTTCCGTTTCACTCCTTATAAGATTCAATCAATACTTTAACCACTGAAGAGCCATTTGTGTCAACCTTTAAGTCACGTGAACGATTTGGTGCAAATTTACGGTAAAAATCCGAAAAACGGCAGAAAGTTACAAAGTTTAACCAAAAGTAAAATCCCGCATAACTACTTGAGTTATACGGGATTTCTATAATTGCTTGTTGTTTGCTTATCAAACTTACTTCACCTCCTCTAAGTAGCACATCACTGAGAGTCAGCGCTTTAAGCCACATTGTGACAAGATTGTGCCAGCGTTTTGATAAGTTTTTCAAAAGGTTGATAAGTCTTCATAAATCAAAATTCTGATTGTTTTATGATGTTTTATCAAAACTTTGGGAAAGTACGATTAGATTAGAGGCTCTAATATAACATCCTGTATGTTGGATGATATACAAGTATAAGCGAAGAACGTTGTTCTAAACAGCCTTGCGCTGTCCGAATGCTTGTAAGGATGGTAAGGTCTTCAGTTTGCCTAAGACCTTCTGCACCTCACGATGTGCCCACTGCTTGTTCTTGCGATACTTCTTGCCTATCTGTTCGTAGTTCATCTGGGGACATGATATGCCATAGTAAAGGAAAAGAAGATCTTTCTCTCTACGTGAAAGCTCTTTGGTCGTGTTCTCAACGAATGACATGGAGTCGCAATTGTCACAGATTGTATCTTCATTGTATGAAGTGTCAGGGAGGTCAACCTGCTTCGTGCTTCCATCATCATCAGTGTATGTCAAGCCATCACAGATAGGAGCACAGATTTCGCCATCTACCAGTTTGCCCAGTTTCTCAATACTTATTCCCAAAAACTCCGCACAACGAGTTATTGCCTCCTCGTTTTGAGGTGTGCCATACTTGTTGACGTATTGCTCGTATTTTCTATAAAGAGCATATTCTTTATCAGGAAGTACAACTGCATTTGCATGGCGAAGGCAAAGGAATATCTCTTTCTTGATATAATGGGTGGCATAGGATGAGAAGTATGCATCTCTGCTCCAGTCGAAAACGATGGCTGCTTCTATTAGTCCCATGTTGCCTGCTTGGATTAAATCTTCTAATGGCATGCCTTTATCAGAATATCGTTTTGCGATAGTCACAACAAGTCGAAGATTGCCATTGATCAGTAGCTCACGTCCCTTCTGAGCAGTCATGGTTCCATTCACAACGGAATGGCGGATTTCCTTCTCCTTGTCTGCAGTCAAAGGAGGGAAATGTCCTACCTCTTTATAATAGAGGCTACAGATGTCAATACTGTTATCCTTATATGCTTTCATTATTATTCGGATTACATGTTCTTCTCATATCCTCAACTATCTCCTCAAGTGAGACAGAATCAGATATTTTCGAGAATTTGCTTGAAGATGTTTTGCTGAAATTGCTTATCAATGAATCCAATGACGTGTTAGGGAACCAGTTACCAAATACCTTTTCTTGGAATTTTGCCATAACATCGACAGGTATTTCACAAAACAGTTGTACGTTCGAACAAAACACTCTAATGTCTGCCTTAGAATATGACTTATTGCAAGCAAGCTGTTCATAGCGCATATCAGCGTCCATGCATACCAAAAATCGAATGATCGATTCATCCAATGAACGGTAGTCCTCTAATCGACCGGCAAAGAAAAGCCTGGTATATTCCTCAACAAGGATGTTTCTTTTCTTTATTCTATCTTCTTCAATTCTTCTAAGCCTCGTGATCATTTCCTCCAAAGCCTGTTGATTGCGTATATAATTCTTTATATCTTCAGGCAAACCATCCATTCCATATTCCCTGAGCAATGCAAGCACTTCTGCTCTAGCCTTGTCAGAAAGAGAGTTATGAGCATAAGTCTCACGCACATCCTTTATAATATATGGAGTAGCATATTTTTTGCCTATTGCCGTAAATTTCACTATTGTCCAATTTGATAAACGTAAAACAATAGCTAAGGCTCCGTTCAATACAACAGCTTCCACAAAGAATAATGCTATTGTCATGGAGCATCCCAAACTATGCTGAAATCCTACACCTATTGATCCCAAAGCAGATATAGTAAAGATTGCAAACTCTACAACGAAAGGGATTACATTAGGAAAGGATCCCAGTATCGTGATGCAAACGCTTAATATTTTCTCTTTCATCTTTTTATCTCTTATTTGTTTTCTGCGAAGTAATGTACTCTTCTATATCATCCAACTTATATGCTATCTTATGAGGACCAAGACGAACTGGATATAATCCACCATCGGGGAGCTTCCCTAATCGCCACAAAGTGGTTGCAGAACAACCAAGCATCTGTTGTGTCTCTTTTGCCGTGAGAAGTCTTGTCTGATTGTCTCTGAATTCATGCTGTAATTGATAATCTCGTAATGCTTTGCGAACAGCCGACTCTATGAGCTCATGCTGCTGCTTGTGAGTCATGATGACAATTGAATTATCCTTGTTTGCCATAGTTGAAATTATTGTAAGTTTATTGCTGTTTATTTCAATTTTTTGGCAAAGTTATATATAAAAGATGGAATAAGACACAACTTTTTTAATACCCAAAAATCTACGCGCACACGCGTATAATACAAGAAATGTCTATATGAATAATGCGTGTTACTGTACCAAATAACGGTACATTTGTTAACAAAGAATAACAGAGTATGTTATTTAATCCTAACAAAACATGGATTGTTTCTGAAACTTTCTGATTATTTCAAATATTTACACTAACTTTGCACGTACCCAATTATGCAAAGAAGGAATGAAAAAGGAATCTGTAAGCACAAAAGTCAGTGAAACCATACGACTCTATCAATGGTTCATCTCAACTATCGTGTCCCATGGTCATATCAGCTTTTCGAAACTGAATGAATTATGGGTAACAAGTCGTATGGAGGAAGGTTGTCCTCTTTCTCGCACAACATTCAACCGCTATCGCGAAGGAATAAAAGAACTGTATGGTATAGAGATATTGTGTGAAATAGGTGGCAATGACAAAAACAAGTATTACATCCGTAACAAAGCAGACCTTTACGATGATTCGCCTTTGCTATGGTCAACAAATGCTATGGCCTTGAATGCATTGCTTTATAAGCATGATTCCATCCGAAGAAGAATATCTATAGATCAAAACTTCAACATGGAACATTTGGATGTTATAATGGAAGCAATAGAGAATCATCAGGTACTTCTTGCAATAACTTGGGATTATAAGAAAAGAAAGCACATGTCTGTACGCATCAACCCTTATGGCCTTGTCCTTAGACAAAATCAATGGTTCATCATTAGTATTACTGAGGGCGACTACCCTTCAACATGTGTTGAAATGCTTAGCATGGAAGGGGAACCTGCTTATCAGTATTACATGGTGTCAGAATTTGTACAAGTAGAGAACACAGGTGAACGCTTTGTGCAGAACAAATACTTCAAATTGCACAAAGCCATTTCTATGGCACCAGAATTGAGACATCATAAAAGAGAAGAATCAAAGAAGGAGATTGTTCTGATGGCAAACAACACTGCTCTGATGAAGATACGATCGCAGAACAGTTTCCTTTATAATGTAGAAGAAGCTGAGAACACCGCCATGTCGAAAGTTTCACTCTATTGCTTTGGAACAGATGCTGCTGTCGACTTTATATTATCCCTTGGCCCAGATGTAGAGATTGTTGGTCCAAATGACATACGAGATATTGTGGTTAGCAAACTAATGTCTATGTGTCATGATTACTTTGAAGTGATATAAACCGTACCATTAACGTAATAAGAATTATTATTAATTTATATCGAGCTGTTGTCTTTGTAAGTGTTGATGACGACAACAATTTTTCCTTTAGAACTCCACAACTACCTTTGTTAAAAAACATTTATCGTGCAATAATGTTAATTAATCGTTAAAACACGAACAATATTTGGTAGTTCGAAATAATGTTCGTAACTTTGCGACCAGAAAATCAAGCAAACGCTTATTATGGCAGAAAAGAAATATTGTATAAAGACAGAAACATTGGCGGGATTTGCAAAGGCCCTGGGACATCCGGCTCGCATTGCCATCATGAAGTTTCTGGCAAAGCAAGACACCTGTTACTTCGGTGACATTCATGAGGAGTTGCCTATTGCCAAGGCTACTGTAAGTCAGCATCTGTCGGCTTTGAAGGAAGCTGGATTGATTCAGGGGGAGATTGAGACACCTAAAGTGAGATACTGCATCAATCGTGAGAACTGGCAGTATGCTCAGCAGCTGTTCTCGGAGTTCTGGAGCATGGAACTATGCGAGAAGAAAGAGGAGTGCTGCAAGTAATTCTTCTTACGCTCTAATCCTCTCTTTGATATAATTGTACCCTCGTGGCAGGCTTCGAGGGTTTTCTTTAAATTAACACGTTCGTTGTTTTGCGAATTGTAAACATTAAACAATATAAGTATGAAACAGATTAAAGTATTGGTAAGCTCTTGTGCTTGCAACCAGAAGTATTTCGCTCTCGTAGAGACGGTAGTGAAGAACAACCAGATTGATGCCACCGTGGAGAAGGTGGATGACATCATGGAGGTAATGCAGTACAACGTGATGTCGCTCCCTGCATTGGTGGTTGATGGTCAGGTTGTGGCTCGTGGTCAGAAGATCGAGAAGGAACTGCTGGAGATTTTGAAGTAATTCCCTAACCACAAATGCTCAGGAATATGAAAAAGTCCATTATCATCCTCATGGCAGCGATTCTTTCTACTGCCACAATCAGCGCTTGCACGGGTAATAATGCGCCCGAAACAAAAACCGAAACCGTTGCCTCGAAAGAAAGTTCGCCAGTTGAGATCATCTACTTCCATGGCAAACAGCGTTGCAAGACTTGCGTTGCCATTGAGCAGGAAACAAAGGCGCTCGTTGAGGGCGAACTTGCACAACAGGTAAAGGATGGCAAGGTGAAGTTCCGCATCGTTGACATTTCCACCGAAGAAGGCAAGAAGTTGGCTGCGAAATACAAGGTGACGTTCTCGTCGCTCTTCGTAGTATCATCCAAAGGTGCAGAAGACCTCACTCGTTTTGCTTTCGCTAATGCGAGAAGTAATCCGAAAGAGTTCCGCAAGGAGTTGAAGAACAAGGTAGTGAAAGCAATAGAATAGCGTATGATGGATTTTCTCAACCAACTTCTGGATAATAGCCAGATACCAGTAATCACGGCATTTCTTCTTGGTTTGCTAACGGCTGTAAGTCCTTGTCCGTTAGCAACGAACGTAACGGCAGTCGCCTATATTGCACGCAACTGTATGGAGGAAAACGAGGACAAAGGCAACGCCAAGCGCAAGGTGCTGTGGAGCGGCATACTCTACACCCTCGGTCGCACGCTGGCTTACACACTCCTTGGCGCACTCCTTATTTATATTATTAGGCGTGGTGCCGACACGTTCGGACTTCAAAAGTTCATCAGCGAATGGGGCGAACTCATCCTTGGTCCTGCGCTCATCGTCATCGGCTTGTTTATGCTCTTTGGCGACAAGTTGCATTTGCCGAAGTTTAGCCTCACCCCCAGCCCCTCTCCAAATGGCGAGGGGAGTTATAAAGGCAATATGGGAGCGTTGCTTCTCGGCATCCTCTTCGCCATGGCATTCTGTCCATCCAGCGGTTTGCTCTATTTCGGTATGCTGATACCCATGTCAGCCGAAGCTACGGCTGGCTATTTGCTGCCCCTCGTCTTCGCCATTGCTACGGCTCTGCCTGTCCTCGTGGTTGCTTGGGTACTTGCCTATAGTATGCAGTCGATGGGCAAAGTGATGGGCAAGATAGCTGCATTCCAAAGATGGCTCAACCGCCTCGTTGCCCTTCTCTTCATCGGAGTCGGCATTTATTATTCAATCACAATGTTCACGTAAATAAACCATGGAAAAAGGAATCGGATTCTTTGAGCGCTATCTTACGATATGGGTAGCACTCTGCATAGTATTAGGTTTGCTTATTGGTCAGAATCTCCCTGCCTTGCCCCGAACACTCAGCCAATGGGAATATGCCAATGTCAGCATCCCGATGTCAGTACTCATTTGGCTGATGATCTGGCCAATGATGATGAAGATTGACTTCCGTAGCGTGCTGAATGTCGGACGTAATCCCAAAGGAATCGTCATCACCTGCGTTACGAACTGGATTATCAAGCCATTCAGTATGTTCTTGATAGCCAAATTCTTCTTGTGCGTTGTTTTCGGACGATTCATCCCAGCATATTTGGCAAACGACTATCTGGCAGGTGCTGTTTTGCTTGGGGCTGCCCCATGCACCGCAATGGTGTTTGTGTGGAGTCACCTGACCAAAGGTGATGCGGCTTATACGTTGGTGCAGGTAGCCATCAACGACCTGATCATACTGGTAGCTTTTGCACCTATCGTAGGATTTCTCCTCGAAGTGGGAGGCGTAAGCATACCTTGGGACACTCTGTTGCTTTCTGTCGTTCTATTTGTCGTGATACCACTTGTTGCAGGTGTCATCACACGTTATATGGTAATCAAGAAACGAGGAAAGGAGTATTTTGAGAACGTCTTCATAGGGAAGTTCAACAGCATTACCACCATTGGTCTTCTGCTCACGCTTATCATTCTATTCTCGTTCCAGGGCGATGTCATTCTGGAGAATCCCTTCCACATCTTCCTGATTGCCATACCATTGACAATACAGACGTTCCTTATCTTCTTCATTGCCTACCGATGGGCAAAGGCATGGAAACTGCCACATAGAATAGCCTCTCCGGCAGGAATGATCGGAGCCAGCAATTTCTTTGAACTGGCTGTTGCCGTAGCCATTTCACTCTTTGGCTTGCACTCAGGAGCATCGCTTGCTACAGTGGTTGGCGTGCTGGTAGAAGTACCTGTTATGCTGACACTTGTGAGAATTTCAAATAAGACAAAACATCTGTTCAACGATTAAGTTTATGGCACGCATATTAGTTCTTTGTACCGGCAACCGTTGTCGAAGCCAGATGGCACAAGGCATTCTGCAAAGTATTGACCCTGGGCTCGAAGTCCATTCTGCTGGCATTCATCCTGCTGCAGAGGTTCACCCTCTTGGCATCAAGGTGATGGCTGAGATTGGTATCGACATCAGCAATCACTACCCGAAGCATATCGACCAACACCTTGGCGAATCGTGGGATTACGTCATTACCGTTTGTGGTGGAGCCAACGAATCCTGTCCTGTCTTCATCGGGAAAGTAGGCAAGCGTCTTCACATTGGCTTTGATGATCCAGATGCTTTTAAGGGCACGGAAGAAGAGATACTGCCTGAGTTTCGCAGAGTTCGTGATGAAATAATGGCAAAGATGCAAGATTTCTATTTGTCTGAGAGAATAGGCATCAAGATAGAATGCTGTTCATAAACCTTATAACCTCAAAAAATGATACAACAATTTGCAGATTGGCTGATCTATGACCTTTTCGGCATAGACTCCACTACACGCTTGGGCGAAGCTCTCAACTTCTTCGTCTATGACTCCCTGAAGATCATTCTGCTGCTCTTCCTCATCAGCACGGTGATGGGCGTGGTCAATGCCTATTTCCCTGTGGAGCGACTACGCAACTTCCTCAATTCACGCAAACTATATGGTATGCAATACCTGCTGGCATCGGTCTTTGGAGCCGTAACGCCCTTCTGCTCATGCTCCTCAATACCGCTGTTCATCGGTTTCGTTAAAGGTGGCATACCATTGGGCGTGACCTTCTCGTTCCTCATCACTTCACCTCTGGTCAATGAGGTGGCAGTAGCGATGTTCGCCGGAACATTCGGCTGGAAGGTGACTGCCATTTACGTCATCAGCGGCATACTGCTTGGCACAATCGGCGGCTTCATCCTGGGCAAGATGAAGTTGGAGAAGCATCTGAGTCCTTGGGTGTTGCAAATCCAGCGGATGGCAAGTGGAGCACAAGAGGAACTGACCACCGAACGCATCACACTCATTCGACGAATGCCGCAGATTATAAAGGAAGCCATCGGCATCATCCGTGGCGTAATCCTCTACGTCATCATCGGCATCGCCATCGGAGCCACAATGCACGGCTATGTGCCAGAAGGATTCTTCGAGGAGTATCTGAGTGGCGAACACTGGTATGCCGTACCATTGGCGGTTATCCTTGCCGTACCAATGTATGCCAATGCAGCCGGCATTGTCCCTGTTGTAGAGGTCTTTGTAGCCAAAGGCGTAAGCCTCGGTACTGCCCTTGCCTTCATGATGTCGGTAGTAGGTCTCTCATTGCCCGAAGCCACCATGCTAAAGAAAGTCATGAACATGCGTCTCATCGGCATCTTTTTCGGCACGGTTGCCCTCGCCATCATCCTGCTCGGTTGGCTGTTCAATGCCGTGTTGTAAACCACACACATCCAACCATCTCTATTCAATCATCATCAATAATTAAGGACACAATTTAATGAGACATTTTATAATACTAATATTCTTATGGATAATATCTCTGTCACAGACAGCAGCCGCGCTTAACACATTTAAGGCAAAAATCATAGACGGAGACAGCGGCGAACCGCTAATAGGAGCGTCCGCAACTGTGGAGGGGACACAACTGGGAAATGTAGCCGACAAGGACGGTTTCGTGGAAATCACAGGTATCCCCGATGGTCCACAAACCATCAGGTTCAGCTATCTTGGATATGAGACAGAGGAAAAGAGTTATGTGTTTCCTTTGTCTGATGGCGAACCCTATGTAACAATTACACTTGAAGAGGGCGAAGACAACGAGCTGGAAGGGGTTGTTATCTCTGCAACCCGAGGCACCCGCACTTTCAGGGATATTCCGACGCGTGTGGAATTTATCGGTTCAGAGGAACTTGAAGAGAAAAATGTCATGAAGCCCGGTGATATAAGAATGCTGCTCAGCGAAAGCACTGGCATACAGACACAGCAGACTTCGGCCATCTCCGGCAACGCCATGATAAAAATACAGGGTCTTGACGGTAAATACACCCAAATTCTCCGTGACGGTTTTCCCGTTTTTTCCGGAGCTGCTGCCGGTCTCGGAATGTTACAGACTCCGCCCCTTGACCTGAGACAGGTCGAGATTATAAAAGGATCCTCAAGTACCCTCTATGGCGGTGGCGCCATCGCAGGTCTTGTCAATCTTGTAACCAAGACCCCCACAGAAAAGCGTGATTTTCAGATACAGCTTAACGGGACAACCGCAAAAGGGCTGGATGTCAACACTTTCTTCGGACAGCGTTTTGGCAAAGTCGGCACCACTGTCTTCGCATCCTACAATCGGAACTGGGCTTATGATCCCTCGCATGTGGGATTCACTGCCATACCTCAATTTGATAGGTTTACTGTAAATCCCACTCTTTTCCTGTACTTTACAGAGAGCACCAACCTTAATATAGGGCTGGAGTCAATGGTCGAGAACCGTCTTGGAGGCGATATGGAATACATACGCCACGGATATTCAGAGGAACATCCATATTTTGAGCGGAACAAATCACAGCGTTATTCCTCGCGAATCTCATTCAAGCACAGATTTGATGATCAGAGCAGCCTTAACGTAAAGAACAGCGCGACACTCTACAAACGAGACATCACCATTCCTACATATAATTTTAATGGAGACCAGTGGTCAACATTCAGTGAAATCTCATACGTTAATTCGGGAGAAATCTCTGAATGGATTGTCGGTGGTAATGTATGGACCGAACGGTTCAACGAAAAGAGAATCACAAACAATCTTGACCGAGACTATTCACTCGACACCTATGGCATATTTGTGAACAACACCACAAACGTATCTGACCGGGTGATCCTTGAAGCCGGACTCCGTGGCGATTATGTCAAAGACTATGGATTTATAGTTCTTCCACGCATATCGGCACTTTTCAAACTGTCGGACAAATTCTCGACCCGTATTGGTGGAGGATTCGGCTATAAGCCACCCACAATATTCTCTGAGGAAAGCGAACGTCTTCAATTCGCAAACATTCTCCCTGTGGACAAAGATGTCAATAGCATAGAGCGAAGCTATGGGGCTCAGGCCGATGTGAATTACCGCACAAGCATCGCGGACGGCAGAGTCATTTTCACAGCTAACCAGCTCTTCTTCTTCACTTATCTGAGACACCCGCTTGAACTGAGACCCCTGCACAACGGGCTTTACCAGTTCTTCAATATCAACGGAAACATGCGCAGCCTTGGCGCAGAGACAAATCTGAAAGTCAAGTATTCAGACTTCAGCCTGTTTCTCGGGTATACATTCAACCATGCCCGTGTAAGAGAGGACGGTCACACCTACGATAAGACGCTGACGCCTAAACACCGTCTCAATTCAGTGCTTATGTATGAGGTTGAGGATTCATGGCGTATAGGCTACGAACTTTACTATACCAGCCGTCAGCGACTCACCGATGGAATGTATGGCAAAGGATATGTGACAATGGGCCTTATGGTACAGAAAATTTGGGAGAAATTCTCAGTGTATGCAAACTTTGAGAACTTCACCGACCGCCGCCAGACAAGATTTGACACCATCTATACCGGCAGCGTCACAAATCCCGTTTTCCGTGATATTTATGCACCTCTCGAAGGATTCGTGGCTAATTTTGGTGTGATTATCAAAATTTGATTAGTGATGTGATAACGTGGACACATCATATTGTTAGGACAAGACAGCGATATGCCTAAAGAACATGGCATATCGCTGTCTCGTGTTTATATACAGTATTCTCTTCGTCATTACGGCAGACTGGCAAGACCGCAATTGAAGGTGTATGGAATACCTCTTTTTAAGTTTTGTATACTGTAATCTATTTTGAAAGTTTCAGAATCCTTAACGCACCTGAAATTACGATGCAGAATATTATAAGACCTACTACAAGATCGGGGATGCCACTGCCAATAAAATGCACCATCAGAGCGGCTGCTATCACACCCAGGTTTATGATTACATCGTTTGCTGAGAAGATGACGCTTGCCTTCATATGGGCATCTATGCTGTGTGAACGTTGCAGCAGCCAAAGGCACAAGGCATTTGCAATAAGTGCGGCTCCCGAAACGGATATCATTACAATATAATGAGGCATTTCCTCCATGCCAAGGAAACGCCTCAGCACTTCCCACAGGCCAATAACCGCAAGTGTTAGCTGGATGATTCCACACCACATAGCCACGCGCTTTTTTCTGCGCACAGTGGCACCTACAACCGCAAGGCTCATGCCGTAGACCAATGCATCAGCCAGCATGTCAAGACCGTCTGCAACGAGTCCCATAGAGTCGGCGATATAACCGAACACCGTCTCAAGTACAAAGAAAACAGCATTGATTACCAACACCTGTATCAGAATTTTCCTTTGCGTCTTATCTTCTTCTGTATCAGTCTTGACATCGTCGTCGATAGTTTCTTCCGACAATAGATGCGTACCTAAATTGAGTGACTCAAGCGTGGGAGTAATCTCAGTCGCATAGCATTATGATACAACAATTTGCCGATTGGCTTATCTTCGACCTTTTGGGCATGGATGCCAACTCGCGTCTGGGTGAGGCAGTCAATTTCTTCGTCTATGACTCAACGAAAATCATCCTCTTGCTCTTTTCCATCAGCATCGTGATGGGCATTGTTAATGCCTACTTCCCGATAGAACGTCTGCGCAATTATCTCTCGTCGCACCGGCTCTATGGTTTTCAGTACCTGCTGGCAAGTATTTTCGGAGTCATCACACCATTCTGTTCCTGCTCGTCCATACCACTTTTCATCGGATTCGTCAAGGGAGGCATTCCCTTGGGCGTAACCTTCGCTTTCCTCATCACTTCACCTTTGGTCAATGAGGTGGCTGTGGCAATGTTCCTCGGCACCTTCGGTTGGCAGGTGACAGCCATCTATGTCGCGTGCGGCATCGTGATGGGAATGGTGGGAGGTTTCGTGTTAGGCAAGCTGAAACTCGAACGCTACCTCTCGCCATGGATCCTTCAGATGCAGCAGATGCAAATGCAAGCCGACGAGGCATTTGAAGCAGAACACACACCTTTCATGAAACGTCTGCCATCCATCACGAAAGATGCCCTCGGCATCGTCCGTGGGGTGATCCTTTACGTCCTGCTCGGCATCGCCATTGGCGCAGCCATCCATGGTTATATGCCCGAAGATTTCTTTGCCGACTTCATGCAGAAGGCAGGATTGCTGGGAGTACCGGCAAGTGTGCTCATAGCCGTTCCGATGTACGCCAATGCTGCTGGAATCGTCCCTGTTGTGGAGGTGTTCGTTGCCAAGGGCATTCCTCTCGGCACAGCCCTCGCCTTCATGATGTCAGTGGTAGGACTATCCCTGCCCGAAGCCACAATGCTCAAGAAGGTGATGACTTGGCGGCTCATCGGCATCTTCTTCGGCACAGTAGCATTTATGATCATGATTTTAGGGTGGACGTTCAATCAGATATTGTAGATTTGAAAATAGTGGCAATGGAGTATCTGGCAGGGAAACGAAAGTAAGTGCGTAATATTTAGCGAGGGTGTTTCAAAATCTGCAAAGAAGCTTTTGCAACACCCTCGTTGAATACAAATAGTTTCTATGTCAGAGGGACAAACCTTTCTTCTTTGCCGGTGCTCCCAACCCTTGCTTTTGAGTGCCATCCCAGTTTGTAAGCTGGTCAGCACATCCATTGGAACCACCGATAGATACGTATGTTTCCGCACTGCATGACATATGATCTACAAATGCGCAGAAGTTGTTAATGGCAGCCTCCGAGAAATCAACCTCTTTTGCAGCAAACAACCTTGTCCAGTTGCAAACACAGTCTTCACGAAAATCGCTGCAGTCTTTCCATGAAATGCCAGACAGGAATTCTTTTACAGAAGCTTCGATGCCATTGCTATTAGAGAGTGAGCGGTTATGCCTTGAAGCAGATGCCATTATGCCATAATAGATTGATGATGCCTCTTTCTGGTTAAATGAGGTTCTGGTGGTCAGAGCAAATGCACGGAGTACAGACCGTCCTTCAGATATGAACCTGTCAAGAACGCCATTGTGTCTTGTGATTCGTGCTTCTGCCTCACGTTTTGATTCTGTAGCAATGCGTGCTTCACGTTCCTTACGCTCATTTACCTTCCTTGTCGCCTCGTTGAATTCAGGTTCTTTCCACAGAGCGTTCCACTGCAAAGAAAGATCCTCATAAGCAGAACGAAGGTTTCCCAAGTCTCTCTCTGCCTTATCAGCACGAGTCTTCTCTGCAATTCTGGAGTTACGGAGTTTCTGAACTGCATCTTCATCAATCAAAGTCAAGCGGAATTTGAGACCATCGATCTCCTCTGTCAGATTGGAAACCTTGACATTGAGTTCATTAATCTCAGCATCCTTCTCAGAAACAAGACTATCCTTGTCCTTCAATTCCTTTGCAAGATTCTTGTTGCTGTCCCATGTCATGCGGAAGTTCTGACCGATAGACTCAGCCGTTGGTTTTCCGCCCTTCCACGTCAAACCTGAAGCTTTTATAATGCCATCAATAGTTTCCTTAACACCAGCCTCGTATGACTCCTTGATCTTTTCTGCTTCTTCTTTCTTGAACTTGCCTGGCTGAAAGATCTTGGCAAGGAAACCTGATTGAGCAGTCTTCAGTTCCTTCTGGGCTTCATTCTTCTGATGCTGGATGACAGCGGTCTCGGCTTCAATCTCTGCTTTCTGTCGTTTTGCTTCTTCGATAGCCAGTTTTGCCTGGCGCTCAGCTTCAAGTGTTACCTTGTCCTTATGCTTGCGCTCACGCTTCTCTTCATCAGAAAGCTCTTCATAAGGGATGCCACGTTCAAGTCCGTACTTGTAACCAACCTCATCATGATAATCAGTATGAAGTTGGGAAAGATATTCGGACTTCTCCTTCTTTGTCTCACCCCACACCTTTGCGTATGACACACGTTCAACCATGCCCTTGGTTGCTTCACGCTTGGTGTAGTTGCCTCGCTCGTCCTTTGGCAAAGCCTTCCATTCCTTGGTGGTGAGTTCTACATCAGGATTGTCATTGCTGACATACACACTACCTATGCGTCCACGTTTCTTGACCTGTTCAACAGGAACAGTGAGGACATGTGCATGGATGTTGGTCTCATCACAATGAACACTGAAACCGATGACGTTTTCTTCGCCCCATTTACGGCAAGCAAACTTGTAGGTGTCCACAGCCCATTCTCGGATTGGATCCATAAGTTTGATGTGACTTTGGTCAGCATTAGGGTCTGAAGTGTCAAGTTCCTGATCACCGAAAGCAAGTCTCTTCATAACATCACGGTCGCCACTAAAGACAATGTCCACAAGACAATTGGGTGAGTTATGGGAAACTAGTCCAGGGCTGTCCGCATCCTTGTAAGGTTTGAAACCAAGTTCTTCATAACGTTGCTGAAGTCGCATGTACAAAGGTGTAGGATTAGAGCCAAGAGGCATTATCTTTGCCCCTTTCGCAACCTCAAAATTGAGGCGCTTGCGAGAAAAGTTATAGTGATTATTCTTTTCCTTCTCTGCATTCTTTAGCTGGTAACGTTTTTCGTCCCAACCTCTTCGTTCTGCCTCATTGCTAACTTGTACAGGAAATGATTTTCTGTCTTTGCCTGCATGAATCGAGGCGCGAGGAATATGATCTTCCATATTCGAAAATTGTATTAGGATCCAGTGATACCACTGGCAGTATGTGTATAAATGTGTCATCGGGTCTCGGGCAGAGCCTGAGCATAATTGGACTTTTTAAGGGAGCCATCTTCAGAGGTGATTCTAAAAGTCCCTATTATGTTTAGGACTTTTAGAAAAAGTCCGCTGTACGCCCAGGGCGTTTCTGTATAGCCTGCCCGTTAGCTAAGGGGGATCTCGTGTACAGTTATATATGTTCAACATCATGATGCTTCTGATGAATTTGGAGTTAGCTTACGATAATCATTATGTTCACATCGCTCCAGACGCCCTTGAAGAATGAAGGTGTTAATCCATTTGCTTGTGGTGCTTGGGGAGAATCCTAAATCAGTTGATACTGCAACATACTGAGGACGGCTGAAAGAATCCGGAAGTGCTGCATAAAGCATCTCCATCTTGTCTTTTTTAGTGAGAATCTTGCCACCTATGGTTGTCGCAACATCAGTCTTTGGCAGATGAGAGTAACAATATACAGTGTGATAGATTAGTGTGTCACCAAGAGCCATCGCGATTCTGAAGTCTTCCTCCTTGCAGCGAAGAATAGTACGAACATCTTTCTGTGCTAAGGCGGATGGATTTGGCGTTTCATCCATAAAGCGAATAGCTGTTAGTACCATCATCATGCGGAACACGGCAAAAGCCAAGCGTCTGACAACACCCTGCATATCATTAGAGATGTCTTCAACTGCCTCCTTGTTTACCAATCGATAGTGCTGATTGAACTCTTCACAGAGATCTTGAGGGATAACGACTCTGTAGTTTCCACCACGGAAGAAAGCCTCACGCATTCGTTTGTATCTAAGTCCCAACTGATAGTAAACATCACGCAAAGAGGAACTCTGTTTTCCCTCGGAAAATGAGCTCTCAGAAAGAACGTCACGGAAGTCCATCTTGAAAGGAATGTGATAGCAAGTGATTCGAGAGAATGTTCCGTCCTCAGCTTTTGGAGTAAGCGTGTACAACTGTTCTGGAGTGCCTGACAGACAAATAGCCAGCATTGGATGCTCAACAAGTCGATCCTCGTTTTCCTTACGACGCTTAATGTCTATAGGCTCATGATGGTATGCCTTACGAATGATTGTTGTATAATCACCAAACTCTGACTTCAAGACTGCAGACAGGGTATCACACTCGGTGTCAAAGATTAGTCCGATACCGTCATTATAGTCCAATTGCTCTATGACAGAAGCAGCGCTACTATTCGTTGGAATAAAAAGAGTACGGCGATGTGGTTCCTCTCCAGAGAAGGTATTGCCATCCTGCTTTGCTTGTCTCTTCTCGGCCTTATATTCACGTATCTGCTGGTCAGAAATCTCACGAAGTTCCTTATGGATAGGAGCCACCAGTTGACGACAGTAATTCAATGATCCCTTACCCATACCTGCATCTGCCATGACAAAGAAATACAACATCGGTCCCCAATCATCATGATTATATTCACCAACGACATTGTGTAATGTAATGGATAAGCAAGTCATTGCACCCATGAGAATCATATCTCTATCGTCCGGAGAAATGCAGTTGTCAACAACCTCTTTCAAGAACGGAGGGAGTGTTTCATAAACAAAAGAAGGGAAATGAGGGAGTTCTTCTTCGTCATAAATCCATTTGCCGCTAATTTCACATGAATGGACATTTGGATTTTTGGCTTTATGGATATTTGCAGATTGAGGCTGTGGTGCTTTATTACTATCTCCATTTTTCCAAAAATCCATATTTCCAATGTGGGCATTTTGGATTTCTATAGGTGGCACATCAGGTTTGGCATTGGAAATATCTACGCCTCTATCCTTTGCCATTTGGAAGAATGTGCCGATAGTTACACCAGAACCAGTAGAGGCAAGACATTTATCATATTGTTTGTCAGTCTCGGCATGGTTGTATTTCGCATTCACCTTGCTGACACGATGAAAGAAATCACGCCCAGATTCTTTGAACTCGCTTGCAAGGGCAAAGCCTACCTTTACCCAGGCGTCATAACCTTCTGTGATGTCAACTCCACTTTCCTCAATGAGTCCAATTACACGGTCTACCTTATCATAAGTACATTCGCCCCCTATATTATTATAAGGAGTCATCTGCTGTGGGGCGTTCTTAGCTGCATTGCTATTAGAAGGGGCATTCTCCCACTGCTCTGGTAAAAAAGTTTTCTTTTCTGACATATTCTGGATATTTTGAATTTATGTATGCTTCAGGATCGTAAGGAATGAAGCACGAGCGTGCCACATCACTCCCAGATTTGTCTGGCTCAGGATAACCAGAAGCAACAAGATAGTTATAAACTGCATTGTAGAAACGACTGTGTTCCCAGCCTTTACGTTCAATGTCTATCACCCACTTTAAGCCATCGCCTGATGGTGAACGGAAGAGTAGTTCAGTCTCAAAGCAATCATCATGAAGCAGTCTTTCCCTCAACGACGGAATGTCTGCTACATGGTCAAAGTCAATGCAAAGCAATTCCGAATGCAACAGGAGGTGATTCTTGTTGCGAATGCGGAATGTACCTGAGAACGTACAAAAGTCAAAGTTTTCTGCTTTGTATTTCCTCGCAGCATCTTTATCGATTATTGCACGTAAAGTCTCTGTTTGCCTTTGGGCATAAGGACCGACAATGTAGCGATAGATGTCAGGAATGGTGATACACCTAAGTGGTTCTACGTTTCTGATTGGTTTCCTGAAGAAAGAGAAGGAGTGATTTTCTCCCTCTCGTTCTCCAAAGAAATCTTCATAGATGGACAGGGCATTATCCATAATTGCGCGTCGCCTCCTTTCTGCCAGATAAAGGATTATTAGAAACGTATGCACGTGCCTGATCCATAAGATCCTTACCTGATGACATACCATCTTCTGCTAACCATGCATCAATCTCAGACTTAATAAAGTACAGTTCTCCTTTTTTATGATAAGGTATCTTAGGAGGCTTAGCTGATACCCATCCATAGACCGTTTGCTTCTTCGGTTTTGTTGGCAAATAGTCGCAAAGTTCTGTAATGTTAAAACGAACTTCTTCTACTACAGGCACGCAATTATGATTGTTCATATTGCCTACCATCGTTTCAAGGTTGCCTATTCGTTTGAGTATCTCGCTCAAAGTTTCTGGCATGGTGTCGAATGTAATTTTTTCCATATTCTTATTGATTTTTTCGATGAATTACATCGCAAGAATACGGAGATAAGCAGAGTATGTAGGGGTATATGATAAATATAGTCTATTATAGTCGTAAGTCACTAATTGTCAATGAATAAATAATCAATATTAATTTCGCTACGAACATACAACGTAAGTATTCGTAACAGAATCGTAAAGAATATAAAGCAGAAAAAAGGCTACCTAAGCATTTTACTTAGATAGCCTAATCGATAGTTATGAATTTTTATTTGGATGAATTGCCTGATATGTCATTATCAGGTTCCTCTTGTTGGGTATTGTTACCAAAGTCAATTGTGAAAGCATCTGCAGCAGCTTCTTTTTTCTTGTCCACAACTTTGGCATACACCTGAGTGGTTCTGACGTTAGTGTGTCCCATCATCTTGCTTAGGGTAAAGAGGTCAGTACCTTCGGTCAACTGTATTGTAGCATAGGTATGGCGAAAGCAATGGAATGTGATATGTTTGGTAATGCCAGCAGCTTTAATCCATTTCTTAATCGGACGAGAGATTACCGATTTGTCAGGGATACCTTCAAAAACAATTTGCTGAGGTTCTCTCGGCTCACCACATAGTTTATATGCCTGAGGGCTGATAGGCATATACTCCACACCACCCGTCTTCTTCTGGTCAAAGTTAATACGATGATGCTCACCTTCCTTGGCCAATTCAGCCCATTTGAGTTTTGTGATGTCGCAGAGGCGCAATCCTGTAAGTGCAGAAAATAGGGCTGCACGATACAAAATAGGATTATCGCATGGTGTCTGAGCTAGCTGGTTAAGTTCTTCAAGGCTTAGGTGCTCACGTCTTACCTCTTCTTCAGGAACCCCTTTTACCTTTGCGGCAATATCAACTGTGATATAACCGTCAATGAATGCCTGATGTACTGCACATTTGAATATGGCGAAATAAGTATTTGCTGTGTTCTGTGATAGCAATCCTTTCCTCTTGTCTCCACGTGGAGCCGTTAGGAGATACATTTTGAAGTCTTCCATCAATTTCTGACTCAACAGAGAGAAAGGAATATAGTCACTCTTGGCAAACAGACAGAGATAATCATATACACGATTCCAGTTAACGATGATTGACTCAGAACTACGTGCATGTTTCTTTTTCGACAAGTCTTTGACAAACTGAATGAAGTTTTGCTTGCCTTTTTCATTCAACTCTGCCTGAGCGGCATCTGTTTCTGAATACAATGAGGCATTGTCATACTCATGTTGACGCAATGCTCTGACGTTGTCTGCAAAGATACACGATTCTTGATCTACAGCAGAACGGCAGATGATAACGCCATTCTGATTACGCTTGGGCAGATAACTGATAGTACCATCCTTATCAGTTTTACATGGCTGCGACTTATCCCATACTGGAGTGGTTATGTCACGATGCAAATTTTCTCGAATGCGCTGTGGCTTATCGCTACCTGGTTGATAGATGGGATAAATGTCAAGATAAAGATACCATCCCTCATGAAACTCTTTCTTGCGGAGTTTCACTGATACTTTTGTTAATGCGAGTTTTCTTCTCATACGTCGGACTTATATAATTTATCAAATTCTTCTTTGGGTACATACACATAGTTGCCAATCTGTCTTGATGGGATGCCATACTTTCTTACCTGAGCCCACACTGAACTATCATTGATTTTGTACTTCTGGCATATCTCACCAATGGTGTAGCAATTCTCAGGCTCCATGTTGTAGAGTTTTGGCAAGGCATACTGCCTATTGATGGGTTCTTCTCGCAATGGGAATTTGCCCAAGAGTTCAGTCTTGCTGATGCGAGTTAAGCGAGTACCAAGATTGATACTTTGTATTTCTCCCTTACGGACTAAACGATGTAGGGTCTTTTTGCTTACACCAAACAATGCCTCCGCTTCTGCAATGGAGATATAATCCCTTGCATCGGGAATACGTTGTTTGAGTTCATCCAATCTCTGCAAGCGTCTCTCTTCTGCCTTCTTTCTTGCACTGGCAATCTTCTGGCATTTTGGAGAACAATACCTTGAGTCCAAAAACTTTGCGAGAAATACATTCCCACAGATAGCGCATTTGCGCTTGATTTCAACTTTTAATGTAGCCATCTTTTACCGTATATCATATTAAGTTCCCACAAGAGGATATTAGGGACACCACGTCTAAAGTTTAGTGACGTGCCAAATCTGTGACAAGAATACGGTAAAACTTGATAAAAGTCCGAAAATCCAACAAAATTTAACAAAATAAGAAATCCGTGCAACTCACTGAGCTACACGGACTTCCTTATATATTCTTATTTTTGTTTATCGATTCTTATGGCGATTTACTTCACCTCCTCGAAGTCGGCGTCTTGGATGTCGGGGCCTTGCTGACCGCCGCCATTGTTGCCGCCTTGGTTGGCGCCTGCGCCAGTGAAGCCGCCGTTCATGTCGGGACCGGGCTGCGGGCCTGCCTGCTGCTGGGCTTGGTACATCTTGCCGGCGGCAGTCTGAAGCTCGTTCATGGCTGCGTCGATGGCTGCGAGATCCTGAGCTTGGTGGGCGGTCTTCATCTTGGCGAGGGCTGCCTCAACTTCGCTCTTCACGTCGGCAGGAATCTTGTCGCCGCTCTCCTTCAGCATATTCTCGGTCTGGAAAATCATGCTGTCGGCCTGGTTGAGCTTGTCAACCTTCTCGCGCTCCTTCTTGTCGCTCTCGGCATTGGCTTCTGCCTCGGCCTTCATGCGCTCGATTTCCTCCTTGCTGAGGCCACTGGAGGCGGTGATGGTGATGTGCTGCTCCTTGCCGGTAGCCTTGTCCTTCGCGCTGACATTGAGGATGCCGTTGGCGTCGATATCGAAGGTGACTTCAATCTGAGGCACGCCGCGACGTGCGGGAGCAATACCGTCGAGGTTGAACTGGCCGACGCTCTTGTTCTGGCTTGCCATTGGGCGCTCGCCTTGCAGGACGTGGATGGTGACGGCCGTCTGGTTGTCCGCTGCGGTGGAGAAGATTTCGCTCTTCTTGCAGGGGATGGTCGAGTTGGCTTCGATGAGACGTGTCATTACGCCACCCATCGTTTCGATACCCATAGACAGAGGCGTTACGTCGAGCAGAACGATGTCGCTCTTGTCGCCTGCCAGCACAGCGCCCTGGATGCTTGCACCGATGGCAACCACTTCGTCAGGATTGACGCCCTTGCTGGGTTCCTTGCCGAAGAAGTCGGCCACGAGCTTCTGCACAGCGGGAATACGTGTGGAGCCGCCCACGAGGATGACCTCGTTGATGTCGCTGTTGGAGAGGCCTGCGTCCTGCATAGCCTTCTGGCACGGAGCCTTACAAGCCTGGATGAGGCTGTCGGCAAGCTGTTCGAACTTAGCGCGAGTCAGGCTCTTCACGAGGTGTTTGGGCACACCGCCTATTGCCGTGATGTAGGGCAGGTTGATTTCAGTCGTGGTGCTGCTGGAGAGTTCAATCTTTGCCTTCTCGGCTGCTTCCTTCAGGCGTTGCAGGGCCATCGGGTCTTGCTTCAGGTCGATACCTTCCTCGGCCTTGAACTCGCTTGCCAGCCAGTCGATGATAACCTGGTCGAAGTCGTCGCCGCCGAGGTGTGTGTCGCCGTTGGTGCTGAGCACTTCAAACACGCCACTGCCAAACTCCAGGATGGAGATATCGAAGGTGCCGCCGCCAAGGTCGAAGACGGCAATCTTCATGTCCTTGTTTGCCTTATCGACACCGTAAGCCAGAGCTGCTGCTGTTGGCTCGTTGACGATACGCTTCACGTCGAGACCTGCAATCTGACCGGCTTCCTTCGTAGCCTGACGCTGCGAGTCGCTGAAGTAGGCAGGCACGGTGATGACGGCTTCCGTCACTTCCTGTCCGAGGTAGTCCTCTGCGGTCTTCTTCATCTTTTGGAGAATCATGGCGCTGATTTCCTGCGGTGTATAGTTGCGGCCGTCGATGTCAACACGCGGTGTGTTGTTGTCGCCACGCACTACATTATAAGGTACGCGCGAGATTTCCTTCTGCACCTGGTCGTAGGTCTCGCCCATGAAGCGCTTGATAGAGAAGATGGTCTTCTTCGGGTTTGTGATGGCCTGACGCTTTGCAGGGTCGCCCACCTTGCGCTCGCCACCATCTACGAATGCCACGATGGAGGGAGTTGTGCGCTTGCCCTCGCTGTTGGCAATTACTACAGGCTCATTGCCTTCGAATACGGATACACAGCTGTTAGTGGTACCCAAGTCAATTCCAATAATCTTTCCCATAATGCTATTTAATGATTTAATGATTTACGATTTAAGGATTTAATTCTCTCGTCATTTCGACACCCTTATCATACAAAGGGCGTGCCAAAGTGTGACAGGCTGACAGGAATCTGACAAAAACGGACAGAGGAAAGCCTTTTCGTATATGCCCGATGTCAGAAAAAAGGGGGCACTTCGCTTTGAAGTGTCCCCTTTTCTGTTATTCTGTTATGACTATTTCGAGGAGCTAACCACCTTGCGTCCGAATGGCATCAGAGCGACGGCAGCCAGTTTGAAGTGCTGCTTTCCGAATGGAATGCCGATGATAGTGATAAAGAAGAAAAGTCCCAGAATGGCATGTTCAAGACCAAGCCAGATGCCGCCAATGAGGAACCACAGCACGTTCATGCCTGTGTTAAGGCATCCTGTAGCTTGCTCCGTGCTCTTCACTTCCTTGCCAAACGGCCAAAGGGCGAGACCTGCCAACTTGATAATCTTCCATCCGAAAGGAATACCAATGATGGTGAGGCACAGTAGGAGACCAGAGAAGAGATACCCCAGAGCAAGGAACAGTCCTCCGAAAAGAACCCAAATAATGTTTCCTAAAACTTTCATAATAGTAGTGAATTGAAGAGCCTCACTTAACAGCAAACTTTTGTCCCTTGACGACATAGATGCCTTGGGGCAGGCTCTGCTTGGCAGCGGTGATGCTGGTGCCGGACATAACCAGTGTACCCTGTGCGTTGTAGATGTCAACCTTGGCACCTGTCTGCTGGAGCTTCTCGATGCTGGTCTCTATGTCGCTGAGGCTGGTGACGTGCTTGATTTCGAGAGCAGAAGCGGTGCTTGTCTGCTCGTCCCATGTGAAGCCGCAGCGTGTGGGCAGGAATGCCTTGTCGCCCTCGGTGCGAATCAGCACGCTTTCGAGGATGTAGGTGTCCTGCTGTGCGGGGATGCCGTAGCGGCCTTCCACCTTGAGCATTTCCCATGAGCTGCCGAAGGTGACGGTGTTGCCTGCGCCGTCGCTCTTGGTGATGCTCTGAAGTTCAGTGCTGATGCCCAGAGACTCAGTCGTGTTGGCATGAAGTGTCTGGAATGTTGGTGAGAAGATGAGGTAGGGGACACCTGCCTCGATGCCTTCGTTGGTGCAGTCCAGGAAGTACATGTTCAGGGTGCTGCCCTCCTGACGGATGGTCTCCAGACGCTCCACCTGAACGTCCTTGGCAGCGGCCTGAAGCTGTTCTGCGCTGAGGCTCATGGGCAGGCAGATGGTGTTGTAGCCAGCGAAGAGCGTGCGGTTGAGCACTACGGGCTGTGCCTGGTTCTGCAGAACTTCGAGGTTGAGCTCTGTGGTGCTGGTATAGATGTTTTTAGCCCTGTTCTGTGCGAAGGCGTTGGTGCAGATGGTTGCTGCAGCCATCAAAAGAAGAGTAAAATGTCTCATATTGTTATAGTTTTAATGGTTTTCTCATGCAAACTTACTATTTATTTCGCAAACCGCCAATAATTTGTGGAAGTTTTTTTGCTTTTTTAAGAGTTATGGGCAAAATAGGCTTGACAGGCATGGCAGGCACGATGGGCATAGCGGGTTATTGCCTGATGTGTACGTCGCGCTGCGGGAAGGGTATTTCGATGTTGTTTTTGCCCAGGGTGTTGTAGATGGTTTCCTTGATGCGTGCGGTGAGGGCGAGCTTTTCCTCGACGAGCATCCAGACGCACACCTTGAGGTCCACGCTGCTGTCGCCGAAGTCGCTGAAGGAGACGCTGACGGGGATGTTGGTGTCCGTGATGGGCTGACCGGCGGCGTTCACCTCTTGGCAAAGCGGCGTGATGGCCTCGACGAGCAGGCTGCGCACCTGTTCCACGTCGGTGCCGTAGGCCACGCCGATGGGTATCTTGATAAGCTCGTAGCGGTGGTTGCGCGTCATGTTCTTGAAGTTCTTGCTGAAGAGGGCGCTGTTGAGGAATGCGATGACGCTGCCGTCGGCAGTAGTGATTTGCGTGCTCTGGTAGGTGATGCTTTCCACCTTGCCCGCTATGCCGTCGCACTCGATGTAGTCGCCCACATGGATGCGTCCCGTCATGAGGCTAATACCGTAGAAGAAGTTCTCCAGTATGCTCTGCATGGCAAAACCGAGACCAGTGGCAAGACCGGCGCCCACGATGGTAATGCCGTCCTTCGGCACCTCAAAGATGATGAGTACGATGATGATGTAGAGTCCCCAGCAGAAGATGCCGATGACGTTGCGTGCCAGCGTCTTGTTCACAGCCGTGTAGTCGCTGCTCAACTGCTTGCGGTAGTAGAGATAGAAGCTGCGCAGGGCATAGTTCACATAGCGGAAGATGAAGAAGAGCGCAGCTGCCATACATACCCAGAAGAGCGAGATGCGGATGATACCTGTCTGGTGGACAATGTCGCGCATGAAGATTTTCTCGCAGAGGCTCGTCATCTCAAAGACCTCTGCTGCCCAGTAGATGCTTACCAGCACGGAAAGCACGGCCAGGATGGGCACGACGGTGCGGCAGAAGAAGTCGTAGAACCACGTCTGCTCGATGTACTCACCCTTCTTCATGCGGCGCAGGATTTCGTGTTGGCTCATGTCTGAGCGTTCAGAACCCAGCTTGTGCAACAGGATGCTGGCCTCGTACTTCTTCGTCAGGTCGTAGATGAAGGTGATGGTCATAATGGCTGCCAGCTGGAAAGTCCACCATATCATCACCTGCACGGCAAGCAGCGTATAGCCTATCCATGCAGCCAGACAGGAGAGGATGAGCGCGGCGTTGGTGATGTGTGTATAGACCTTGTCGAGCATCGGCAGGTACTTCCTGTGCCGCTTGGCCACCATGTATTGCCAAATGGCAAAGCCAAGCAGGATGGGAGGGAAGATGAGGTTGACCAGCGAGTTGGGTATGAGCACGATGCGGAACAGGATGACGATGAAGGCCAGCACCATCAGCGGTGTGTAGATGATGGCGGCGTGCCGCATCTGTTCGCCCTTGAGCCGGGCATACAGGCTCAGGAAGATGGCTTCGAGCAGCCAGGCAATGTTGATGATGAGGCCTGTGCCCATCTGTATGAAGTTGCGCTGGGCAAAAGCCCTGACCAGCATGACGATGATGGCGAAGAGTGCGATGCCGACCACATTGTTGAGCATCGCCCGCTTCACCTTGAAGTCCTGTCCGCGCCATTTCTTCGGCAGCAGCCAGCGCAGCACAATGTAGCTGATGCCGAGTGCCAGGGCGAGGTAGAAGACGAGGAAGATGCTGATGAAGAGCACCGTTGCGCCGCGCCACTCGGAGTAGAGCTTGTCATGTCCTTCGAGGGGCTTGTACTTATGGTTGATGCTTGATTGCACCATCATAATCTGCTTGGGCAGATTGGCAAGGATGCTGAAGTAGTTGGAACTGCCGTTGCGGAAGATGTTCTCCTGCAGCAGGCGGTAGCGGCTCTGGGCATACTCGTCGAGCTCCTGCACCTTGTCGCGCACGCTCTGGTAGTAGGCGTTCTCTGCCTCAAGGCTCTCCAGAAAGCGCTGCAAGTTGGTGCGTATCGTGTCGGCATAGAGCAGGCAGGCTTCGCGGTCCTTCCTTTGTTCCCGGTTCAGGTAGAGTGGTTCCAGGTTCTCCTCTTCCTCTTCTGTAATCCCGTCGTCTCTTTTCTCCATGATGGCAATGGTCTCCTCGTCCATCGATTCGCGTGCCATGAGCAGGGAGTCCTTCTTGCCTGCCAAGGAATCGATGGCCTGGAAGAGGATGCTGTCGCTGCTGCTGAGGATGCTGTCGGCATCGATGACAGGCGGCATACGCTTGAGCGAGCGGATGAGGTGGTCGGTGCGTTCTATCTCCTGCTTCAGGCGGACGATGAACTTGTCGTACTGCCGCATCTTGCTGTTGCGGTTGTCGAGGTCGCGCTTCAGGTTTGCGGCCTGCTGGCAGGCGTACGCCATGTCGAAGGTGTTGTCTGTAGATTGCGAATAGAGCATCAGCCCTATCTGTTCGCACTGGTGCATGTACCAGACCAACTGCTTGTGCTGCTGCATACCCTGCTGCTCGTAGCTCTGTATGAAGGCCTGCTGCTGCTCGTATTCGTTTTGCAGTTCGGCCTTAAGCACGCCCAGTGTGCGTGCCAGGTCTTTCTCCTTGAGCACAGAGCCGGCGGGAACAGCGAGAAGGAGCAGCAGGGCTGCCAGGAAAAGGGAACGGGGTTTCATAGAGAAAATTATTTAATCATCAACGTCTTCAACCGCAGGATGCCATTGTACTCGTTGTCGTAGTATTCGATGCGGACATTGTACTGCTTGCCTTTCTCAACGGGGACGGTGGCACTGCGTGTTGTTTCGGCATGGTTGCCCCAGTCGCCCATGAGTTCTTTGCCGTCGAGGATGAGGCGGTAGGCATCGTCGCCCGACAGGATGAAGATGACTTCGCCTGTTTCGGGGGCGGTGAAGGTGCTCACGGCTGTCATGCTCCAATAGTTCTCGGGAATGCCCTGTGTGGGGCTGCCGCTATGGAACATGTCGATCTTCTCGGCATGTCCTGTAGCCTTTGCCTCGCCTTCCAGTTTCATATTGGGGAAGTAGCAGAGGTCGAAGCCTGTGCCGGTTGCGGTGCTGAATGCTTCGGCTGGTACCTCGCTGAACATGTTGTCGCTCTCGCCGAGCTGACGGAGGAAGCGGTCGAAGTTTTCGTTCTTGCCCATCTGCTCAATCAGCACGACAGGCAGCCTCTTGTAGAACTGATGGAAGCGGTCGAGCGTCTCCTGCTGCTTTTCGGGATGATAGGAGAGGCGCAAGGGTGCGGCCTCAAGGTAGCCGAAACCCTCGGTATAGACCATGTTCGGGTCGTGATTCTTGAAGTCCTGCACGGCATTCTGTATGCGGTGGAACTGTCCCTTCTCGCCACCTGTTACGGCATAGTCGGCAGAGGGGAATGTCACTTCGACAGTGGCACCCTTGCTGCAATCGATTTTGCCTAAGGCGATAGAGGTTTCGAGGTTCAGGCCATCATAAGTAAAAGCCCCCTTCCCGTTCCCCCTTTGGGGGAGTGCTTTGCCGTTAATGCTAACGCTGACAGGTGCCTTCTGGCAGGGCAGGGCAAGGGTATAGTCGCGGCTTGCTGGCATATCCTTGTAGCTGCCTTTGCGAGCACCGATAGTGACGGTAAGCTTCTCGCCGTCGCGCTGGTAGGATAGGGGCGTAGTGGCATACTCGTTGACGTAGTTCTTGTCCTCGCCGTTATCCTCGTAAAGCGTGAACTCATCCTTGTCGCCGTCAGGGAAGACACGCACGATGACAGGCTGGTCCGTGCCGCTCAGGTTCTTGACCTTGCCGTAGTAGGGCAGGATGCTGCCAGCCTTGACATAGACAGGATATTCGTCCATCGAGAACTGGCGCTCGATGTTCTGTCCGCCCTGAAGCATCGTGCCGGTCTCATACTCCAGCCATTGTCCTTCGGGCAACCAGCCTTTCACCGGGGCCAGTCCGCTCTCCTTGTTGACAGGTGTCGTGGCGGGGACGATAATCATGCGGTCGCCGAACATATACTGCTCCTTCACCTCGTAGGCTTCCTTTGCCTCGGGGTAGTCGTAGTACATCGGCCGGCAGAGCGAGATGCCGGTCTCGTAGTCCTGACGCGCCATCGTATAAATATAAGGTATAAGGGCATAGCGGCCGTTGATGACAGCCGAGAGGCGGCGCTGTGTCACCTGGTCGAAGGCCCAAGGCTCCTTGTTGAGGCTGGGGTCTTTTGCGCTATGGCTGCGGAGGATGGGCAGGTACTGTCCCATCTGCATGGCGCGGGTGTAAAGCTCAGGCTCAACGCCCATGCCGTACTTCCGGACCTGGTGTCCGCCGATGTCGTGGCTCCAATAGCCATAGAGCACGTTGGAAGCGGTCGAGTTGAAGTAGGGCAGGAAGCGGAGGCTCTCCCATGTGGCGTATGAGTCGCCCGAGAAGCCAATCTGATAGCGGTGGTTGCCGAGGCCGCCCCAGCGGTGGTAGAGCAGGGGACGCTTCGTGCCGTTGTTCTCCATATCCGAGAACCAGATGTAGTTGCACCAGAAGACATTGTCGAGGTTCTTCAGCTTCTTGTCCTTCTCCCACTGCTGCCAGTCGAGCCACCAGAAGTCAACGCCCTCATCGACATATTGGTGCAGATAGGTGTCGAAGAGTGCCTTCACGTATTTCTTGTCGGAGCCCATCCACTCGTAGGTCTTGCCGTCGTTCTTGCCGAAGCGCTGCATGAACTCCTTGTACTTCTTCTCGTAGGGGCGCACGCCATCGGCGGGGTGAAGGTTCATAGTGGTCTTTACGCCTTGCTCGTCGAGGAAGGAGAGAAGGCCCTTGTAGTCGGGGAAGATGTGCTCGTTCCAGTCCCAGCCTGTCCAGCCGCCACCAGCCGATTCGCTGTTGGGATGCCAGTCCATGTCGATGACCAGCACGTCGAGGGGCAGGCCGAAGCGCTGGAAGCCAGCAATCAGGTCGCGCAGGTCTTTGTCGGAGTAGGTCCAGTAGCGGCTCCACCAATAGCCGAAGGTATAGCGGGGAGGCAGGGGCACTTTGCCGGCAAATTTCGTGAAGCTCTTCAGGGCACCCTTGTAGTCGTGTCCATAAGCCATGAAGTACCAGTCCTGTGCACCTTCGGCACTTGTGCGCTCTGTCACCCAGTCCCAATCCTTTGCACCATCGAAGATATAGTTCTTCGAATCGTCGAGGAGCGTCCAACCGTCGGTGGCAAGCAGTCCGTCCTCTAAAGGCATGGGGTACTTGGGGTTGCTATATTGGAAGGTGTCGCCATCGTAGCCGTCGAGGGTGCGATAGGTGCCCTTCAGGTTGCCTTTCTGTGCAGTGCCAGGCGTCCATGTGAAAGGAATGCCGAGCGTCTTGGCAGAGGTGATGGTGAGGTTCTTTGCACTCAGCGGTGCGCCGTCCTTCTTGTAGGTGAGCTTGAACTTGCTGGTCGTGATGACCACTTTCCCGCCGCTCGTGGATGCCTTGTGCGGCACGTCGCCGTACTCGCGGATGACAGCCACGAAGCTCTTGTTGTCAACGAACTTGCCGTCTGGCGCATATTCCAGACGAATGGTGCCCTCGTCGATGAGGGTGAAACGGACAGTGTTGTCGCGATAGACTTCCTCGGCCTGTGCCGTGTTTGGCACGATGGCAAAGGTCAGTAAGGCCGAAGCCAGTAAACGAATGTTGAGTTTCATATAGTTTATTTAATTATTGTTTTCTTTCCGTCTTTGATGTAAATACCCCGAGGTAATTTACTATTTGATAATTTACTATTTGACAATTTCTCGGATGCTCTAGCACCAAGGCGCGATTGTAGTCGCGGAGTCCCATTTACGATTTGGCGGCCGCTGAGGTCAAACCATTTACTATTTGAAGATTTACTATTTACGATTTCATTTCCCCTAAAGGGTGCAATGCCTGTGCGGTTGCAGTCGAGGAACTGCTCTACGAAGACGCGCATCCAGTAGCCGCCCACCACGCTGCGTGCCTGGAACATGGCCATGCTGCCGCCGCTGGCATAGTGGTTGTCGCTGACGGGGACGCGCGAGGGGGTTTCGTTGATGTACTTCCAGAGGGTGTTGATGAGCTTCGTGCGCTGCGCTTCTTGGTCGGCGAAGCCCATCACCCACATCTGCCAGTCGCTCTTGCAAAGGTCTCCCCGGCTGTCGAGCGGGAGGCCGTAAGTCTTCATCTTATTGCCTGTGTAGTAGGCTATTTCTGTGTTGCGCACATCGGCCATGAGGTTCCAGCCCCAGATTTTGTCCCAGACGAGGTTGTACTTGGTGCTCCAAGTCCCTGCGTCGGCACCGAAGTTAAGCAGGTAGTGCTTTCCGCCGCTGGTGGAGACGGCGTTTCTCTTCCAGAAGGTTGCCATATCCAGGGCCTTGGCTTTGTACTCTTCGGCCGTCTCTTCGTCGTCCAGCATACGGCATATCTCGCTGTAGCTCATTACGCCCATGATGGCTTTGGCGGCGAGGTTGGTGTTGCGTGCGCTGTGTCCCATGAAGTCGTCGGTGCAGAGCTGGTTGGCAGGGTCTTTGCCGTTCTCCACCAGATAGTTTGCCCACTTGGTCATGTAGGGCAGGTATTTGCGGAGGTAGTCGAGGTCGCCGTCCTGCGAGGCGATGATGGCAGCCAGTGTGAGCATGTTGCCGCTCTGCTCCACGGGCATGGTGCTACCGCTGCCGTCGGATGGGTTGCCGTAGTGGTTGCCGTTGGCGATGGGGTAGTGGCCGAGGTCGTGGTTGGGGAAGTCGTAATTCCACTTGCCCAGTGCGCTGTACTCGAAGACAGGCGTAATCATGGCCTTGGCAAGTGCGGGAGAGTAAATCCAGTAGAGCGGTTGCGAGGGATAGGTTACGTCGAGCGTGTTGATGAAGCCGCCGGAGTTGTTCTCGCGGCTCATAAACATGAGGTTGCCTTTGGTGTCGGTGAAGAGCTTGTGCGCGGCGTTTACCTGACGATAGACAGCCGCCAGTATCTCGGCATACTTTGCGCCGCCAACTTCATAGCCGTCACAGTAGATGAGTCTGTCCACGTTGCGGCAACGCTCCATGATGTCGTTGTAGTTCTCATTGAGGTCCTCGAAGCGCTTCGTGATAGGAGTCTTGCCGTTGTTCGACCAGTAGCCCTTGCGGTTGCTGTTGAAGTATTGGATGGAATAGGTGTCGTCGTAGCCGAACATGGCAAAGGCGCGTTTGCCGCCGGTGTTCACGATGCCGAGGCTGTCGTTATAGACGATGCTGTAGTAGGTGCCGCCGGGACTTGTTTTGTTAATGACGGTGCTAGTGACGGTGCCTGTGCTGGCGAACTCGCGCAGCATGGCATCGTGCTCCCCAAGTCTGAGGTTGTGGCCTTCCTGCTGGTCGCTGAAGACATAGACGTAGCCCCAGTCGATGAGGTCGCCTGTGTGGGACAAAACACTTTGCGATGCATTGCCGCCGTAGAAGTACATGTTGCCGTTAGCCAATTTGCGCCGGGTTGTGGTGTTTTGGCTGGCGTTGCGCACAGCCATCTCTGCGCTGGTTTGCAGGAAGATGCGCACGTCGTGCGCCTTGCCGTCGTTGGCTTTTGCCTGATAGGAGATGTAGGAGATGGGTGTGGAGAAGAGCACGAGGTCGTCCATCACTTGAGGCGTGGTGAAGACCACGTCGAGGTCTATGCCGCCACATTGGAAGGTATAGTAGGTGCTGGTGGCAGTGACGGTGCATGACTTCTGCACGGCTTCCTCGAGGAAGCTCATATAGAGTCCCATATCGACGAAGGCACCGCCATAGGTGTTGTGGCAGTGGCAGGCAATCACATTGTCGCCCTGGCGCAGCAGGTTCTTGTCTATGAGTGCGGCTTTGCCGGTCACGTCCCAAGTGAAGCCAGTGGAAACCACCTGCGTCCCATTGATGTACAGTTCGAAGGTGTCGTCGTGCTTATACATGGCATAATAGAGTGCGCCGGATTCTATCTCGTCGAGCGTGAAGCTGCGTCGAATCCAAATATCTTTGTTGTCGCCCGACCAGGGGGTCTTCACGCTACTGCTGTAGCCGTCGTCGCCTCCGCCCCAAGGAGCCGCACCGCTTTCCCAGCTGCTGTCGTCGTAGTCAAGGCCTGCCCATGAACCAGAAGGCTTGCTGGTGACGTATTTGCCATTCCATGCCTTTTCGGCGGCGAAAGGATAGATGCTCTCCATGCTCTCGCCCATGAAGCGGTAGGCTTTGCCATCCACATAGACGGCACCGTTGAGGGGCTTCTTCACACCGCTCCAGTGTGTGACGCTGCCGTCGTAGAGGTGGTTGTACTTGCTCCAGAGGCAGAAGTAGGGGTCAACGGTGATGAGCGGCACGGCAGGCAGCCGCAGGGCGTTCTGGTGGACGGGAGTGAAGTACTCGGACTTCTGTGCGCTGCCTGCAAGGGAAAGGAGGCAGAGCGCGGCGGTCAACAATTTTTTCATAAAGCTATGTGTCATAATATGGAAAATGCTCTGCAAAGATACAATTTTTTTCGTTCTCTGCCTATACCTTTGTTTCTAAAAGCAAAAAAAAGCACGGCAAAGCAGGAAACTTATCGTAAAAAGTGCTAACTTTGTGGCGTATAAAATGCGCAGGTGCGCACGCAGGCACAATTATAACACAGTATGACATGAGAAAAGAGATATTCCGCAGGCTTCCTGTCCTGCTCGCTTTATTGTTCACGACGACCCTGCTCCATGCCTACGACGGGACGGTTGACCATCTGCTCCAAGGCACGATAATGTTTTCAGGTGCGGAGTCAAAGGCTCAGTTAGCTTTCGACAATGATGCATCGACCTACTACAGCACCAACTCGGACGCATTCCAGTGGGTGGGGCTTGACTTGGGCGAACCCTATGTCATTACCCGTGTCGGCTATACCTCTGCTCCGACCAGCCAGGGCGCAGACCGCATGTTGCTCAGCCTCTTTGAGGGTGCCAACAGCCCCGACTTCATGGATGCCATGCCGCTCTACCTCATCAGCCAGACGCCAGCCATTGGCACTGCCACCGTTGCCGATGTCAACGTCAGCCGAGGCTTCCGCTATGTCCGTTATGTGGGCGGCACGGGTTCCTATTGCAACATCGCCGAGCTGCAGTTCTATGGACATGCCGGTGAGGGCGATGACAGCCAGTTCTACCAGATTACCAACCTGCCCACACTCAGCATCCACGTCCAGAACAACATCCTCCCCCAGAACCGAGGCGAGGACTTCGAGTCGCAGTCGGTGCTTATCTTCGACGACGGTACAATGGTGCAGGAGTACCCCATCCTGTTCCGTGTGCGCGGCAACTTCTCTGCCTCGCACGTGAACAAGGCTTTCCGCATGAAGTACAACGACGGCAAGAGCCACCATGTGATGAAGGGCGGGCGCAACGAATCGCCCGTCAAGGCCAAGAAATGGGTGCTCATCAACAGCTATCGCGACAAGACATTGATGCGCAACCCTGTGGCTTGGGCCATGTCGAAGCGTGGCGAAAAGGATTGGACGCCGTGGAGCCAGGTGGTTGACCTTGTCGTCAACGGCGACTATCGCGGCACCTATACCATTGCCGACCATGTGGATGTGCACAGCGGACGTATCGACATCACCGAGATGAGCGAGTGGGACATCGATGAGGAATACATCACAGGCGGCTATCTCGTTGAAGCAGACAACAATTACTCCAAGGAGACGTATCATTTCCTGTCTGGGCACGGGAACACGATGTCTGTTCACGAGCCCGATGAGGACGTCATGCAGCCGGAGCAGTTCCAGTACATCGAGGACACCTGGAACGGTATGGAGAGCGTCGTCTTCGGTTCCGATTATGCAGACAAGGAGAAGGGTATGCGCTCTGTCCTCGACCTGGAATCGTTCCTCCATTGGTTCCTCATCAGCGAGTTCAACGGCAATACCGACATGATATGTCAGGTGTTCCTATACAAGGAGCGTGGCGACGCCCACTTCTACACAGGTCCTGTGTGGGATGCAGACCTCGCCCTCGAGAACGACCAGACCACCTATCCCGCCAACGACCGCATGAGCTGGACCTATAAGGTGCGCCAGACAGGTCAGTATGGACAGCTTGTCAGTCGCGTTCTTTCCGATGCATCGGTTTTTGCGCAGTTGCAGGAACTGTGGGCAAGGCTTCGCAAGAAGGGCAACTTCAATCCTGATGATGTGGCTGCGGATGTCGATTCGCTCCGCAACGAGCTGCGGGCTTCCGCCAATCTCAACTTTATCCGCTGGCCCTACCTCAACCAGTGGCTTTCGCTCAACCCTGCCGTCCCGGGGTCGTGGGAGGCGGAGGTGGATCGTGTCCGTGACTTCGTCTATAACCGTGTCGCATGGATGGACGAAATGCTCTCCTACGGCAAGGTGCGTCAAGAGAACGGTGTCTATCAGATAGGAACGGCTATGGATCTCTGTGTCTTCTCCCAGATGGTCAACGAGGGTGGCGAGACGAGTGCCAAAGCTGTGCTTACCACCGACATCGACATGGAGGGCTTCAACGAGGACTTCCACCCCATCGGCACCTTGTCCGCAGCCTTCGCCGGAAGTTTCGACGGCAAGGGGCACACCATCCGCAACCTTCACATCACCGGCGACGATGCCGTCGGCCTCTTTGGTTATCCTGGAAGCTGCACGTTGAGCAACATCGTTTTCGACGAGACATGCTCTGCTGAGGGAAAGAAAAATGTGGGAATGCTCGCCGGATATGCCCGCAACGGCTCCGTCACAATCTCCGGCATCGAGAACCACGGCTCCGTCACGGCAACAGAGGGTTCTGCCGGTGCCCTCGTCGGCTCTGGCCGCGTGCTGGCAAGCTTCACTGTCACCAATTGCAGCAACACGGGCAACATCACCGCAGGGTTTAATGCCGCAGCCCTCATAGGCCCCTCTGCCGGCAAGATGTCGCTGGCCAACTGCTTCAATACCGGCACCGTCACCGGCGCAACGGAAGGCAAGGAGTTTGGCTTTGCCGACAAGAGCACCTCTATCAACAACTGCTGGGACTACAACTCCACACAGACCTTGACCATGACCCCCGGGCAGGTCGATAACGGCTACCTCTGCTACCAGCTTAACTACAATGCCGGCAGCGACAAGTGGCGCCAGAACCTCGACAACGGCCGCGAGCATGACCTCTGGCCTGTGCTTCGCAAGACAAGCGGCATGGTCTATGAAAAGGACGGACGCTACACCAACATCAATGCAGACGCGATGAAGTTCCGCTACTACAACCTCGTCGTCACGAAGCTGCAAAGTGGCAATTGCATACAGTTCTCGGAGTTCGACATTCTGGACGAGACACTCAACGAGGTGGATGCCCTCTATATCTACGACGGCCCCGACAACGGCTTCAACAATGAGGGCTGGGAGAATGCCGCCGACAACAGCGTCTATACAAAGTATTGTGCTTCCTTCTACTCCGACGCCTGCTTCCTCTTCGATGCAGGCAGCGAAGTGGATGCATACGGCTACCGCATCTATACAGCTAACGATACGGGCAACCAGCCTGGACGCAACCCAAGCTCGTGGAAGCTCTATGGCAGCAATACCCAGCTATATGACCCCAACGATGCAGGATGGGTGCTCATCGACGAACGCGAGGAAGATTATTCCCTGCCGGCAGCCAACTACACACCGATTGACTTCTACATCCCCCGTGCGCTTGAGACATTAACCCTGAACACGCAATCTGCCATGCTTCTGCCTGGCGACGAGCTGCAGTTGGAGGTCAGCCACACACCACTCACCATACAAAACCCGAAGATACAGTGGACGAGCAGCGACGAGGCCGTTGCCACCGTCGATGAGAAGGGACTTGTCGTGGCCACTGGCTTAGGCACGGCAGACATCATCATTTCCGCCCCCAACATCAGCACCTTGCGCGACACCTGCACCGTCACCGTCGTGGAAGAGATACCGGGACACCGTTACTATCAGCTTGCACTTGAGGCAATAGGTGGCGGCACTACAGTCCAGTTCTGCGAGTTCGACCTCCTCGACACGGATGGCAATGAAGTAAAGCCACTCACGCTCTATGCTTGCACAGGCGAATACTTCAAAGACCATGACCAGGCAGACCTCTTCGACGACAACATTAACACCAAGTACTGCGGAACCATCCCCACCGGTGACACATTATATATATATATAGATGCAGGAAAGCAGGTTGTGCTCTCCGGCTATCGCATCACCACAGCCGCCGACACCCAGAAGTTCCCAGAGCGTAATCCCGTCTCCTGGTCGCTGCTTGGCAGCAACACACAGAGCGATGTGCCCGACGATGAGGTATGGACGCTTCTCGACCACCGCGAGCACGACACCACACTCGGTGCCGAGAACTATACGCCCTACGACTTCTTCTTCACCTATCCGCAGCCCGTCACCCCTGGCGATGTCAACGGCGACGGTGTGATAGACCGTGCAGACTACGAGGCGCTGAGGCTCCACATCGTGGGCAAGCCAGTGGAGGGCTTTGTTCCCGCAGCAGCCGACCTCAATGGCGACGGCAAGGTCAACGCACAGGATTTGGTGATACTGGTTGGCAAACTTCATTAACTAACATACTATATTAACCCTAAATGACAAACAACATGAAAAGACTGTTTACATCTTCGAGCACTCTTTGGTCATGCCTCATCGCCCTGGTGATGATGATGGCCTCTTCGAGTGCGTGGGCAGAGTACGTCAAGCTCACAGCCTTAGACGGCACAGGCGGAACGGGTGGTGAAGGCTATCCCAAACTGGTTGACACCTTCGACGGCAAGGACGGCAGGGCAAGCACCAAGTGGGGTCATCGCTTCCTGCCGGGAAGTGAAGACCCCGCGAAAGCCGAGTCATGGATAATCCTAAAGGCAGACAAGGCTTTCACGCCTGCAAATTACTTCCTTGTCACCGGCAACGACACCAATGCCCATCAGGAACGCAACTGGAAGAGCTGGAACATCTATGGCGCCAACTTCGACAGCGAGGCAGATGCGACAAAGGATGCCGAGGCGTGGACGCTTATAGACCAACGCGAGGAGGCATCGGTCAATCCTGCAAACTATGCGCTTACCGAGTTCAAGATGAACGATGAGGAGACGCTTGTCCAGTACGACGGTACCCCCTATCAGTACTATATGATTGAGGTGACTCGTGCCAACACTGATTCGGAGGTTTATGTGCAGATGAACGAGTTCGGCTTCGGCACGTATGCTGAGTTCCAGGTTTGGCTCGAGGTTCAGGCTGCCGACCCCACAAAGCCCGTGACCTACAAATACCTTGCAGGCAGTGGCGGTTACAACAACGAGGGAACAGCCAACCTTGTTGACGGCCAGACCAACAACAAGTGGTGTACCGGTTTTACCAACAGAAGCGAGGGCTCGACCCAGAATGGTGCCTACATCGTCTTCAAGGCTTCCCGCTACATGGCTCCCACATACTATTCCCTTGTGACCGGTAACGACACCCGCAATAACCCTGGTCGCAACTGGAGGCAATGGCAGATATACGGCATGAATGCCAGCAGTGATTCCGAGGTGAAGCGAACATCCAACAAGTGGGTTGCTATAGACAAGAAGTATGGCATTGGCTCCGAGTTGCCTGCCGACAACTATGCAACGGCTTACTTCTCCCTTTCGGAGGGCAGCACAACGGCCTACAAGTATTTCAAGATAGAGATTGATGAAATACAGAGCGGCGGAACCATGCAGATGACGGAGTTCGCATTTGGCGACCAATACACCCTCGACATGGAGCGCGTCAGCATCATAGAGGGTCTTGGATACGACCCCGACCTTTTCGCTGAGAAGGCTCTGCTCGACCCGATGGAGGGAATCATTGCATCCATCGAGGCTTGCGACGATCCTATGGAACTGATTAGCTTAGGCAAGACGGCAGCAGAGCAGATGAGCTTAGTCAATGCTTCTGCCAACAAGTATGCAGAACTGACCACCGTGCGCAACCAGGCCGTCCGCCTGATGGAAGAGGACAACCTGAATGCCGCCGCTGCCGCATACGCTACCTCATGGATTAGCGAGACCGATGCCATCGCTCCCGGCAACGACTTCCCATGCGGCAACTACGCCTATATCAAGGCCACTCGCCAGATTACTGGCGACGAGGCTTCGGCAGAGGCAAAGCGCTTTACGACATATCTTCTCAGCAACACCAAGACAACGGACGACCCCATCTATGTCACATACGAAACCATCATCGATGCGAATGGCTTCAACGAAGGAGAGAAGGGGCATTCCCTCGTCGATGGCGACCGCGACGGCACCAAGTGGTGTGCAAATTCGGGTCACAAGCCGTGGCTCCTCGTCTTCAAGAGCAGCGAACCCATCAAGCCCACCTACTACGGTCTCGTGACAGGCGGCGACACAAGCCGCTTCCCCGAACGTAACTGGAAGTCGTGGAAGATATGGGCAGCCAACTTCGAGGAGGGCGAGACTGTAACATCCAACTCCGACAAGTGGGTGCTCATTGACGAGAAGAGGAACGTCGGCACGGATGTCCTCGCAAGCACCAGCCTGTACGAGAGCTACATCAACCTTTCTGTCGGTTGTGCAGAATCGTATCAATACTTCAAGATTGAGGTTCTCGAAGCTGTTAAGAACGACCTCATCCAGATGAACGAGTTTACGTTCTACAATCAGGGTAACTTCGGAGAGTATCGCGAGCAGTTCACCTCTGAGTTTGAGGACTACGACCCCGAGGCAGACCCCGCATACATTGGCTACATCAATGCCTATAAGCAGAAGTATCAGGAACTGTGCACTGCCACCAACGCCCCCGACCTGATGAGGCTCAAGAACGAATTGCTGAGCCTGCAGGAAGAGATTGCAGCCTCTGCCGTTAAGTACAGCCTGTACGAGGATGTATATGGAGAGCTCAGTGGCGTGACACCCGATTCCGAGAGCCTGATTTCCTGGTTCCAGGGCTACACGTCTGAAAATGTGGGTCCTTGCGCCAAGTACATCCGTGGCACGTATGCATACATCATGGCCACGCTTTCCCTCGACAACGATGCCATGGACGCGGAGATTGCCTATCTGGAGAGCATCATCAAGGCACTCGACGAAGACCTGTACATCCTGCTGGGCGGACACACTGTCAATGAGTGGGGCGACGGCTTCTATGGCAACCTCATCGACGGCATCGCCTTCAATGAAAAGGGATATGACGATAACGGCAACCAAATAGACGTCCTTGCCACCAAGTGGGGCGGCGAGCCTGACATCAACGGCAACACCTACATCGTCTTCCGCACACACGACAAGACCAATCCCTTCTTCTACACACTGACCACCGGCAACGACACACAGCGCTTCCCCGAACGTAACTGGGGCACATGGTATATCTACGGTGCCAACTTCGAGGGCGACGGCGCAGCCACAAAGGATGCCGAGGGCTGGGTGCTCATCGACGTCAAGGAGAACATCGGCCAGGAGCGTCTGCACCCCGTCAATGCCGAGCCTTCTTACTTCGGCTTCAGCACCGAGACGACCGAAGCATATACCTATTATAAGGTTGTCGTAACGAAGGCATACAGTGGCAACAAAATCCAGATGAACGAACTTCATTTCGGCACGCCGGATGAGTTCGAGGAAATCAAGAACGAGTACATCGCAAAGGCCGACGAGTTCGATTACGATGTCGTGGCGGAGCAGGCACTCATCGACCAATACGAGAGCATCATCGGCGACATTGAGGCATGTGTCAACATGGAGGCTCTCTTCCGTGCCAACTACGCTATCGAAACGCTCCAGCAGAGAATCACCGAGAGCACAATCGCCTACGACAACTATCTGGCAAAGGTGGAGGAACTGATAGCATATCTTGAGGAGAACCCCTTGGCAGACTGTGAGGCAGTGACCATCCTTACAGACTACCTGACAGCCGATGGCGAACCCTCCGAACTCTATCCCAACGGTACGGCAGAGTATATCCTCGAACACCATGTGCTGGCAGACAGTGTCCTGACCGAGGAGGCCGCCTTCATGGAGTCCTTGAAGTTGGCTGCCGTAGCTGCTGGCTATGTCAAGGGCACGGACATCAGTTCGCTGATTGTCAACCGCACCTTCGCAGAGGCAGGCGAAACAATTGTGGACGAGCAGGACAACAAGCTCGGCAGGAAGGCTCAGGGCTGGGACGGCTACATCTACCGTACGGAAAAGGCCAATGGCTCCCTCTATGCTGCTGAGTTCTGCAACGAGGTGAAGACCTTCGACATCAGCCAGACGCTCACAGGCATGAAGAACGGATTCTACAAGGTGACGCTCAATGCCGGCTACCGTGCCAACGGCAACCTGTTGAGCTACAGCTACGCTCCTCTGGCATACGCTAACGACGTGAAGACCTTCATCCCCGTCATCCGCGAGGATGCCATTCAGGATGAGGCAGAGACATGGAAGGGCTATGCTCCCGACCGTGGCATCTACGACGCCGACTCCACCGAGTTCTATGGCTGGGGTATTTGGGGCTGCGAAGGTGCTGCCAACGCATTCGAGAGAGGCTACTATCTGATTACAATGGTTGCCCAAGTGACAGACGGCACGCTGACCTTCGGCCTGAAGAACGAAGGCACGAAGGACAACGAATGGACTGCTGCCGGCAACTTCTGCCTCTACTATCTTGGTGAGGAGGAGGCCGATGCCGACGAGGCTCTCCAGGAAGTTGCCGACTACAATGCCGCCCGTATCGCCACTCTGACCGAGACATACTTCGAGACAGAACCTGAGGAATACAGCGACGCTCCCGGTTTCGGCGCTGCACAGAAGGAAACGCTCATCGAGAATAGCGGTGTGGCTACATATCAGGCCGCAAAGGTCATCGGCGAGGTGATGGACGCTATTCCTGCCACGAAGAAAGCTTACCTGTCTCTCTATATTACGGCAAACAAAGTTTTCGACAAGTGGATCAATTTCAACTCCCCCGATGCCGACCGCATGGCAGAAGAGGTTGACGCCATTTTGTTTGAAGGCATTCCTGAAGGTCTTTACGATGCCGTCACTGCCAAGGCAACGGAAGAAGAACTTCTGGCCAAGTATCCCGACTATCTCGAAGTCGCTCCCTTCAATGAAGCCGTTGACGTGGTGCCTTCTGATAACGAGGCCTTCAACTTCACCATTTCCTCCTATGGCCGCAATCCTTCCGTCCTCATGGGCGGTGCCTTCTACGATGCCCTCACCGAGGACGAGGTGATTCTTGCCTTCGAATACAGCGCAAGCGAAGCGCTCCCCGACAGCAAGTTCTGGCTCGGCAAGGATGCCGACGACACCAAGAGGATGGAAGTCGCTCTTCCCGCTGCTGATGAGCTGACCCAGCTCTACATCGACATATCCAAGGCTGTCGAGGAATGGGGCTTCGGCAAGACCGACGACCAGATTCGCTGGCAGTTGGCCACAGGCGAGAGCGAGGTTGTCGTGGCTCTGCGTCACGGCCGCATCATCACCAAGGCTCAGATGAAGGCCGAGGGTGGCAAGGTCATCAACGGCGCGGCAGAGGCTGGCGACCTGAATGGCGACGGCAAGATTGATATCGCCGATGCCGTGTCTGTCCTCGACATCATGGCAAGCGAAGGCTACGACGAGGTTGCCGACTTGAACGGTGATGGCAAGATTGACATTGCCGACTTCGTCGGAGTCCTCGATATCATGGCACAGCAGTAAAACAACAGCCTCTCCCTAACCCTCCCCAAAGGGGAGGGGACACTCCCATAGCGAGAAGGGAACACAACGAGGCTGTGTCATAATTAACGACAACGGATTTCACGGATTACACGGATTTTTTTGCCGATTATCAACATCGCATAAATCCGTGTAATCCGTGAAATCCGTTGTTTTATAATACTGGTTGTGTTTTGACATCCCCTTTTTGCTTTTGAAAATATATTATCACGCCTTGAAAATAGTTATGTGGCGTGCCTCGTAGGGTTTTGTAGGCTGCGACGCCTGCAAATGTGGCGTGTTGCGTTGGGGAACACAGCATGGGATGTTTTGATTTGGAAAAGCCTGTGATGAACGGATATGCCCGTTAAAAAATGTTAAGCAGCACAAAATATATGTCAATGAAAGCAAAAAGAAAGCAAAAAAATCATAACTTTGTCCTCTGTTAGGTGTGAAAGGTGCTTTTTAGCATACAGGATAACAGGGAAAACATAAAGAACATATAATGCAATTAACTTATTTTATTAACTTCAAAAACAAACAAAGATGAAGAGATTATTTACTTCTTCAAGCACTCTTTGGCTGTGCCTCGTCGCTTTGATGATGATGGCTTCACAGAGTGCGTGGGCTGAGTATGTCAAGCTCACAGCGTTGGACGGTACCGGCGGTACTGGCGGCGAAGGTTATGCCAGCTTGGTCGATGGAAAGACAAGCACCAAGATGGGCCATTCCTTCGACCCCACCAACCCCGAACGCGCCAATGCCTACATCGTGGTGAAGGCAGCTAAGGCTGTGGTTCCCGATTTCTACTTCCTCGTCACTGGCGGTGACACAGGTAGCTATCCTACCCGTAACTGGAAGAAGTGGAACATCTATGGCGGTAACTTCGAAAGTGATGCCGATGCAAAGCGCGATGTTGAAAACTTTACTGGCTGGACGCTCATCGACGAGCGCGACGGCGACCCCCTGCCACAGGCAAACACGGCAAGCGCCAACTTCCAGTTCAACAATGCGGACGGCGTAACCGCCTACCAGTACTTCTGGATTGAGATTCTGGAGTCTGTCCAGGGCAGCGACATTTGGCTGCAGATGGCAGAATGGGGTCTTGGCACATACGGCGACTTCGAGAAGTATCTCGATGATTTGGCCAATGCCACGACAGGCACAGACGAACCCGTCGTATACACCATCATCGACGGTGACCGTCGCGATGGCAGTGGTGAGGCTCTCGAAAAGCTCTTCGACGGCGACATCTCTACCAAGTGGGGTATGGGCTTGACCGCAAAGAACTTCGGCGAGACCACAAACGGTGCCTTCTTCATCATTAAGACCTCCCGCGCTATGGCTCCCACTTATTACAAGCTCGTGACAGGTACAGACAATGCAAGCTGGAACCACCGTAACTGGAACAGCTGGCAGATTTATGCCATGGCACAGGCCGATGTTCCGAGCAATGGCAAGCCTACCCGCGCATCCGACAAGTGGGTGATGATTGACAAGAAGGACAACATCAGCGAAGAAATCCTGCCCGACAAGAACATGTTCACCGTCCTGTTCGGCCTTTCTGAGGAGAACACCACAACCTACCAGTACTTCAAGGTCGAGATTGACCGCACGATGGCTGGCAGCGGCTACATGCAGATGGGCGAGTTCTCTCTGGGCGACGAATATACGATAATTCTCGACCGCACGGCTTTGGCAGAGGAAGCAGAGGCTGACTTCAGCACAGACATCTTCGCAGAAAAGACGCTGGTTGACGCCATGGCAGATGCTATTGCCAGTGTCAAGACTTGCACCGACCCCTTCGTTCTTGGCGAATTGTCTGCCTTCATTGACGAGCAGAGTGGCAAAATCAGTACTTCTGCCAACCAATATGCAGAGCTGACAACTGCTCGCAATAAAGCTATCAACCTCCTTGCCGAGGACAACCTGACAGATGCAGCTACAACTTATGCAACGGGATGGGTTAGCGAGACAGAGGCTATTGCTCCGGGCAATGAGTATCCTGTAGGTAACTATGGATACATCAAGGCAAACCGCCAGATTACTGGCACCGAAGCTGTTGCCGAGGCAAAACGCTTCAATGAGTACCTTACTGCCAATGTCAAGGTGGTGGATGATCCCATCTATGCAGAATACACTGCCCTCAGTGGTTCTGGCGGCTTCGGCGGTGAAGACCACAGTATGCTTATCGACGGCGACCGCGATAACACAAAGTGGTGCTCCAACAACATGCCCGGTTGGATGATTTTCAAGACTGATAGTTCCATCAAGCCCTCATACTACGGCCTCGTAACCGGTGGCGACACCGATACCTATAAAGACCGTAACTGGAAGAGCTGGAAGATTTATGCTGCCAACTTCGACAGCGATGAGGAGGCTACCATGGAGTCCGACAAGTGGGTTCTCATCGACGAGAAGAACAATGTCGGTACAGATGTTCTGAAGACCACCAACAAGTACGAGAGCTACATCAACCTCTCCATTGGTTGCTCAGAGTCCTACAAGTACTTCATGATTAAGGATGTCTATGCTTGGGGTGGTCTCATGCAGATGAACGAGTTCACATTCTACAACCAAGGCAACCTTAACGAATATCGTGAAGGCTTCATCGAAGAGTTCCAGACTCCCGAGGAAATAGAGAGCAGCTATGTAGCATATCAGGGCTACATCGATGCTTACAAGGCAGCATACAATGTTCTCAAGAGCGCTACCAATCCTCCCGACGTGATGAAGGCTTACAACGACCTGAAGGAGGCTCAGGAGAACCTTCAAAGCTCTGCTGAACTCTATGAGGAGTATCGGTATGCATACGAAGATGTTGTAGGTCTTTCCTTCGAATCTGAGAGCATGAGCGCTTGGCAGGAAGGCTACACCAGTGAGAACCAAGCTCCCAACAACAAATACATCCGTGGCACATACGACTATATCATGGAGACCCTCTGGCTCGACAACGAAGGCATCCGGGCTGAGACCGCTTACCTGCGCAACATTTATGCCGCAGTAGAAGATGGCCTCTACATCCTGCTTGGCGGTCACACAGAAGGTCAGTGGGGCGACGGTTTCTACGGTCACCTCATCAACGTCAACAAGAATGGCGAAATGGAAGGTGGCAACGACGCAGGTGAAGTTAAGTGGGGCGGCCAGGCCGACTTCAATGGCAATACCTACATCATCTTCCGTACACTCGACAAGACCAACCCGTTCTTCTACACTTTGACTACAGGTAACGACACCCAAGCTTACTATGGCCGTAACTGGGGCACTTGGTACATCTACGGCGCTAACTTCGAAGGCGACGGCGACGCTACCAAGGACGCTGAAGGCTGGGTACTCATCGACGCTAAGGAGAACATCGGCCAGGACCGTCTGCATCCCGTTAACAACCAGCCTTCTTACTTCGGTTTCAGCACAGAGACAACCGAGGAGTACACCTACTATAAGGTTGTCGTAACGAAGGCATACGAAGGTAGCGCAATCCAGATGAACGAACTTCACTTCGGTACAGAGGAAGAGTTCGATGAAATCAAGGACGAGTACATCGGACAGGCCAACGAATTTGACTATGACGTTGTGGCAGAGCAGGCTCTCATCGACGCTTACGAGGAAGCTGTTGGCAGCATTGAAGATTGCACGAACATGGAGGCCCTCTTCCGTGTGAACTACTACCTCGAGGATCTTCGCGAGAGGATTACTGCAAGTGCAGCCACCTACGAATACTATAAGGACCAGGTGGAAGCAGCCAAGGCTTATCTTGAGGACAACGCTCTGGCAGACAGCGAGGCTAAGACCGTCTTCGTGAACTATCTGAATGACGACGACGAGCCCTCTGAACTCTATCCCAACGGTGCTGCCGGTTATATTCTCGAAGAGCATGTACTGGCCGACAGCGTTGTTACTGCCGAAATCGACTTCATGGAATCTCTGAAGGTTGCTGCCGTTGCAGTTGGCTATGGCAAGGGTATGGAGATTAGCTCCCTCATTGTCAACCGCACCTTCAAGAAGGCTGGCGAGACTGTCAAGGACGATGACGACAACAGCCTTGGTCGCGAGGCTGAAGGCTGGAATGGCTACATCTATCGTACCGCAAAGGCTGATAACGAGGACTTCTATGCAGCTGAGTTCTGCAACGAGAACAAGGTCTTTGATATCAACCAAACGCTCACTAACCTGAAGAATGGTTACTACAAGGTAACGCTCAACGCCGGTTTCCGCGCCAGTGGCGACATGAAGAGCTACAACTACGCAGCTATGGCATACGCCAATGACGTTGCTACCTTCGTTCCTGCCATTTGCGAGGGCATGGTTACTGACTCCATTGACTCTTGGCAGGGTGCAACCGCCGACAAGAAGATCTACAACGAAGACTCTACCGAAGTTATCGGTTGGGGTATTTGGGGTTGCGAAGGCGCAGCATACGCATTCGAGAACGACCGCTATGCTATCACTTTGGTTGCCCAGGTAACTGACGGCAAGCTGACCATCGGCGTGAAGAACGAAGGCACCACCGGCAACGAATGGACTGCCGTAGGTAACTTCAACCTCTTCTACCTCGGTGAGGATGTAGCCGACGCTGCCGAAGCTCTCCAGGAGGTTGCTGCTTACAATGCTGCTCGTATCACCTCTTTGGTGGAACTCTATGAGACCGATGCATACGATGACGCAAACTACGCAGCCGCTCCCGGCTTCGGTGCTGCCCAAAAGACAACACTTAGCGAGAACAGCGGTGTCGCTACGTTCGAGGCAGAAAAGACCATCAGTGAGACCATGCAGTCCATCGTAGAGACCAAGAAGGCATACATTACTCTCTTTGATGCATCTGTCAAGGTTTATGAAAAGTGGTTCAACTATGCATTTAACGATGATGCTGAAGCTGCCATCTACGACCTTAGAGACAGTTTGCAGCTTGGTGCTTATGCCGATGCCGCAGCCGCTATGGAAGCCAAAGCAAGACTCTATGCCAAGTTCCCCGGCTATCTGCAGGTTAAGAACGACAAGGGCACCAATGTCCAGTTGAATATCGATGGTGGCTTTACCTTCGAGATTACAACCACTGGCGCTAATCCTTCTTTGGAGCTGACAGCTCTCTATGAGGCTCTGGCAGCCGACGAGGTAATCCTTTCCTTCGACTACACTGCACAACAGGATATCGAGGGTGGCTACTTCTACTATGAGACTCCCAACCTCCTGACCGACGTTAAGGAAGAGATTCCCACTCTGCCCGAGACAGCAGATTGGACCACTGTTTACTATAGCGTGGTTAAGGGTATCGAGGCTTACAAGTTCGGTTCTTCCGCAGACCACGGTATCTTCTGGGGCATCACCAACAAGGCCAACAAGGAAAACACGTATGTACTCGGTGCTCGCAACTTCCGCTTCATCACCAAGGCTCAGATGGAAGCCGAGGGCGGTAGTCTCATCAATCCTGGTACAGACGTTGTTAAGGGCGACCTGAACGGTGACAGCAGAGTTGACATCGCCGATGCAGTGACAGTTCTCGACATCATGGCAGAAGAAGGTTACAGTAAGGCAGCCGACCTGAACGGTGACGGCAAGGTTGACATCGCCGACTTCGTAAGCATCCTCGACATCATGGCAGAACAGTAAAAGAAATCAGATAACTCTCTAAATTCTCTTGGTCAGGCCTCGTGCCTGACCAAGAGAATATCTTTAGTAAAAAGACAAACAAACAATCATTCACACTACAACAATGAGGAAGTCTATCCTTACACTCACCACCCTGCTCATCATCATCTCTTCCTGCAAGGAGGAAATCGACACGTCTTCCCGCTATGTCTTCAAAGAACATACTGTTGCCAGTTATCTTGAGGCACACGCAGAATACTCGCAGTATCTTGAATTGACGAAACTGGTGCCGGTGAGTAGAAGGAGTCAGTCTTCCGTCTATCAGCTTCTGACGGCGCGTGGCAACTACACATGCTTCGCCCTCACCAACAAGGCCATCGACGACTACCTGCAAGACATGGTGGAGCAAGGCCTCATCAGCGAACCTTCATGGGACGCCTTCACAGACGAACGCAAGCTCGACTCCGTGCGAAAAGTGGTTGTGCTCAATACAATCATCGATGGACACGATATGGAGTCGCAACGATATACAACATCCCTTATTATGACATTCGGCGGCGGCAAGGAAAATGCAGCCTTCCCGCTACCCACCATCTACGACCATACTCTGACCTACAGTCTGGGCAAGAAAGACACAATCCTTTTGGACAAGGAGTGCCCCATCGACCCGGAAAACTGCGACATTCCCCTTATCAACGGTGTCATGCACCAGCTGCACAAGGTCATCGCGCCAAAGGACGAGAGCTGTGCACGCTATATGAAGAACATCCTGGAGTCGCAGCGCGAAGGCTACCTGATGTTCGCCAAGGCACTGCAGGCATGTGACTTGTTCGACACATTGAGTGCCGTGCGCGACGAGAAGTACGAGGCTTTGTATCAGGAGTATGGCGAGGACCTCGACATGAAGAACTATATGGACGTGAGCGGCTACGACATGACCAACATAGCGAGCGACAAGGACGCGCATCAGCCCGAGCACCGCAAGTATGGCTTCACGCTCTTCTGCGAGACGGACGACTACTGGAAGTCGCAGGGCATCGACCCGAAAGCATCCGATGCCGTCCAGCAATTGCAGAACTGGATTGTGACAAACAACATGTACCTCAGCGACGGCGGCTATGTGGTCAACACCGACTACACTTCGCCCAAGAACATGCTGCACCAATGGCTGGTGTACCATATCCTGCCCATGAAAATCCCGGCCAACAAGCTTGTCTATCACTGCAATGAGCTGGGCTACACCCTCAGCAAACCCTCGCAATACACGCTTCCCGTCATGGAGTGGTACCCTGTGTACGGCGGCGACCGCTTGATTAAAATCTACGAGAGTGCGGAGAGCAACGGCATCTACCTCAACACCTTCCCGGAACGGGACAACGGCATATCAGGCACGGGACATGAGAGTTACTGCGCTCCCGACAAGCGCGGTGTCCTCGTTCAAACCGAACACGAAATGGCCGAGGTGTCCGACATCGTCAACGCCTGCATCTATCCCATCGACAAGCCCTTGGCATATACCGATGTGACGCGCGAAGATTTGGGCAAGGAGCGCATCCGCTTCGACCTGTTTGCCCTCTTCCCCGAGGCTATCACCAACGGCATCCGCCGCGCCGACAGCCCGGAGGGTAAGTGGCAACATGTTTATTTCAACCCCATCTACCAGTATTTCGAGAACATGACCTTGATGAACAACGACACACACATTATCCATTATAATGGCTATAAGGCTGCATGGTCGAACTACTCCCAAGATGAGGATAAGGCATTCGGGCATTTCGACATCAGGTTCAAGCTGCCCCCCGTCCCCAAGCGCAACACCTACGAGTTCCGTTACAAACTGCTTGCCACGGCAGCGCGTGGTGTCGTGCAGGTTTATTTCGGCAACAACCCTGAAAAGCTTGCTGTTGCCGGCATTCCCATTGACATGACCAAGAATGTAGAGACATTCTTTGGTGAAGGTGCCACATGGGGCGATGACCTTTCTGACAATGGCAAAACCGAGGAGCAAATCATCGAAATCGACCACAAGCTCCGTAATCATGGCCTGATGAAAGGCGCACGCCATGAGTGTGAGCTGAGTTCTACGACTTCCCGCGACAAGAACAACTGTAGCCGTCACATCATCGTGCGCCAGACACTTGACCCCAGCGAGACCTATTACGTCCGCTTCAAGTCTGTGCTCGACGGCACGAAGTGGGAGCTGTATCTCGACTACTTCGAGTACTGCCCGAAGGAAATCTACGACAGCCCCGTAACGCCGGAGGATATTTGGTAATCAGTTATGGGTTTGATGGACCCATTAAACCCATTAAACCCATTAAGCCTATGAGATTAAACTTCCTTTCCTTTTTCCTTTTGGCAACCCTTTTTGCAGCTGCCCAGCCGAAGCCGCTGCATGAGTTGCAGCAGGCTTTCGTCGATTTGCGCTTCGGCATGTTCATACACTACAACATGCCCACCTATTCCCTCGAGGACTGGCCCGACCCGGACATGCCTGTGTCTGCCTTTGCCCCGACGCACCTCGACTGCCGCCAATGGGCAAGGGCTGCCAAGGCCGCTGGCATGACCTACGGCTGCCTCACCACCAAGCACCATAGCGGCTTCTGCATTTGGGACACCAAGACCACCGACTACAACTCCATGCAGTCGCCAGCCCATGTCGATGTCGTGCGCCAATATGTCGATGCTTTCCGCGAGGCTGGGTTGAGTGTGATGCTGTACTACAGCATCCTCGACACACACCACCGTATTCGCCCCGGTCACATCAAACCGAGGAAGCATACAGACTATATCAAGGCACAGCTGCGCGAGCTGCTAACCAACTACGGCGACATCACCGCGCTCATCATCGACGGCTGGGATGCCCCGTGGTCGCGCATCTCCTACAGCGAAATCTCCTTCCCGGAGATTTACGACTACGTCAAGAGCCTGCAACCGGGCTGCCTGCTCATGGACCTCAATGCAGCCAAGTACCCCCGCGAGGCACTCTTTTACACCGACATCAAGAGCTACGAACAGGGAGCCGGCCAGAAAATCAGCACCACGGAGAACCGCCTGCCTGCCTTGGCTTGTCTAAGCATACAGCGCACTTGGTTCTGGAAGGAGTCGATGCCAACGGACAAGCTCAAGGATGTGCGCTGGCTCGTGGAGGAGAATATACGCCCCTACAACAATGCCTATTGCAACTTCATCCTCAATGTCGCCCCGAACCGCGCAGGGTTGATGGACGACAATGCTGTCGAGGCTCTGCGCCAGATAGGACAGATTTGGCAGAACGAAGGCCCCACGCAGCCCATACCAGAATGCGACGCACCCATCACTTTGTGCAATATCGCGAAGGGCTGCCCCACGGAGTACAGCTGGAGTTATGATTATGGCATTGGCGATTTTGCCAACGACGACAACTTCAGTTCTGCCTGGGAATCGCATCCCACTGTCGATGAACCTTGGTGGGAAGTGGATTTGAGGGGAAAGAAAACCATCTCGCTCGTCACCATCGTGGAAGGGACGAAAGGTTGTTTGCAAACGTATCGGTTAGAGTGCAAGCAAGGCAAACAATGGTACACGCTCTTCGAGGGGACAGCTCCCGAATGCCGCGTCAAGCAACATCGTTTTGCTCCCATAAAGGCAGAGAAGGTACGCATCACCGTCACCCGACATCAGGGCAAAGTTGCCCTTTCTGAAGTGGGCGTTTATTAAAGGATGCTTTCTGGCTTGCCCTTTCTGTGCAGATAATGACAGATAGGGCATTTTTTTTAGTCAGAAGCATGGAAATCCCAAAGGTTTTTTGTACCTTCGTGCCGAAAAATCATATAATACACTTAATAGACTAATGGAAAAGATACAAGAACTCACTGAGAAAATACTGCGCGAAGGCGTGGAAAAGGGACAGGCAGAAGCCGACCGCATCATCCAGGAGGCGAAGCAGCAGGCAGAGAAGATTCTGGAGGAGGCTCGCCAGCAAGCAGGGGAAATCGCTGCCCAGGCTCAGAAGAAAGCCGACGAGACAGCAGCCAACACGCGCAGCGAACTCAAGATGTACACCAGCCAGGCTCTGAGTGCCCTCAAGAGCGAGGTGACCAACGTCGTGACCGACGGCGTGGTCAAGGAAGCTGTTGCCGGTCTGACCGCAAGCCCTGACTTTCTGGGACAGTTTGCCGTCGCCCTCGCAGAGAAGTGGAGCTCCGACGAGCCTGTTGTCATCTCTACCAGCGAAGCCGACAGCCTCAAGGCTTACTTTGCTGCTAAGGCAAAGGCTCTGCTCGACAAGGGCGTGACCATCAACAAGGTCAACGGCAAGGACACCCTGCTCACCATCGCTCCTGCTGACGGCAGCTACAAGGTGAACTTCGGCAAAGAGGAGTTCGAGACCTATTTCAAGAATTTCCTGCGTCCGCAACTCATAGAGATGTTGTTCTGAATGCATAATTCATAATTCACAATTCATAATAAGGCTACGCCCTTAACTAGGCGATAGAAATAATTATGAATTATGAATTAAAAATTATGAATTGAAAAAGATGGCCAATTACTATTGCATGATAGCCGGCTTGCCGGACATTGACCTGCAGGACACGAAGCCAGGCATGAGCATCGAGGACATGCGTGAGCAGTGCGAACAGCAGCTCACGGAGCATGACCGTAAGTTGCTCTTCTACTTCTTCCTGCACTTCGACTGCGTCAACCTCGTCAAGCTGCTCAAAAACCCGGAGGCACAGATAGACCAATGGGGCAACTTCTCGCTCGACCAGCTGCGCGACCTCATCACCAGTGCCACGGAACTCAACTTCAACGTGCATCGCTACCCTGCCTTTATGAGTATCTTTGCACGTGAGTATGCTTTCAACAAAGACAAAGCAGGTTACTTCCCCGAGGACGAAATGGCCTTTCAGTTCCTCGACTATGCCATCAGCACTTGCCCCAGCCGTATGATGCGCCGTTGGTACAAACTCAACCTCGACATCACCAATATCCTCACTGCCATGCTTGCGCGGAAGCAGGGGTGGAGCATCGGTGACTTCATCAAGGGCGAGGGCGAGGTGCAGGAAATGATACGCGAGAACAAGACGAAGGACTTCAACCTCAGCCACGAGCTGGACTACATTCCGCAGCTCATGAAGATTGTCGAGGAGGAAGACCCTGTTCGCAAGGAAAAGATGATAGATGCTTTCAAGTGGATATGGCTCGACGAACGAACCTTCTTCGAACCCTTCAACATGGAGGCCGTCTTCGCCTACCTCTGCAAGCTCGAAATGCAGCAACGCTGGGCAAAGCTCGACGTGGAGCAGGGCAAGGAAACCTTCCAAAAGATAATCGACGACCTCCGCAGCGAGGCACAAGTACCCCAAGAGTTCTCAATATAATTCACAATTCACAATTCATAATTCACAGTTATGAGGGATGCTGAGACAAATGCCATAGTGGGTAAAAGCTTTGCTTTTGCTGTGAGATGCGTGAAGCTCAGGAAGTACCTCACAACAGAGAAGAATGAATATGTAATGTCCAAGCAACTGCTGAGATGTGGCACAAGCATCGGAGCAAATGTAAAGGAAGCTTTGCGAGGACAGTCTCGGCCAGATTTCGGCACGAAGATGAATGTCTCGCTGAAAGAAGCAAGTGAAAGTGAATACTGGATTGAATTATTGCAAGCAACAGAATATATAACCATAGAGCAAGGCGAAAGCCTGCTTACAGACTGTAGAGAGTTAATTAAGCTACTGACAAGCATTGTCAAGACAACTTTTACCAAAGAATGGGGAAGCCTTGAAAGTGCGTAGCCTAATTATGAATTATGAATTAATAATTATGAATTAAATAAAGATGACAAAAGGTATTGTTAGTGGCGTAGTCGCCAACATGGTCACGCTCCGTGTCGATGGTCCCGTGCTCCAAGGCGAGATATGCTACATCACCACAGGAGGCGACCGGTTGATGGCAGAGGTCATCAAGATACTCGGTCAGGACGTATATGTGCAGGTCTTCGAGAGCACACGCGGTCTGAAGGTTGGTGCCGAAGCAGAATTTACAGGGCACATGCTGGAGATACAGCTCGGCCCGGGTATGCTCAGCCACAACTACGACGGTTTGCAGAACGACCTCGACAAGATGGAGGGTGTCTTCCTGAAGCGCGGTCAATATACAGAACCGCTCGACAGCGAACGCCTCTGGGACTTCGAACCGCTTGTTAAGCCGGGCGACAAGGTACAGGCAAGCGACTGGCTCGGCAAGGTGGAGGAGAACCACCAGCCCCTGAAGATTATGGCTCCCTTCCAGATGGAAGGCACGGCTACGGTAACGAGCATCATGCCGAAAGGCAAGTACAAGATTCACGACACTATTGCTGTCCTGACCGACGAAAAAGGCAGTAACATTGTCGTCGATATGGTGCAGCACTGGCCTGTGAAGTTCGCCATGACGAACTATCGCGAGAAGCCCCGTCCATTCAAACTGTTGGAGACAGGCGTCCGCACCATCGACACCTTCAACCCCATTGTGGAGGGCGGCACAGGCTTCATCCCCGGCCCCTTCGGAACAGGTAAGACGGTGCTTCAGCACGCCATCTCGAAGCAGGCAGAGGCCGACATCGTGGTGATTGCTGCCTGCGGCGAACGTGCCAACGAGGTTGTGGAAATCTTCACTGAGTTCCCCGAACTGGTTGACCCGCACACAGGCCGTCAGCTGATGGAGCGTACCATCATCATCGCCAACACCTCCAACATGCCTGTCGCAGCCCGCGAGGCTTCCGTCTATACAGCCATGACGATGGCAGAGTACTATCGCTCGATGGGCTTGCGCGTCCTCTTGATGGCCGACTCCACTTCCCGTTGGGCACAGGCTCTGCGCGAGATGTCGAACCGCATGGAAGAGTTGCCCGGCCCCGATGCCTTCCCCATGGACTTGGGTGCCCTCATCTCAAACTTCTACGGACGCGCAGGTTATGTCTATCTCAACAACGGCGAAGTGGGTTCCGTGACCTTCCTCGGCACCGTGTCGCCTGCCGGCGGTAACTTGAAGGAGCCTGTCACCGAGAACACGAAGAAGGTGGCCCGCTGCTTCTACGCCCTCGAACAGGACCGTGCCGACAAGAAGCGCTACCCGGCTGTCAACCCCATTGACTCCTACTCCAAGTACCTCGAATACCCAGAGTTCGCCGAATACATCAAGGAGCACATCAACGAGGAATGGATTCCGAAGGTGCTTGCCCTGAAGACCCGTATGCAGCGCGGTAAGGAGATTGCCGAGCAAATCAACATCCTGGGCGACGATGGCGTGCCTGTTGACTACCACATCGTCTTCTGGAAGTCCGAGGTCATCGACTATGTCATCCTCCAGCAGGATGCCTTCGATGAAGTGGATGCCGTAACGCCCCTCGAACGTCAGGAAGAGATACTCAACCTCGTGACGAAGATTTGCGAGAAGGACGACTACAAGTTCGAGAACTTCCTCGAGGTCATCGACTACTTCAAGAAGCTCATCAACCTCTGCAAGCAGATGAACTACTCCACCTACAAGAGTGAGCAGTACTACGACTACATTTCGCAAGTTGAAAACTTGCTTAATTCATAATTCACAATTCACAATGCACAATTGGCAGGATGAATATGAATTACCCTATGAATTAAGAATTAAGAATTATGAATTAAGAATTATGAATTAAATAAGTTATGGCAACAGCATTTCAGAAAGTATATACAAAGATAAGCCAGATAACGAAGGCTACTTGTTCGCTCAAGGCGAAGGGCGTGGGCTATAATGAGTTGGCAACCATCAATGGCAAGCTGGCACAGGTGGTGAAGATTATCGGTGACGATGTGACGCTTCAGGTCTTCGAAGGCACAGGCGGCATTCCCACCAATGCCGAGGTTGTGTTCCTCGGCAAGAGTCCGTCCCTCAAGGTCAGCGACCAGTTGGCAGGACGTTTCTTCAACGCTTACGGTCTGCCAATCGACGGCGGCCCAGAGGTTGAAGGCAAGGAAGTCGAGATTGGCGGCCCGTCGGTGAACCCTGTACGCCGTAAGCAGCCCAGCGAACTCATCGCGACGGGTATTGCAGGCATCGACCTCAACAACACGCTCGTCTCTGGTCAGAAGATTCCCTTCTTCGCCGACCCCGACCAGCCGTTCAACGAAGTGATGGCATTGGTTGCCATGCGTGCCAAGGCAGACAAGATTATCCTGGGCGGCATGGGTATGACCAACGACGACTACTACTTCTTCCGCAACACCTTCGCTAACGCCGGTGCACTCGACCGCATCATCTCCTTCATCAACACCACCGAAGACCCTGCCGTCGAGCGACTCCTTATCCCCGACATGGCTTTGGCGGCTGCCGAGTACTTCGCAGTCGAGAAGCACGAGACGGTGCTCGTCCTCTTGACCGACATGACCAGCTATGCCGACTCACTTTCCATCGTGAGCAACCGTATGGACCAAATCCCGTCGAAGGACTCTATGCCCGGCTCGCTCTATTCCGACTTGGCAAAGATATACGAGAAGGCCGTGCAGTTCCCCGAGAGTGCAGGCGGCGGCTCCATCACCATCATTGCCGTGACCACGCTGTCTGGCGGTGACATCACGCACGCTGTGCCCGATAACACGGGTTACATCACCGAAGGTCAGCTCTACCTGCGCCGTGACAGTGATGTCGGCAAGGTCATCATCGACCCGTTCCGTTCGCTGTCCCGTCTGAAGCAGCTCGTCGCAGGAAAGAAGACGCGCAAGGATCACAGCCAGGTGATGAACGCAGCCATCCGCCTCTATGCCGACGCGGCCAATGCCAAGACAAAGCTGGAGAACGGCTTCGACCTCACCGACTACGACAACCGCTGCCTCGACTTCGCGAAGGACTATTCGAGCAAGCTCCTTGCCATCGACGTCAACCTCAACACAGAGGAGATGCTCGACGTCACATGGAGCCTCTTCCGCAAGTACTTCAAGCTCGAAGAGGTGAACATCAAGAAGGAGTTCACCGACATTTATTGGAAATAAGTAAATAAGGAAATAGGAGAATAAGAAAAGGAGATGCACCCCCTTTTCTTGTTCTCCTATTTCCTTTATATCAAAATCTCAAATTATGAAAAAGCTTTTACTTGTATTATCGATGTTCATGGCGGCGTGGACTGTTCAGGCCGACGATCTCCTCTATGGTCTCTATCAGGGTAATGGCACTCCGACAGCCAGAGGCACAAAGAAGGCCGAAACCTACGACGTGGCCATTCATCTCTCCGACCCTTTCCTTGTGGGGAAGGAGGTGCGCGGACTGAGGATTCCCATCAACACTGGGGCAACGAATGCCACAAACTATGTGGCGTGGCTCTCGTCGGCACTGACCCTCGACAGCGACAAGAAGAACGTCCCCAACATCCGTAGCGTCAGCTTCACGCCCAGCGGCAGTTGGACCGATGTGACGTTTGATGAACCCTACGTCATCACGGAAGAAGGCCTCTATGCAGGCTATTCGTTCGAGGTGCCCTCTGTAAGCACCACAACGAGCGATGCCAACCAGACACCTCTTATGTGCTTCGACGGCAGCGAGGGTCTCTACATCCACACCTCACGCACCTATCGCAAATGGCAGACCACGGCCTCGCTTGGCACTTCCGCTCTCCTGTTGCGTTTGGGCGGCGAGGGCATTCACCAGCGTGCCGCTTCCTTGCAACTGCCCGACGACCTGGCGGCTTACGCTTCTGTCGGCAAACAGACTTCGGTGAGCCTCACTGTTACCAGCCACGGCACGGAAGCCATCAAGAACATCAACTATATCATGGTGATGGATGGCGACACCATCAAGAAGCGCGTCAGCACCAGCTTTGGCACTGCCTACTATGGACAGCAGAAGACCATTAAGGCCACAATACCAGCCGTGAAGACACCCGGCACGCGCAACATCACGCTTCGCATCACCATGGTCAACAGCTTTGAAAACGAAGACGAACAGCCCTCCGTCAGCTTCGAGATGCCTTTCCTCTCCGAGCTGCCAAAGCACAAGCCCCTCATGGAGGAATACACGGGAGCATGGTGCCAGTACTGCCCCTTGGGCACGGCGGCTATGGAGGCGATGACAAAGCTGCATCCTGATGACTTCGTGGGCATTGCCTATCACGACGGCGACGAGATGGCTGCCATCCTCTCGAAGCCTGCCAATCCGTCGGGCTATCCTGCCGCCTATCTCGACCGTGTGCTGGCCGTGAGTCCTTTCTACGGTACCGGCGGCACGAGCCTTGGCATCGAGAACGACTGGAAGACGCGGCAGGCCATCATGGCTCCAGCAGCCCTCGCGCTCGAAGCCGTTTGGACGTCACCCACCACTATCGACGTGACAGCCACTGCTACCTTCATTCGCAACTTCCCCAACAACCCATACCGCTTGACATACGTCCTTGTGGCCGACGACCTCTATGGCAAGGGACGCTACTGGAGCCAGCAGAACGCCCTCTCCGGCAACACCAGCTACAGCAGCGACCCCTATTTGTCGCCTTGGGTATCGTTGCCGGGTGTGGTCATCGACATGCACTTCAACGATGTTGCCATACAGACATCCTGCGCAGGTGATGCTGTCCTCGACAACAGTCTGCCGGATGCCATCGTCGAGAACACACCCTACGCGCACACCTATACTTTCGATGTCGCCGACAACAAGTTCACCCAGACGTGCCTGAACAACCCCGCTCAGGAACCCATCGACAACAGGGCCAACATCCGTGTCGTTGCCATCCTTGTCGATACTCGTACAGGCGAGGCAGTGAATGCCGAGAAAGCCAACATCGACGGGCTTCAGGAAGTAATCGACGGCATTGAAGGAATTCATAATTCACAATTCATAATTCATAATGAGGATGCTGTCTATGACCTCAGTGGACGCAAAATTGTAAATAGTAAATTGCTTCGGGGCATATACATCAAAGACAACAAGAAAATAATGAAGTGAACAGACACAATATATAATATAAACCACAGATTAAACGGATTGAACGGATTATTCTTAATTGTTTTCGGATTAAACCCAAATCGGTCATTAGAATTTATGTCAGAGTAGTATTTATATCAGTCAGATTGTTTAAGTGGTCATTGCAGGCGTAGCGAGCTACGTCAAAATGAGTACTTTGGACAAGATGACGATAGAAATGCTGCTATGGCATGAATAAACAAGAAAAACAATATAACAATAAGTTGGTCTAATGACCGATTTGGGTTAAACCGATTCAGGGGCAATCCGCTAAATCTGAATAATTTAAGTTTCGGGAGTTATAAAATGGAGTTAAATAGGGAGTTAAGCCAGCAAGCTGGCTGGAAGTTAAGCACTTCGTGCTGGCCGATAGTTTTGGATGCGAGGAAATACATTTGGTATTGTCCTCTTTAACTTCCACGAGCGTAGCGCTCCGCGCCTTAACAGCGCGCCTTGGTGCTAAAGCATCCGAGAA